>JBJECG010000033.1:0-8124 GCA_051870875.1 Candidatus Aphodosoma sp.
GTCTTTGCTTATTTGGTAAACGTGGTTATTGTCGATGTCAACGATCTTCTCTATCGGGCTGATGACAGCAGCTGTTCCGCATGCTCCTGCTTCGTCAAAGTCGGCAAGTTCTTCTACAAGTACATGACGGCGTTCAACGGTCATGCCGAGATCTTCTGCCAATTGGCGGAGGCTCATGTTGGTGATTGATGGCAGGATAGAATCAGATTTAGGTGTGATGTATGAGTTGCCTTTGATGGCGAAGAAGTTGGCTGCACCGCACTCATCGATGTATTTCTTCTCCTTAGGGTCAACGTAGAACACTGCAGAGTAGCCCATGTCGTGAGCGTCAACGGTAGCAGTCATACCGGCAGCGTAGTTACCGCCGACTTTGAGGTTACCTGTTCCGAGAGGGGCTGCACGGTCGTATTTGCGGCTAAGCATATATGGAGTAGTCTGGAATCCGCCTTTGAAGTATGGGCCTACAGGTGTGACGAATACTACAAATTCGTAGTCTTGTGCTGGTTTTACACCTACGAGCGGAGTGGTTCCGAAGAGTACTGGACGGATGTAGAGCGATGCTCCGGTTTCGTAAGGCGGTATGAATTTCTCGTTGAGTTTGACGACTTTGATGACTGCTTCGGTGAATTTTTCTATTGGAAATTCCGGCATTTTGATGCCACGGCAGGAGCTTTGCATGCGTTTTGCGTTTTCTTCAATACGGAAAATACGTACTTTTCCGTCTTTGCCGCGGAATGCTTTCAGGCCTTCAAAACATTCCTGTGCATAGTGAAGCACTGCAGCCGAGATGTGCATCTGCATGGTTGCTTCAGCGTGGACACGCAGCTCACCCCATGCTCCGTTGGTGTATGTGCAACGCACATTGTAGTCTGTGGGCATATAGCCGAATCCGAGGCTGCCCCAATCAATCTTTTGTTCCATGTTAGTTTAGAATTTTAGTTGTGGATATAGTTGTTTTGATATTTTGTTCAGATACAGTCGGGCTTCATTGCCTAAGTTGAACAACAGGTCAATTATGCTGGTATTGGGTATGAATCCAAATTTATTGTCGAAAACCTGATAATACGGTTCCTGCAAACAGCGATACAAAGATACATCAAATTTTTTAGGATTTATCACTTCTCTGCAATCATTTGGTGCAGTCTGGACGTGAGATATATAGCTATCAGATATACAGATGCTTAAATTGTCGTAACCGAGTAGTTCGAGAACTAATTTCTGGATTTTAATGTCGAACGAGGCCAGATTGGTCCATTTTTGTTCGTAATATGGACGTATTTCATCGCGATAATATTGGTAGAACGGTGTGGAGCGGTATGCGGTTTCCATTGCACGCCAATGCTGCTGCTGCCAGTCCGAGTGTGTGGATATCTTTATTTCTGCGATATGGGTTTTTCTTTCTGATGATTCTACCGGGATACTTAGATTCTGGATTCCGCATGATGATACTATAGTTGTACGGTTTGCATATGTTTGCCTTGTGTAGTTGGAGTGAATGTCGATTATACATGGCCGGCTTATGAGGTGGGCATAATGCAGTATGTTGCCTAAGTAGGTGACTGGCAGTATGGTTGTAGTCATAAAGTATGATGTTCGTTGTATAACTGGCTCAGTGTCTCGTTGTTGAATTTGTTGCGTTCTTTGTCGGAAAACCATCCCCACTTGTTGAAATAACGGCACATGTTTGACATATGAATCCAAAGCATGCGCAGGCTTTGGTATGAGGCTCTGGTATGGTTGTGCGTGATGGAGACCATAGGATAGTATATAGTGTCGAATCTACTGTGGATGCGGCGTGTCAGATCTATGTCTTCAGGATACATGAAGTACCGTTCGTCAAACAGCCCTGTTTGTTCCAATGCACTGCAACGCAGCAACATGAAGCAGCCAGACAAGTATGGAACTGACGACGGCCTGTAGTCCGGCAGATTGTGAAGTTCAAATCGCTCGGTGCGTTTGCGTGTAAGGCATGACGGGATGAAGCGGCGGCTTATGAGGTCGTAAGGTGTAGGCAACAGTTTCGCCAGATATTGGTGGCGTCCGTCCGGGTACTTCACGGCAGGCATTATATGTCCGACATTGATGTTGGCTTCCATGTAGTCTGTCAGTCGTTCTATTGTTCCCGGTTCAAACGTTATGTCGGAATTTATTACCAAATGATATTTCGCCCTTTGTGCAATTGCCTTGCGCATGGCAATGTTGTGTCCAGCCCCATACCCGAGGTTTTGCTGGTTGAATATATATGTAGCCGGCATAAACATTAGTGCCTCGGTCTGTATCTCAGAGTTGTCAATCAGCCATATATCGTCAATTAACGGGCATTTGCGAAGTGAAGACACTATTTGTTTCACTTCATGCACAGGTGTCCGGTATAGTACTATTGAAGCTGTAATCATTGCGATGGTAGATGCTGTAATTATTGTTGTCGGTCCATACTTGGTCAGGTGGCTTTCATCGGTTTGTCAAAACAGATTTGCAAGTGTCAAGCCTATGTATTTCCGTTTGTATTTGTCGGTGGCAAATTTCAGACATCGGCATAGCAGTCTTATTTTCAGAAAAAACACAGTTAATCTCCCCATCTCTTTGGCCAGCCGGTTGTCTGCTTCTATTATACTGGCATATCGTTCACGGGTCATGTGTTTGTAGTCCAGCAGCGACAGATTGTGAGTGATGATGACTGGAAGAAGAAAGAAGTCGTATCCCTTTTTTTTCAAACGGTAGAAATAGCATGTGTCAAGTGAATCCAACGGATATTCCTGTGGAAATCCTCCTATTGATAGCAGTTTGCCCACATTGACGACTGTACAGGAGTTGAATGCGGCCATATAGGTGTCGATTTTGCCGGGTTTCAGGTTTTTGCTGTACCACAGCGGACCTGATGTTACTTTGTATTTATGGGGCGACAAGGTAGTTATACCTGATTTGAGTGTAGGCACAATGGCTGCGGTGTTTTCATTTCCGCAGGTTTCAAAATACCGCTTCAGTTCGATAAAGTACTGTTCTGTAAGTTCCGAATCCTGGTCAAGCAGCATCAGCCAGTCGAAACCGTTTTTTTCGGCATATTGCAGGGCATAGCTGTATGCTCCGTATAATTTTGAATTGTGTCCGGAATTCACAGCAATATATTCGCCACTTTGGGGTACTTCGGTTTCTGGCGAGTTGTTGAATATTATAAGTCTGGTATTCGCCCACGACAGCAGATGCCGGCATTGCTGCAGTGTCTTGTAGCTAATGCTGTCATGCAGTTCGGTCTTATATAGAACCAATATAATAGTTATGCCAATCATTTTGACAACCTGATATTTATGCGCTCCGGTATGAACAATAGACTCGCCAGTATCATGAATTTTACTGTCCCTGAAAAATTGGTGAAAAAGATGTCGGCGACATATTGCATCAATATACATCCCGACAGGTAGGCATATATGATGAGGGACAATGTATTGTTGTACTGGGCGCGCCTGAAGAAATAGCCGTATATGATTCCCAAAACAAATCCGAATATACCTACTCCGGCCATACCGTAATCCTTGTAAAATGGATACATGCCAGTATAGGTGTTTGTGCTTATGGGTTTTTCTATGAATTTCAGCAGTGGGTTTATTGGTTCAATGTCCGACAGTCCGGCTTTGTATCTTATGGCATAGTATATTCTGAATGTATTTTCTCCGGGATGCGTTGCCGAACATGGTTCTACGGCCGTGTCGAATGCGGTCATACTGCTGAGCATGTAAAGAACCATAAAGTCGTTTCTGCCTCCTTCGCCGTTTAGGTTGCGGTTCCTGAGATTTTGGAGCGCCATGACGGTTATCAGCAATACGCAAAATCCGGCTACGATTTTTGCGATTGATATTTTTTTCTGGAAAAACAAGATACATGCACTGATGATGAATAGTGTCAGAAATGTGATTTTCGACATGGTGAAGAACCCGAAACACAGAATGAACAGTGCCGGCAATGCAGTTCTCCACCAACGCCGTTTTTCAAAATACACCAGTTCTGCAAGGTATGTTATCTGCCAGATTAAGATTTGCATGCCTCCGTATGGTTTGTCGCTTAGCCGCGATTTTCCCAAAGCCGCGTTTCGCAAATCCGCGGCCCAGTTGCCTGATTCTCCGGCTTCGAGTACATTGTATGCCCATACCAACAGGAATGGAAAACAGATAGAGGAGACAAGCAGGAAAATGTCTCTCATATTTTCATTGGCTTTAAGTTCCGATGAGTCGTATTTCATCGATTGGCTGCACATTGTGCCTGCAAACATTGATACGATCCATAGAGCCAGTGCTCCGCAGAATTTGCCCGACAACGGAGGCAGATCATGTTCCAGAAGCAAAAACATCGACAGGCACACCAACCATATGGCACTGGTAATGGTTGCAGGCGAAAAGACATTCTCCCTTGAGAAGTAATATCCTCCTGCAAATATTATTATGCAAAGTGCTGTCAGGCAGTAAATCATTTTGCGTGTCTGTTATCGGTTGTTAGTCTTGTTATATGCGAAACGGTAACATATCCCGACAGAACTATCTCCAGCAGTTCCGACAGCAGATAGCTTATTGCCGTGCCATACATGCCGTATCTGGGTATCAGTGCCAAATTGCATACTGTACTGAATATCCCTACCGTCCCTCCTATATAAGGGGCGTATTTGTATAATTGCAGCCCGTACAGGCCTTGTATCGTAAACATGCTCGCCATCGTTATCAGAAACGGTAGCGGCGACAGCAGCCTGAAGACCTCTTCAGATGCCAAAAACTTTTCGCCCAGCAGTATTCTTATCGCGTATGGAGCTGCAAAAAACGATACTATGCTTACTGCCAACGATGCTATCCCTGTCAGCAACAGACATCTTTTGAAATGTTTCCTGCCTTCTGCCTTTGATTCCTTGAACTTTCTGCTCATGTTTGGAAACAATGCCATAGTCATTGGTGTACTTGTTACCAATACAATGGCCATTGCTATCTTATGGGCTCCGGAGTAAAGGCCTATTTCAGTGTCAGAGGCAAAGAAACCCAGTATGGTGATTCCTCCGACTGAATATAATGTCGCGAAAATATTGTTTAGAAATACAGGAAATCCTTGTTTTATGACATTTTTCTCCTTTGCTTCTGAAATGTAGCTCAGTTTGAAATGATGCACCACATACACAAATGAGACCGCTCCTGCCAATATATACGAAACGGAGAGGAATAACAGGTACAGCCTGTAATCGCTTGGTGCTGTAACCAATCCGATGACGAGAAAAGCACCGAGCAGTTTGATTGCTACATTGGTTATCGCCATCTTGTGCATCTCTTCCATGCCTTGGAAAAACCAGGTAGGAAAAAGTACGACTCCGATGTTTGTCAAAGCCGCATACAGGTAAAGCAGAGGGTCTTCGTGGACTCGTCCGCCTGTGATGTACAGGAGAAACAGTATGACGAACGAAATGGCCAGCAACAGGCCTTTGAAGCGCATTACACTCCAGAAAAGCGATTTCAGTTTGTCCTTGTTCTCTTTGTTTATCGCTATCTCTTGTGTGGCCGAATACTCAAATCCATAGTTGACGAGAATTGTCAGATATGCTGTAATGTTTTGCGCATATGACGCTTTTCCAAAATATTCAGTTCCCAGAGCCCTAACCACAAATGGAATTACAACTATTGGAATCAAATAGTTGGCGGCTTGTATCAAACCCATAGATAGTGCATTTTTTACAACCACAGAGTGTTTTATATTTTGCAAGCGTAATTTCATTGTCCTGTGTTCGGCAGACCTTCCCGATCTTTAGTTTTCAATAGACTATAAATTGCATTCCAACTACATGATACGATTACAATATGTTTGACATATTTTCCAAACAGCAATTTGGTCGGTATATCCTTTTGCGATATGAAAGTGCCGCTGACCATAATAAGAACCTGTACACACCAACGTGTTATTGCATCAGAGGTATTGTCTGTCTCCAATTGCCAAGAGTTTACAGGTACAGATCTTGCATATCCGGCCGAAATATGCAGTAAAATGACAGCTGTCGCCGCACCGATACCCTCAATAAATCCATAGCCGCGTCTCGCGTTGCATATATTTGTCTTGTATCCTCGAGTATTTATAAACTCCTGTTTTCCTCAATTTGATCCAAAAGTCTTAATGACTGGTTTAGGCCTAAGACATCTTGTTTGGTTTTCCTTTTTACACAAAATCGAAAAAGCCCAATTATCTTGGACTTTTTCGATTTTATTGCCGTGAATTGTGTATGACTTTGTCTTATTCAGCAGCAGGAACTGTCTCCTCGGTTGTCGCAGCGGTTTCTGCTTCAGCGGCAGCAGCTTCTTTGGCAGCGGCTTCTTGTGCTGCAAGTGCTTCAGCACGTTTTTTTGCTATCTCTTCTGCCTTGGCTTTGTTGATAGCGGCTTCTGCTTCGTGTCTGGCTTTGTTGGCAGCTTCCTTGTTGGCAGCTTCCTTGTTTATGACAGCTTCAACTGCCTTGTTTTTGGTTGCTTTCCATGCCTCAAAGCGTTTTTCGGCTTCTGTCTCGTCAAATGCACCTTTGCGTACACCTCCCATGAGGTGTTTCTTCAGCAGTACACCCTCTTTGGAAAGTATGTTTCTCACTGTGTCGGTCGGCTGGGCTCCAACATTAAGCCAATGCATGGCACGCTCGAAATCGAGGGTGACAGCTGCCGGGTTTACATTAGGATTGTAAGAACCGATACGTTCGATGAAACGTCCGTTGCGGGGCGCACGGGAGTCTGCGATAACGATGTGGTAGTAGGCATACCCTTTGTGGCCATTGCGTTGCAATCTGATTTTAGTTGCCATTTTGTTTTGCTTGTTAATGTGTTAATACCTAAAATGCTTTTTCACGAAAAGCGTGGCAAAGGTACTTCTTTTTGCCGGAATAATCAAACTTTTAGGCTGTTTTTTATCTTTTGGCGCACATTATCCAAGCATGTTTGCCTCCTGATGTATTTCTTATGCTGTCCGCATACTCCATGGCTTCCGCATATTTGCTGAAACTCATGGCAGTCACCCTATACTTTCCGCCTTCTTCTATGATGCTGAGCGTCTGCTGCTTGTATTGTTTCTGTTCCGATATGTATTTTTCGGCTTGGCGGCGGTTTTTGAGACTGGCCACTATCAGATGGTATTTGTTAGGTGTCGGAGCTTGTTGTGTGGTTTCTGACGGCAATTCTTGTCTTAATGCAACATATTCATTGTCTGCACTATACTCGTTGCCTGATTGCGCCGCCGCCAGGGTGGCAGTGCTGTCTTTTTTTTCAGGTGTATGTTCAGGTATACGTTCAAGTGTGGAGTGTATGTCGGAGATATTGTGCAGCGGATCGAATGTGAATGTGGCGTAGTGTGCGTTGTCGGGGTGGGGTGACGGCAGCAGCAGTGATATTGCCGTCACTATGATTACGGCAGCTGCATAACGCAGTGTGCGTTGTATGCGTCCTGGTATATTGAGTACGATTGTTTCTGCGTTGTTGGTGGTATGCCGGTGCTTGGTTTCATACAGAGGTATTGGGCAAAGTCCGTAGTTGCAGGGAAGAAATGAAGCATCATTGCAGCTAAATGATATTGAGTTGTCGTTGTGCAGGTGTAAAGTCCCGATTGCATCTAACTGGCATGTCTGGTTTTGTTGTAATGTGCATTGTATGAGATTTACCGTTTGTTCGATGGCTTTCAATGCTTCCGGGTACGGTATATGACTGTTGGTCATATACATTTCGCAGAGCAGACCGTCATTGTAGTTCAGCAGACTGTTGAATCGGATGTTTTTTGTGGAAGGGAATATAAGTCCGTTTTTTATGTAGGCTTCTTGCCTGTATGTGATGAACCCTCCCAATCCTGGTACAATTACACAGTCATGTTGCATGAGCAATTGCTTTATATATTGGTTGAAAGTGTTCATTGTCAGTTTTTTCTGTTGTATTTGCGGTCCGGAGTCGGTTCCCTGTGGTAAAATCATCCGCAAAGGTAGGCTTTTTATTCGGTTTGCGTATTGTTTGCGCTTTTTAGTCGTCAACAAGTTTTCAACACAACGTATCGAGCAGTATGTCCGAGTATTGTGTCGGATTTGTCCTGATTCTGTTTATTAGCCGTTGTATGTGCTGTTCTATATCATTGGAATTCATG
>JBJECG010000034.1:0-8008 GCA_051870875.1 Candidatus Aphodosoma sp.
GACATCGTTCGACGTGGTGAACCGCATACGTCGGATGTTGTGCCGCACCATCGGTGAAAAGAAGCTGAAAGTGGGTCATGCCGGCACTCTCGACCCCTTGGCTACCGGTGTGATGATACTGTGTACCGGTAAGGCCACCAAACGCATAGAAGAATTGCAATACGGTACAAAAGAGTACATTGCCACCTTGCAACTGGGAGCCACTACCCCATCTTTTGACCTGGAACATCCGATTGATGCCACATACCCTACCGGACATATAGACAAAAAGGCGGTGGAAACGGTGCTGCACACATTTCATGGCGAGATATGGCAGGTACCACCTGTATACTCTGCCGTAAAAATAGACGGCAAACGGGCCTTCGACTATGCCCGCCACGGCGAGACAGTGGCAATAAAGCCCAAACTTCTGGTGATAGACGAAATGGAATTGAAGGAATTCGATTCGGAAACAATGCAGCTCACCATACGTGTGGTATGCAGCAAGGGCACATATATCAGAGCTCTGGCACGCGATATAGGAGAAGCATTGCACTCTGGTGCACACCTTACCGCCTTGCAAAGGACGCGCGTAGGCGATGTCACCCTGGCCGACTGCATGGAAGTGGATCAATTTGTCAGCTGCATAGAACAAGGTATCATATCACAAGACAAACCAATACACGACAAATAAACAAACACAATATACGACACCGATGAAACTGTCACAATTCAAATTCAAACTTCCTGAAGAACTGATAGCAAGCTATCCACGTTCGGTACAATACGATGAAAATGGCAACATAGTGGACAAAACCAACGGGTTCGATGCCGAACGGGACGAAAACCGCCTGCTTGTACTCCACTCAAAGAGCAAAGAAATTGAGCACAGGATATTCAAGGAACTTATAGAGTATTTTGATGACAAAGATTTTTTCGTATTCAACGACACGGCAGTCTTTCCTGCACTCATGCACGGCAACAAGGAGAAAACAAACGCCCAGATAGAGGTATTCCTGCTACGTGAACTCAATGACAAACTGAGGCTTTGGGATGTACTGGTAGAACCGGCAAGAAAAATAAGAGTAGGCAACAAGCTCTACTTCGGAGCGGACAACTCAATGGTTGCCGAAGTGATAGACAACACCACATCGAGAGGCCGTACTGTGCGTTTCCTCTATGACGGCACACACGAGGATTTCAAACGCGACCTTTACGCACTCGGCAATCCGCCTATACCGGCACATTTCAAACGCCAGCCAGAAGCTGGCGACGTAGAAAGATACCAA
This sequence comes from Candidatus Aphodosoma sp., assembly GCA_051870875.1. Classification (GTDB taxonomy): domain Bacteria; phylum Bacteroidota; class Bacteroidia; order Bacteroidales; family Paludibacteraceae; genus Aphodosoma. The sequence continues at coordinate 1,269 of JBJECG010000034.1, forward strand.
TCCATTTTCGCCAAGAACGAAGGAGCCGTGGTAATACCGGCCGCGAGCTGCAACTTTACGCGCAGTCTTGTCAAACGTATGGAAATAAAGGGTATAGAGTACGGTTTTCTGACACTACACGCAAGCTTGCACATGTTCAGGGAGATAGATGTAGAAGACCTGACCAAGCACAAGACAGACTCGGAACAGATGGATGTGAGCGAAACGCTCACTATCCCGTTCAACAAAGCAGCCGAACGCGGAAGCCGTATATGCGCCGTCGGCACCACCACCCTGCGCGCATTGGAGACCGCCTCTACAGCAAACGGCATGATCAAGCCATACGAAGGCTGGACCAACAAATTCATATTCCCGCCATATCAGTTTGCCACAGCCAACTGTCTGATATCAAACCTCCAGCTGCCGTACAGCACGATGCTCATGAACCAGACGGCATTCGGAGGCTATGATGAAGTGATGAAGGCATATCAAGTGGCTTTGGAAGAAAAATACCATTTCGGCTTCTATGGCGATTCCATATTGATATTACCGGATTAACCCAGTGTCCACAGACAACAAGACATGAGCCAATATATTGTATCAGCACGGAAATACCGTCCGCAGACATTCCGTTCGGTAGTCGGGCAGGATGCGCTGACCACAACGCTGAAAAACGCCATAGCCAACAACCATCTGGCACATGCCTACCTCTTCTGCGGCCCCCGCGGTGTAGGCAAGACCACATGTGCCCGAATTTTTGCAAAGACCATCAACTGTCTGAATCCCGGAAAAGACGGTGAAGCATGCAACGAATGCGAATCGTGCATGGCATTCAACGAACAGCGTTCGTTCAACATCCATGAATTGGATGCCGCGTCAAACAACTCGGTGGAAGACATACGGTCTCTTGTAGAACAGGTGCAGATACCGCCACAAATAGGCCATTACAGCGTGTACATCATCGATGAGGTGCACATGCTGTCATCAGCCGCATTCAACGCATTCCTCAAGACTCTTGAAGAACCGCCGGCACATGCCATCTTCATCCTCGCCACTACGGAAAAGCACAAAATCATCCCGACCATACTTTCACGCTGCCAGATATACGACTTCAACCGGATAAGAATATCCGACACCATCAACCACTTGAAATATGTAGCGGAAAACGAGAATATACAGGTTGAGGAGGCTGCACTCAACATCATAGCCCGCAAGGCCGACGGCGCGATGCGCGATGCGCTTTCGATATTCGACCAGGTAGTAAGTTTCTGCGGGCAGACGGTGACCTATCAGAATACCATCGAAAACCTCAATGTACTGGACTACGACTATTACTTCCAGTTGGTGGACCTTCTGCTCGAAGCCAGGATACCAGAAACCTTGGTGATATTGGACACAATACTGTCAAAAGGATTCGACGGGCAGCATTTCGTAAGCGGATTCGCCTCCCATCTGAGAGACATCATGGTAAGCAAAGCACCGGAAACCCTTCCGCTGCTTGAAGTGGGCGACACCATAGCCCCGAAATATCAGGATCAAGCCAGCCGTTGTCCTACGGAATGGATATACAGGGCTTTGGAAATGGCCAACGATTGCGACCTGCAATACCGCAACAGCAAGAACAAACGGTTGCTCACAGAACTGATGCTGATACGGATAGCAGGGCTGAAAACAAACGGAACATCAAAAAAAGCTGAACCGGAGCTGCCATATATAACAGCTGTTGCACCATCTCCGGTTTTGGACACGACACAAGCAACAGCGCAACCACAGGCCAAACCGGTCACCACAGGCAATAAAATGCCTGTGATACGGCTCAACATACAAAGGACCGGAAACCCTCCCGCTCCGGCCGCCACGACCCCAGCCCCCCAAAAAGCACAGCAATCAATGCCGGACTCACCGGCCAAACAGCACCATACACCGCAACCATTTACGGAGGAACGCCTGAAAGAGGAATGGATCCGTTATGCCAGATCCATAGAGAAAGAAGCTCATACGACCAATGCCATGCTCAATTTTCCGCCGGAAAAGATCGATGACAGTCATATTGCCGTCAGACTGATAAACAGCATCCAGGTGGAAATGATCTCATCACACCGCAAAGCAATCGAACAGTATCTATCGGAAAAACTCAGCAACGACATCTCACTTGGCATCACTCTCGATGCCACCATAGCCAAAGACAAGGCGTTCACTCCCGATGAAAAGCTGAAAAGAATGCAAGAAAGCAATGCAGCCTTCAACTCACTCAAAACCGCACTCGGACTGGAAATCATATAACAGACAGTAAACCATATCCGATGCTGACATACACAGCGCACAACATGAACAATATATATGTCATACTCAAACGATTCATGCCAGGTTACGGCAAATTTGTAGCCGGAAGCCTCGTACTCAATCTCACAGCCACCGTATTCAACCTGTTTTCCTTTGCCTCCATCATCCCCATACTCCAAATCCTGTTCGGCATAACGTCAGGCAGACATACATACATCAGCTGGAGCAATGCAACCTCGCTTGACGGCCTGGTTGCAACCGGCAAGAACAACGCCTATGCCGCCATCGAACATCTTATTGAAACCAACGGAGCATCGACAGCTCTTATGGTACTGGGCATATACCTGATTGTGATGACATTTCTGAAAACATTCGCTTCATTCTGCGCGGCATCGTCACTTGTTCCCATACGTACAGGCATCATCTACGACCTGCGCAACTCCGTATACAATAAAATAAACAATCTGCCGCTCAGCTATTTTTCACAGGAAAAAAAGGGAGATATCATGAGCCGTATGACAAACGATATAGCCGAAATAGAATCATCGGTCATCAGTTCACTCGAGATGCTGTTCAAGAACCCGATAATGATCATCATATACCTGACAGTACTGTTTGCCATGAGCTGGCGGCTGACAGTCTTTGTACTTCTGTTGCTGCCGGTAAGCGGATTGCTGATAGGACGCATCGGTCACTCGCTCAAACGCCGGTCAAAGGCAGGCCAAGAACTGACAGGCGAACTTCTATCACAAATAGAAGAGACTCTCGGCGGCCTGAGAATCGTGAAAGCCTTCTGTGCAGAAAGCAAACTGATAAAGCGATTCAAACTTCTGAACGGACGGATACGTTCCACATTTACTCGTGTGCATATGCGTTACTATCTGGCGCATCCGGTCAGCGAATTTCTTGGTACAGTGGTGATAGCCATACTATTATGGTACGGCGGTATGCTAATACTGGACGGCAAAGGAGGAATTACAGCCCCGGAATTCATCTATTACTTAGTGATTTTCTACAGCATCATACAACCGTTCAAAGACTTGTCGCGTGCCGGTTACAGCATTCAGAAAGGTATGGCTTCCATCGATCGGATAGATGCCATCTTAAATGCCGAAAACAATATACTGGAGCCGGAGCAGCCGAAACATATAGACAAGTTCTCAGACTGCATCGAGTTTCACAATGTTGCATTCACTTACAATGGTATCGATACCGTTTTGCACAACATCAATTTACGCATACGCCGTGGCGAAACCGTTGCGTTGGTGGGGCAATCGGGTTCTGGCAAATCAACCATGGTAGACCTCATACCCCGTTTTTACGACACGACAAGCGGGTCAATCACCATCGATGGTGTAGATGTAAAGGATTTGCCGACAAAGGAACTCCGCTCGTTTATCGGCAATGTCAACCAAGAAGCCATCTTGTTCAACGATACGATATTCAACAATATAGCCTTTGGTGTGGAGTCCGCCACACAAGAAGAGGTTGAAACGGCAGCCAAGATAGCCAATGCCCACGACTTCATAATGGCGACCCCCGACGGCTACCAGAGCAATATAGGCGACAGAGGATCACTGCTTTCGGGCGGCCAGCGACAACGCCTGTCCATAGCACGCGCCATACTGAAAAATCCCCCGATACTGATTCTCGATGAAGCGACATCGGCACTGGACACAGAATCAGAACATCTTGTACAAGAAGCCATAGAACATCTGATGAAAGGCCGTACCGCAATAATGGTGGCACACCGGCTGTCTACCATCAAACTGGCAGACACGATATGCGTGGTACACAACGGCGAGATCATAGAGCGTGGAACACATGATGAACTTCTTGCCCTCAACGGACAGTACAGGAAACTTTATGACATGCAGTCATTCTGACAAACAATATACACAATCCATTAATATATAATATGATTAACTTTGAATTTCAAAACCCTACCAAACTGATTTTTGGCAAAGGGACAATAGCAAAAATAGCCGAACAATTTGACCATCCGACAAAAATCATGCTCACTTTCGGAGGGGGTAGCGTGAAGAAAAACGGTGTCTACGATCAGGTGATTTCAGCCCTCAAGGGGCACGACATTGTGGAGTTCTGGGGCATCGAGCCTAATCCGAAAGTAGAGACTCTGCGCAAAGCCGTAGAGCTTGGCAAGCGCGAAAATGTGGAGTTTATCATTGCTGTGGGCGGCGGTTCGACACTTGACGGCACAAAACTGATAGCTGCGGCCATCAAATACGACGGAGATGCCTGGGAATTGGTAAAGGACAATTCGAAAATGACCGGTGCTCTGCCCATTGCATCGGTCATGACCATGCCTGCCACAGGGTCGGAAATGAACAGGGGAGCTGTCATTTCGTGTCTCGAAACCAAAGAAAAGTTTGCATTCTATTCATACTATCCGCGTTTCTCCATACTTGACCCGGAAACCACATACTCCATTCCTCCATTCCAGGTGTCATGCGGTATAGCCGACACTTTTGTGCACGTCATGGAGCAGTACCTGACCGCTACAGGCATCAATCCGCTCATGGATCGTTGGGCAGAAGGCATACTGCTTAATCTTATAGAGATAGCACCTCAAATACAGACAGACAGCCGCAACTATGATCTCATGGCACAGTATATGTTGTCGGCCACGATGGGGCTAAACGGCTTTATTGCCATGGGAGTGCCGCAAGACTGGGCCACACACCAGATAGGCCACGAACTGACGGCTCTGCACGGCGTGACCCACGGCGAGAGCCTTGCCGTCATTCTACCAGCCACCATGACCGTACTCAGCGGGCAGAAGCACGATAAGATACTCCAGTACGGCGAGCGCGTGTGGGGGATAACCGAAGGTTCCGACGGCCTGCGCATTGCCGAAGCCATCGACCGCACTGAACGTTTCTTTGCCAACTTGGGGCTGAAAACCCATCTGTCACAACTCGGTATCGGCGAAGAGACAATAGCCGAAATCGAACGCCGTTTCAACGGGCGCAACGTCCATTTCGGCGAATGCCGCAACGTTGACGGCACCGTGGCCCGCGCCATACTCGAAGCCGCGTTGTAACGAACACAAACGTTTGACAAACAAGAGACAAGATATGAAAATAGAAGTTGTAGGCAATTGCTGCTCATCGTGCCATGCCACCTACCATGCCATAAGAGAAGCAGCCGAAGAGATGAGCGAAGATATTGAAGTAGAACACGTTGATGACATCAAGGAGATACTACGCCTCGGCGTCATACAGATGCCGACAGTAATGATAGACGGCAAGCAAGTGAGTGCAGGGAAACATTACAGCAAAGAAGAAGCCCGTACGTTGCTGCTTTCACATTTGAGCCAAAGATAACGACAGCGTCTGCAATTACACACCATGCACAATTGTATGATGTGGAACTGCAAGCATATACCACTACATCACATGCACTATACAGACACTCTGATGAATTATGCCCAGAGTATTTCATCGCCAGTACTTATGGTGGCAGTACTCGCCATAGTATTCGCGCTCGACCCGTGCCTTCTGCTTACCAACATAGCCGCAATAGGTTACATCGGCCGCGAAGTGGAGAACAAGCGGGTCATACTTTCCCGCGGACTGTACTATACATTGGGACGTACATTGTCATACGGCCTGTTGGGCTGCACTATGATAGCGTTTCTGCAGTTAGGCAAGAGTCTGCATCCGATAGAGGAATTTGTGGAACATTACGGTGTAATGATACTGACCGTATTTATGATTCTGATGGGGGTACTGCTCTGCATATCCGACTACATACCGTGGCTGAACATCAATCTGGCCAAAAATGTCGACCAGACACGGTTCAAGGGCAAAGCCGGAGCATTCATGCTCGGAGTGGTACTGACATTTGCTTTCTGCCCTACCAACGCAATACTGTTTTTCGGAATGATGGTGCCGGTATGTTCGGTATCGAAATTCGGGTACGTTCTGCCGTTCCTCTTCTCAGCCACCACGGCCATACCGGTACTGCTGATTGCCTACATTATAGCATTCAGCATCAACTCAATAGCCCGGTACTACAACAAAGTTCAGCTCATCGGCAAGATACTGAAATGGGTGGTAGGGATAGCATTTGTGATAATAGGTGTTTATCTGGCCGTGAATGGTGTGGAGCATCATCATTGAATGGTTTGTAACCATGATAATGGAAAGCCGCAGTGGAGGATGTCTCTCTGCGGCTTTTCCGGTGTATTTGTGATGGTTTATTCTGGAGTTTCGGAGAAGTCGACAGTCATTTGCCCCATGAAAGTACAGCTGTGGTCATCGGATACTGTTTCTTTGAGTGTGTCTGAGAGAGGGCACACTCAAAGAAACAGTATCGCGTTACGTTTTGAATAGTGGCAAGCATATAAAGAAGTGTGGATGCCAATAGTTCTTGTATAGTAATTGATTGGTTTTAGACTTGGCGGGTTGGACATTTTGCATGGTAAGGCCCGTTATAATAGGCTGATTTGTATA
>JBJECG010000035.1:0-37049 GCA_051870875.1 Candidatus Aphodosoma sp.
ATACGGTAACGTGCCTGCCGACATCATTAATCAACCCAAACGGTGTGACAGAACCCGGACGGACACCAAGATAACGCATCAAACGTTCTGGCGAAGCAAATGAGAGTTTACCCTGATGCAACATTTTCTCAATGGCATGTATGTCCATTTCGGCATTACAGTCGAGCAAGACGAGATAGTGCCGGTTGCCTTTATGGTTGCGAAAAAAGAGGTTTTTGCAATGCCGTGCATCGTGCCCTGCCCAATATTTACGGGCTACCTCAATAGTCGGAGCTTCGGGATGTTCGATATATTCGTATCCGATACCAAGCGAATCCAACAGGCGATAAAGACGGGGATCTCCATTCATAATAGCAATATATATTTTAAGTGTCCAAGTAATTTACAAAAATCAGTTTGTCCGATTTATCCAAGATATACGGATTTTGGGGCTGTAATGAATTTATCATCTTTAAGACGCTTTTGGTCATTCCCCTAAAAATGACAAGACTCGTGGCATACCGCGCAATATTGATTCTGCTCTCAGCTTTATTTATATCTGCTCTGTTCATCAGTCATTGTTCCGTAAAGGCCCTTCTTAATACAAACGAATTCAATTTTACAGCCAATTTCCCATATCACTTATTTGATTCAGTTTTAATTTGATAAGCAATACATATATGAAAATCTGTCAAGTGGTTGCCATCGATTTGATCTCTGCCAGATGAAATATGATCACGGTCGAAATAAACAGACTGCGCCACACGGGCAGACAACGACATACCGAACGGGAATGTATATTTTGCCATAAGATACCATCTGAGAGATACTCCATAAATAGCAGGAGAATAACCTGACAAGGAGACATCCTGTTCGTACAGGTAAAAACGGTTAGCCCATTCAGGAGAATAGTTGAACGACACACGAGCGCGCAATGCACACGGACAAGAAGCAGGCCGGCAAATTACATCCTGATAGACATGCACACCTGCGGTAGGTCGTGAATCTTCCGTATCAGGAAGTTTATGAGCCAAATTGGCTTGTATACCAGATGTCATTAACACATGTTCCGATACATTGTAATTTGCCATAAACTGCATCAACGCCACCCGTTCGGTTGACGGCAACGCAAGTTGAACAGCATCCGGACGACACCAACGGGGACGGACACGATAACGCAAACGAGACCTGATACCAAACGATTCACGCGGCAAAAAAGAGACCTCGGCAGACAATTCATAGCCTATATCAGAAGCAGATGTCACAGTTGTGGCTTTCAAAGGCAAAAAGACATCGGCCAAAGCCATCAACGATGTAGATGATGCCAACGGTACTTTCAAGGCAAACGATCCTCCATGTTCGAACTCTGTAGCCACCATTGGAGCATCGGCCCAAAAAGAGTGATAATACGGAGATATATAGCGATGGTTGAGCACAACAGTCACAGTTGAAGCAGGCAAAATATACAATGAATTGACAGTCGCCACAGCACCTGTATGCTGCAAAGCCGTCTCGCCTACAAAACGTACACCGTGACGATGCACCATATAGTGGGCCGAAGCCCCTATCTGCCGGCTGCCATGAAACGACAAGCCAGAATTGTCAGTGCCAACTGCAGGCAAAGAGAAAAATCCGCCGTAAAAAGTCAACCCGACACTGCAAATGCGTGTACCTACAGATATATCGGCACCTACGGTGTGCATACCAAGAGTTTGTTTGCGACTAATTTCCAATGGTGTACGGTGATATCCGGAAGTGATAACGGAATGCCATACACCGCCCGAAGTGTCGGAGTCCAACATAGAATAAGAATAGAGAGCCGTTATGTCAAGATGGAGTTTTGATGTAAAGTCAAACGATACAACGGTTGCCGCACCAAACATAGAAGGGGTTTCGGAGATACCGGCATAAGCTGACACACCACACTGCAAAGAGTTGCCATTCAACAGAATATGAGTACGGCTGCCATACCCCATATTGCCAAACAAGAGACCTTGTCCGAACGATGCTTTGTATGCACCCACAATCACCCTGTCGGTATATGGCAGATTGTTTGCCTGCACACAGAAACGATACAAATCAAAACCTGTACCGCCGTTTGAAAACCAAGGTTCGCCGTGGTCGGACTCCATTGATACGGCAGCCCGGAAATTACCGCCGGCGGCATATTTGTATTGTGTCAACATACGCATGCCAATACCCGGATATGCAGGGTCTGGCCGACGGAAACCCGCCCGTGTCTCGGCAAGAAAATCCGTTCTAACCAATGCACTATGCGACTGACGCCGGAAAGTACCGCTCCATCTTACACTGTCAGATGGTTCTACAACTGTCAATATATTAGGTAACATGCGCACCATAGGAGTTTCGATACCAGGTACCATTGCAAGCTCGTGAACGGAGTGCACAGGACCGTAAACGCCGACATAATACAAAAGGTTTTCCACCAGGACATCAGGAATAAAAATCAGTTCATCAAGTTGCGCCTTTGTGGCACTATTCCAATCAATCGGCATATCGTAAGCATCGGCAAGTCGGTCTGCAAGCAATTCAACATCGATACCGTCAAGTTCGTCGTTTTCTCCGATGTAGTTAAGCACCATTGCAAAAAAACGGTCGAAATCCATCCGATTGTCTTTGTCTGTCTGAGCCCGGACTGTCAATACACAAGCACACGGCAAAAGTATCAATACAATCAAACGTACGCCAAACAGCGATATATAACAATGCTTATCCATCAAAAACTGTATTGGAGATTTGATATTATAGACATACCTATACGGAAATCGGCCTCAACCGCCAAATCGAAAAGGAAACCGTAAAACCTGACACCGGCACCAACCATCGGAACCACATAATCAGATCCACGGGCACCAATTTTAGCCACCAGGCAATCCATTATGTCATACTCTGCACCTACAGCCCAATGCACACCATTGCCCACCACGTACCCCAACTGGAACAACAAATCGAGACGGTCGTAAAACCGACAGTTACCGCCCAAATCAAAAATTACAGGCAAACAACGAGGTACGTCATACAGGCGAATCTGAGAAAAAGTAGGATTGAAAGCCCTGAAACCCAAGGTAAGATGACGAGAAACATCCACCATCAATCCGACTTGCGCCGTAAAAGCATGCCTGTAACGCACAGACTCTGCATCGTAATAGTTGAAATAATCAGCCTCGATGCCAATTGCAAACCGTCCGAACTTGCGAGAAACAGCCACAGCAGCCATCATCTCATGATAAGCTGCCAATCCGAAAAAATTGTACGAAACTGCAATATTGAAATATGTGGCAGGAACAACAACCGAGATGTATTCATCAGACAATTCGGGCGAAAAATAACGGTTTTCATAACCCAACAGCAGAACAACAGAAGAATCAGCAACAGCAGTAGCCGGATTGCCCCATGGAATATAACCATGAATGTAAGCCACAGAAGCACCGCCTGGCACAACAGTCTGCGGCAACACATCGTGAGACACAGGTGTAATGCCCCAAAATACAACCGGCACCACCCCCAAGAATACAACACATAAAAGACGTAATATGTGTGTATTGCTACTCATCAAGACAAGCTATAACAGCACGGACACGAGCCGGCAAAGTTGCCAACAAGCAGTTGTAGGCATGACGCACCAATCGCAAGAAAAGATCATCATCGACATCAGACTGATAGTAAACCGAGTTCCAATGCCGCTTGTTCATGTGCCAACCCGGTACGATACCGTTGTAACGCTCCCGCAGTTCTACAGCCCTTTCAGGCTGACATTTCATATTTGTAAACGAGGAATGATCAGACACATCAATCATCAGAAACATCTTGCCTTCCAAACAGTAGCAGAGCATATCATCACCAAACGGCATTTTTTCCTCGACAAAAGGCAACGACAGACAATAATCGCGTAACGACTCTATATTCATATACCAAACTTATTTTCCACGTAATTATTTTCAGGATGTCCGGATATTGTTATCCAGCCACCTTTTTACAGACCTGTAAATGTAATCCGAAGCAATTTCAGGTCGCATATATATTTCAGGAGCTATACCAACAGGAGTAGCAGCAAGTGCATCTATCAGATTCATTTTCCTCACCATATTACGATTATCGACTTTTCCCGCTACAGCCAACACCGGCACACCAACCGACCTGGCACAAGCCACTACCCCCATAACCACTTTACCCATCAATGACTGGCAATCGAGACTACCCTCTCCGGTTATTACCAGATCAGCATCCTCAATCCGCTCATTGAAATGCACCAAATCAAGCACTTCACCGATTCCATGCACCATAGCGGCACCTGTTAAAGCGGCCAATGCTCCGCCCATACCGCCGGCAGCACCGGCACCCTCTATATGTTCGACATCTATATTTACAGTATTTCTTATGACCTGTGCCACTTTTTTCAGTCCAATATCGAGCATAATGACATCATCAACGGAAGCACCTTTCTGCGGAGCGTAAACATACGCAGCACCGTCACATCCACTAAACGGATTCTTAACATCACACACCACCCTAATATCCACACCACTTAATTTTTCACGTATTACACTTAAATCGAAATGATCCACATCTACAAGCATGGCACCTGTAACAGGCTCTTTTATCAAACGGCCGCAAGAATCAAAACATAACAGTCCTACAGCCTGCATAGCTCCAATCCCAGCATCATTAGTGGCACTGCCACCGAGCCCAACCAACAACCGTCTATATCCCATATCCAAAGCAGTACGCATCATCATACCAACGCCATAAGTAGTAGTATTCAGCGGATTACATTCATCGCTGGCAAGCAAAGCCAAACCAGCAGATTCTGCCATCTCAATAATGGCACAACCCTCAACGATACCAATTTTAGCCGAAACAGGACGCATAAGGGCATCTACAGTTTCGACATGGCGAATATTTCCGTCCAACTGGCTTACAAGAACAGACACCAACCCGTCACCACCATCACTCAACGGTATTTTGTCGACAGAACAAAGTGGCAACACATCTGATATTGCTCTCGCCACCGCTTCCGTTGCTTCGATTGCCGACAATGATCCTTTGAACGAATCCATAGCAACAACCACCTTATTCACAATCATCTTTTATCGTTATATCCTTATTGTTTTTCCTATGCATCGGTACAAAGATGGCTAAAAATGCCGTAATAACCGCAACAAACTATTGTTACCTTATACATAAAGTCACCCAACATCATGACTGACTATGATGGACTCCAAAACAATATCAACAATCAATCTACACAGACAGGGAAGACAGCCGCCATATCAAACCAAAACAATATCAATAATCAACAATCAATACCCAATCAAATTGCCAATCCAACGGTCACTCTGCAGCAATATATCAGAGAGACAGGATAAAAAACATTGTTAGATAAAAGAACAGACCAAGGAAAATGTCTTGTCAAAATAAAACCATTCACAACCGTTGCAGAAAATCGCCAGACAATGTCCTGAATTATGAAACTACATGCTACCATAACCGTCAGGTCAATCAGGCTATACAGACAACAATACAATATAACATTAGTGCACTCCAATGAATGTTTTATATTGGTCCATATAACAACAAATCAGTACCTGCCAAAATGAAAGATACTGATTCACAAGCAATATAATATATCATTTATTTTCCAACATGGTCAGCCTGTTTGGAGGATGGGACTCCCATTTCACAAGTTCCGGAAAAGATGGCCTGCGGTTCAATGCAAAGGACTTTGGTTTTTATACGTCCGGTAATTCTGGCCGTAGCTTTCAGCGTCAATTGTTCCGATACTACCATCTCTCCCTCTACCACACCAAGTATTTCCGCATTGCCACAATTGACAGTACCATGCAACAAACCTTGCTGACCTATCACCACTTTGCCTTTACAAACAAGATCTCCCTCAACAGAACCATCGATGCGGATATCTTTATCGGTTTCTACCGTACCTACAATTTTTGTTCCTTGAGCTATGATATTGTGTACTATACCTGTATTTACCACATCTTTTCCCATAATATATATTTTTATCAATCCATCACCCTAATGGTCTACAAAGTAACAAAATAATTTTTATATACGCAATAGCAATGCTAAAATGGAAATTGATACAAAGCCGGGCAACAGGATGTTCATCCGTCAAGAGAACAAACTAAAACCGGGTCAAAGCCATAGACTCCAACCCGGTCTTTTATTGCATATATAGAATATGACAATTTGTCAATACAACGACTATCAATCGCCAAGTTTTGCACAGATAAACTCACGGTTGAGGCGTGCGATGTGTGCAAGCGACACGTTTTTAGGACATTCGGCAGCACAGGCTCCTGTATTTGTACAGTTTCCGAAGCCAAGTTCATCCATCTTGCCGAGCATGGCTTTAGCGCGAGCAGCAGCCTCTACCTTACCTTGCGGAAGAAGAGCAAGCTGACTTACCTTAGCGGCAACGAAAAGCATGGCAGAACCGTTTTTACAAGCAGCTGCACAAGCACCACAACCAATACAAGATGCCGCATCCATAGCCTCATCGGCAGCGATCTTGGAGATAGGAATAGCATTGGCATCCGGCACACCACCAGTATTTACAGATACGTAACCACCAGCCTGCATGATTTTGTCATAAGCACGACGGTCAACCACCAAATCTTTGATTACAGGAAATGCGTGCGAACGCCAAGGTTCAACGGTGATTGTTTCGCCATCGTGGAATTTACGCATGTGGAGCTGACATGTAGTCACGCTACTGTCGGGTCCATGAGGGTGACCATTGATGTAGAGAGAACACATACCGCAAATGCCTTCACGGCAGTCATGGTCAAACGCAACAGGTTCTTTGCGCTGGCTGATAAGTTGTTCGTTGAGAACGTCAAGCATCTCAAGGAACGAACTATCGGTTGAAATATTTTTCAAATCGTAAGTTTCGAATGCGCCTTTGGCTTTAGGACCAGCTTGACGCCAAACTTTTACTTTTATATTTATTGTCTTTTCCATAGTGTTTTATGCTTTATAGTTACGAGTCTGACGAACAACAAATTCATAATCAAGCGGCTCTTTCAACATACGAGGTTCTTTACCTTCCCCTTCATACTGCCAGCAAGCAACGTATGAGAACTTGTCGTCCTGACGAAGAGCTTCGCCTTCCGGAGTCTGATATTCTTCGCGGAAGTGGCCGCCACATGATTCCTCACGAATGAGAGCATCGCGAGCCATCAGTTCTCCGATTTCGATGAAATCGGCAAGACGGAGAGCTTTTTCCAATTCAACGTTGAAGTCATTTTTAGAACCTGGGATGAATACTTCAGACCAGAAAGTCTTGCGAATTTCCTGGATGCGCTTGATAGCTTCTTTAACACCGGCTTCGGTACGCCCCATACCAACGAAGTCCCACATAACGTGACCAAGTTCACGGTGGATGCTGTCAACAGAGCGTTTGCCCTGAATTTTCATCAAGCGGTCGATCTTGTCGTTGACAGCTTTTTCAGCCTCTGCAAATTCAGGACGGTCTGTACTGAAACGAGGTACCTGGATTTGATCAGCCAGATAGTTCTGGATAGTGTAAGGGAGAACGAAATAACCATCAGCCAATCCCTGCATGAGAGCAGAAGCGCCAAGACGATTGGCACCATGATCAGAGAAGTTAGCCTCACCGATAGCGAAGAGACCCTGAATAGAGGTCTGGAGTTCGTAGTCAACCCAGATACCACCCATAGTGTAGTGGATAGCAGGGAAAATCATCATCGGAGTTTCATACGGATTTTCGTCAACGATTTTCTCATACATCTGGAACAAGTTGCCGTAACGAGCTTCTACGGCTTTGCGGCCAAGGCGTTCGATAGCGTATTTGAAATCAAGATATACGGCAAGACCGGTAGGGTTGACACCGAAGCCGGCATCGCACCGCTCTTTGGCTGCACGAGAAGCCACATCGCGAGGTACGAGATTGCCGAACGCAGGGTAACGACGCTCCAAGTAGAAGTCGCGGTCCTCGTCAGGAATTTCGGTCGGTTTTTTCTTTCCGGCACGGATAGCTTCGGCATCCTCTTTCTTCTTAGGCACCCAGATACGGCCATCATTACGTAGAGATTCTGACATAAGGGTCAGTTTAGACTGGAAGTCGCCGTGAACGGGGATACAGGTAGGGTGAATCTGTGCAAAGCAGGGGTTGGCAAACCAAGCACCTTTCTTGTAGCATTGGAAAGCTGCAGATCCGTTTGATGCCATAGCGTTGGTAGAAAGGAAGAATGTATTACCATAGCCACCGGTACCAATAACAACGGCGTGAGCAGCAAAACGTTCGATAGCACCGGTAACGAGATTGCGGGCAATGATACCGCGGGCACGACCATCAATAATAACGAGATCCAGCATTTCGTAACGGGTGTAGAGCTTTACCGTGCCTTTGTTGACCTGACGGCTGAGGGCAGAATAAGCGCCAAGAAGGAGCTGCTGGCCAGTCTGACCTTTAGCGTAGAAAGTACGGCTTACCTGAGCTCCACCGAAAGAACGGTTGTCGAGCAGGCCTCCGTATTCGCGAGCAAAAGGAACACCTTGGGCAACACATTGATCGATAATGGAGTTTGACACTTCGGCAAGACGATATACGTTGGCTTCGCGAGCACGGTAGTCACCGCCTTTGATAGTATCATAGAAAAGACGGTACACGGAGTCTCCGTCGTTTTGATAGTTTTTTGCAGCGTTGATACCGCCCTGAGCAGCGATAGAGTGAGCGCGACGAGGCGAGTCCTGAATACAGAAATTAAGTACGTTGAAACCCATTTCTCCGAGAGAAGCGGCAGCGGAAGCACCGGCAAGCCCTGTACCGACAACGATAACATCGAGACGACGTTTGTTGGCCGGGTTCACCAATTTCTGATGAGCTTTGTAATTGGTCCATTTTTCAGCCAAAGGACCTTCGGGAATCTTAGCGGTGATAACGTCACCATTAAGCAATTCTTCAATTTTAGCCATATTGTGTAGTTGTTTTTTAATTATTAATTAATTATGAATCAGGCAGGGCAACCAGAACCCAAACCGACACCAAGATAATAAACAACCACAGCGGCAAACATAAGGACTATGATTGTAGAGAGAATGTTAGCGATACATTTTACACGTGGCATCCAAGTGTTATTGTTCCAACCGAGAGTGTGGAGAGCCGACCAGATACCGTGCGTAAGATGGAACCACAAAGCTGCAAGCCATACAAGATAAAGAACTGAATAAACGGGACAAGCGAAGAGCTGCGCAACCCAATAAGCGCCATCGGCGACCTTAGAAGTGTCGACATCGGCACCAGCCATGTGCTGCAATTCAACAAACTGCATCTTAGCCCAGAAATTGTAAAGGTGAAGACCGATAAAACCGATGATGATGATACCGAGCACAAGCATGTTCTTTGAAGCCCACTCCACGTCCTTCTGACGTGCAGTCACTTCGTAACGTTCACGACCACGTGCGCGGTAGTTTTGCACAGACAGGATGAAAGCATAAATGATATGCACGATCACCAGGAATGCAAGCCCCATAGTTCCAACCAATGCGTACCAATTAGCACCCAAAAATTCACAGATGGCATTGTAAGCCTCGGGAGAGAAGATTACAACCACGTTCATTGTTGCATGGAAGAGCAGGAAGATGGCCAAACAAGCGCCCGTCACACTCATCACAACCTTTCTTCCAATGGAAGAGTTAGATAACCAAGACATAAATGTTTAAAAAAAATAGTTAGTAATTATTTAATAGTTAATTTATCCAATCTATAACAACCAGTACACAAACTCATACATGCACCGGTCTCTCGCCGTATAATCTACCCATTACACCAGATCCACACACTTACAATACGGCATAAGTTTTGCAAAGGTACGTTATTTTCCCTATAACGGCAAACAATTTAGAGAAATTTTTCCACAATCGAGAATGTACGTTCAGAAAAGCATCCTCATCAACGAATCAAACTTTCCAGTTCTCCAAAACAATGACTAAAAACCGTTTCAGATCCTATCTGTTGCTTATTATGGAGTGATACCCCACCAACCGGTCATAACGTGCGCCAAATGGTCTGTAATAGAGGTAAGTATCATATCTGTTGCTCGACTGCCAGAATCCGCCTTCGGTAGACAGAAGTGTAAATGCACCGGTTTTCTCAGACTTCAAAGCATACACAAAATTATATCCCCCTTGTTTAAGTAACAGTGAAGAATGATACGCTTTTGACTCCAAATCATAAATCATCTTGCTGCCGTCATTCATCCCGTTGCCGGTCAGACAGCCGAGCAGATACATTTCACCCTCAATATAAGGATAATCATGAGGATAATAAAAATGCACCCACATATAATCCGCTTCAATTTCAGGATATGGATTGCCTTGCAGATTAATGACATAATCCCCAAAAGCATCGTGACCGTAAACATCCTTCACATATACACGTTCGCCCGACGGTTCCAGTACCACCTGATACTCCCCATTGTCAAACTCAATGTGGTCAATACCGGCACCATAAGTGTAACGACTCGAAAAATCGATGCTCCGGTATTGATTGCCGGCTTCAAAAACCAAATCGAGAGTATTTCCATACAACAAAGAATGTCCATTTACATATGTAGGCCGACGTATCAGACGTTCATTGTCAGTTCTCCCATTCTGCCTTACAAGCAATGTAAAATCAGTTACCGGCTGTAGAGCCTGCAATTCGTCTATTCCTGCTTCTATCTCAAGTTGCTGGTATGCACCGTTGAGTTCCTTCATCGTTGCCCCAGACACAGACGCTGCGAACGAAGCCATTGATTCCACGACAGAAAAACAGGCACATGCCACAATTCCATCATCGAAATCATTGTCACGGGCTATAAGCACGGCATAGTTTCCACTTACAACAAGAGAGACATCATCGTTAGGCAAGGAAAAGGAATAGTGGATATAGTTGACAGTTGTATTGACAGAATAGTCGTAATTGTCAATGACATTGCTGTCAAACCCATCAAGATACTCCATTCCGCTCAACTCAGATGCCGACCAATCGGCATTACAATGGATAATTCTATAGTAAAACGATGAATTTTCGTAACTTAACTCGTCAAAAGATATGGATACATAATCGGTACTGCCCAACTCCACAACAGGCACAGTCATCGGCTCTCCGTTGAAAAGCACCTGCAATGTTTTGATTCGATCGGAAAAAACAGCAGTCGTATAGTCGGCTGCGAATGACGGGACAAGGCTTGACGATGCTACAATAATCATCATAAACCACTTAAAACCAACACAAAATATTCTTTTCATAAACAAATCAACTTATACAAACCATACCGACCGACAAACACCACATCGCCCAACAAAAATACACCAAATAAACCATACAAAAAACAGTTATCACTACAAAATCAACAACAAGCTGTATCAACCCGCAAAAACTCACTTAAAACCACACAAAACACCCATCGTATCAAACACATAATCCAAAAGTGCAAATTACGAACAAACGCCCTTATTTTTCCGCATCGTTCCACACCTATCAAAATACATATTCCATCCTACACAAAACCACCCAAACAAAATCTGCCATTACCCCTTCACGCACTCCATTTTTTACGTACCTTTGCATTCGGAAAAACCAAAACTCTTCCTCATTAACCATGCAACCATTAGCCGAACGCCTTCGTCCACGCACATTGAACGATTACATCGGACAGCAACACCTTGTCGGACCCGGTGCAGTACTCCGCAATATGATTGAAAGCCGACAACTTTCATCATTCATACTTTGGGGGCCTCCCGGTGTAGGCAAGACTACGCTTGCCAAGATAATAGCCTCGCAGCTCGACCGCCCGTTTTTCACACTCAGCGCAGTGACATCCGGAGTCAAGGACGTTCGCGAAGTAATAGAAAAGGCGAAAAAAACGGGATTCTTCACACAAGCCAACGCCATACTGTTTATCGATGAGATACACAGATTCAGCAAATCGCAGCAGGATTCGCTGCTCGGAGCCGTAGAAGACGGTACAGTGACATTGATAGGAGCGACAACAGAAAACCCGTCATTTGAGGTTATCACCCCACTCCTGTCGCGATGCCAAGTATACGTGCTGAAATCATTGGAAAAAGAGGACTTGGAAATACTTACCAATAAGGCAATAACAACGGATGTTGAGTTGAGCAAACGCAATATCAAAGTTGAGGAAAACGAAGCCCTGTTCCGCTATTCGGGAGGAGACGCTCGCAAACTGCTGAACATATTAGAAATAGTGGCCAACTCACAGCCATCGGGTGACGTGGTGATAACCAATGATCTGGTAACAGCCCGGCTGCAACAAAACCCCTTGGCATACGACAAGAACGGAGAACTTCATTACGACATAATCTCAGCATTCATAAAAAGCATAAGAGGGTCGGACCCAAATGCCGCCATATATTGGCTGGCGCGGATGATAGCAGCCGGAGAAGACCCAAAATTCATAGCACGGAGACTGGTGATTTCGGCAGCAGAAGATATAGGGCTGGCCAATCCCAACGCCCTTCTGATAGCCAACGCCTGCTTCGATACCATACATAAAATAGGATGGCCTGAGGGGCGCATTCCATTGGCAGAAGCGACTATATATTTAGCCACCAGCCCGAAAAGCAACTCGGCCTACCTTGCCATAGATGAGGCACTGCAATTGGTGGAACGAACTGGAAACCAAACGGTACCCTTGCATCTGCGCAATGCCCCCACGAAGTTGCTAAAAGACCTGAATTACGGAGCAGAATACAAGTATGCACATGACTTTCCAAACCATTTTGTAGCACAGCAGTATCTGCCTGAATCATTGTCCGGACAGAAAATATGGCATCCGCAACCAAATCCTGCAGAGCAGAAAATGGCAGATCTTATGCGACACCTTTGGGGTGAAATATGACACAACCTGATAAAATCAAAAACGTATGCGCCACGGTGACGGATACAGATTGTTGCACCTATTTCCGACATTCTTGACCCAACCAAGCGGTACATCGCAGTAAGTCACCAACAAAAAACCCTTAGGACTATCCGGCAGACAAAGAGCTTCCGTCCGAAGATATGCGATGGCAACATCGTAATCTATGTCAACGGCAGCAAATCTGTCACGGTCAAGCATTTCAGACATTGCCAAAGCTTGATGAGGTACAAAATCACGGCCTTTCTGTACTGCAACGGCTATCCCCGCCGACATGACATTGAGTTTCCCAAGCAAGTAGATAATTTCAACCTGATGTGCCGCAGGAATAGCATATACGGTATCAGAACGTAGAATAGAAGCAAAACATTCAGGCTCAGAAATCCAGTTGAGAAAGGAATCGTTGCTTTCGGACATGCGTTTTGGCAATCTGAAACGCGGACGCACCCAAAAAGAATCGGGTTTGCGAAGCACGGCCATGAAAAGACCTTCGCCACGAGTACGATGCGGCATAAACCGATAACCCAGGTCAGTGACTAAAATATTCCAATCGGCATCTACCGCCAACGGTAGGTATTCAGCACCATAATTATCAATAAGCCACCGAATGTTTTCCTCATTTTCAAGACGATTGTAAGTACATGTACTATAAATCAATACTCCACCCGGGCGAAGAACCTGCCACGCGGAATGCAATATCTGCCGCTGGCGGGCGACACATTTTTCCACATTTTCGGGCGACCACTCCGCCACCGCCTTTTCATCTTTACGAAACATACCTTCGCCAGAACAGGGAGCATCGACACAGACGGCATCGAACAACTCGCCAAGACACTCAAAATGCTGCGGGGCATTGTTAGTGACAACGGTATTCGGACGCCCCCATTTAATCATGTTTTCGAGAAGAATATGCGCTCGTTGCGGTACATATTCGTTTGACACGAGCAGTGCATCATTTGCAAGGAAGTCATTGATCAGAGTGGATTTGCCACCAGGAGCAGCGCACATATCGAGTACAACGGAATGAGTGCCGACATACTGCGACAACGCCTGACAGAGAAACATGGACGAGGCTTCCTGCACATAATAACAACCGGCATGCAGGAACGGGTCAGACGTAAACCGCGGACGCTTGGCAAGAAATCTGCCTTTGTAGCACCAAGGCACTGGTTCCAAATCATCGTACCGGTTGTCAAACGGCTTGATATTGAGTCTGACACTCGTCACCGGTTCATATGACAGAGCATCAAGGAAAACAGTCAGATCTTCACCCAATACGGGGCGCACCATATCTATAAATTCACTGGGAAATGACGTATGTATCATAGCTGTAATAGTATAAATCGAACAATCATCAATTTCAAATGATCAGTGTCCAGCAAACAAACACAAAAATGATTATCAATACATATCACATCAACAAGCCCAATTATCATAAACCCAACGGAATATCAATATATTATTGATAATTTGAGAGGCTTTACCGGACAGCAACATCTTCAGATATTACAGCCTAATCCCTATACAACAACTGTTCAGTCAGCGCATGTCATTGACCTGCACTCCAGGGTAACGGGAAACATCGAATGTAAAGAAAGATCTGTCAACCTCCACTTCATCGAACATATCCCATTCGAGAGACAAACGGTCGCCGTTACGTTGCCACATCGTCATCTTCTGAGGCAACCCAGTAGTCTGACTTATCTTGAATGTTATCTTAAAGAAGTCACTGTTGTTCGGATCATACGGAAAGAAATTTATTACATCAAACCCATCTTCCTGATCGGTTGACATATTTATACGGTGACGCTCCATATAATGCTCTATCATCATCATGGGATTGCTCTCGAACAACTCATCACGTCCAGGTTCGGATATTGTCACTTCGTTGTTTGCCGCCATATATACCCATTGGGTAAGGCCATCGTACTTGGTTTCGATACCATTCATCTCCACCCTAAACAAAAGATTGTCAATAGTTATATCACCCTTATTTACGATAGTCGACTCTGTCTCTGCCGTATAATATACGAAAGCGAAACGTGCCTTATACGCTTTCTTTTTCAGTTTTGAAACAGCCTTACGGGCTATACGCTCGGCAGTGGGATTGTTTTTGGTATTTGCAGGTGTAAACTTCTGTGCAGTAATATCTGGCACAGTGATGCACAAGCACAAAACGAATAATACAATAAAATTTTTCATCGTAAAGAAGTTAATAGTTGTTCGAGTTCATAGTCAGTTTGTATAATCACTTCACGTGGTTTACTGCCCCGGGCAGGGCCTACCACACCAGCGACCTCCAACTGGTCCATAATACGCCCGGCGCGGTTGAAGCCTATTTCAAATTTTCGCTGGATATTGCTTGTAGAGCCTTGCTGCGAACTGACCACATAACGGGCCACTTCTTCGAAATACGGGTCACGCTTGGCCAAGTCGACACCGGACAAATCATTTTCTTCACCAGCCACGTCAGGTTCCGGCAATTCAAAAGCTGACGGATACCCTTGTTGCTGACTTATATAGTCAACAATCAACTCAACCTCAGGAGTGTCAACAAAAGCACATTGCACACGCACCGGGGCTTCACCTTTGGAAAACAACATATCGCCACGTCCGATCAACTGCTCGGCTCCCGGGCCATCGAGAATTGTCTTTGAATCGATACCGCTCGACACCTTGAATGCTATACGGGCAGGGAAATTGGCTTTGATAATGCCGGTGATGATATTGACCGACGGACGCTGTGTGGCAATAATCATGTGAATACCAACGGCACGCGCCAACTGGGCAATACGCGCAATAGGCAGCTCCACTTCCTTGCCGGCAGTCATTATCAGATCGCCGAACTCATCGACAACAACCACAATATACGGCAAATACTTATGTCCTTTCAGCGGGTTGAGACGCCGCGATATAAATTTCTCATTATACTCCTTGATATTCCGGACACGAGCCAGTTTCAGCAAATCGTATCTGGCATCCATTTCCTTACAAAGGGAACTGAGTGTCTCCACGACTTTGCTTGTATCGGTTATGACAGGTTCATCGGCATCTGGTATCTTTGCAAGGAAATGACGTTCGATTTCACTATAGATGTTGAGTTCAACCTTTTTGGGGTCAACAAAAACGAATTTCAGTTGAGAAGGATGTTTTTTATATAGCAGGGATGTAATAATAGCATTCAATCCGACCGATTTACCCTGACCGGTGGCACCGGCAACCAACAAATGCGGCATCTTGGCCAGGTCAAAAGTAAACACTTCATTGGTAATGGTCCGCCCCAAAGCAACCGGGAGATCATAATCTGCCTCCTGGAATTTTTTGGATTTGATAATACTGTGCATGCTCACAATACGAGGATTGGCATTAGGCACTTCAATACCGACAGTACCTTTTCCAGGCATGGGGGCTATTATACGAATACCTTTAGCGGAAAGCTTCATCATGAGATCCGCTTCCAGATTCTTGATTTTCGAAATCCGCACACCCTCTTCAGGCACTATCTCATAAAGGGTAATGGTAGGGCCCACCGTTTCGAATATTTTTTTTATGCCGATACCAAAACTGCCGAGTACAGTTATTATCTTACGCTGGTTGGCCTCCTGTTCCTCTTTGGTGACAGTCTGGGTAGCAGGGTAATCTTTCAACAAATCGAAAGTAGGATAACGGTAGAACGACAAATCGAGTGTCGGGTCATACGGTTCGAGGTTTTCATCTACCTGTTCATCCTCTCCGGCAGGAATACTTTCAACAACAGCTATTTCTTCCGGATGTCCTTTGCCGTCAACTGCATTGTCACTATCCTGATGATATCCGGCATCATTGACAATAGTTTCTTTCGCCTCACCTGGCACAGATACAATCTCAATTTCATTTTCAGTATCCGACTCATCAGTTATCGGAGCGGAAATGACCTCTATTTCCACCTTCTCCACATTTGTACCATTGTCTTTAGCGTTGTCATCAACCCATTCCTCAGGGACTATATTGTCACCTATACGCACAGCCCCGCCACTTTCACCGGCAGTACCAGTCGCGTCTCCATCAGGATTACCGGAAGCGGATTTATGCCTGAATGCAAACGGAACTGCCGACCCAATCCTGTTTTTCGACTTGAAAAGACGCTGTATGGCAGGAATAGTACGGCTGAATGCAAACACAGAAAAAACGACAAACAAACCCAGTATGACAAAAAAAGTACCCGGTATGCCGATATCGGCTATCAGACAGTCTGACAAATATGCGCCATAAGCTCCGCCAATACCAAGGAATGAACTGTCTAACAGCCCCCCCAAAAAGAAATCGAACATAAGAGGCGCCCATGCCACGAACAGCAGAGGAAAGAGAATATATTTCCACAACTTTCCGGACGATGACACTTTGATCAGCCGGAAAGTAACAGCGTACAATGGCACAAGAAGCGCAAGAACGGATATTCCAAAACCATCATTGACAAGACGCTCGGCAATGACGGCACCGGTCACACCCGTCCAGTTGGTAATCTGACGTTTCATTTCATCCCGAGACACGCCATCGGCAAGCACTATGCTCTGATCCTGCGCTCCAGTAAAAAAGAATGACACCAAAGCCAATGTCAGATACAACGAAACAAAAAACAGTATAATTCCTACAGCAAAAGCGAACCGTTCGTCATGGAACAGAACCGATACCTTACCCTGTTTTTTTGTCTTTTTCGCCATAGAAAACAAATACCAAAAACTGTTATAATTTACCAATCATTAAGTAATCCACTAACGACAATCAATTTACATATTCAAGCAGCACAATTTATCCAACTGCAATAAATTAATTTATCGTCTTGCCGGTGCTTTGGCACGTCAAACATGTCATATGTACAGCGAATAGCATCCGAAAGATAAAATTAAGTGATTTCGCGACTAATTTTTACAAATTACGGATGTCCCGTCACCCCACAAGATTGTCTGCCAGCATCAGGACAAGATCCGCCGGACAACTCAAACTCAATGGTAGAATGAGAAATATCCAATGATGCCAACTCGGCCTTCAATGCGGATTTGATTTTTTCCAGTGCGGCAAAATCATCAATCTCGACATGCAATGTAATTGCAGTCTCGGTAGTGGAAATAGCCCATATATGTATATGATGCACTCCTTTCACTCCGTCAACAGCCAACAAACGAGCGGTCACCTCATCATAACTCACCATTTCCGGTGCAGCATCAAGCGACAGCCTCAGACTTTCGGACAGAAGATGCCATGTAGAGAACAAAATAACGGCGGCGATGACCAAACCGACAATAGGGTCAACAACCGTCCATCCCGTATAGTTGATAACCAGACCAGAAACCAACACGCCAACTGAAACCAAAGTATCGGCAGCCATGTGGAGAAACGCACCACGCACATTGAGGTCGTGTTTCTGGTTTTTCATCAACAACCAAGCAGTCAATCCATTGATTAAAATACCGATGCCCGCAGTCCACGAAACGGCAATGCCATTGATATCCACCGGATTTGCAAACTTGTGAATACTCTCAATAACAATCACGCCTATAGCGACAAGCAATATTATGGCATTGAGCAACGATATCAGTACGGTACTTTTTCTGTAACCATAGGTAAATCGTTTTGTATCAGGTAGTTTAGATAATCGAAACGCTATCATTGAAAGCACCAGACCGAATACGTCGGAGAGATTATGTCCGGCATCGGACAACAGCCCCAACGAACCCTGCCATAAACCGACAGCTGCCTCAACAACCACAAAAATGATGTTGAGTGATATGGACACTATGAATACCGTATTAAGCGAACCGGTAATCTTCATACCGTGGTCGTGATGACGGCCACCATGAGCATGCATGTGAGTTTGACTATCGTTTGACATCGATATACTGAACTAACATTGAATCAATACGCTCTTGCAAAAAGGACACGGCGAGCAGAAGGCTTGCCGGTAACCATACAGACACCAGGTTCGCTGTTTCCATCAAGAGGTATGCAACGGATTGTTGCCTTGGTTTCGGCCTTGATACGCTCCTCCGTTTCAGTAGTACCGTCCCAATGCGCAGAAATGAAACCGCCTTTCTCTATTTCAACTTTGA
The DNA here is from genome assembly GCA_051870875.1 of Candidatus Aphodosoma sp. GTDB lineage: Bacteria > Bacteroidota > Bacteroidia > Bacteroidales > Paludibacteraceae > Aphodosoma. Next base: position 18,995 of record JBJECG010000035.1, read on the forward strand.
ATTCATCGTAGGAATTGACCTCGCGAGTCACAGATGCACGGAATTTAAGAGCCTTGTCAAATATATTCCTCTGAATCTCGTCAAGAAGCAGACAGACATGCCCGGCAATACCGTCGAAAGACAAAGTCTCCTTCTCAAGAGTGTCACGACGCAATAGTTCTACAGTACCATTTTCGAGATCACGGGCACCTATGGCGAGTCGCACAGGCACACCTTTCAGTTCGTATTCACTGAATTTCCATCCCGGTTTCTTATTGTCGGCATCATCGTATTTTACACGTACGCCGAGAGACTGAAACTGTTTGACAAGAGGAGCAACCTTTTCAGAAATGACAGCCAGCTGTTCCATATTCTTATATATAGGCACAATGACCACTTGCACAGGAGCCAAACGCGGGGGAAGTACCAGGCCGTTGTTGTCAGAATGAGCCATGATAAGGGCACCCATCAGACGGGTTGAAACTCCCCACGAAGTAGCCCAAACATATTCGAGCTTATTCTCCTGATTAACATACTGCACATCAAAAGCCTTGGCAAAATTCTGACCGAGAAAGTGGGAAGTACCGGCCTGGAGCGCCTTGCCGTCCTGCATCATAGCTTCGATACAGAAAGTCTCTACGGCACCGGCAAAGCGTTCGTTTGCAGACTTGATACCTTTGACAACAGGCAACGCCATGTATTCTTCGGCAAACTGTGCATATACATCGAGCATCCTGCGAGCTTCGGCCATAGCTTCAGCCTCGGTAGCATGGGCGGTATGTCCCTCCTGCCAAAGAAATTCGGCAGTACGAAGAAAAAGACGGGTCCGCATTTCCCAACGCACCACATTCGCCCATTGGTTGCAGAGAATAGGAAGGTCGCGATATGATTTGATCCAATTCTTGTATGTATTCCAGATGATTGTCTCGGAAGTGGGGCGAACGATAAGTTCCTCTTCGAGTTTTGCGTCCGGGTCCACGACAACACCAGATCCATCGGGATTTGTCTTCAAACGATAATGTGTGACCACGGCACACTCTTTTGCAAACCCTTCAACGTGATCGGCTTCACGGCTGAGGAATGATTTTGGGATAAAGAGCGGGAAATAAGCATTCTGGTGACCTGTAGCCTTGAACATATCGTCCAACTGACGCTGCATTCTCTCCCAAATAGCATATCCGTAAGGTTTGATAACCATACAGCCACGGACTGCCGAATTTTCGGCAAGGTCAGCCTTCACCACCAAATCATTATACCATTGCGAATAATTTTCTTCACGCGAAGCAAGTTCTTTCAATTCTTTTGCCATAATATACCGTCTATAGTTTCTTGATAACAAAACGCTGCTTTCAGCAGATTTGCAAAGGTACAAAAAAAATACGGTTTCTCACACAGGCAAAAAAGGAATCAGCCACCAAGGAACAAAACAGTAATATGTATCGGGATATATTGTCCGAAACAGAACAAAATATATTTTCAAACAAAAAAGAGATGTCATCGGTACATACCGTGAGATGTATCAGGACAACAAAAAAGCTCAAATTTTGCCGTCTATATTGCATCCGGCATATTTATCCTAACCTATATACAGTACGGGGCAGGAATTGCCCGACTCTTTTGAAACAGAAAACAAAACAACAAAAGGCGGCAGAGAGTTCATATATATTTACTTTCACTGCCGCCCAAGGAGAACACGTCTCTCGTTTTCACTTTGCGAACAAAGTCACCAACCCCGTCACAAAGTCAGACAATGGTCTGTTTAATCCGGATATCCGTCCGGCCTAAGCTATGGAATAACCACCACCCGGAAACCGAGATTGTTGTTACGGTTACCGGGAGAGTTGTTGTTCCGATTCGAAACGCGGCAGTTACTCGCGTTGTTGTTCCAACTACCACCACGATTCACTCGGTTCGAACCTATACGACCATCAACTGTTTGTATCAGCACACAAACTACTACGCAAAGATTTGGTGTATGCCTTGCCGGCAAAAGCCAATAATGGGATTATATGTTCAATATACTCTTTTTCAGACCACACATCATTTTCGTAGTTATCGGCATACTCATACATTTTCTTTCTGAAGCGCAACTTGCTTCTTCTGTTCAACAAAATTTTATTCGGATACAATGAATAGCCGAGAAACGATACGCCTGAAGAAGTATGACAGAACACAGGTTGTTTGAGTTTTAACCGTAATTCATTTTCAACAAACAAAGATACTTGGCGTACATATTCTCTTATTTGTTCCGGAGTTTTTCCGAACAACAGCATGTCATCCATATATCTGACATAACCATGAACCTTTAAAGTTTCCTTGATATAGTGGTCCAAACAAGAGAGATAAAAATTGGCAAAATACTGGCTTGTCAGATTTCCTATGGGCAAGCCATAACCATAAGAAGATTCATAAGAATCTATTATGCGATCAAACAATGCAAGTAATCTTGAATCCTTAAAAATTCTACGTAATTTCGATTTCAATATATCATGAGATATTGAATCGAAATAATGCCTCACATCCAACTTGGCAACACAAGCATAACGACGCATAGACATTTGAGCCCGTCCGATCGCTGCATACTGACCTTTTCCCAACCGTGTTGCATACGTATCATAAATCAGATTACGATCAAAATAAGTGTGACATACATTCATTATCGCGTGATGCATAACACGTTCTTCAAAAGCTGCAGCACATATTCTGCGCAATTTAGGGTCATAGATGTTGAAATAGCGATATCTTCCAATCTCAGCATTTCCGGCCAACAACCGATTGCGAAGATTCACTATATTACAAAACAGATTTTGTGAATAACTGATTACATAAACCGACAGGCGTTTTCCTCTTTGAGCCTTGTAATATGCCGACAATAAGTTGTCGACACTACAAATCTCATCAAACAGATTCCCCACCCGTTTCATTGTACCGGTCACAAATAATTGTTCCGTATTTGGCAATCCGTTTTTCCCCTATACCTGTAATTTTGGAAAGCATTGTTGCATCGATATTCGGCATTTGTGCTATCATAGCCAATTCCGCATCCGTAAATACAGCATAGGCAGGTACGGCATCATTGTCAGCCAACTGTTTGCGTATCATCCGCAACTTGGTGAATTTGGCAAATGCCACCTCATCCAAAACAGTTTTGTAGTCAGTCTTTTCGCGACGCTCCTGCAATGTACCGGGATTCTGTGCTCCAGGCAAATAAGTGACGAATAAAGACCAATGCCCGACATTGTCCGATGACACATAAAACTGACGGTCAACATCAAGGATTTTGTATCCGCGCAAGAATTTGTTTACCTGCTCCATAACCCCTTCCGCCCCTATGGCAGGGACATCGAATATTTTTATATTCATAATAATTTCATCTGTTGAATTTGCTCATTTGCGCAGGCCTTTTCTTTGGCCTGCGCATATTCGCAAATTCGTGTTAGCTTAGACCGGACGGATGCCGGAGAAACTATGGAATAACCACCACCCGGAAACCGAGATTGCCGTAACGGTAACCGGGAGAGTAGTTGCCCCGATCCGAAACGCGGCAGTAACTCGCGTTGAGGTTCCAACTACCACCACGAAGCACTCGGAGCGAACCTGATGAAGGGCCAACGGGATTATTCGTGTCATTCACATTGTAATTGCCATACCAGTCCGAACACCACTCCCAGACATTGCCGCTCATGTCATATATGCCGAGTTCGTTGGCCTGCTTAGTCTTTACCGGATGACTCTTGCCTGAAGCATTGTTGCCATACCAAGCTACATCACCGATAAGATTGCCACCCGAATATTTGTACATCACTGAACTGCTCGGCTCACCTGCAGCATCAGTTGTTTCATTAGTATAACGGTTTTTCTGCCCTCCACGTGCAGCATATTCCCACTCCGCCTCTGTCGGCAGACGATAATGCTTACCGGTCAGAGCATTGAGACGATCCAAAAAACCATGTTTTCCAACGATATCGTTGTACGAAACATAATAAACGGGATAATCATCACCATCACCGTATGAAGCAGACGGAACAGATCCGCCGCCATAGCAGTACTGGCCACCTGTCTCGACAAGATTTCCGCTGGCATTAAATGCAGGATACAGATAAACATGTTCCGCCCCATCCGGATAATGCGTGACATTATGCGCACCCATTACATATTCCCATACACCCTGAGTAATCTCAGTTTCCCCAATGAAAAAGTCTGACAATGCAACATTGTGTACAGGAGATTCGTCCGATTCGGCCTCAGTATCATAATTTGGCAGTGCAGCACCAGCAGTTTGAGCACCCATGACAAACGTGCCACCTTTCACTGCAACCATACCAAACGACACAGAGCCAAGAGTTTCCGTATAATCAGCAAATACAGAACCGCCATGCGACGGATCGTCCGCCGAAGACATATTTTCAAGCGTTTCAATAAAATCGATTGCTGCAGACTGCATGGGTTCGAAAGCATCACCCATAGATGTCGAGCAGTCCAAAACCAGCACCACGGCTATACGTTTGCTGATGGATTCAGCAGTCGAAGCCTCTTCAACATCCCTGTAATACAATATCCCGTCAAAAGAGACCTCAACATCGAACTCAAACTGCAATTCCTCTTCCTCACTGATGAACTTCAAATTGTTGAGCGGAATCAACACCTTTCCAGTGGCCTCATCTTCAGTGCCGTGTGCAGGAGAAACAAATTGAGCATAAGTTCCCGGTTGGACGACATCAAGTGTAAATCCGTCATTAGGATTGCCGGACATCTTTGCCAATATAGTATCAGCGATGTTGCTTTCGGACATAAACGTAAAACGGAAATACTTATAGTTATCCTCAAAATAATAACCTGAATTTGTTTTGAGCACGACATTTTTCGATGAAGCTATAATGGAATTGGCAATCTCGTTGAATGTCGGTTGCAACTGAGCCGACGATACAGCATTATGATAACTGCCGCTACCCATCACCACCTTTCTCATTTCAGGACCAAAACCCACATCGTTGCCGAATCCTATGGCATAAGAGTTAAGTCCAACACGCTCCAACAAATCATAACGGGCAGTGTCATATACGAATTTCTGACCTACAATACGTCCTTCATCTCCCCATTTACGGTTAGAATAGTTGTCGGTTCCATCTGAAAAATTCAACATGAATATTTTGTCAAATGCAGGCAATCCTGCGGCATCAAACATCATATTGCCTTTCGAGACAGAGTAAGCAAATGCCGTAAAATCCAAGTCATTGGTTTGTGTAGTTATAAATAATTTTGCAGCACCCAGGTCATTGGTAAGCGAAATCTGATTGACATTCTTATTGAATGCCACCACACCAACATATATGTCACCGGAACCATCGGCATCACCGCTACCGCCCCCACTCTCCTCATTGCGAAGAAATTTAATACTGTCAATCATCGCTACATTCCTGTCGTATACTACATTGCCATCATAAAACACACGCATCGTGCGCGTAACTTTTTCTTGAGCAGATACCATTACGGCCATTACTACCGCAATCAAAATAAAAATACTTTTTCTCATAGTCTTTATGATTTTTACATTTATTATTTTATCACGACTTTACCAGTTTTACATCCTTTTTTGGTATGAATATCCAAAACATACACTCCAGGAACCATTTCCACAGTAGACATTGTCAGAACACGCACCTTACAACATTCATTGCGAATCAAACGGCCTTCTGCATTAATGATTTTAACCTGCACAATATCACAATATTGACTTTCAATTACAATAGCGTCATGCTCACGTACATATACGATTATTCCATCTGACGTAATATTGGACACACCGGTATAATCCTCTTCGAACTCAACAGATACCGATACCGGCATCCCTGACACGGTAACAGATATGCTGTTCGCGCCAGCTTCCGTGTAGTCTCCGTCAAAATGCCAGCCCTTGACTCTATAGTTCTCCGACGGTACAGCTGTAAAAATAACCTCCGCGCCGTCAGGAACGGACTCGCCGGACACAATAGACCGGATGCCGTCGCCGGAAACAACCGTCGCCGACAATGTTCCTGACCCGCCGGAAACAGCAAATGATACAGAATACACGTCTACAACATTATCCTCTTCGAACTCAACAGATACCGATACCGGACCACCTGACACGGTAACAGATATGATGTTCGCGCCATCTTCCGTGTAGTCTCCGTCAAAATGCCAGCCCTTGACTCTATAGTTCTCCGACGGTACAGCTGTAAAAATAACCTCCGCGCCGTCAGGAACAGACTCGCCGGAAACAATAGACCGGATGCCGTCGCCGGAAACAACCATCGCCGACAATGTTCCTGACCCGCCGGAAACAGCAAATGATACAGAATACATGTCTACAACATTATCTCCAAATGTGATTTTATTTACAGATTCAAATGATATAGTAGTATCCGGCCGGTTTCGACAAACTACTATCATATCATTTGGGGAAATTACCATCCGATCCAACATATCCAACAAGGTAGAATATACTCTGCCATCGTCATAACAAATATTAATAGCTTCAGGCGGTTCCTGCGCCAGTACAACCGAGGAAACAAGCATTGCTGCGACCAAACAAACAGATTTAATCGATTTCATTTTACTTATAATTTAATTAAAACATAATATCACATACCTAATTTTCAACAATACAATATCATTGTTCATATTCTCTCTTGGTAAGAGAGAATAATCTTTTATATTGCATTAATATACAGACAATCGTCTATTCAAATAAAATATTTTGTTTCTGAAGCAACAAATATTCAGACAGTGACAATGTGTATTTTTAACCTATATATTTTTGATTATTATACATTTTATTGTACCTTTGCAGCGGTAATTATTCTCTCTTACCAAGAGAGAAATTATTTTTCCGCAAAAACATTTTCTATTATAAACTGCTAATAATAAGGCTGTTTGCTTGGTCTATTATACCATTATCGAGAGACGCGAGATAGATTCGTGTGGTTGTTTCGGAATCGTGTCCGAGCCCTTCTGAAATGACGGATACAGGTATATTCTTGGCTCTGGCAATTGAAGCCCAGCTGTGGCGCGCCACATACATTGTCAGCGGGATACTGATACCAGCCATCGCAGCCACTGTCTTCAACGCGGTATTGATTTGCTGCAGCCTGTTTCTGTACCGGCAGCAATGTTCTTGTGACGGATATTCGAGTATCGGCAACATATAGGGACTGGAGGATGATGACTGATGTCCGGTATGCTTGTTTTCATATTTCGAAACTATTTCCTGCATACAATACTCCCATCGGACGCTAATCTGTTGACCGGTCTTGCTGCGCCTGTATACAAAGATTCCGTTTTTCAAATCGGTTTTCCTCAGATGCGACATATCGATGAATGACATGCCCCGAGTATAAAATGAAAACATAAACATATCCCTGGCAAAATCGAGATCCGGATATGATGACAAATCAAGATTTTTCATACGCCTGACCGCCTCAAACGAAACAGCCCGTTTGACAGTTTTGTCAATACCGGTGTATACGTGTCTGAAAGGGTATCGCTGTTCCGTCAAGCCATACTCAACAGCACGGTTATACACCGCCCTGAGGATACGCATGTAGAATGACACTGTATTTTTCGACACTCCCCGACCGAAAAGATATGCTTCGTACCTCATCATCAAATCAGGACAAATATCCGCCAACAACAATTCCTCACCATTCATAAATTTCCGGAACCCGTTGAGGGTTGTAATATAGTTTTCCGCAGTACGGAACCTATTCAACATTTTCAGTTTGTATATTATACACTCCATAAAACCAAACATCGATTGCTTCGAATACCGACCGACCAGCCCTACCTTACCTGCAGCCGACTGAGATTCCAATTTTATTCTTACTGTTGCCATATAAACATTAGACTATTTATCGTTTTTATAAATATGCAAGACCGTTAAAAGCAAAAAGACCGGCACTTATACAGAGCCGGTCTTTTTGCTTTATTCTACAACAACTATAATTTCAGCCAGAAATTCATTTCAGATTTCACGGACAACGGTTTCAGATGTAATTTTGAAATTGCAGAGGGAAAGATGCTGCCAAAGAAGCAGGCGTCCGGAATAGCCGACAGCGAGGGGCTGTACAATAGTACGCACATCAACCCCTTCGGCCAACAACGGCACAATGACATCGGCTGTTATCAGTCCGCTGTAATATGGGGTTGAAGCCGGTTCCATACAGAAATCGTCCAATGGCACTACAGCCAAAACAATCCCGTTGACATTACGCTGGACACGCGATGCAGGCAAAATATCCTGTCCTGACAAAGCCACCATAGTAGCAGCCACGTAATTGCCAGCCATAATCATCTCTTTTTCCTGCGAGAACGTTCCACAGCATCCTGCGCATCCCTGACTTCACGCCGTACCTGCGCAGAGACTGGCGAGTCGTAACGGTGATATTTTCGGTTCAACTTAACGTTTCTGATATCCAATGTAGTAAGATAAAACGGTTCGTCGGCCAAAATGATCTGCAAACGACATACAGCCACCGTATCGGGCAAACGCTTGAAATAGTGATAATGCCGCATACGACTGTCGGCAAATGAAGTGTAGCTCAAAGTGTCTTTAACCGAATCGGCATAATGAAACACAAGCTGTGTGCTGAACCTGCTGGCCGAATCAAGCGCGGCAGCTTTCATATACACATCGAATATCAGGTCATTGCCCCGGGCAAAATAGTCAGAATCGTTGATTTCAAAGCGGACTGAGTCCGGATCGATAATCTTTGAACTCCGGTTTTCCAATAATTGTACCCGCTGCCATTTCCACATGTCGAAATAATCAATGGAATCCAAATATGTAGGTTTATGATCGGGGTGAAACATATAGTTTTCCACATTGCCCTGCAATTCATCAGTACGCTGGCGCAACGTATCGTATATAAGCACAATCTTGTCGGGATGTCCGGCATACCACTCCAATGAACGGTCAAACTCTTGTTTCGTCACGCCCCATTTTCCGAATACCGAATTGTAATATTCCTGCTTCTCTGCATTGGTACAATGATCTGCCATAACGGACAATACGGCATCCGTGCGATGAATGTCAAACAACACATCCGCCATCTTTTCAGGGGACAATACAGAAGAAGGACGGGTGTCGCACCCCACCACCATACTGGCCAGAACTATAAACAACAGATACCTGAGTAGTCTCATTTCACTTGTTTACTTGAAAAAACAGCATCGATAGAACGGCTAAAATCGCGGTGATAGAATATAACCAACACAATCACGCACACTGTAATATAGCTGTCGGCCAGATTGAATACAGGACTGAAGAACACATCACCGCCCAAAAACGGTACCCAGTCTGGGAACGTGAACAGCGGGAAATAAAACATATCCACCACATTGCCCATAAACCACGAAGCATACCCTTGTCCTACCCCGCACAACGAAGCCACATGGTAAGGGGTGCTGGCAGTGAATATCTCACCATACACGAGGCAATCTATCAAATTACCCACAGCACCTGCCAATACCAGCATAATAACGGTAATGTAACCTGTACTGTACTTTTTCCTGAACAGCCAAACCACATACCAGACCATCAAACCAGAGGCTACAATACGGAAAGCAGTAAGAAATATCTTGCTGCCAAACGACATGCCAAATGCCATACCAGGATTCTCCACAAAACAGATGTGGAACCAATCAAAAATACGGACACACTCGCCAAGGGTAAAATGAAGCTTGATATAAAACTTGAGCAACTGGTCGGCAACCAAAGCCACCATAATGACAAGACAAGGGAGAAAAATCCTTTTGAACTGCCGCATCTGGTTATGTAGTGTCATTTCTTGCTATTTTTTGCCTCTATACTAAGCGTTGCATGAGGTACGGCACGAAGCCTCTCTTTAGGGATAAGCTTTCCTGTTTCGCGACATATACCATACGTCTTGTTTTCGATACGAACCAAAGCAGCCTGCAAATGCTGGATAAACTTCATCTGACGCTGAGCCAGCTGCCCCTGCGATTCCTTCATCAGAGTAGAAGCTCCTTCTTCAAGAGTCTTGAAAGTTGGTGATGTGTCGTTGACATCGTTACCTTCGGCATTGCTGATTGTACAACGCAGAGCATCGTATTCTTTCTGGGCACGCTCCAATTTCTCCAATATTATCTGACGGAACTCCTCAAGTTCAGCATCGGAATAACGAGTTTTCTCTTCCATAACATTGTGGTTTAAAAAGATTATAAATATGTTTTTTCAATCCGCAGGCTATAAGTTGGCCCGCCGCACTTTCTTGAACAAATCAGACGCAAAGACAAAATTCGCAAGCGATTCATTGTCAGATGTAAATATTGTGTCTTTAGAACCTTCCCACGCTTTTTGGCCGTTTTCAATCAATATAATCTGAGCACCGGTCTCCATTATAGAATTCATATCATGAGTATTCACAATAGTTGTTATACCAAACTCTGCAGTGATATCCTCAATCAAGCGGTCAATAACCAATGAAGTGACCGGATCAAGTCCTGAGTTAGGCTCATCGCAGAAAAGATATTTCGGGTTCAGGGCAATGGCACGTGCAATGGCAACACGTTTCTGCATGCCGCCACTGATTTCGCCGGGAAAAAGGTTGTATTTATCATGGGTAAGATTAACGCGTGAAAGACAAAACGAAGCGCGCTCCTCCATCTCCTTTCTGGTCATCGGGGCAAACATCTGCAACGGGAACATGACATTTCCGAGGACTGTCTGCGAATCGAAAAGAGCAGAGCCCTGAAAGAGCATTCCGACTTCCTGACGGAGCTTCTTCACCTCCTCATCGGACATCTCGGTAATCTCGCGACCGTCATAACAAACAGAGCCGCTGTCCACCCGAAAAAGGCCGATAATACATTTCATCAGCACCGTCTTGCCAGAGCCGCTTTTCCCGATGATCTGATTCACTTTGCCATCATAGAAACACGCAGATACATCAGATAGCACCTGCTTACCATCGAAAGACTTGTATATATCCTTTACCTCTATCATATTATGTAAGCATTATGTTGGTGAGTACAATATCCGCCAACAGAATGGCCACACTACTGTTTACCACAGCAGACGTGCTGGCACGTCCCACAGCCAACGCACCGCCAAAAGCGTTGTATCCATAATATGCAGATATCGAAGCTATAATAAAGCCGAAAAAGACCGATTTGATAACACTATATGTAAAATAAAACGGTATAAAGGCATATTGGATGCCATATATATAATCACTCATGGTAATCAGATCGGTAAACTCAGCCACACCTGCTCCGCCCAACAGACCCAAAGCCACACACAAAATAACCAATACCGGCATGAATATAACCAATGCAGCTATTTTGGGCATTATAAGGTAATTAGCAGAGTTGACACCCATGATCTCCATAGCATCTATCTGCTCGGAAACCCGCATAGATCCTATTTCGGACGCTATATTAGAGCCGACTTTTCCGGCCAACAGAAGACTCATGATAGTTGACGAAAACTCCAAGAGGTAGGTGTCACGAAGCATCAACCCGGTAGTATACCGAGGCAATAACGGATTTTCAGTATTCAACACTACCTGCATAGTCATAATCACACCCATAAAAACAGAGATAATGAGAATGATACCTATCGAATCAGTTCCCAATTTCTCCATTTCACGCGGTATCTGACGCAGCAACATCCTTGCATTGTCTGGTTTTGCAAAAGTTTTACGCATCAGCAAGCAGTATTCACCAACTTCCCTAAAAAAGTTCTTTATCATAGGGGTAAAATTTTATCCGGGTACAAAGTTACGAAAAAATGCTGGAATAACCGCGAAAAATGGGAGAAATGACGCTAAATGACTTTATACCAATGTCGTTACGGTGTCAGATGAGGACAAACCGAAAAAGCGGAAAATGCAAGAAAAAGCAAAATATAGCAGGAGAACGGTTTGCAAATCATTACCCAAGAAAATGTAAGATTTAACACATGTAGGTCGCTTTTGCACCGTTTGTCACCGATTTGCGTATCAAGGTATAACTCGTTGAGTAATAACTTTGCAAACAAAAAACGAGTATGGCAAGAAGCACATTCAAAGTGCTGTTCTACGTGAACGGCAGCAAGGAGAAAAACGGCATTGTCCCCATTATGGGACGAGTAACAATCAACGGTTCTGTGGCACAGTTCAGTTGCAAGCAAACCATCCCGAAAACGCTTTGGGATGCGAAAGGCAACAGAGCCAAAGGCAAAAGCATCGAAGCGAGGGACATCAACCATGCTTTGGACAACATCAAGGCACAAATCATCAAGCATTACCAGCGCATTTCAGACAGAGAGGCGTATGTTACGGCTGAGATGGTGCGCAATGCCTATCAAGGAATCGGCAGCGAGTATGAAACATTGCTCGGAGCATTTGACAAGGACAACGCCACGTTTCAAAAACGTGTGGGAACTGACCGTGTAAAAGGAACTTACATGGCAAGGGTTCGTGCAAGAAACCATGTGGCGGCATTCATCAAGGCGAACTACAAGCGAAGCGACCTGTCTATGCTTGAACTGACACCCGACTTTATCAAGGAGTTTGCCGTTTTCCTTTCCACCGACAGAGGATTGCAGAACGGTAGTATCTGGACTAACTGCATGTGGCTGAAAGGTGTGGTCATGCGTGCGCACTTCAACGGACTGATACCGAGAAATACGTTTGCCCAATTCCACATTAGCCCCAACATAAAGGAACGTGAGTATCTGACGGAAGAAGAACTGAAAACATTGATGACACACGAATTTGCTGATGCCAAACTTTCCTACATCCGTGACATCTTTGTTTTCGCCAGCTTTACAGCACTTTCATTCGTGGATGTCAAGGAACTTACCACTGATGATATAGTAGAGGTGAACGGCGAGAAGTGGATATTATCCAAGCGGCACAAGACCAAAGTCCCGTTCCAAGTGAAACTGCTTGACATCCCTTTGCAGATTATCAAGCGTTACGAGGAGTTCCAAACGGATAAGTCTGTTTTCCCTAATCTGAACTATTGGTCTATATGCAAACCATTGAAAAAGATGATAAAAGAGTGTGGAATCACAAAGGACATCTCATTCCATTGTGCGAGACATGGGTTCGCCACCCTCGCACTAAGTAAAGGTATGCCGATTGAAAGTGTCAGCCGTGTGTTGGGACATACGAACATCGTAACAACCCAACTCTATGCGAAGATAACCACGCAGAAGATAGACCACGACCTTACAATGTTCGGTGACAAGCTGAATCAGTCTTTTGGAAACACAACAATGGCATAGGAGTATGGGAAGAGACATCATAAGAATAGACGAGTTCGGCAATGTAATTTTACCGAATGACATAACCAATGTATGGATGAACGAAGCCGAGCTGTTGGATTTGTTCGGTGTTACCGCCCCGAACATTCGGGCTGGGATAAAGGCTCTTTGCAAGAGTAGTGTGTTGAGAGAGTACAAGATAAAGCGTACTATACGCCTATCCGACAAGTACAGTATGAAACTTTACAACCTTGAAACAATAATCGCCCTCGCTTTCCACTTCGGCACATTCGGAGCAAAGCAGGTGCGCAATGCAATTCTGAAAAGGCTGTACTTGCGAAAAGAGAAACAAACCATCTTCTTTTCGCTGAACAGTACCGATATAGCCAAGTCCAAATACCTCTCGTAGATTTGGATGAGGTACTGACATAATGCAGTCGGTAAATCTGCAAGTCAGAACAACAACACGACAGATACTCTGATTTTTTCTCCCGAAAAGCAAATGGTTACATTACGCTTTTCGGGAGTTTTTCGTCTTTTCAATCCAATTCCATTGACAAACCATTGAAAGTTTTTGCTCCGAGGGGCTTTTTTCTGTATTCTGCTATATTTTGCATAACAACTTATCCATTAAATGCTTATACTTTTGTGGCTGGTATTTTTCAAACTTAAAACCATTTGATTATGTCAGCTAACAAACAACAAGACAGCCACAAACCGCCATCAGATGGCAGCGTGGCAAAAGAAGAGTTCATCCGAGTGGGAACAACGCTCTACAAGATTGTGGAGCAACCGAGACTGAACGGAGGGTATGTAAAGAAACGCATCGCGTGGAACAACGAGACCCTGCGCCAGGACTATGGCAAGGACTACATCGGCAGCGTTCCCAAGTATGACGGTTTCTGCACCGTTCCCGAACACATCGGCTACCGCCCCGTGGTCGGTAAGTTTCTTAACCTCTATGAACCGATAGACCACCAACCAAAGGAAGGGGATTTCTCTCACATCCAATCATTGGTACGGCACATCTTCGGGGAGCAATACGAGTTAGGAATGGACTATCTGCAGTTGCTCTACCTGCAACCCATTCAGAAGTTGCCTATCCTGCTGTTGGTATCGGAAGAACGCAACACGGGCAAGAGTACGTTTCTCAACTTTCTAAAAGCCCTCTTTCAGAACAATGTCACGTTCAACACCAACGAAGATTTCCGCAGTCAGTTCAATTCCGATTGGGCAGGAAAGCTCCTTATCGTGGTGGATGAGGTGCTGCTCAACCGCAGGGAGGACAGTGAGAGGTTAAAGAACCTCAGTACAACCCTATCCTATAAGGTGGAAGCCAAAGGCAAAGACCGTGACGAGATAGCGTTCTTTGCCAAGTTCGTGCTATGCTCCAACAACGAGTATCTGCCTGTAATCATAGATGCAGGGGAAACACGCTATTGGGTACGCAAGATAGACCGCTTGCAGTCCGATGACACCGACTTTCTGCAAAAGCTGAAAGCGGAGACACCCGCCTTTCTCCATTTCCTGCAACATAGACAGCTATCCACCGAAAAGGAAAGCCGTATGTGGTTTGCTCCCTCATTGCTGCATACCGAAGCCTTGCAGAAGATTATCCGCAGCAACCGCAACCGATTGGAGTTAGAGATGCAAGAACTTATCCTTGACATCATGGATAGTGTCGGCACGGACACATTCTCATTCTGTTACAACGACCTTCTTCTTTTGTTGGTACACTCGCAGATAAAAGTGGAGAAGCACCAAGTCCGTAAGGTATTGCAGGAGTGTTGGAAACTAACACCTGCACCGAATACACTTACTTACACCACCTATCAAGTGGACTATACCCGAGAGTGCCGATATTCTCCCATACGAAGAATCGGACGGTTCTATACCGTAACAAGAGAACAGCTGGCAATACTCTGATTATTTTGATGAAATGATGAATAAGTATATAACTGTACTGATATGCAAAGGATTACTTTCTCATCAAACATTCATCAAAAACAACTTGCTGATGAAAAGAGAAGACAGGTCAGGCAGACCAAGCCCGATAAGGCAAATGATGATTTTCTCTTTTGGTAAGTGCTTTGATGAAATTATGATAAGGATGTATAATACTGCTATCCAATAGCTTGGCATACACATTCATCAATTCATCGGTTTTACAATCATCATCAAACCATAGGAAAATTATGAACATACAGGAAGTAAAAAACATACGCATTGCAGACTATCTGCAAAGTCTGGGCTACACGCCCGTCAAACAACAAGGCAACAGCCTTTGGTACAAATCACCGTTGAGAGAGGAAATAGACGCCTCGTTCAAGGTAAACACCGAACTTAATCAATGGTACGATTTCGGACTTGGCAAGGGCGGCAACATCATCGCATTGGCAGAGGAACTATACGCAACCGACTATGTGCCTTACTTGCTCAATAAGATAGCGGAGCGAGTACCGCACATCCGTCCCGTATCTTTCTCTTTTCGCCAGCAGTCATCCGAACCGAGTTTTCACCAGTTAGAGGTGGGAGAACTTACCCATCCTGCATTGCTCAGCTATTTGCAGGAACGAGGCATAAACACCGACTTGGCAAGGCAGGAATGTAAGGAACTACATTTCATCCATAACGGCAAGCCCTATTTCGCCATCGGTTTCCCGAATGTGGCAGGAGGGTATGAAGTGCGCAACCGTTTCTTCAAGGGCTGTATCGCACCGAAGGACATCAGCCATATCCGTCAGCAGGGAGAGCCGAGAGAGAAATGCCTCGTATTCGAGGGTATGATGGACTACCTGTCATTTCTTGCGTTACGGATGAGGAACTGCCCGACCATGCCCAACCTTGACAGGCAGGATTACATCATCCTCAATTCGGTTGCCAATGTTTCCAAAGCAATGGATGTGCTACACGGCTATGAGCGCATCCACTGCCTGCTTGACAATGACGAGGCAGGAAGAAATGCGTACTTGGAATTGGCGAGAGAGTTCAGCGGACGTATCCGGGACTTCTCCGACAACTACAACGGACACAAAGACCTGAACGATTACCTGTGTGGCAAGCCCATGTCCCAATCGGTTGAGCCGATAAAAGAGAGGAAGCAAGTCCAATCCGCAAGGCGGATGATACAGCCACCGAAAAAGAAAGGGCTGAAGATGTAAGGGGATGCTTGCAGCGGCACGGGTATTTACCGATGGAAAATACCGTAGCTTATTAGGGAATTTTCCGAGCCGCATTGCAAGCAACGCTGAAAATTCCCCAATAAGCCAAAGAGGTTGCACCTCTCTGGACTCTCCAAGACCAACGGCAACAGCCGTACACAAGCAATAATCAAACGATGTTTCACAAGCAGAATAAGAAAGGAATTATATATGGGATTCGTAGTATTACACATGGAAAAGGCGCACGGTTCCGACAGCGGAACGACCGCCCACATCGAGCGTTTCATCATACCGAAGAACGCAGACCCCACACGCACACATCTTAACCGAAAACTCATCACATACCACGATGGAATAAAAGACCGCACGGCTGCTATTCAGAAAAGATTGGAGGAAGCAGGACTGACACGCAAAATCGGAAACAACCAAGTTCGGGCTATCCGTATCAACGTGTCGGGAACACACGAGGACATGAAGCGTATCGAAAAGGAGGGCAGACTTGATGAATGGTGTGCCGACAATATGAAATACTTTGCCGACCTGTTCGGCAGGGAGAATATCGTGGCAGCGCATCTGCACAGGGACGAGGAAACGCCACACATACACATCACACTCGTTCCAATTGTCAAAGGAGAACGTAAGCGCAAAAAACGTGAGGAACAGGCGAAGAAACGCTATCGCAAGAAACCAGCCAACACGGTGAGACTATGTGCCGATGACATCATGACACGCTTGAAACTGAAATCCTACCAAGACAGTTATGCCGTAGCAATGGCCAAGTACGGTCTGCAACGTGGTATAGACGGTTCACAGGCTCGTCACAAGTCCACACAGCAGTATTATCGGGATATACAGAAACTTGCCGACGGCTTGAAATCGGAAGTGGTGGATTTGCAGGAGCAGAAAGAAACGGCACAAGAAGAACTCAGACGAGCCAAGAAAGAGGTGCAGACCGAGAAACTGAAAGGCGCAGCCACCACAGCGGCGACCCACATCGCTGAAAGTGTCGGTTCTCTTTTCGGCAGTAACAAGGTCAAGACATTGGAACGTAGGAACGAGGACTTGCAAGACCGTATCCTTGAACTTGAAGAAGAAGCACGACAAAGGGAACAGCAACAGGCAAAACACATACAGGAGATAACGGATGCTTACGAACAACGACACCGCAAGCTGTCAGAGTTCGTGGATTATGTCAAGCACTATTTTCCGTATGTAAAGAAACTGATGCCGACAATTAAATTCATGCGTGATACGCTGAACTTTGGCGATGCTGTCATCAGAAAATTATGCACGTTCAAGGATGTTTCTATCACAGGCGAGCTCTATTCTCGCGAGTTTAACCAACATTTCAGGGCTGACAAAACGATATGTTCACTTAAAGAGGACAAAGAGGGGAAATATAATCTCCACATAGACGGAGTTTCACATGTCAGTTGGTTCAGACTGAAGAAAGAGGAGTTTATGGAGAGACTGAAACCACAAGCAAGGAGACAAAATCGGGGTATTAACTTGTAAATCATCATAAAGTCCGTGATAGTTGAATGCCATATCACGGACTTTTTGTACTTTTGCAGTGGATTGAGGTGACTCTTTCCAAAGACATACGAGAAAAAGAAGAAGCGTTATGCTTATCTTGTAGAGCGGAAACCTGAGAAATTTCTGA
>JBJECG010000036.1:0-36811 GCA_051870875.1 Candidatus Aphodosoma sp.
AACACTCCAATTATGGCAGAATTTCATTATCAGCCGATGTTCCCCCTCGGCGAAGACAAGACAGAGTATTATCTGCTGACCAAAGACTACGTGTCAGTCAGTGAATTTGAAGGGCAACCTGTATTGAAGGTGGCAAAAGAGGGCTTGACCGCAATGGCCCAGGCCGCGTTCCGCGATGTGTCGTTCCTCCTGCGTAGTGAACATAACGAACAGGTTGCCAAGATACTCGCAGACCCCGAAGCTTCTGACAACGACAAATATGTGGCTCTCACATTCCTGCGAAATGCCGAAGTGGCAGCCAAAGGTCAGCTCCCGTTGTGTCAGGACACCGGTACGGCCATCATCCATGGTGAGAAGGGGCAGCACGTATGGACCGGATACTGCGATGAGGAGGCTCTTTCGCTCGGTGTATACAATACTTATACGCAGGAGAATCTGCGCTATTCGCAAAACGCCCCTCTCAATATGTACGATGAGGTGAATACCAAGTGCAACCTCCCTGCTCAAATCGATATCGAGGCTACCGAAGGTATGGAATACCGCTTCCTGTGCGTGACAAAAGGCGGTGGCTCGGCCAACAAGACCTATCTCTATCAGGAGACAAAGGCTCTGCTCAATCCTTCAACCCTGGTACCTTTCCTGGTGGAGAAAATCAAGACACTCGGCACCGCCGCTTGTCCTCCTTATCATATTGCATTCTGTATCGGAGGTACTTCGGCTGAACGTAACCTGCTGACCGTGAAACTGGCATCTACCCACTACTACGATGAATTGCCTACAACAGGCAATGAATACGGCCGTGCATTCCGTGACATGGAACTCGAAAAACAAGTGCTTGAAGAGGCAAACCGCATCGGTCTCGGCGCACAGTTCGGAGGCAAGTATCTGGCTCACGATGTGCGTATCGTCCGTCTGCCTCGTCACGGAGCTTCTTGCCCGGTTGGTATGGGGGTAAGTTGTTCGGCTGACCGCAACATCAAATGTAAAATCAACCGCGACGGTATCTGGATTGAGAAACTCGATGACCAGCCCGCACGTCACATTCCTGCCGAACTCCGCAATGCCGGCGAAGGAGATGCTATACGTGTAGACCTCAACCGCCCGATGGCTGAAGTACTGGCCCAACTTGACAAATATCCTGTTTCTACCCGCCTGTCGCTCAACGGTACCATCATCGTGGGCCGCGACATTGCGCATGCCAGAATCAAAGAACGTATCGACCGTGGCGAAGACATTCCACAATACCTCAAAGACCATCCTATCTATTATGCCGGCCCGGCCAAGACCCCTGCCGGACTGCCTTGCGGATCAATGGGACCTACAACAGCCGGACGTATGGATCCATATGTTGACTTGTTCCAGTCGAAGGGCGGTTCGATGATAATGTTGGCCAAAGGCAACCGCTCGCAACAGGTGACTGACGCCTGCAAGAAGCATGGCGGTTTCTATCTCGGTTCGATTGGTGGTCCTGCTGCAATTCTTGCCCAGAACAATATCAAGAGCATCGAATGCGTGGAATATCCGGAACTTGGTATGGAAGCCGTCTGGAAAATAGAAGTGGTCGATTTCCCTGCATTCATACTTGTCGACAACAAAGGCAACGACTTCTTCAAACAACTGAAACCGCGCTGCACCGGCAGCTGCAGATGACAGGCAGACTTCCAACCGTCTGAATTGTTCTGTTTGATGCAATGCCACTGTTCCCCCGGGTTGGGCTGTGGCCTGTCTGTACAATGCACGTTTGGTCGCCCTGCGGACTCTGTATGGTGTGTACGGGTATCCGTGGGGCGATTCGTTTCGTAACAACAAAAAAAACATCACGATCCTATGGCTTTGACTCTGTTAGGTAATAATACAAGATACCCTGCCGGTTATTCTCCGGAGGTACTTGAGACATTTGACAATAAAAACCGTGAAAATGACTATTGGGTACAGTTCAACTGTCCGGAATTCACTTCATTGTGTCCCATTACAGGACAGCCCGATTTTGCTGAAATACGTATTTCATATCTGCCGGATGTGCGTATGGTGGAAAGCAAATCATTGAAACTTTATCTGTTCGGGTTTCGCAATCACGGCGCATTTCACGAAGATTGTGTTAATTTGATAATGAAAGATTTAATCCGTCTCATGGATCCGAAATACATCGAAGTGACGGGAATTTTTGCTCCGCGTGGCGGAATTTCCATCTATCCGTATGCCAATTACGGCCGTCCGGGAACGAAGTATGAGCAGATGGCTAATCACAGGTTAGCGGAACGCAACATATAACTAATTAATAGCTAAGGAAATAGATGGCGTTTACAACTCTTGTCTGAAAATTTGAAATTTTCTTGAAAAAAGTAGATTGTAATTTATGCCAATTCGACAATAATTTCTACCTTTGTACCGTATTTGGAAATGAGAGTATTTCAATATTAAAACAAAAAACACGATGAAAAAATTAGTATTTTTCCTTGCCCTTGCTACTACTGTAGCATTTTCTGCTTGTGGAAACAAAGAGTCTAAAACAGAAACAACAGAGGAAACTCCTGTAGAGGATGTTGTTGTAGTTGAGGAAACTGTAGCTGCCAACGACAGTGTTGTAGTAGAAGAAGTGGTAGAAGAAACTGCTGAAGCTACTGAAACTGTGGCAACTGAAGAAGTGGCAGAGTAATCACTGCATCTTCTGTCGGATTTCCTTTAGAGGCATTGAAGGAAATGAAAATCAGAGAAGACAATGTATCGGAGTTTTGCAAGTCTGATACATTGTCTTTTTATTTCTGAATTGTCATGTCTTGAAAGTTTTCGGTGAGGATATATGTATGTAATGTAAGGATGAATACCTCTGCCTGTAAAAACTTTTTATGCAGTCATAATTGAAATATGCCCCTGCAGACAGTTTTCTGACACATCTGTCTGCAGGGGCATCGTATGTAACCGTGGATATTAGCGGTACCTGCTTATTTGCGTTTTGCCGGTTGCTGTACTTTGTCGTTCATGCTTGCCGGCAATGCTACAATACGTGAACCGTCTGCGGTGTAGAGTATGCCGCCTTTCACAAAGAAACTCTGATTCTGTTTTTTGCAGCGGATGGCACCGAGTTGGAAGCATCCGTCAAATGCGCCTTCCCCTATTTCTGTCAGATACTCATGTATGGCAAGAGTGGTAAGACCTGTATTGCGGAAGGCATATTCTCCTATAGCCGAGATGTTCTCAGGAATCTGAAGACGTGTGAGTGAAGTGCAACCGTCGAATGCGTGCGCTCCGATGCGGTCAATGGTAGTAGGCAGGATCATTTTCTTGATGGCTGCACAGTCTTTGAACAGATAGTCTGGCAGGATATGTATATTGCCGAATTCCACATAGCTGATTTGGTCGCTTCCATAAAAAGCTGAGCGCATTTCACCGTCGATTTTGGATGCTGCATTGTTGCAGTCATCGGCATCGAATATTACATTTTGCAGTTGCGGACAGTTGCCGAATGCCATACCTCCCAATGTGGTAACAAAGCGTGGGATGGTGACTTCCGACATTACCTGGCAGTTGTAGAACATGCCTTCCGGTATAGATGTCACTTTCTTGCCGAATACTATGTATTCTATCTTGTTTTTGCCTACGAACGGATAAGTAACCGTATCGGCAATTATATCGAATGCCGAATGGCAGTTGATCGCGTTAAAGTTTATCTGCTCAAGGTTTTCGCAGTCTGCAAATGCGGCACCGCCTATCGATTCGATATTTTCGGGTATGGTGATGACACTTAGTGATTTTATGCCTTTGAATGCCAATTTGCCTATACGTTTTACATTCTTGCCGATGGAAAGTTTCTCTATTGACGCGCAATCCTGGAATGCATAGTCGGGAACAGATTCGACGTTTGCGCCTATCACCACTTGCTGTACTGCCGCATTGGTGAATACCGGCACGAATTCATCTTCGATGATAGTACCCATACGGCGGCAGTCAGTAGCATTGAAGTTGACCTGCTTGGCGTTCAGACACCCTTGGAATGCGCCTCCGTCGATGTTCTTGATGCCGGCAGGAATGACTATTTTCTTGAGCGAGGCGCAGTCTGCAAATGCGAAATGGCCTATTGTTTCAACGGTCGACGGCAGATTGACGGCAGACAGGCGGGTGCATCCGTCGAATGCGTATGGAGGTATGTTTCTTACACCTTCTGCAATGATCAGTGTTACCAGTGTCTTGCTGCTAAGGCCGGATTGGGTTGAGCCGTCGGAAGTCACGCTTTCACAGTTTTCGGCTCTGTAGTCGATCGTCGTAAGGTCGTTGCAGTCCTTGAAACTGAAACTGCCTATACTGCGCACTTTTGAAGGTATGATGACGCGCTCTATTGCAGAGCATCCGTCAAAAATATAGTCTGGAATGATTGTAACTTCCGGTCCGAATACTACATCTTTCAGGCTTTGGCACGATGCGAACGCCGAAAGGTGTTTGCCGTTTTCTATTTTTGTCACACCGGAGCAGTTTTTGGCGTTGAATGTAAGGTGGTAAAGTTTGTCACAGCCGGAGAATGCCAGACCTCCTATGCTGTGGACATGTTCGGGAATGACCAGTTTTTCTATGGACCGGCAACCGTAGAATGCCCTGTAGCCGATATATTCCACTGTTTCTGGTATGGTGATTGCGGTCAGGCCGCCACAACCCTCAAATGCGTGGTCGGGGATGCGTTTCACTTCGTTGCCGAAAGTGATGGAGGTGATGGCCGGATTGTCGAATGCAGCAACAGGCTGGCCGCCTTCAACGCTCGACATGTTGGTGCAGTTGATGGCATTGAAACGGACGCTTGTCAGGTTGGGGCATTTGCCGAATGCGTTTGCTCCGATTGATTCCACGCTTTCCGATATGGTTACGGATGTAATGCCGGTACATCCGAAGAATGCCGATACTCCTATCCGTTCCACATTTTCGGAAAAGATGACTTCTTTCAGTCCTGAACATCCCCAGAACAGGTAGTCGGGTATACGTGTAACCTTGCTCCCGAATGTAACGTGGGTAATCGAAGGGTTGTTGAATGACGGGATGATGTTGTCTCCATTCATGGAATGTGCCACGTTACATTCCTCGGCGTTGAAGATAACCGAAGTCAAAGCCCGGCATTCCTGAAATGCGGCTCCTCCTATCATGGTTATATTGTTGGGTATGGTTATTGTGGTAAGAGAACCGAATCCGAAAAAGGCATAGTCGGGGATTGCTGTTACGAGCGGACCGAAACGTACTTCCGATATTTGGGAGTTGACGATGGCAGGTGTCACTTTGGCTCCGTTTTTTGTGTACATTGAGGTGCATCTTACAGCGTTGAAATTCAGACGTGTGATGCCGGCACAATCGATAAATGCGCCACCTCCTATACGTTTCACGTTTTCAGGAATGGTCAGTTCTGTGATGCCTGTGCAGCCCCAGAACAAGTACTCCGGAATGTTGACCACATCGTTGCCGAGGTTGAGGTTGACTATGCCTTTACAGTCTTCAAAGGCAGAATTGATCTGGTTACCGGTGCGTGTGGCTCCTTCAATGCAGTTGTTGGCGTTGTAGTTCACAACTTTCAGGGCATCACAACCCTTGAAGGCATGACCGCCTATATGGGTTATTGTTTTCGGAATGGTTACTTCCACTATGTTGCGCTGGTTCAGAAATGCCTTGTCGGCTATACGTTTCACGTCATACGTTTTGCCATTGTGGGTCACCTGTTCAGGTATGTTGACGGCTCCGGCATATTTGGCATCCGGATGAGGCTCTACGGTTGCACTGTTGAATGTATCTTCAAAAGTGTAGTAAAGTGTGGTACCTTGGTTGTTCTCAATTGGCGTTTGGGCCGGGAGCACTGCCGATACTGGCAGTATCAGCGATAAAAGCAAGAAGCGTAATTTTCTCATTATAGACAGTGGATTTTACAGTTGTTTACTATGATAATCGGTTGTTGCAGAAACAACACGACAAAGTTCGTAAAATTTTTTCAAATTACAAAACAATCAGTATTTATGGATTGTTAATCCTGTTTGTTATATCGTCTTGTATTTCAGGAGAAATGGTTTGCTGCAATGAACAATAGTGAGATTACCCTCACGGTATAAAGTCAAGTTTTTGGGGAATTTCTTTGTCTGGAGACAGCCTTTTCAGTTCCGATGCTGTCAGTTTCAGTATCGGATGATACCACTGTGGGGCAATGTCGCAGAGCGGATAGAGTACAAAATTGCGTTGTTGCATCAGAGGGTGCGGCAGTATCAGGCGTGGTGTGTCGAGTATTACGCCGCCTGCATCTATCAGGTCTATGTCTATCGGACGGTCGGTATAGCCGTTGTGGCTCTTTGTGGTACGTCCCAATTGTCGTTCAACGGTTTGCGTGGCTTCGAGAGCTTCTTCTGCAGATAGCGGTGTGTCTATTGTCAGTGCTATATTGATGAACTTGTGTTGTGATACAAATCCCCAGGGGGAGGTTTCGTATGCTGCGGATACGGTTTCTACGTTTCCTGCCGTTTCCAGAAGGTGCAGCGACCGCCGTATCATGGACATCCGGTCACCCATGTTTGTACCTATGGAGAGTATCAGTCGCATTTTGAGGCCTGGTTGTACAAAAAAAGCTCAGGCATTCGGATACCGGAGCTTTTGTATTGTGACATGGATTGCTTGTTATTTTGCAGTGAATGCTTCGTAAGCGGCGGCATCCATCAAACCGTCGAGCTGTGCGGCATCGCTGACAGCTATCTTTATCATCCATCCTTTGCCGTAAGGATCGTTGTTCACGAGTTCGGGAGCGTCTTCGAGCTCTGAGTTTACTTCGAGGATTTCGCCTGTCACGGGCATGCAGAGGTCGGATACGGTCTTGACGGCTTCGATAGAACCGAACACTTCGTTTTGTTCGATGGTCTCACCTTCTTTTTCGTTTTCCACGAAAACGATTTCTCCGAGCTCGCTTTGGGCGAAATCGGTGATGCCGACGTAAGCTTCGTTGCCCTCTACGCGAATCCATTCGTGGTCTTTAGTGTACTTGAGATTAGCAGGTAAATTCATAGTGCGTTATCTATTTACAGGTTAAAATTTGTCTTGTTTTTCGTCATCGGAGACAACAGCCGTGCTGTAATCACCAATAACGGCTGCAAAGTTAATATTTTGTATCTATATACCAAAAGAAAAAAGTTATAATTTTCAGGAACGTCAAATATTTACGGCTATTGTCAGCGGGAAATGTGAAGGTTATACCCTGATTGGGACACATGGTAACGGCGGAGAGGGTATTCCGACGGACCGTCAGTCGGCATGCCGGTGCCGAAGCCTATGTCGAATGTCGAGCTGCATTCGGGGCATTTCGCCGATATCATGGAGCACTCTATCCGTATGTCGCGTTGGTGTTCGTGCGGGCAGCAGAGGTCGAATGCGTAAAATACATCGTCAAGACCGTGAACTATTACAAGTCCGCTATATCCTATATATTGGTTTGTGGTGAGTGGGCGGGTGATGACTAACGAGTTTCCGGCTATATCAAGTGCAGGTGCATCGCGCATTATGTTTACCGTGCAGTCTACAGGTGCGTCAGGTACGGGATTTTTTATATTGACATCGTTGCCGCAACCGTTGATGAGCAGTACCGTTAACATCAATAACGTGATGGCTGACATATGTGTTTTTCTTGACATGGCTCGTTCTTGCATTACAGATATTGTGTGATTTTTTGCAATCCGATGCCGTTCGATCCTTTCACCAATATGGTGCTGTCTGATATAGGCTTGGCTGTCAGATACTCCACAAGGGATGTACTGTTTGGCAGCGACATGAATCGGTTGTGGCATTTGGCAAATTCCCGTCCTACAAGTATGGCTTCGATGCCGAGTGCTTCGAGATGCCGTACCACATTGGCGTGTTCTGCATCGGACTGGTCCCCGAGTTCGAGCATGTCCCCGAGTATGGCTATTTTTTTTTCCGCCTTGATTTGGGAAAAGTTGTCTATGGCAGCTGCCATACTTGTCGGGTTGGCGTTGTAGGCATCCACTATTACGGTATTGCGTTTGGTGCGTAACAGTTGAGATCGGTTGTTGCCGGGACGATAAGCGGCTATGGCAGAGGTGATTTTGTCTGTTGGTACTTTCAGTAGCGTGCCTACGGCAATGGCTGCCAGTATGTTGTTGATGTTGTAGGTCCCGATGAAATTGGTCTTTATCGTTTTCCCTTCATATTTTACGTGTACAAATGGATCGGCACTTTCCACTGTGCCGTGTATGTCGCTTTTGATACCGTATTGTGCTGAATAAGAAAATGTCGGTTGGTAGTCACCGAGAACGGATACCAGCATCTTGTCTGCTGCATTCATTACGATTGTACCTTTTTGCCTGCGGATTTCGTCATATAGCTCAGCTTTTGTGTGCAGGACTCCTTCTATCGAGCCGAATCCTTCCAAATGTGCTTTGCCCACGTTGGTTATCAACCCTATGGTAGGTCGTACCAAGGCGGCCAGTGTAGCTATTTCGCCGGGGTGGTTGGCCCCCATCTCCACTACGGCCGCTTCGCAGCCGGTGGGTATTGACAGCAGGGTAAGCGGCACCCCGATGTGGTTGTTCAGGTTTCCTTGTGTCGATGTAGTGCGGTAGTGACTCGACAGGACTGCCGAAATCAGTTCCTTGGTAGTGGTTTTGCCGTTGGTACCTGTGATGCCTACTACAGGTATGTCGAGGTTGGCACGGTGTTCCGAAGCCAGTTCTTGTAGTGCGGTAAGAGTATCATCCACAATTATATAGCGATCATCTGATGCCACTTCAGGTTTGTCGACTACGGCATATGCCGCACCTGATTCCAAGGCCTTGGCAGCAAAAAGGTTGCCATCGAAACGGTCGCCGTGAAGGGCGAAAAAGATGGATCCTACCGGACAGTTGCGACTGTCGGTCGTTACTGTCGGATGATTCAGATATATACTGTAAAGTGTTGTGTGTGACATTGTTTTTGCTGAGTTTAAGGTGTGGGTTATTGTCTTGGTCGCATACTTATCAATGGTATCATCATCTCTTCCATCGAAATGCCGCCGTGCTGGAATGTGTCTTTGTAATAGTTTACGTAGTAGTTGTAGTTGTTGGGGTAGGCGAAGAAATCGTTCTGGCGGGCAAAGATGTAGGTGGAACTTACGTTGGGGCTCGGTAATCCGAATTTGGATGGATTGGTCATCTCGAAAACCTCTTTTTTGTTGTACGACAAGGTTTTGCCGACCTTGTAACGGAGATTGACATTGGTATTTTTGTCACCAATCACTTTTATTGCCTTGTTTACATGTACGGTACCGTGGTCGGTAGATATGACTATACGGAAATCCTTTTTTGCCAGTTCCTTGAAAAGCTGGAATGTGGACGAATGCCTGAACCACGACATGGTTAGGGATCGGTAGGCAGCTTCGGTCGAAGCGAGTTCACGTATCATTTTGCTCTCTGTGCGTGCATGTGACAGCATGTCGACAAAATTCACGACGCAGATATTGAGATCATTGTTGTCCAGCGTATTAAGCTGTTCAAGGTATTTCTCGCCTGCCGTGTTGTTGCTTATTTTGTTGTAGGACAATCTGACATGCCGGCGGTAGCGTTCGAAGAGGGTTTGTATGAGCTGTTCTTCGTTGAGGTTTTTGCCTTCGTCCTCTTCTTCGTCTACCCATAGGGTGGGAAACATCTGTTTTATTTGCAGAGGCATGAGGCCTGCAAATATGGAATTGCGCGAGTATTGTGTGGCGGTAGGGAGTATGGAAA
This sequence comes from Candidatus Aphodosoma sp., assembly GCA_051870875.1. Classification (GTDB taxonomy): domain Bacteria; phylum Bacteroidota; class Bacteroidia; order Bacteroidales; family Paludibacteraceae; genus Aphodosoma. The sequence goes on from JBJECG010000036.1 coordinate 9,720, forward strand.
AATAGAGTGAATCGGAATCGATTATGAAATATTCCGACAACAGGCGGCGTATGACAAGCCATTGGTCGTAACGGAAATTGTCTATCAGCACGAAAAACACTTTTTCGCCGGCATCTAACATCGGGAATATGGTGCGTTTGAATACATCGGGACTGATGACAGGGCGGTTGTCGGGATTGTCGAGCCACATTTTGTAGTTGTTGGACACGAACCGTGAGAACATCCGGTTGGCTTCATCGCGCTGCATGTGGAGCATTTCGTGCATCTCGCTGTCGGTTTCGTCAAGCTTCACATCCCAGTCCATAATGTCGCGGTATATGCCGAACCATTCGTCGGCTGTCAGCCTGTCTGATATTTTCGCGCCGATACGTGCAAATTCCTGTCGGTAGTTGGTCGTGGTCTGGTTGCTGACTATCTCCCGCTGGTGAAGATGCTTTTTCAGTGTCAGGACTATCTGGTTGGGGTTGACAGGCTTTATCAGGTAATCGGCTATGTAGTTGCCTATGGCCATGTCCATGATGTTTTCCTCTTCGCTTTTTGTAATCATCACCACAGGCATGTTGGGGCGTATGGCTTTTATTTGCCGTAGGGTTTCCAGTCCGCTCAGTCCCGGCATGTTTTCATCGAGGAATGTTATGTCGTAGACATTGCTCCTGCACAGGTCTATTGCATCGCTGCCGTTTGATACGGGTATCACTTCATAGCCTTTGTCTGACAAAAATATGGAGTAAGGCTTGATCATGTCGATTTCATCATCGACCCAAAGTATTGTTGGCATATCCTAATCTTGTTTTTTGTTCGGTTTCTTTGTCGGCCTGGATGATGCGGCCTTTGTATCCTGTTGTCCGGTATTCCACCAGTCGGTGTATTCGTCCATTGTCCGGCTGCCCTGGCGTATCAGGCCGAGGTTTTCGTCAGATATTGCAACGCGCTCTATTTTATCGAGTGTGATGCGCCCTTGGAGCGAAGGTTCGGCCAGCAGCATCGTTTCATACCAGAGTGCTTCATCGGCAGATTCCAGTTGCGATATGTCTATGAACGTGAGTTTGTCGATGTTGGAGCAGGCTATGTCGAAATCTTTTATCATGAATTTCGTGAAATTGAATGCGGCCACGTCATACAGCAGTGATTTGAAGTCGGTATGGCTTCCGTTGCGCGGTATGAGGAGCAGGTGGTATGCGGTGCGGAGGTCATACGTGAACGGTTTGGTGGCGGTCGTGTCTGTCATTTCGGTCTGTTCGGCGCGGAGGTCGGCCAGTGTTGATGTGGTGTTGTTTTCTTGGGCTTCTGCTCCTTGTCCCATCAGAGCCAGTATGTCTTTGCACATTGGTGTCACATCGGCTTGCGGATATGAGGCTGTCAGTTCGGTCAGTGCCCTGCGGAATGGATCTCCCGGGTCTGTTTTGCCTATGGCAAGGGCGTTGAGAAATGCAAATTTCGGCATGAGGCTGCTTAGCGGGTAGGTTTCAGCCATGTATTTGTAGTTGGCAGATACCGTGGCGTGCTCGTTTTTCGTGTAGGCGGTGTAGGTGGCTGCATAGAGTGAATCCTGCATGGCGAGCATGGTTTGCGCATGGGTTATGTAGTCTGGCTGTGAAAGCATGGCGGCGTATTTGCTGTCGGGAAAACTGTCGATGATTTGCTGTTTGTAGTTCTCTTGGGCTTCATGCAGTTCTATGCGCCCTGCAATGCGGTATGAGGCATAAAGGCCCTCCAGGGTCCGGCTGTCGGCGGGGAACCGTAGCCGGCAGTCATCATAGGTAGCGATGGCAGCGGGGTAGTCGTGCAGTTTTTCATCGTAGATGGCAGCCATTTTGTAAAGGGATTCGACAATGAGGGCATCCGATGCTTTCAGTTCTTCTGCTGTTTTTGGTATCTGGTTGAGGTAGTATGCAGGCTGGTGGTGTTGCGGTATTTCGGGGTCGAGGGCTGGCTCTCCGTTGGTTGGAGTGTTGTCGGCAGTCGTTTCTGCGGTGTCATCGGAATCGGTGTCGGTTGTGGAAAAGAGGGGGGCGGCCTTGTTGGTACGCCGCCAGTTGTCTTCCAGTTTGCGGTTACCCCACTGTTTGCGGAATTGCGATGCGCCCTGCTGTTTCAGTTGTGGGTTGTAGAAATACCACTCTCCGTTGCTGCCTATGGAGGCATTGCCCATGTCAAGCCGTTCTGATTCCATGAACCCCTTGTTCGCTTCTTCTTCAAGCCGTTTGGCTTCCTCTGCCTCTTCTTTTTTTACCGTTTCGATAATCTTTTCTATGACAGCCAGTTGCTCTTCTTCCGAAAGAGTGGAGAGATGTTGCAGACTGTCTTGAAGTTCTACGGTTTCGTAGGCCGTGACAAATTCGCCGAGCGTCTCGCTCAGATTGGAAATCCGGCGGTACTCTTCGTGTTCGTTGCTTAGTATGGAGGCTGCCTCGGTATAGCACGGATGGGCTTCGGTATATCGTCGTTGGCTGTAGTAGAGATCGGCAAGCGTCATTAGCGTCACGGCTTTCTCCATACCCGAACGGGTACTTTTCCCGATACCCAACTTGTAGTTTTCTATTGCTTTTGTGGTGTCACGCCTTTCCAGATAGATATTTCCTATGGCGGTGTATATCTGGTCGAGGTACTCCTTGTTGTTCGGGCTGCGCGACATGCGGCTGAGTTTTTGTATGTTCTTCTGCCGCTTGCCGGTTTCGCATTGCAGCATCATCAGCCTTGCGTTGAATACCATGGGGTACGTCGGAGCCTGTTTCGATGCTGTCTTGAAATGTTTGGCGGCCAGAGCCTTGTTGCCTTCTTGCAGTTGCAGCTGTCCGAGCAGGTAGTTGTAGCGCGATGTGTAGAATTTGCCTTTGCTGTTAGCCGCCGCCAGTTGCAGAAAAGGTATCGCTTTTGTTCCCTCTCCCGACTTCAGAAGCAGGAATGCGCGTGTCAGGGCATAGTCGTTGTCCAGCCGTTTTGTGACATCGTTCTCGTTTATCTTGTCGAAAACCTCTGCGGCTTCATACATCCAGTCCATTTCGGCATAGGCTCTGGCCTGCCATATCCGGGCTTCGCAAAGTATTTCAAGGTCAGACGGATAATGCTTTTGGATATATGCGAATGTCGATGCGGCACCCAGAAAGTCCCCTTTGTGAAGTTCCGCTTTTCCAAGCAGTATCCATGCGCGTTTTACACCGGCCACGTATTCTTCCTGGTTGTAGAAATACATGTATTTCGGATCTCTCGCTTTTTTGCTGTCCCTTTTGGGCTTTTTCGTTATGGAGTGCTTTTTTATGGCTTTGCGGCACTTCTCTATCGTCCTGTCCATTTGAGCGGCGGCTCCTCCTTTGCTGTTGGTGACGGGAAAAAGGTTGATGAGGTCGGTGAAATCGTCTTTGTTGGCATCGTTGATTATTTTCTGACCTTCTGTATACGAGTTCTTTGCGTTGAATTCAACGTTGTATCGCGTGCACATTTCATGATACGCACGTGTCGAGGCTGTGTTCTTTTTGGTGGAACAACTGCCCAGAAGGATTATCATTGCCGTCGTTATCGTATATCGTACATGGTATCTGGTCATATCATCGCATATTTGTCGTATATCAACATGCAAATGTACGTTTTTTTTTTCGTTCACACACGATATATCCGCAATATATCCGTTGCATGCCTGCAACCACCCTTCGCAATATTGCCCGCGAAAATACTCCGGAGCTGTTGTTTGCCTCGAAGAAAAAATGTACCTTTGTCGCTTGTTATGACAATGATTGTTATAAAGGGCATCAGGTGATTCGCAATGATTGGCTGCAAAATTCATTGGCAGGCCGAAAACATTGCGGTTACTTGTATGTGATATTGAAAACTAATTTTTGTGAGCCGCTTGTTATGAAACAGATGCTTTTTTCCGTGTTGCTTGCCCTCTTTGCCGTTCTGGCAGTGGCGCAAACCGATGTGAGACCTTACGATTATACCAAGGGACAGCCTCAGGGCATAGTTTATGCTTTGCCTCAAACCGTTGTGGATGTTACCGTTACGGTACGGCGTACCGAGTGCCGTCCCGGTCCGTTTTACAAGTATGCCGAACGCTACTTGGCTCTTGCCGATGTCGTAACCGAACATTCTGTCAGATGGAGTGTCGGTGGCATTTGCATCTCTTCGCATCCCGAAGCCGACAAATCACGGCTCTTCGAGGTGGCTCCCGACAAAAAAGGTGTCTCCGGTTTGGTTTCCCTTGACGGTAAAGGTATTATTCTTGGCGTGAATGTCGATTGTCTGCAGGTGGAATCTGAAGCGCAGCAGTACGATGTCAAAACCGCAGACGGGGAACCGCCAGTACAATCACTCGGTTTCGACATGTCTGTCCTCAGCGAGGAGGCTCTGACCGCTACCTCCATGCCCAAGATGGCCGAATTTGCAGCCCGGCAGATATACCGCATCCGCGAAAGCCGTTCTGCCATCCTCGCCGGTGAAACAGACCATTTCCCCGACGGCAAAGCTTTGGAAGCCATTCTCAGGCAGTACGAAGAAGACGAACGTGAGCTTATAGCCCTCTTTGCCGGCAAGAAACATGTGACTGAGGAGCAGCGCACTTTCCATCTCACCCCTAAGACCGACATGAAGAAACACGTCCTTGCCCGCATAAGCGAAGCCGAAGGCCTTGTGGCTGCCGATGACGTTATCGGTATACCTGTTTATATCGATGTTGAAGGTGTCTGTCCTGACATCCCTGTAGATGCCGAAGCAAAACGCAAAAAACACGAACCTGCCGGTTTCGCCTACATCGTTCCGGGCTATGCTACAGTTACTGTCAGAACTGCCGACAGACAATTGGCCGGAACCCGCATCCCAATGCCACAATTCGGTTATGTAGCCCGCCTCTCGAATGTTATCTCCGACAAATCTGCGTTCTCCATCCGTTTCTCGCCACGCACCGGTGCCATATGTCGCATAGCCGCAGCCGACTGATGATTCTCAAATAGCAAAAGCTCTTGTTCACCGTGAAAGATTCCGATTCCAGTCAGAATATCTCGATAAAGAACGCCCGTGTACACAACCTCAAAGGCATTGATGTGGAAATACCTCGGGGCAAGATGGTGGTCATCACCGGATTGTCTGGTTCGGGAAAGTCATCGCTTGCGTTCGATACGCTTTATGCCGAAGGCCAGCGACGCTATGTGGAGTCCCTGTCGAGCTATGTCCGCCAGTTCCTCGGCCGCAACAACAAGCCCGAAGTCGATTTTATCGGAGGCATCCCCCCTGCCATTGCCATTGAGCAGAAAGTCATCAACAACAACCCCCGTTCTACCGTCGGCACAACCACCGAAATTTATGAATATCTCAAGCTCCTCTTCGCTCGTATAGGTCGTACTTTTTCGCCCGTATCCGGCATCGAAGTGCGCCATCATACTGTTGATGATGTTGTCAGCCATATAGCAGCTTTGCCGGAAGGCACTGCCGTGCTGCTTCTTGTCGACATACCGCTAAGGGACATTGACGGCGATGCAGCACTCATTGCAAAGTTCAATACTCTTATTTCACAGGGTTTCAACCGCATTATGGTCAACGGCGAAATCGTCCGCCTGGCAGATGCCGTCGAAGGCGGCATTCATGTCGCCGGGATCAAGTCGCTGTACATCATTATCGACCGTGTATCAGCCTCAGCAGACAAGTCGCTGCGTAACCGTCTGTACGACTCTGTCGGAACGGCATTTTACGAAGGTCATGACCATTGCCTTGTAGCTCGGGCCGGCGAAAATGGCGGGTGGAGCTTTACCGGGTTTTCCAAGGCGTTTGAAGCTGACGGCATGAAGTTCTCCGAACCTACCGACCGCATGTTCGCTTTCAACAGCCCTGCCGGCGCCTGCCCTCGGTGCGAGGGTTTTGGCAAAATACTCGGTATCGACCCCGATTTGGTCATCCCGGACCGCTCGCTTTCCGTTTACGACGATGCGGTTGTACCATGGCGCGGTACCGTCGGAGGAAAGGCAAAGTCCGATCTGATTCTGAATGCCGGAAAATTCCATTTCCCGATACACAAACCGTATTACAGCCTCACACCTCAACAGCAGCTGCTGCTCTGGACGGGTAACCGCTATTTTCAGGGGCTGGACGATTTCTTCCGCGAAGTCGAGTCGCAGCAATACAAGATACAGTATCGGGTTATGTTGGCCCGTTACAGGGGCAAGACGGTCTGCCCCGACTGTCATGGCACACGCCTTCGCCCCGAAGCCTCTTATGTAAAGGTCGGAGGCAAAAGCATTACCGACCTTGTCGATATGCCGGTATGCCGGCTTTACGATTTTTTCAGCAGCCTGGTGTTGACCGATGTCGAGCGGCAGACCGCAAGTCGCATCATGCGTGAAATCATGTCGCGCTTGGAGTATCTGATGGATGTCGGACTCGGTTATCTTACGCTCAATCGCCAGAGCAACACCCTTTCCGGAGGTGAAAGCCAGCGTATCAATCTCGCCACTTCGCTCGGATCCGCGCTCGTCGGATCTCTTTATATACTCGACGAACCGAGTATCGGGCTGCACCCGCGCGACACCCGCCGTCTCATACATGTGCTGCATTCGTTGCGCGATTTGGGGAATACCGTCGTGGTTGTCGAACACGATGAGGAGATAATGCGCGCTGCCGACCACATTGTCGACATCGGCCCCGAGGCCGGACGGCGGGGGGGCGAAGTAGTCTTTTCCGCACCTGTGGCGGAACTGGAAAATTTGTCTGGCATCAGTTCATATACGCTCGATTATCTCACACATCGCCGTGAGATCAAGGTGCCGCCGTCACGCCGCAAGTCGTCAAACTACATCCAGATTGCTGGCATCACTCAGAACAACTTGAAGAACATCACCGTCCGTTTCCCTCTCGGAGTGATGATTGCCGTTACAGGAGTGTCTGGATCTGGCAAGAGCAGCCTGGTGCGCGATGTCCTGTATAATGCCCTCTGTTCTTATTTCGGCCGTCCTGTCAACGAAAAAGTCCATTACGGTCAGATATCTGGCAGTCTTCACCTTGTAAAGAATGTCGAGATTGTCGACCAGAATCCAATCGGCAAATCAAGCCGGTCAAATCCGGTAACATATATCAAGGCTTACGATGATATCCGCAAGCTGTTTGCCGACTTGCAACTGTCCAAACAGATGGGATATACTCCGGCTTACTTCTCTTTCAACGTCGACGGCGGACGGTGTCCCGTATGCCTGGGCGAAGGTACTGTCACTGTCCCGATGCAGTTCATGGCCGATATGGTGCTGCCTTGCGAGGCTTGTCATGGTACGCGCTTCCGTAAGGAGATCCTCGAAGTCCGGTTTCATGGCCGGAATATATATGATATACTTGAAATGACCGTAAATCAGGCTATTGACTTCTTTTCTCAATACCCTGATGCCACTACGCGGCGCATAGTGCAACGTCTGCGCCCGTTACAGGATGTCGGCATCGGCTATATACGCCTCGGCCAAAGCTCCGATACTCTCTCCGGCGGTGAAAGCCAGCGCGTCAAGCTCGCCAGTTTCCTTGCTGCCGAGAGTGCTGAACACACTTTCTTCATTTTCGACGAACCTACCACAGGTCTGCATACTCACGATATCAACACACTTATGAAAGCTCTTGATGCCTTGATACAGCGCGGACATACAGTCCTCGTCATCGAGCACAACATGGATGTGGTCAAATGTGCCGACTATGTCATCGACATCGGTCCCGAAGGCGGCGAGCGCGGCGGTGAAGTCATCGCCGTAGGCACTCCCGAAAAAGTAGCCGCCCACCCAACCTCCTACACCGCCCGGGCTCTCGTACCTCTCCTGAAAAAATGACATCTCTGATTTGACCGGTTTCAATTGTGTACTGACCGGAGGATTGATGCTCCGGCTTGATTAAGTGACTCGCGGAAATTAGTTCCGAAATTCTTTTTGCAGTGCGGGAATTGTTGCTGTCGGATGTACAAATAACATGCGTTTGTGGACAATACGTACGGTTGATCGCTTTGGAAAAGCCTGTGGAGTGCGCATCCGAATGACACATTTTGTGTAATTAAAATGAAATTATTACCTTTGTATCCCACAACAGGCCATTGACTAAACAAAAACAAAACCATATAACTATATGTTTGAATCTCTAAGTGAACGCCTCGAACGCTCGTTCAAAATACTTAAAGGCCAGGGTAAAATCACTGAAATCAACGTTGCCGAAACCCTCAAGGATGTGCGTAAGGCTCTTCTCGATGCCGATGTCAACTATCGTGTCGCAAAGCAGTTTACAGATGAAGTGAAACAGAAGGCTCTCGGTCAGGACGTCCTTTTGGCCGTACGTCCGCAAGAGTTGATGGTCAAGATTGTACACGATGAACTGGCGCGCCTCATGGGTGGCGAAAATGTCGGAATAAACCTCAAGGAGAAACCCACGGTCATCCTTATGAGCGGTCTGCAAGGCTCCGGTAAAACCACTTTTTCCGGCAAACTTGCCAATATGTTGCGTTCCAGGCAGGGCAAAAACCCCCTCCTCGTGGCGTGCGACGTCTACCGGCCTGCCGCTATAGAGCAATTGAACATACTCGGTCAGCAGATTAACGTTCCTGTATATTCCGAACCTGACAACAAAAACCCGATCGCCATAGCCGAACATGCCATTGTCCAGGCTAAAAAGGACGGCCGCGATGTTGTGATTGTCGACACCGCAGGCCGTCTTGCCGTCGACGAACAAATGATGAATGAGATAGCTGCTATCAAGGCTGCCGTCCGTCCGCAGGAAATTCTGTTCGTCGTCGACTCAATGACTGGGCAGGACGCTGTCAACACCGCCAAAGAGTTCAATGACCGCCTCGACTTTACTGGTGTCGTCCTCACCAAACTGGATGGCGATACACGTGGCGGCGCAGCCCTGTCTATACGCTCTGTAGTCGAAAAACCAATCAAGTTCGTCGGTACGGGTGAAAAAATGGAAGCGGTAGACCTTTTCCATCCTGCCCGCATGGCTGACCGTATACTTGGCATGGGTGACATAGTTTCGCTTGTCGAACGTGCACAGGAACAGTTCGATGAGGAGGAAGCTCGTAAACTTTCCAGAAAAATTGCCAAAAACCAGTTCGATTTCAATGACTTCTTTGCCCAAATACAGCAAATCAAGAAAATGGGTAATATCAAGGACCTTGCTTCCATGATTCCTGGCGTGGGAAAAGCAATCAAGGACATCGACATCGACGACAATTCATTCAAGTCCGTTGAAGCCATTATCTGTTCCATGACAAACGAAGAACGTACCAACCCTTCTGTTATAAATGGCTCCCGTAAGAACCGCATTGCACGTGGCTCCGGTTGTTCTGTCGTTGAAATCAACCGGCTGCTCAAGCAGTTCTCCGACATGCAGAAGATGATGCGTATGGTACAGAAAGGCAATATCAGGCCAAACCGTGGCATACATCGCCGGTAAATCACATCCTTTATGCGCGTACTCATTACAGGCTCGACAGGTTATATCGGACGGCGTGTGGTCGCCGCCATCATTGGCTCGTTGCCGGATGTCAGCATACTTGCCCTGTGCCGCGATGTGGACAAGGCTGATGCTGTCTGTAACTCCGCCCGTTGCCGTAATCTTCCTGTTCGGGAAATGTACGATGCCGTTGCCGGATTCCGTCCCGAAATGGTACTGCATTTGGCCGCATTGTCCACAAGCCGCGATGACACCGGCATCATAGATGATCTTGTCGACAGCAACATTACGTTTGGGGTGAAGCTCCTCGACGCCGTTTCCGCTGCCGGGTCTCTCCGTCTTTTTGTCAATGTCGGCTCGTTTGCCGAATACCGGCTCGGTATTGGCGGCGGATTGGACGATGCCTATCTCTACACGGCCACTAAAAGTGCTTTCCGCCATTTCGTCGGTTACTACGCCTCCAAGTGCGGGTTCCGTTACCTCACCGCCGTGCCTTATACCGTATACGGCGGTGACGATACGGCAAAGAAGCTGATGGATTATATGGTCGAAAGTATCGGTGCTGACATACCGGTCAAAATGACGCCGGGGCATCAGATCCTCGATTTTATCCATGTCGACGACATAGTTCGCTTTTTCGTTGAAACGGTCCGCACCGCATCCCTCTCTTCAGGCATCAGTGCCATGCCTCAGGGGCTTGACTTCCATCTCGGTACCGGTGTCGGTACCGAAGTGCGCCGGCTTGCCGACATCATTGCCTGCAAAACCGGACGGCGTCTCAATATAGAGTGGGGCGGACGCGAATACCGGCCGCTGGACGTGATGCACGCCGTCGCTCCTGTCGGATCTAACGACAAAACTATTGATTGGTATCCGCAGATTTCGCTTTCCGAAGGTATTGACCGTCTGTTGTACAATCATATTGGAAAATGATCTTGATAAGTAACTCGCAAAAATTTGCAGCTACTTGGATATAATGAAACAAACTAATTTTTGTGTGTTACTTATGAAACGTTTCCTGAAAAAAACTCTTCCTCATATAGCGGCCATTGCTGTGTTTTATGTCGTGACGGTTGCTTATTTTTCGCCTGTTTTCTTTGAAGACAAGTCTCTGCGCCAAGGCGATATAGTCAGTTCGTTAGGTTGGGGGCACGATATCAGAGAGCATCTCGATTCCACTGGCGAATACTCTTTCTGGTCGAATGCCATGTTTGGAGGTATGCCTTCTGTCACTGTCTACCCTGTGCCGACCAACAACGTGTTCGACAAGTTCCGTGATGTCGTTTTAGGTTTCCTCCCCAGACACACGGCCGGAGTATTTTTCGTGTATATGCTTGGATTTTACTTGTTCATGCTTTCATTGGGTTGTTCATCATGGCTCTCTGTCATAGGAGCTGTCGGTTATGCCCTCTGTTCCTACAATCTGATTATCATCGATGCCGGACATGTCAACAAGGGTTATGTCATGGCTACCGTCGCCCCTGTCCTCGGCGGCATCATCCTCACTTATCGTAAGAAATATCTTGCAGGCATAGCCCTTACTCTTGTCGCCACCGGCATGAATGTCTATTGGAATCACCAGCAGATCACATACTATCTCCTTATAGCCATTGCCGCTCTGGCAGTCACATATTTCATATACGCTTTGCGCCGGCATGCCTTGGCCGACTATTTCAGAGCCAGTGCCGTCCTTGTGGTTGTGGCTCTTCTGGCGGTAGCTCCGGCTGTCGACAGGCTGTTGCCTGTTATGGATTTTTCCAGGGAATCCATGCGTGGCGGTGCCGTGCTGAAAGATGATGCCGGCGGCAGGGAGAATGCCGGCCTTGACATCGGTTACGCATACCAGTGGAGTTATGGCAAGGCCGAAACCATGACTTTGCTTATCCCCAATTTCAATGGCGCAAGTTCACATTATAATATAGGGCGGGAGTCCGAAACTTTCGAGGCCCTCCGTCATACCGGTCAGGGTGCGCAGTTTGTCCGTCAGGCTCCCATGTATTGGGGGGACCAGCCTTTCACTTCCGGTCCGGTATATATAGGGGCGGTATTCTGCTTCTTGTTTTTGTTGGGTATGATCGTCTGCCGGGGGCCTGAACGCTGGTGGATGTTGGCGGCATGTGTCATTACTGTCATTATGAGTTGGGGCCGGCATTTCCCGCTGGTCAACGACTGGCTTTTCTACCATCTGCCTCTTTATAGCAAGTTCCGCACTCCGTCCATGGCGCTTGTCATTCCGTCGGTGTTGATGGTGGCTCTTGGTATTATGGCTGTGAAAAAAGTCATTGAGACCGATGATAGGCGGACTTTGCTCATCCCTCTCTATATATCGGCCGGCGTTACTGCCGGCATCTGTCTGCTGTTTGCCGTTTTTGGCGGATCCATGTTTGATTTCCGCGCTGCTACCGATGCGCAGCTCCCCGAATGGTTGCATTCTGCCCTGGTTGCTGACCGTCGGCACATGCTTGTCTCAGATGCCTGGCGTTCGTTTGGCTTTATTGCCGCAGCTTTTGCCGTATTGTTCGTTTATATACGCAAACCGTTCAATGTCAACCTGCTCTATGCTGCCGTTGCTGTTTTGGTGGTAGCCGACCTTTGGCCTGTCGACAAGCGTTTCCTCAATGACGGCAATTTTGTCCCCGACCGTAAGGCTCAGGCAATCGAGGCTTCTGCAATCGACCGTGCCATCCTTCAGGACTCCGACCCTGACTATCGTGTACTGAATCTGACTGTCAATACTTTCAACGAATCGTTCACATCTTACTTCCATAAGTCGGTAGGCGGCTATAGCCCTGCTAAACTCCGCCGTTATCAGGATATAATCGACCATCATTTGAGCCAGCGCATCAATCCGGCCGTCATCAATATGTTGAATACCAAATACATTATCCTCAACGGCCAGCAGGGCCCTGGTGTCCGGCAGAATCCCGGCGCCCTTGGTCATGCCTGGTTTGTAGATGAAGTGGTTTTCACTGATTCTCCCGATGAGGAAATTGCAGCCCTCAACGATTTCAATCCAGGCAAAACGGCCTTTGTCGAACGCACTTGGAAAGACTGCCTGTCTTCCGGCTTTCAGCTTTCCGGCCGCGATTCTCTTGCTGTCATTCAGTTGACAGACTACCGCTCTCCTGGCAATATCTTCTACCGGACATCATCTGCTACGCCCCAGCTGGCAGTATTTTCTGAGGTTTATTACAAGACCTGGAAAGTGTTTGTCGATGGCGGTGAAGTCCCGCTGCTCCGTGCCGACTATATCTTGCGTGCCTTGGAGATACCTGCCGGTGAACACACTGTAGAGTTCCGGTGTGTCGATGATCTCTATCTGGCAGCACATACTTGGTCGCTGGTTGCCTCTGTCATGGTAGTTGCTTTGCTGCTGGCCGTTGCCGCGTTGGCTGCATATCGCGGATTCAGGAAACTCCCTCAAGCATGACAGCTCCGCTTGTATCGATAATCGTGCCGGTTTACCGGGCCATGCCGTTTTTGCCGAAGTGCCTTGACAGCCTTTTGCTTCAGTCGGTTATTGACAGGATGGAGATTATCTGTGTCGACGATTGTGGCGGCGATGGCAGTGCCGGATATATCAGGTCTGTACAGGAGCGGCGTGGCGACGGCGTTGTCCGTCTCTTCTCCATGCCTCAAAACATGGGAGCTGCTGCTGCCCGCAATTTCGGATTGGGCAAAGCTCGTGGCAGATATGTCGGTTTTGTCGATGCCGATGACTGGTGTGAACATGATATGTACGGGCATCTCCTTGATGCTCTTGAATCTTATGATGCTGAATGGGCTTATTGCAGGGCGCAGAAAGATTTCGCCGGCGGCAGATGCCGTGTGTTTGTACAGCCAGGCATCACCGGCGGTTTGCTGTCCGATTCCGACCGTCGGCTGTTGCTCACACGGGGAATTGCATATTTTACCACCGGACTGTATAGCCGTAAGTTCCTTGCTGATCATGGTATCATGTTTCCCGACGGCAAGTTCTCGGAGGACAGTTATTTCTGGTGGACGGTTTTGATGCATTCTCACCGGCTGGCTGTAGTGGATAGGGTAGGGTATCATTATGTCGTTCAGAATGACAGTGTATCCCGTCGTCCTGATCCTGATAAAGCCGTTCTGAAACAGTCTGTCTATTCTTCTCTTGTTAGCTATTTACGCAGCAATGGCCTTTATTATTCATTTGCTGCCGAGATAGACTACCTGTATATAAAGAAAGGTCTGCTTATTCCGCTTCTCGTTCAGGCAATCAATCAGCCTGATACTTTCCCTGCCGTTGCCTGCCGTATTTTTGCCCAGGCTGTATCCGATGGCATTTCCATATCCGGAAATCCGTATTTCCGATCCGATTTCCGCTCCAGGATGCTCTATCTCGCCTTTTCCCGTTTCCCGGCATGTTTCTCCCGGTTGCTCCGTCTCAAATTCCGTCAGGATCCTTTTTAGTCGCTGTCCTGTTTTTTTCGGCCCTCGGTCTGCAATGGCTTTTGAGGTGGATTTGTCCCTCTGATGAGGTGGCGGAAGTCTGTCCGCGGTTTGTCTTCTGTTCCGTTTTCTCTCAGTTTGCAAAATAATTGTGTGTACGGCGTTTATGTTTTATAACAGTGTTTGTACCTCTTTTGACGGGGATATCGTTTCGTATTCGATCACTCTTTTATAGATGTTTTCAACCGTAATTGCCTGAAAAAAAAAAAATTATGTCACGACCCTCCTCCATGCCGGTATTATCTCCTGATTTCGTCTTTTTTCTGTGGAGTGCTATTTATGTTTGTCTTGCCTCTATTTTCCGGTTTTTTCTCTGGCATATAGGTTGTATTATTGAAGAATTATCCGTAACTTTGCCGAATGTTCGGCGACCCATATTGGGATTGTTGTGCTGTGTCCGTCCGGCACGGTGTCTTTTTGCAGATTGCCGGATGCTGCTTTGTTGTTGAAACACTTATTTTACATAATCAAAAACTAACTTAAATTTATGAGAAAACTTATTCTATTGTTCTCTGCACTGAGCCTTTGCTTTGGTGTCGCACTTGGACAGGGAAAGACAGTCTCGGGTTCGGTAGTTGACGATGCAACTGGCGAAACTGTGATTGGTGCCACTGTTCAGGTCAAGGGGGCTGAGGCGACCGGTACTATTACTGACTTTGACGGTAATTTTACTATCACTCTCCCTGATGGGCACAACACTTTGGTGGTTTCGTATGTAGGTTATGAATCCGTTGAGGTGCAAGCCAAAAATGGTATGGTGGTTCGTCTGGCGGCCGCTTCGGAATTGCTCGACGAGGTGATGGTTGTCGCTTACGGTACTTCTACCAAAAAGTCTTTCGCCGGTTCTGCTACCGTCGTTAAAGGCGAAACCCTCGAAAAGAAAAACCCTTCTGAGGTTACCAAAGCCCTTGCCGGTGAAATCGCCGGTGTGCAGGTGGTTAGTTCTACCGGCCAGCCTGGTTCTTCTGCTACCGTCCGTATCCGTGGTATCGGTTCTGTAAACTCTTCTACTGCTCCTCTCTATGTGGTTGACGGTATACCTTACGAAGGAGATATTTCCGCTATCGACCCTTCCGATATTGCATCTACCACTGTGTTGAAGGATGCTACCGCCACTTCTATATACGGTTCTCGCGGTGCCAACGGTGTTATCCTTATCACAACCAAGAAAGGTACTTCCGGCGAATCAGGCAAGATCGATATTGATGTGAAATATGGCGGCAACATGCGCTTGCTCCCTATGTATGAAACAATTACCGATCCGAAGGAGTTCGTGCTGACAGCCTGGGAAGCCATCAAGAACGGTGGTGCCGGCGACAATGCCTCTCGTGCGCTCTTCTCTGCAGGCGGTGTCGACGGCGGACTCCCTTCCGCTTACAACATGTGGTATGCTTCCGGTATGAACATCGATGATGATATCGTTCTCGCCAATGGCCAGTTCAACCCGGCTGCCCAGCTCAAGCCCGGTTATGTGGAAGACCCCGACAAGGGATGGAAAAAGGCCATCTTCCGTAACGGCCAGAAAGTCGATGCCACCCTCAAAATCCATGGCGGTTCCGAAAAGACCACTTACTTCACATCTTTCGGCTACCTCAAGGATGAAGGTTACTATATCGGATCTGACTACAGCCGTCTCTCTGCACGTGCCAACATCGACCATCAGGCAAAAAAATGGTTGCGTGGCAATGTCAACATGTCTTACTCTTATTCCACTGTCAACAATCCTGGACAAAGCTCTAACATGAACAACGGTTTCGCTTATGTCAATGAGTGTCCTGCCATATATCCTGTGTTCCAGCGCGATGCTTATGGCCGTCGTGTCTTGGACCCGAAAATCCCCGGCAAGTATGCCTATGACTACGGTGACATTGATATCAACGGCAATTCTCTCGGCCGTCTTTATGGCCAAGGTATAAACCCTGCCGGATCGCTCCTTTACGACAAGCAGAACACTCTTCAGCACCAGTTCGTGGGCAATGGTATGCTTGAGGTCACTTTCATCAAAGGTCTCAAATTTACGACCAACTTCGGTGTCCAGTATGTAAGCAGCGTATCTTCCCAGCTTACCAACAACTACTACGGCGATGCTGCAAATGTCGGCCGTATAGCCAAAGCCACACAGTCTTACCTCTCTTTCACCTGGAACCAGCTCCTCTCTTATAATACCGACTTCGACGGCAACCATAGCCTGGAAGTCCTCTTGGCACACGAAACAGCTTATACTTCAAGCTCTACTATGCAGGGTAACAAAAACATCATCGTGCGTCCTGACGGTCTCGAACTCGGCAACGCTATCGAGATGTCATATATCACTTCTGCTACCGGCAAATATACTCTCGACTCCTATTTCGGACAGCTCAAATACAATTACCGCGAGCGTTACTTCCTTTACGGAGCTCTTCGCGGCGATGGTTCTTCGCGTTTCGCAAGAGGTCACCGCTGGGGTCTCTTCGGCTCTGTAGGTGCTGCATGGCTTATGTCGAACGAAGACTTCATGCAGGGTGTCAACCTCTTGAAAAACTTCAAGATCAAGGCCTCTTGGGGTGTGCTCGGTAACCAGGATATCTCCAACTTCCTCTATACCGACTGGTATTCTGTATCCAATGTAGGCGGCGAACCGGGCTATACTCTCGAGTATATCGGTAATCCGGACCTGACATGGGAAAGCTCAAGTATTGTCAACGCAGGTATCGAGTTCTCTCTCGGCAAATATTTCGATGCTGAGATCGACTACTTCTACAAATACACTACCGACATGCTCTTCCCGCGTTATGTCGCCCCTTCTCTCGGCTACGGCTACTATTACGTAAATGACGGCGCATTGTCTAACCAGGGTGTCGAATTCCAGTTCAACGTGCATGCCGTAAATACCAACGCCGTTAAGTTGGATATCCGCCTCAACGGCGCCCACTATGCTAACAAGGTTACCAAGATGCCTCTCGACAACAACGGCAAACCTATGACTATGAACGGTTCCTGGTCTCTCGGACACTCGCTCTATGATATGTACATCCCTGAGTATCGTGGCGTTGATCCTAAAACCGGTTTCGGTACATACACTATGTTCTACGACAAGAACTGGGTGGATACCGAAATGCCTGGCACCATCGACCATGACAATCCTGATTTCGGCATTTATGAGAGCCAGTATTCCATCTCTTCCGTGCACAACCATATCCTGACATACTACCTGACCGCCGAAGACTACAACAAATTGGAAGCCGACCAGTTGGAAAGCGGCCGCTACAAGCTGGTTACTGAGTCCGAACTCAAGAATATGCTCGCTCATCCTGAGAAGTATCTCGGCAAAACCGTTACTTCAAACTATCAGAATGCTTCAAGTTTCTATATCGGCAAGTCTCCGATTCCTGCTCTCCAGGGCGGTTTCGGTTTCGACCTCTCGGTTTATGGCGTTGAACTCTCCGCTTCTTTCCAGTACAGCCTTGGCGGTTGGGGTTATGACTCCGCTTATGCCTTGCTCATGCACGACGATCGCGCCGGTAGCCGCAACTGGCACAAGGACATTGCCAACCGTTGGCAGGAAGGAAACACTTATACCGAAAAGGAACTGATGTCCATTGCCCCTAAGCTCACCAACGGTAGTACCGCAGGTGCTTACTCAAATGCCACTTCCACCCGTTTTGTTACTTCTACCAACTACCTGACACTCTCAAATGTCCGTATCGGTTACTCTTTCCCGAAAAAGATGATTGAGAAAATCAAGCTCAACAACCTTACTCTTTGGGTATCGGGTGACAACCTTTTCTCGCTTACTGCCCGTAAAGGTTACTTGCCTATGATGTCGTTCTCCGGCGGATCTGATACCTATGCTTACACACCGCTCTCGACTATCATGGGTGGTATTAAAATTTCATTCTAATGTTAACGGAATAAACAGATTACAATCATGAAAAATATTAAATTATTTGTTTTGGCCGTGCTTGTCGTTTTCGGCTTTTCTGCTTGTTCTGAAAGCTGGCTCGACAATGATCTCACTGGCAACACTATCTCGAGAGAGGAGTTTGAGTCCATCTCTTCTACTACCGAAGGTCAGTTGAGAGGCTTGTATACCTACGTATATTCAAATGCGAGCAGTTCGTCACACCAGAATTTCGGACAGAAAGCCATCGACATGACTACCGATTTCCTCTCTGGCGATATGTCTATGGGTGCCGATGCTTACGGATGGTTCGTATCTGATGCCCGTTATCAGAGTACTTCTCAGAATGCAAGCCGCAACTCCTATATCTGGACGCACTACTATTCGCTTATCATGAATGTCAACGCTCTGATCCGTAAGTTGTCCAATCAGGATACTCTTACCGTTCTGGAGAAAAACTACTACGCCCAGGCTTTGACTATGCGCGCACACTGCTATTTCAATCTGCTCAACCTTTATACTCCGGGACGTAACGACAACACTCAAAGTTATCTCGGTGGTATGGGTGACGATTACCGTGCTGTGCCTGTCTACACCGAGTTTACTTACACAGACAAGGGTCTCCCTGCAGAGCAGGACTTGTCTACAAAACGCCAGCTCATTGATCTTATCCACAGCGATCTGGATGCTGCCATCGCTTATTTCGATGAAGTGAAGGATACTGTACCTGTCCGTAGCGACAAACTGTTCGTGAATGCAGATATCGCCCGCGTTTATCAGGCTTACACCTATATGATTGAAGAGAGATGGGACAGTGCATATAACGTAGCTGTGAAAGTCATCAACGAACCTACCGAACCGTATGCTATCCTGCCTTACGATGAAGTCCTTACTACCGGTTTTGCTTCTCTTTCCAATCCTTCTTGGATGTGGGGGCATGATGTGACTATCGAAACCACCGGAGGTCTTGCATCTTTCTGGGGGCACATGGATGTGCATACCTACTCCTACGCCCAGGCTGGAGCTACTAAGGTTATCGACAGTAACTTGTACGACCAGATTCCGGAGTACGATATCCGTAAGCAATGGTTCGATGCGAAAAAATTGAATCCTGACTACAAGTTCTACGACTTGGCTCGTGGTACAGGTATAGATGTTGACCGCCGCTGGCTGAATGATATCGTATTCATGCGTATTGAAGAGGTCTATCTCATTGCTGCCGAAGCTGCTGCCCGTGACGGACATGATGCCGATGCTCAGATCTATCTCAAAGCTCTTGTCGACGAGCGTTACAAAGCCGTTGACGATGGCAAAGGCGGTATGATTGAGCCTGTCGATGTCTCGACTCTTACCGGCAATGATCTCCTCTCCGAAATCGAACGCAACTGGCGTGTGGAACTTTGGGGTGAAGGCCGAAGCCTGATGACATACAAACGTTTTGCCAATCCCCATACTACCGGCAACAGGGTGCGTGTATTCCTGAAGAGCGAGACGTTGAATCCTGTCGACCACTCTCAAAACGATTGCTTGTTCCGTCTCCCGAGTGGAGAACAAAGTTCTAACGGTGCCATCACCTATCAGCGGAATTGAATTGTCCCGCTTGCTTATTCGACATATTAACCCTTTAATTTTTATGTGATATGAAAAAGTTTTTAATTTTATCTGCCGCCATCCTTTCTTTGGTGGCTTGTAAAGAGAAACCGAACCCTGATGAGGTTACGGAGTTCACTATTTCCAATAACCAGATTACACTGGTTGCCGGTAAAGGGGAGCAGATTCTCTATCTCCCGGTTGAAGCGTTCAAGAATCTGACCTGGTCTTCCTCCGATGAAACCGTTGCAACTGTCAGCACTTCCGGTTACGTTACTGCGATTTCCGAAGGTAACGCCGTTATTACCGGTACTCTGACGAACAACAATTTTACTGCTACTGCCAATGTATCTGTTGAATCAGAGCAGAATTATTACATCAAGACTACAGTGTTTGATTCGTATGTGTTCTTCAATGACGGCGGTAAAGCCTATCCTTATCCTTTCAAAAACAAGGATGGTAACCCCCTTACTTATGGTGACATGTTAGACCCGGCCGACCCGATCAGAACTGAATTGATCGACTCTGTTTACGAGTATCACTTCTGTCTGCTCAACAAGAATGTTTACCTCAGCGGTGATGGTCAGATGGTCGGAGAAGGCGGTTTGGCTCTTGATTACTGGACTTCGTTCTACTATTGTGCACAGGCTCGTACCGTGTTCTCATTGGGCACATATCGTGTTGAAAACATGGATACTGTGGTAAACAAGTATGATGCTGTGGATAAAGATGGCAATAAATATCTGAAATTTACACCTCCTTATAGCATCCCTGTTTCCGAATTCGATCAGGATCTTTATGTTGATTACGTTACGGCTTTGTTGAATGATGCGCAGCCAAGTGAAGCCGATTATCCGTATATGGGCCCGAAAAACCAGAACGTAGGTGATGGCGTATACAACAAAGGTGCCCGTATCAACTGCTACAGACAGTATACCGATGGCCTCGGCAGCTTTGTGTATGGAACACTTGAGCACGGTGCTATCACTATGCTTTCAAGAGAAGACCGCACATACTACGCTGATGCTTATATTTTGGGTGGCCGTCTCTTCGGTGGCCCGGATATGACCGGTCTTAAACTTGAACTTAACGAGGAAGACGGAAAATGGTATTATGTAGTTGAGGGTGAAGGTGAAGATGCTCGTCTGGTAATGGATGAGCTGGTTGAGTACAATTTGGAGCAGAACGTTGGAGCACCTGAAGAGGAGGCTCCGAAATACGTTCCTGTATCTGTTGACGCATTCAAAAAGCAGGCAGCTGTAAACAGCGCCATGTACATACCTTTGCGCATGATGCTTGACAACAACCGTCTTACTGTAAACAGATAAGATGATCTCTGATTGACATTCTGTCAATAGCATATCGGAGGCCGTATCTTTCATGATACGGCCTCTTTTTCTTTTACACGCTTGTATGGACGCGGTTTGCCGCGGTTTCTGCTATTGCAGTATCATGCGTCTCTGAAAGTACTGTTTCTCTTTGACTCTTTTTGTAGATTATGCCGAAGTTTTCTTCTCCTTCTCCGAATGTGAAATCGGCGGGATTCCATGGCAAGGCGGGGCTTTTGTTGCCGGACGGCTGATACTTGGCATATAGGAGTAAAGATTCCGAATAGAAGTGCAGAACTTTGAAGTGAGAATTACTGGCGTATAAGAGGCTCCCTTTTTTATTTTCTTTGTGTCCGGCTATTGTGTGTTTGGAATTAAATGGTTATATTTGTGCCGTGCTAATTCAGGCGTGTTGCCGGTTGTTTCCCGAACGGGTCGTATGCAGTGGGCTGGCGGTTTTACCGGCGGCCTTGTTATATCTCCCATCGTGCTGTCGGCAGCATTTCTGTCTTGGATAAAACTATCACAATCACTGCTTTATGAAAAAATTAATTCTTGGATTTATCTTCCTGGTATCACTTGTCGTTACGGTAAGTGCTGTTCCGGCTGCTCCCTATATGGTAGCTCGTACACAACCTGACGGCTCTGTCGTCAATGTATTCCTCAGAGGTGACGAATATTTCAGTTATTTGGTTTCGGAAGACGGCTATCTTCTGGCGGAGGCCGACAATGGCTATATCGAGTATGCCGGTTTGTCGGATGTCGGCTGTCAGATCAAGCCGGCTGGTGTGAAAGCTACCCGTATTGCCGACCGTTCGGCTGCCGAGAAGCAGTATTTGCGTACTGCCGTGACAGAGGCCGGCTTGAAACAACGCCTCGCCGGTTACCGTGCCGCAGTAAAGGCGCAGGCTATGGCCCATGCCGGGGCTGCAGGCGTTGCACCCAAAGCCTATCCGCTGCAGGGGTCGCCCAAGAGTCTGGTGATTCTTGCCAACTATAAGGATATTAAATTCACATCGTCCACGGCACAGCAGGATTATACCCGGCTGTTGAATGAAGAGGGCTATTCCGATTTTGGAGGCAACGGCTCTGCCAGGGATTATTTCCGTGAATCGTCCATGGGGCAGTTTACTCCTGAATTTGTAGTGGTCGGCCCTGTCGAATTGCCCGAGAACCATGATTACTATGGAGCCCGTGTGGGTGAGTCTAATGACAGGAATGCCTGCCAGATGATTGTAGATGCCTGCCGGGCTGCTGACGGCATTGTCAATTTCAAGGAATTCGATACTGACAACGATGGCCGGCTCGACAATGTGTTTGTATACTATGCCGGTTATAACGAAGCGGAAGGCGGAGGCTCAAATCCTAATACTATATGGCCTCACCGCAGTACGGTATGGTGCACCAGCCTTGTACTCGACGGTGTCAGGGTAGTGGATTATGCCTGCACCTCTGAGTTCCGCGGACGTTCGGGGGGTGTCCGTTGCGGTATAGGTACTTTCTGCCATGAGTTTGGCCATGTCCTCTCTTTGCCCGATTTCTACGATACCGACTATACCGAAGGTAATACCCCGACATTGGGGTCGTGGGATATCATGGATCAGGGTTCGTACAACAATAACGGTTGCAACCCTCCCGTATACTCGTCGTTCGAACGTTTCAGCTTGGGTTGGCTGACTCCTGAAATCCTGAAGGAGGACGGCACTTATTCCCTTGAACCTATCGTTACATCCAATTCTGCATATCTCCTGTCTTCACTTCCTGCCCGCACGCACAACCTCAATCCTACCGACCCCAATCCGAAAGAGTTTTGGATGATTGAAAACCGCAGGCAGATAGGTATGGATATCGGTGCGCCGGCTGAGGGGCTGCTGGTCACACATATAGTGTACGATGCCGGCAAGTGGAATCAGAACAGACCTAACAATACTGTCGGGGAGCATGGCGTTGAAATAGTTTGCGCTGCTGGTACTACGGGCAATCCCTCCCAGAATGTTTTCCCCGGAAGCCGGGATGTCACTACATGTGAGTTTCAGTTGCGTGACGGTTCTAAACTCGAATCCCCGCTCCTGCAGATTACCGAGATGGGAAATATCTCCTCGTTCTTCTTCGGCAATGACCCGGATGCCCCTAAATTGAGGGTGGACGGAAACTTCAATGAATTCCAGGCCTATTTCGGTGAAACGAAACCTGTCCAGGTGGTCACAGTAGCCGGGTCGAACTTGAAGGAAAGCGTATCCTTGATTTTCTACGAAAGCTCACGCTCACAATACCGGATGCGCAGATACACTGACGACGGTTCTGAATCGTATGCCACATCCATCTACCTTTCCCCTGATGCCGACGGCATGCTCAACGAGCGGATTGAAGTGATGTTTGATCCTAAGTCAGTGCAGTACGACAAACCTGTAAATGACAAGTTCCTTGTACGTTCCGGCTCTATCCGTCTCGAATACGCACTGAGCGGACTCTCTCAGGAGCCGTATCGGATTTTCGCTCCGGAAGCGTATGAAGCTGCCGATGTCACGCCTTACTCGTTCAAGGCAAGCTGGCAGAAGGTTGATCCGGCATACGGTTACAGACTTTCGGTATATTCAATTTCCGAACAGCGTTCTTCCGAAGTGGAGGAGTTCTCTGATTTTGATAACAGACCGTCGGCCGGATGGAACGCCAATTTCAAGACAGTCCAGACCTCATATACCAAGTCGGCTCCTAAGGCCGCTTTCTTCACCTCTTCGGCCGACACGTTGTGGTCTAAAGAGTATTTCATGCCTGTCTCTGAAATATCATTCTGGATACACTGTGTCAATTCCAACGGTACGTTGCGTGTCGATGCCATGGCTGCCGACGGGCAGTGGGTGAATGTGCATGAGGAAGGTTGTGGTACCACTACACGTTCCAAAACCGTCAGAGTGCCGTTCGAATCGGCTCTCTACACCCGTTTCCGCGCTTATTATACTACAGGGTCGGCAACCGGCGGTTTGTCGTTTGATGATTTTACCGCTTATTTCGACAAGACAATTTCCTATGTATTGAATGACGAATTTGTGCCTGCACCCGACACTGTATGCAATGTCTCGAAGGGATTGAGAGCCTCCACCGGGTACAGGTACGTGGTAAAGGCTGTGCAGTCCGATGACGCCAAAAACTATGAATATCTGTCCGAACCGTCCAACGAAATCAGTGTGACCACGCTCGAAGGTGAAGACGAAAATTCACGCAATATATCTGTCATACGCGACAATGACGGTACCTACAAAGTATATGTGCCTGATGTGCAGGACGGATATTCGCTGTTCATTTATACTGTGGATGGTAGGAAAGTGCTCGAAATACCTGCCGAGTCGAGTGAGTTTGTCATACCGCGTCTTACAAACAATACGCTGTATATCCTCAAGTATGCGGAAAACGGCAGACAGAAACGCAAGACCAAGGTAGGCAAATTGTTCTATATAGAGTGATTGTAGACTGTCGGCACTGCAATGTATGCCATTGTACGTTGCAGTTGTCGGAACAATCGTCGCGCCGTTGTTTTTAAGACGGCTGTGTATACAAGACAATGCCGGCTCGTTTCGCATTACATGCAAACGGGCCGGCATTTTATGTTTGCCGGGATTTGTGTCATGCCCGGCCTTTACGTCCGGTAGCTGTCTTGGCGGCTGTTGTCCGGATCCAATCTGGCTTCCGGGGCATGGCTCGTCAACGTCAAGGCTTCCGACGGCAGGCTGTTGTCCTGACCCATTCTGGCCTCCGGGGGATTCAAGGAGCGGAAAAACCGCTTTTTACATCAGTTCCAAAGACTTTACTTTGGGGCCGGTCAACATCTTGTTAAGGCGTTCGAGCAGGATGGTACGTTGCAGGAAAAGGTCGTTGCGAAGGACCGAAGAGGTGATGCGTACTGTGAGGCGTCCGTTGGCAAACCGTTCTTCTGAGGTATAACGGCTCAGGACAGGGCCGAGCAGTTCACGCCATGTTTCTATGACTTTTATGGCTTCGAGCCCGTTCATTGTATCCTTGCCTATGGCTTTGTGCAGCTCGGTTGCAAGTATCTCGCCTATCGAAAGTGTTTTGTTGTATCGCATAGTCGCTTTGTGGCTTTTTTCTTTATTATTCCTGTTTTTCCGCTTTTTGTGCTTGTGACCGGGCTTCTTTTTCTGCTTTGGCCCGGGTCTTTGCCTCGGCCTTTTGCGCTTTTTTCATTTCGCGTTCGGCTTTGCGGGCCTGCTGTTTAGCCTTGTAGCGTTCGTTGCGTATCTTGCGCTCTTTTCTGGCCCGTTCGGCATTGTTTTTCCAGCCCTGTATCAGTTCGGGTATGGAATTGAAACTTTCGGAGTATACCAGACCCACACCTTGTGTGGTCAGACCTTTCTTGAATTCGCGGTAATCGTTGGTATGCGTGTAGGCTTTGGCCTGCAGTTTGCCTGATTCTATGAGCTTGTAAGTCACGTCGAAGTCGCCGATAAACGGATTGGACGACATGTTGTCGTCGCGGTAACCTACGTTGCCGCTTATTTCCCAACGTTTTGTGGGTGAGTACTGGAAGTTGAATTCATATTCGTTGCTGCGGGTTTCGCCTTCGCCCGATGTGCGGAAATTGACCCCGAAACCCCAATTGTCAAACATTTGGGAAGCCCAGTTGTTGAGTTGGGTCGACAGGGTGGACGATACCACGGAAAAAAGTTCGTTCTGTGAAAGTACCGTATTTGCTGCCATTTGGTCGTTGCTCA
Source organism: Candidatus Aphodosoma sp. (assembly GCA_051870875.1). Lineage (GTDB taxonomy): Bacteria > Bacteroidota > Bacteroidia > Bacteroidales > Paludibacteraceae > Aphodosoma. Next base: position 35,114 of record JBJECG010000036.1, read on the forward strand.
GAAATTTGTTGAGTATAAGCAGGCTCACTATCTGGCGGTTCATCTGTTCATCTGTGCTGACGGCGTTTTGCAGGGCACGGTTCAGTTCTTCGTCTGAGTTGGGCAGACGGAGGTCGAACTTGATGGTGGGCTGTGTGAGTACTCCGCTCAGGTTGAGCAGGCACTGTACCGGCACACTGGTCCGTCCGGTATTGGCGAGGATGCTTTCATCGAGAATCTCGGCCAGGTCTGCCGTGAGCTGGTAATAGGCGTTTATGTCTATTGTGGCGTGCAGAGGGTCGCCTGTCCATACTATGGAGCTGCCTTCGCGTATCTTGAACTCTTTGCGGAGAAGGTTCTGGAACGTGAACAGATATGCCCCTGACTCCAACTGATAGGTGCCGTACAGCTTCATGTCGTCTTCGTTTATGTCGTAGGTCACACGCAGGCTGCCGCTTCCGTTGGCATGCAGCATATCGCCTGACTTGGAGTCTATAAGCAGTTGTACGGTAGCCGATGGCGTCACGTCTATCATTATATCCAATACAATGTTTGTGCCCGGTTCGTCCGTATCCGGCGTGGCTGATGACGCCGCTTCCTGTGTGTCTGCATTGCTGTCTGCAAACGTGATAAACGAATTTTCGCTGGCATAGTAGCTGTCTATCGGTATGTAGATGGAGGTGCCGGGTTCCGACTGGGCTTTGCACGTTATGTGCAGGGTCTTTTCATCTCCCGATATCCGTACATTGCCTGTGCCGTATGCCGTGCCGTAAAAACTTTCGCTGTCTGCCTTGGTGGTGTTGAGTACCAGCATATTGTTGACCTCCACATCCAGGCCGATGAGAAAATTCGTGAAATAATCGTGATGCACGGCGCCTTTCAGCGTGCCGTGGTTCCCGTATTTGTCGGTCAGGTCTATCGTGCCGAAATCGAATATGCTGCGGTCTATATGGATGGAATCTGTGAAGTAGAACGTGTTTTTCAGGAAGTCAATTGATACTGATGCGTCTTTTGCCAGTGCATCGACATCTACAGCCACTTTTTTTGACTTGGTGATGCCGTACACGTGGACATCGCCGTAAGCCGTACCGGTGACATGTCCGAATATGCCGGCTGTGTAGAAGTCTATGAACCGTATGTCGAGTCCGTCGGCATGGCCTTTCAGGTCGAGTGAGTCGAGGGGGAATGAATAGCTGCCGTCCAGCCGGGCTGTGTGTGTGCCGTCATCGGCTGTTATGTCGCCGCCGAATACAAGGCTGGATGTAGGATGGTCGAAATGGCACGATGCGTCGACTTTGCCGAAATAGCCGCCGTCGAACATCATCCCTTCAGAGTGGACTTCGGCCAGAATCTGGGGTTGTTGCAGTATCTGGTTGACGGAGGCGAATCCCGACACCCGGCCTCCGAACGATATGGCGGTCTCTTCCGGCAGCAGTTCGGATATGTAGTCCAGTGATATTTCTTTCAGTACAATGTTGATCCGGTCATCCGTCTTGGACGATACCACTCCGTCTATCGCTATCATCTGGTTGTCTTCGCTGCTCAGCTCGAAGTCGCTGATTGATGCCATTGCCATGTCTGTCAGTATCCGGCCTGTGTGCATCAGCCAGCGTTTGTCCAGAAGGATGAGCTCGGTCGGCTGTATGTCGATATGGGCGGTGAGGGTGTCGTTGTGCGGATTCCGGTACAGTGCCGTGGAAAATGCTATCTCGCCGGTCA
>JBJECG010000037.1:0-110586 GCA_051870875.1 Candidatus Aphodosoma sp.
TGACAATTTCGCTGCCATACTTGATGAATACAAGGCGCAGTTTACTGAAGAGGATCTCGAAACCAAGGCTGCACTCATAGACCGCTATTACCATGATGTGGAACGCGAAGCGATGCGCCGTTCGATACTTGACGAAGGCAAACGCCTTGATGGCCGTAAGACAACCGAGATTCGTCCTATCTGGTCAGAAGTGGGCTATTTGCCGGGACCCCACGGGTCGGCTATTTTCACCCGCGGTGAAACCCAGTCGCTCTCAACCGTAACTCTCGGTACTAAAAAAGATGAAAAAATGGTTGATGAAGCCCTTATTCAAGGTAACGAACGTTTTCTTCTCCATTACAATTTTCCTCCGTTCTCAACAGGCGAGGCGCGTGCATCACGCGGTATCGGCCGTCGGGAAATAGGGCATGGCAATCTGGCTTTCCGAGCCCTCAAGCCTATGATTCCCGCAGATTATCCTTATGTGGTACGTGTAGTATCTGATATTCTTGAATCAAACGGTTCATCGTCTATGGCTACCGTCTGTGCCGGATGTCTCGCATTGATGGATGCCGGTGTACCTATCAAGAAACCCGTTGCCGGCATTGCCATGGGACTTATCTCGGAAAACAAAGGTGCCAATTATGCCATACTGAGCGATATCCTCGGTGATGAAGACCATCTGGGTGACATGGACTTCAAAGTGACAGGTACCCGCGACGGTATCACCGCCACACAAATGGATATAAAAGTGGACGGACTGTCTTACGAAATCCTTGAAAAAGCACTTATGCAAGCTCACGAAGGCCGTATGTATATTCTTGACAAAATCAAGGAAACTCTTCCTGCTCCACGTCCGGATCTCAAACCTCATGCTCCGCGTATCGTCACTATGGACATCCCCAAAGAACTTATCGGTGCGGTTATCGGCCCAGGCGGAAAGATTATCCAGGGTATACAGGCTGAAACAGGTGCGGTCATCTCCATTGATGAGATTGACAATCACGGACACGTTGAAATTGCAGGTACTTGTAAAAATCAAATTGATGCTGCAATCGCACAAATCAAAGCCATCGTGGCACTTCCGGAAGTGGGTGAAGTCTATAAATCAACCATCAAGTCGCTTATGCCATATGGATGTTTTGTGGAGTTCATGCCGGGAAAAGAGGGTCTGCTCCATATTTCTGAAATAGACTGGCGTAGGTTTGAGACTATAGAAGAGACAGGATTGAAAGAAGGAGAAACCATAGATGTCAAACTTCTGGAAATAGACCCGAAGACAGGCAAATACAAGTTGTCTGCCCGTGTTTTGAAGGAAAAGCCGGAGGGATATACCGAACCTGAACGTCGTTCGCGTCAGGAACGCGGAGAGCATGGAGACCGTCGTGAGCGTCGTCAGCATCAGGAACGTGATGAACGTCGCCCGCGTCCGGAACGTCGCTCGGATCGCCCGAGCCGTAATACTGAGATTGCCGGATCGCAAAATGAAGCGGCTTCTGAACCGGAAGTGACGGAATTTTAATCTCTCCCGTGGACATTTTGGCCGACTTTAGTGCCTGAATGAAAACTACAGTCTGAATGGAGAAAAGTCCGGTGACACAATAAAATAAAACCATAGTGGCGGAGCTTGTGACAAACGGTTCCGATGCTATGGTGAAAATAAAAAGGCACCCATAGTTTAATGGATAGAATGAGGGATTCCGGTTCCCTTGGTTACGGTTCGATTCCGTATGGGTGTACTCAGGACGAAACAGCCACAACAAATAATGAACTTGTTGTGGCTGTTTTTTATAAACCTTGGTTGTTTTATTTCACCTGAAATTGATTCTCAATAATTTTTATCGTTGAAAATCAACGATATAAGAAAATAACAGCACAACTATCCGTTAGGGAAAAGAGGGAGTAAAAAGTTGAGTAAGGAGAGTGAAAGGCTTGGAAAAGACGGGTGTTATGAATGAAAGATCTAACTTAGCCTTAATACCTGATAATAATCTTTCTTATTTTGAGAGCAACAAGCAATGGCTCGCCAGAAGATCTCGCTTGCCTTGTAGAATATCGGCAATGATATTCAGAATATCCCGACTCGATTTCAGCGCACCTCGCAACAGCCGGATGGTTTTGTCGTTCTCTTTCTCCGCCTTTGCCCGGCTCACCGCCATACTGATGCGTTGCTGTTCCCCGGTCTTCTGCTCCTGAAGCTGTCGGATAGCCTTGTCCCTCTCTCCATGTCGAGCGAACGGTTCTGCACTCAAGCTCTGTCACGCTCGGGTTCCGCCTTCTGCTTCTCTTCTGCCAATGCCTTTGTTTTTTCCCGACCTCCCTTTTTTCCCGCATCGGGAAAATCTTTTCTTATACGTTCGTTTTCGGCTCCCAACTTGGCGATAATTCCAGGCGAATGTTTGTCTTGTGTCCGGCTATCGCTTCCCTTATTTTTCATCAGTCTTGTCACGACCTACCGGAACAGCTTCTTCTGTATATAGTTGAAAAATTATCAGAAACAGAGGATAATTTATTGTTTTGCAGTCAGTTTTGCAAATTGCTAACTGCAATCGCATACTCAGTCTGAATTTTTTGGCAAGGTGAATAAGTAATCGTGCTGACAGCCGACTGCTGCCGGTTTTTCTTTTTACACTTTGCATATTTCACAGGATCTTCGTTCCCATATTTTATTGTCGTTCTTCCGGGTTATATTTGATCAGTTTCTGCACTTAAAGGTGCTATGTCAAAATTGTAAATTCCAGTTCTTATAAATTTTAGAGGGGTTGCGTCAATTTGACGCAACCCCTCTAAAATAGCTAATGAAAAAGTGTTTGCTTATCAGAGAATCATGAATTCTACACGACGGTTTTCCGCACGTCCTTCAGGAGTGTCGTTGTCGGAAATAGGATCGAGAGGTCCGCGGCCGACTGCCTCCATTCGGTTAGGATCTATACCGCGTCTGACCATTTCGTCGTAAACGGCCTTGGCACGACCGCGGGAGAGTTTCATGTTGTAGTTTCGTGAGCCGACGTTGTCGGTGTGTCCTGTGATACGGATGCGCATTTCAGGATTCTTGACCAGAAGCTGGTAGAGTTCTTCGAGCGATTGAGCCGAGATATTGCGTATTTTTGTCTTGTCGGTATCGAAGAAGAGGTTGTTCAGGATAACGATTGTATTTTTCTTGATGGGTTGCAAATCAACGTATACCGTGTCTGAAAGAATTTGGAACAGTGTATCGTTATAGTCTATATATCCTTCTCGGGTTACCTTGATGCCAACTCTCATATTTTTCATTTCTTGCTGGAAGAATCCGGAGGCCGCATCGGATTCGGCTGTCAATACGGTATCACGTTTGCCATCGAGGTTGAAGAGGTAAATCTTGGCATCGAGCGGCTTTTCAGTCTCGTAGTCAGATACCATACAGAAGAAGAAATTAGGATCAGGTACAGTATTGACCGTTTTGGGACGCGGCTGCGTCCGCGGACGTTTCTTGACTGGTTTCGGTTTTGGCGACACTTGGAAGAGAACAGAGAATTTTGCACCTACAACGAGCGGGTTCACAGCTGCACCTGCTGCATAATTCGAAGCAAAGATGCTGCGAGGTTTCACGTCTTTCAGGTTCTTGGCGGGTACGTTGTATTTGTCGCCGTTGGGTTCCATTCCAGGAAAGTCGAGAAGTATGTTTTTTGTTGAATTGGCGTTTATATTGAGGAATCCGTAGTCGGCGAATATTCCTACGCGGTAGGATACCGGCATTTTGGAGCGTCCACGGGTGATGGTGAGTGCTTTGGAAGGCATCCATTCGTCCAGGCAGATACCGAATTCGGCAGAGCCGGTGACATCCAGTCCGAAGCTGATGGAGCCGCTGTTGCGCACTTCGGTAGTTTGAAGCGTATGGTTAGGCATGTTTTCCAGATTGTCGATAAGGGTCGGGTCAACCAGATATGTCTTCAGCGGGCTTTTCATGGAGTACATGCCCAGGACACCCATATTGACTTTGGCTCCGACAAGGAAGTAGTATCGGCTGAACTGAGCGCCGAACATTACAGGAAGTCCGACAGAAAGGCGGTTATGCTGTTCGGTGTAGTATTCGAGGCGTTTGGAGTTTTTATAGTCTACAAAGTCCATGTGATATGACATCATGACATCGGTTCCAGGGTGTTTGTAGTTGAAATCACCTTGAAAACGGAGGTTTTCCATCTTGGTGGAAGAGTTGAGGAACATGAATTCCAGACCGGTGCGGAACTCGAATTTTGACTTGTGCCTCATGAAATATCCTACACCGAGCATTCCGGCTCCGCCTCCGGGGACTTTGCTGTCGGGTATGTTGTGCAGCAAGGATGAGTATCCTGCTCCTCCGTATACGTCAATGAATGACGTGACGTTGGAGTTCCCCCGACTTTTCTTTTTCCGTGCTGCAGAAAGACCTGATACCGGCAGCATCAGAAGTACCGCCAACATGATGGATAGATAGACATTGAATTTTCTCATAACTTTTATATGATTATAAGAGTTGTTTTTCTTGTTGATTCCGGGTGACAGGTTGGTTATTCCGTCTTGTTTCTTTTGTCTTTTCTTTCTTTTTCGCGTTTCTGCTTGATTTTCTTGTCTTGTTTGCGGGTGACTTTAGGTGCGTTGTTACGCCAGGATGCACCACGGGAGTCTTGCAGACAGTTACATTTCTGCGGTACGGGGAGTTCGAACATAAAGGTGAGTTTTGCTCCGATGTACAACGGGTTGACTGACTTGCCGACGAAATTTTCGGTAGACAGCGATGCCGGTGTGATGAGCTGCGTCACGTTTTCATCGTGACGGTATGGAGCAATGCCGTTTTGTGCGCTGCCGTTGACGTTCATGAATCCGTATTCGCCGTACAGGCCGACTTTCATGCGCCATGGAAGCACGCTTCCGCCTCCTTCATCGCTGTAGACTTCATAGCCTATCTCGATGATGGCTGCTATGTTTGGGTTCATTTTGAGTTTTGTGTATTTGCCTCCTTCGGCAGTGGAAACGAAGTCTCCTATAAAGTGGTTGGGCATCTGTTCAAAATCGCCTATGGCCCAGTCGTAAGTTGATGTCGTGGTATATTTGAGTCTGCTTTGACCTATGGCATATAGGCCAAGTCCTGCTTTGGCTCCGATGCCGGCATAGAATCCGCCTTTGTTGAAGCCGAGCATGAATGGGATATTGAGGTATACGGCCTGTGTCTGGTCACGCCACTGGTTGGTCTGGAAATGAAATGTGCAATTGTCGCCTTCGGTGTCGATGGCAGGAACGTCGCTCACTTCAAAACCGGGGTTCATGAATGACGCTATGTACTGGCCTTCCACTCCGAGAGAGAGCCAGAAGCCGCGGTAGCAGTATTCGTATCCGAGTCCTAAAGTGGCTCCTCCTCCTCCGTTGAGCTTGGTGTCGGGCATGTCTTTCACGTTGGTGAGCAGATTGGCATATCCTCCGCCCATGGAGAGTGTCAGGTAGTGGAATTCGGGGAACTTGGCTACAGCCCTGGTTCCTTGTGCAAATAGCATCGATGATGCAAAGATGGTCAAAACAAAAAGCACGGTGGCTTTACAGACATATCGTTTCATAGTGCATGAATTGGCTATGGTTGGTTAAGATTGACATTCAAAAAACAACACACATAATCCCCGTTTCCTTTGAAAATCCGACCGGGGATAATAATTGGGTACAAATTTAATGATTGTTTTTATAACTGCAAAATTATTTCTGCAAACCGAATGGTTTTGTGTCGGACGGTAGAGTCCGGTATCATCCTGAAAATTGTGGAATAGGCGTATTTTTTAACACAAATATGTGTCCTGACATGGCAAATGAGCTGGTATAATGTTAAAAACAGGCTGGAATCGTGTGTTTTGCGTACAATGTTAATTAACTTATCCGTTCGGATGATTTTGCCTATTATGGTATGACGATACGCCGTGCACCGTTGTCTGCCTGTTCGATATGTATGGTTATGGTGTCGTCCGGCAAGATGTCTTTGATACATCCGGGCCATTCCATCAGGCAGATGTTCCCGCTGTCGATGTAGTCGTAATATCCGAAGTCCAATGCCTCCTGCGGTGTACGGATTCTGTAGAAATCAAAATGGTATATTGTCGTCCCGTCGCGCCCCCCGTATTCGTTTACTATGGCAAATGTCGGGCTGTTGACTTCTTCGTTGACACCCCAGCAGCGGCATAGTGCCTTGATGAATGTGGTTTTGCCCGTACCCATGGGTGCATCGAAGGCTATGTGCTTTCGTCCGTTTATATGTCTGGCCACAATTTGGGCGGCATTGTCTATTTCGGCAAGTGTAAATGTGATTTCCATGATCGACTGGAATTTTTTTCTGACTACGTCTGACAGATTTCCTTACCAGGGCAGTCGTCTTTTTTGTGATTTGTTATGGTTACGTTGTAACGGAATGCAAAAGTAGTGATATTTTCCTGATAATTCGACATAAATTGCTATCTTTGCAAATTGTAGCCCAACAACATACGTATATGGTACGTGCAAGATGGCGGTTGGCGTATGCAAATGTTTGTTTAGAGTAACTATAAAATATTGGATATCATGTTGTTTCATGAGATTATCATAGGGCCGATACATAGTCGCAGGTTAGGCCGTTCGCTGGGAGTGAACCTGTTGCACCAGGAGGCGAAAATATGTTCGTTCAATTGCATTTACTGTGAATGCGGGTGGAATTTCAATGTGGAAAGCCATCAGCCGTCACGCACTGAGGTGCGCGGTGCGCTGGAAAAGCGTATGATGGAGCTGGCCGAAGCCGGTCAGGGCATAGATGTGATAACGTTTGCCGGCAACGGAGAACCGACCACACACCGTGAATTTCCTCAAATAATAGACGATACCATCGTGCTCCGCAACAAGTATTTCCCCGATGCCCGCATTTCGGTGCTAAGCAATGCCACTATGGTATGGAAACCCGATGTGCGCGATGCGTTGCTGCGTGTAGACAACAATATACAGAAACTTGATTCGGCCGTCCAAAGCACGGTTGAGCTCATCAACCAGCCGCAGGGACGATATTCAGTGGAAAAGGTGATAGCGGATCTGGCACGCTTTGATGGAGAGGTTATAATCCAGACTTTGTTCCTCAGGGGAGAATACGGCGGCAAGGTCGTGGACAATACCACTGAAGAAGAAGTGGAAGCCTGGCTTGAAGCTTTGGGACGTATACGGCCTAAAGAGGTCATGCTCTATTCGTTGGATCGTGCCACACCTGCCCACAACCTCATAAAGGTAGAAGCTCCCGAGTTGCAGAAGATAGCAGACAGAGTGGAAGCTCTTGGCATAAGAACCCAGGTGACAAAATGACGGTAGACGGCAATGAGGAGCATTATGAATATCATGCGATACCCAATCATAAGATGAAATATAAACATATAAATGATATGAAATTGTTAGTTTACAATACTTTGACACGCAGGAAAGAGCTGTTTGAACCCATCAATCCCCCTCATGTAGGCATGTATGTGTGCGGACCGACCGTTTATGGTGACGGGCATCTGGGTCACGCCCGTCCTGCCATTACGTTTGATATACTGTACCGTTATCTCATGCATTTGGGGTACAAGGTACGTTATGTCCGTAACATAACCGATGTCGGTCATCTCGAGCATGATGCTGACGACGGGGAAGACAAGATAGCCAAAAAAGCCCGTCTGGAACAGCTCGAACCGATGGAAGTGGTACAGTACTATTCACTCCGTTATCATAAAGCAATGGAACGGCTCGGCGTATTGCCTCCAAGCATCGAACCCCATGCTTCAGGTCACATTATCGAACAGATAGAGTTCATCAAAAAGATACTCGATGCCGGATATGCCTATGAAAGCGAAGGCTCGGTATATTTCGATGTGGAGAAATACAACAAGGATTTTCATTACGGCAAACTGTCGGGGCGTAATATAGACGAGCTGCTTGAGACTACCCGTGACCTTGACGGCCAGACGGAAAAACGGCGTCCGATAGATTTTGCCCTCTGGAAGAAAGCTGCACCGGAGCATATCATGCACTGGCCGTCGCCTTGGTCGGAGGGATTCCCTGGCTGGCATCTGGAGTGTTCGGCAATGGGCACGAAATATCTCGGCGAACGCTTTGACATCCACGGCGGCGGTCTTGACCTTATGTTCCCCCACCATGAATGCGAGATAGCACAGTCGTGCGCAGCACTCGGTCATGAGACAGTGAAATACTGGATGCATAACAATATGATAACAATCGATGGCAAGAAGATGGGCAAATCGTATGGCAATTTCATCACTCTCGATGAGTTTTTTACTGGGTCTCATCCGCTGCTGACAAAGCCATTTGCCCCGATGGTTATCCGCTTTTTTATACTTCAGGCTCACTACCGTTCTACAGTCGACTTTTCGTCTGCTGCATTGGAAGCCGCAGAGAAGGGGCTTGACAGACTGATGGAAGGGTATGCCCGGCTGCAGAAACTCATTGCCGGCGCAGCCACTACAGTTGATGTGGCCGGACTTCGCGGACGTTGTGAAGAGGCAATGTGCGATGACTTGAATACCCCTATTGTCATTTCACACCTGTTTGAGGCCATCAAAGCCATCAATACTGTCCACGATGGTAAAGGTTCCATCACGGCGGAAGATCTTGAAGAGTTGCGTTCGGTATTCCGTCTTTTTGTAGAAGATCTGCTCGGACTGCAAGTTTCGTCAAACGGTTCGGCCGATGATGAGGCTTATCGCAAGGCTGTGGATTTGCTGCTCGATATACGTCTTGCCGCAAAACGGAACAAAGATTGGGCTACCAGCGACCGGATACGTAATGCCCTGGCCGAATATGGTTTTACGGTCAAAGATACGAAAGACGGTTTTGAATGGTCGCTGTAATGCCAAAGTCTGATATCTGGAAAGCATTATGACTATGTACCGACATTTGTGGCCGTATGTGTTGATATTGACATTGTTTTTGCTGCCTGCCTGCAAAAAAGACGAGCCGAAACCGGTGTCGTCGGGTACGTTTGTGTACAAGGGGGAGAAATACAATGTAAGTATGGTGAGGGTGGAACATACAGACTACGACAATGACGGTAATTTTGTGCTGCGTCTTACAGCATATCCTGGTACATACAAGGTTACCGACAAAAGTTCATCGGGCTATGGCAACGTGCTTGACATATATTACACTGCCGGAGACAATGATTTCGGACCGGGAAAATACAGCACATCCAAAACAGACACCTTGGTCTCGACCTTGACCTATTATCCGAACATATCAGATGACAAAGCAGCACACGACACTGTGGTACATACCGTAAGCAACGGCACATTGGAGGTTGGCAACACAGAAGTGGACGGCTTTCTGACATATTCGTTCAGGCTTGCCGATGCCGACGGAGATTCTATAATTGGTTCGTATACCGGGACTCATGTCCACAACCGCATAGCCGTACAGCCGTCGTACGGGCAACTGTCGTTTGACACTATACGTTGTGCTCTGGCCAGACCATATATGATCCGTTGGGGCAAAGTTTTCAGCAATATAAACTATACAGAGATAGTGTTCTATTCGGCCGATGCCCGCTTTACCGATGCCGGTGCGCTTAGCGGCGGTATCCAGTTTTCAGTCGGAATACTGACGGATTCGGCTTCATCCGATATCACATCAGGTTCTTATCCTGTAATTATGGAATACTACACATCCGGCACTGTTCTGTACGGACATAAGGTGAGAAATACGGCATGGGGCACGTATTGGCAGACAATGTACAACGGAGCATCAACCGGCAAAGCAAATGTTCTCGGCGGTACGGCTACCGTCACAATGGTCACCGATGATATGCTGACTGCCGAATTCCGGTTTACCGACCAGTTGAACAACAGTGTAGAGGCATCATATTCCGGCCCTTACACGACAAAGAACAATTTATTAGGAGACAAATAAGAAACAAAATCATAATCCATGACACGACGAGAGGAACAGATGGCAGCTTTCGGGCGTCTGCTTGACATAATGGATACCTTGCGCGAGAAATGTCCTTGGGACAAAAAGCAGACTTTTGATTCGTTGCGCTGCAATACTATTGAGGAAACTTTTGAACTGGCCGATGCCGTTTTCAATCACGACATGGCCAACATCAAGAAAGAGCTCGGCGATGTGCTGCTGCATATCGTGTTCTATGCCAGGATGGCTCAGGAGCAGGGTGAATTCGATATGGCCGATGTATGCAATGCTTTGTGCGATAAACTTATCTTCCGTCATCCGCACATCTACGGCAACATCGAGGCCAACACTCCCGATGATGTGAAACAAAACTGGGAACAGCTCAAACGTAAGGAAAAAGACGGCAACCGTACCGTCCTGAGCGGCGTACCAAAGTCGCTGCCGTCGCTCATCAAGGCATACCGCATACAGGACAAGGCCCGCAATGTGGGTTTCGATTGGGAGGAGCGCGGTCAGGTGTGGGATAAGGTGCGTGAAGAGATAGGTGAGTTCAGCACTGAAGCCGAGCGCATGGATGCCGAGCGCATGGAAGCCGAATTTGGCGATGTCCTTTTCTCGCTTGTCAATGCGGCCCGTCTCTATGGTATCAATCCCGACAATGCCCTTGAACGTACAAACCGGAAATTCATACGCAGGTTTGAATATCTTGAGGCAAAGACATTGAAACAGGGGCGTGATCTCCGTGAAATGACCCTTGCCGAAATGGATGCAATCTGGAACGAAGCCAAGTTTCAGGAAAAACAATAAAGGTGACAAACTGCATTGTCGGATTGCGGTAAAATATACGGATTTTTCGGCCTTTACATTGTGGAAAACTTGAAATGCTGATCCTGTAGGACAGCAACAATTTCCATTGTCGTTTTAGGCATTATATCTGTTCCGTTGGCAGATGGCTGTTAATGATAAAAAGCGGAATACCAGCATTTGATTGGTATTCCGCTTTTTGTCGGTTTATGTCAGATTATTTTCACCGGAATCGGGTGAAAACCGTTTATTTTGCAGACCGTTCGTTTGCCATTTTGGCCAATTCTTTTACGTATACGCGCTGTGCTGTGGCCTTGTCGATATATGTGGCAGGACCGGTCACACAGCCGCCTTCACAAGCCATGACTTCAATAAACTCGTATGGGCATTTGCCTTTGGCATAAGCTTTGAGAAGACCGATGTTTTTCTTGTTGAGGTTGCTGAGAAGGAGGGAGTTGACTTTTTTGTCGGGCACCATTTCCTGCACGGCACCAAATACACCGCCTGTCTGTCCGTAGCCGTGGCTTGAGAGGTAAGCTTCCTTGTCGATGTGCATGGGTGCTACCTGGTCGAATTTTATGCCGAGACCGTCGAATACAGAGCCGAGTTCTTCAAATGTCATTACATAGTCGACATTTTCGGTATACGTCGCTTCTTTGCGCTTGGCAATACACGGGCCGATAAACACCACTTTCGCATCGGGATGTTTTGATTTGGCCAGCTCAGCGGCATAGTACATAGGAGAGTGTGTGGAAGAAACGTATTTCTCAAGTTCGGGAATATGTTTCTTTACCAGTTGTATGTATGAAGGGCAGCAGGAAGTTGTCATAAATGGCTGTCCCTCTTCGAGTTTCTCAACAAGTTCATGGCTTTCGCGGCGTGTGGTTTCATCGGCGCCGAGAGCAACTTCCATCACATCGTCGAATCCGATTTGACGGATGGCACCGTAAAGCTGGTCAAGTGTGGTACCGAACTGCGACAATACGGCCGGTGCTACTATTGCCACCATTTTGGTGTCTTTGTCTTTGATGTTATTGAGTATGTCGAACACTTGCGAAATCTCGAAAATGGCACCGAACGGACATGCGTTGAGACATTTGCCGCAATAGATACATTTTGATTCATCGATATGTTCGACTCCGTATTCGTCTTTTGATATTGCCTTTACGGGGCAGGCTTCTTCGCAGGGGATAGGCACATAGATGATGGCGTGGTAAGGGCAGCTCTGCTGGCAAAGACCGCAGGATACGCATACGTCGTGGTCTATTTCGGCTTGACCGTTCGGCTTGAAGTGGATGGCATTTTTGGGACAGTTCATATAGCAGGTACGTGCTACGCAACCACGACAGATATTTGATATTTCGTAATTGACCTGAACGCAACTCGAACATGCTTCATCCATCACACACATGATATTTTCCTTTACCCGTTCGCGACGAGCCAACGCTTCCTTTGCATAGTGGGAGAGTGGTGTGATTTCGTCTTTTTCATCGCTCATATCGAAGCCCAGAAGCGGAAACATCTTGTATTTCCATACTGCACGTTCTTTATGCACACAGCAGCGTCCGCGAACTTTTGTCTGACGAGGAGTCAGTTTGATCGGCAAATGATCGATTTCCTCAACAAGCTGTCCTTCATGCCATAGTTTCACAAGTTTGGCAAGCAGTCCGTGACGGACAATCATTACGTTGTTACTGAAAGCCATAAAAAATATTCTTTTAATATAGTGATTTTGAAGTTTTTGCCATTTTATTGTGCATTTTGTAGCCAGACAAAATACCCACCCTGCAAAGTTACATATTTTTTAATGCCGGACATTGGATATTGCCACAATTTTTTCGCTTCTCATTTTATATAGCAATGCTACGGTTGCAGACAGTGATGCCAGTGCCACATACCATGTGGTAAATCCGTTGAAAACAGCTGGGGAGGTTAAGGTGTTGTATGAGTAAAAAGTGGCTGTAACTACAATTGCATTGTTGATAAAATGTGCGGTGACCGGTATCCACAGCGATCCTGTAAACAGATACATATATCCCAATCCGGCACCCATCAGCATACGGGGTATGAAGCCGAAGAACTGGAAATGGACAGTTGAAAACAGTATTGCTGTAGTCCATACGGCTATGTGCTTGTTGTATGACTGTTGCAGATACCGTTGTACGGTACCGCGGAAAAATATCTCTTCACATAATGCCGGCAGCACGGCCATCACCATAATGTTTATTGCAAGATTAGCATATGATTCGGTCTGCATCATGCGTTCGGTTGTCAGCCTGGCTGCCTCTTCCATAGATTTCAATTGGTTCTCGAGCTGATGCAAACTGTCAGGAAACGAAATGGCACTGTTCAAATCGCCGATGACACTTGTAAACGGCAATGCGCAAACTGCTACTGCTGCTGCCAGCAATATATTCCGCAAAGTGCAATGTCCGAACCCAATGGCTGCCGTCAGGTGCCGTTCTCCGTTTAATCCGGCTGCTGCCAGTCCCGATATTCCGAATACCAGTATTGTTTGTGCCGATTGCAGTATATACAGTGCCGGCAGCGAACTGGCGATATCGGCCGGTATTGTTGATGCACATATGCCATAAATGACAACAAAAGCCATATACATGGCGGCAAATATTATGAATGTGTTGAGCAGCGGTTTCATCGGGTGATTGTGCGGCTTTCCTGAGTTTAGGACTGTGGAATGCGGAGAATTTACTTTCCGCATTTGCCGTTTTCGGGCAGACGGGCTATGATTGTTTCGTTGCCGCGGGTGGTTTCGCCTATCTGTACGAATATTTCGGAACCTTCTGGCAAAAATAGGTCGACACGGCTGCCGAACTTGATGAATCCGAGATGTTCGTTGATATTGCAAGTGCAGCCCGGCGCAGCGTATGTGATAATACGGCGGGCCAAGGCTCCTGCTATCTGACGCATCATAATCTGTTGTCCGCAATCATTTTCTATTACGACAGACGAGTGTTCGTTTTCGTGCGATGATTTTGGCAGATATGCTGCCAGATGCCGCCCGCTGTGATGTTTTGAGTAGCGTACTATGCCTGAGATTGGGTACCAGTTGGCATGTACCGACAGTACACTCATGAAGATGGAAACCTGAATCATCCGCCGGCCACCGAAATATTCCCATTCGTCCACAGGTTCGGTGACTACGACACGTCCGTCGGCAGGGGCTATTATGAGGTTGGTGTCATCCACCTCCACTTCACGTGTTGGATTGCGGAAGAAATAGAGGAAGAATGAGAATGTAACCAGCGAAATGACAAGGCATATGATGTGAAGCATTTTGCTGGGTGATTCACTGAAGATAAGTATGTTTGAGACTGCCAAAAGAGTGAGCAACGATATGAGTATGGTGTATCCTTCTTTGTGAACCTTGATTTTTCGTTTCATTGCAACAAAAGATTGTAAATGTTTTAGACGGATAGAAATATTGTTACTGCCGGTATTGCGAAAAGCAGGGAATCAAACCGGTCGAGCCAACCACCGTGTCCGGGGATGGCATGTCCGGAGTCCTTGACTCCGATGGTTCGTTTGAGGAGTGATTCCAACAAATCGCCGACAGTGCCTGCAATTACGGTGAGTTCGGCAAATATAAGCCATTGCCACAAGAATAGTTCCGGTTCGATGAACGATATACCGTAGGCTGTTGCCAAGGCGAAGAGATTGCCTCCGATGAAACCTTCCCATGATTTCTTTGGCGAAATGCGTTCAAACATACGATGTTTGCCGAAGATACTTCCTGTAAGGTAGGCAAAAGTGTCGTTCACCCAGATGAATATGAAGAGCGGCAGGACAAACCAAGGCGAATATGAGCCATTGTGAATTGCTATTATACTGAGGAGTGCGAATGGTAAAGCTGTGTATAGTTGGCCGAAGGCAATATATGCCATATTGGCAACAGGGTCGGACTTTTTGCGCCATAATTCCAGTGCCAGTGTCAGTTGCAACCACAGTATGTACAGACAGAGCAGCCTGAAACCTACAGCCGAATAATCCTGTTCGACAAGGTAGACTGACAATACAAGCAAAGCAGAACCTGCTGCCGAATTGAGGGGCATGACATCGGCTCGGCTGCCATTGGTAAGTACATGGTATTCACGTGTAGTAAGTGCAGCCAACAGAGCCATGACTACAACGAAACTCTGGCTGCACCAAAGTGTGGCGCCTATGATTGTACCCACCAGTACGGCACCTGCCAATGTACGGATTACAAGATTGCGGAAATCCATAAGTTGTCAGTTTGGGTTTTCGGATGCATTGTCGGCATCTTTGGTACCGGTGTCATTATTAGTGTTATCAGATGCTACTGCCATATGAGTGCTGTTGTTTTCTGCAGATGTCTGGTTACCCTCATCTTTTTGGCTGTCTTGCAGTATTTCATCGGCACGCGAAGTCCATTGACGCGGTCCGAATACTTCTTCCAGGTCTTCGGCAAACAATACTTCACGGTCGATAAGTATCTGTGCCACACGGTTGTGGCCATCGGTATATTTGCGGAGGATGTCTTTGGCTCGTTCGTACTGTCCGTTGATTATCTGTTTTACTTCATCGTCTATGAGTTTTGCCGTAGCTTCGGAATAGGGTTTGCTGAAACCGTATTCATTCTGGCCTGTAGAATCGTAATAGGATATGTTTTTCAGTTTTTCGCTCATGCCGAAATATGAAACCATGGCGTATGCACGGCGGGTAGCTTGTTCGAGATCGGAAAGCGCTCCGGTATCGAGTATGCCGAAGAAGAGTTCTTCGGCGGCGCGTCCGCCGAGCAAAGCACATATTTTGTCCAATATATGCTGCTGCGATGTAAGCTGACGTTCTTCCGGCAGATACCATGCTGCTCCAAGTGCTTGGCCTCGTGGTACAATAGTGACTTTTACCAGCGGGTCGGCATACTGCAAGTGCCAGCTGATGGTGGCGTGTCCGGCTTCGTGGTAAGCAATGTTTTTCTTTTCTTCGGCGGTAAGTATTTTGGTTTTCTTCTCCAAACCGCCCACTATACGGTCAACGGCATTGAGGAAGTCCTGTTTGGTTACGGCCTTATGGTCGACTCGGGCAGCTGTGAGTGCGGCCTCGTTGCATACGTTGGCAATATCTGCGCCGGAGAATCCGGGAGTCTGGCGGGCAAGAAAATCGATGTCTACGGAGTCATCTATTTTAATAGGTCTTATGTGGACATTGAAAATGGCCTTGCGTTCGTTGACATCGGGCAGTTCCACTTGTATCTGGCGGTCGAAACGTCCGGCACGGAGCAACGCCTTGTCGAGAATTTCGGCACGGTTTGTGGCGGCAAGTATTATTACACCTGAATTTGAGCCGAAACCGTCCATTTCGGTGAGCAGTTGGTTGAGCGTGTTTTCGCGTTCGTCGTTGGAGTTGAAGTTGGCATTTTTCCCGCGGGCACGTCCGATAGCATCGATTTCATCAATAAAAATGATACATGGCGCTTTTTCTTTTGCCTGGCGGAAAAGGTCGCGGACACGTGATGCCCCGACACCGACAAACATTTCCACAAAGTCAGAACCCGACATTGAGAAGAACGGGACATCGGCTTCACCTGCCACGGCGCGGGCCAAAAGGGTCTTGCCTGTTCCGGGAGGACCCACAAGCAGGGCTCCTTTGGGAATCTTACCGCCGAGAGCGGTGTATTTCTTCGGATTTTTCAGGAAATGGACTATTTCCTCCACTTCCTGTTTGGCACCTTCAAGACCTGCAACATCGGCAAATGTCACACGGTTGGTAGCGGTGTTTTTGTCGAACATCTTAGCCTGGGACTTGCCTACATTGAACATGCCGCCAGGGCCGCCAGCACCCATCATGCGCTTGTTCATAAAGATGAAGAATCCTATGAGAAGAAGCATCGGCAAGACTGTAAACAGGAATATGTTGAAGTAATCCTTGCCTTCGGTATAGGCCACTTCTCCTGTGAACACTTTATCGGTACGATATTGCGCAAGTTGTTTGGAAAATTCATCGACTGACGGGACAATTGTTTCGATTATCGCTTTGTCGCTTTTGTTTTCCGGTGCTCTGCCGATATATTCTTTGGCACACTCGGAATCCAATTCCGCTCTTGCACGCTTTTTCGATATTTCGATGGAGATTTTCTGTACACAACCATCCCTGACGGCATCCTCGAACTTGGAGTATGGCACTGACTTGGAAACACCAGCCGGATTCCAGAACGATAATATTATAAAGAAGATAGCTATGGCCAGATATATCCAATAGAAATTGAACCGCGGATGTTTTTTGCCGGGTTGCATCATAGGATGTCGTGGCGGCTGAAAGTTATTTTTAGGTGTTGGTTGTGACATGAAATTATATTAATTTGTATCGGACAATTGTAAAGCTCGGTCAGAAACGGATTAGTCGATGTCCGGTATCCGCATGATTTCGGCATCGGCCCAGAGGTGCTCTATATCGTAGAATGCACGGTATTCGGGTTGGAATATGTGTACAATGACAGTGCCGTAGTCCATGGCTATCCATTGGCAGTTGTCGTAGCCGTCGGATGCGAAGGGTTTTACGCCGGCATGTATGCGTACATAGTCTTTTACCGAGTCTGCTATGGTCATAACTTGGGTGTTGGAATCGCCTTCGGCTATTACGAAGCAGTGGCACGGGGCTTCGAGTTTGCTCATGTCAACTACAACAATGTTTTTGCCTTTCTTTTCTTGAATGCCCTCTACGATAGAGGCGATAAGTTTTTTCTGATCTTCCATTTTTTTGTTGTGATATTTCGTAAAGTCGTTATCCGTCAATTTATGAACAATCCGTTGAAGTACATCCAGACGATATATCTCGCCAGTTTGCCCAAAGCCATGCTTATGAGTACAATCCACCACCTGCACCGCATGAATCCGGCAGCCACCGCTATCACATCACCCACGCCCGGGAGAAACGAAAAGAATGCCACCCAGTCACCGTAACGGTGGAATTTGGACTCAAAGCTGTCTATCTTCTCTTTCTTGATTTTCAGCCAGCGCTCTATCCACTCAATCTTACCGATGTGTCCGAGCCAAAAGCAGGTCATACCGCCAAGTGTATTACCTATCGTAGCCCAGAATATCAGCCACCAGGGATTAAGCCCGCCCCAAAACAGAGCCGTAAAAACGGCTTCGCTGCTGAACGGAACAATTGTGGCGGCAAGAAATGCCGCTATCATCAAGCCAATATACCCTAAAT
This sequence comes from Candidatus Aphodosoma sp., assembly GCA_051870875.1. Taxonomy (GTDB): domain Bacteria; phylum Bacteroidota; class Bacteroidia; order Bacteroidales; family Paludibacteraceae; genus Aphodosoma. The sequence goes on from JBJECG010000037.1 coordinate 17,884, forward strand.
CGACAAGATAATCCATCCGGTCAAAAATCAGCCTACGCTGCCTTCAAGCGAAATCTGCAACAATTTCTGTGCCTCAACTGCAAATTCCATAGGCAATTTGTTTATCACTTCTTTGGCATAGCCGCCGATGATAAGTCCTACGGCGTCTTCGGTAGAGATGCCGCGCTGCGCGCAGTAGAATAGCTGGTCTTCGGAGATTTTGGACGTGGTTGCTTCATGTTCGACCACAGCCGTGGAATTTTTGATGTCAACGTACGGGAATGTATGTGCACCGCAATCTGAACCGAGAAGCAGGGAGTCGCATTGAGAATAGTTGCGTGCACCATGAGCTGAGGGAGCCACTTTGACCAGTCCGCGGTAGGCATTTTGGCTTTGTCCGGCAGAGATGCCTTTGCTGACAATACGCGAACGTGTATTTGCCCCGATGTGAATCATCTTGGTGCCGGTATCGGCCTGCTGGTAGTTGTTGGTAAGTGCTACTGAGTAGAATTCTCCTACCGAATTGTCGCCTTTAAGTATACATGACGGGTACTTCCAGGTGATGGCAGAGCCTGTTTCGACTTGGGTCCACGATATTTTGGAGTTGTTTCCTTTGCATATTGCACGTTTCGTTACGAAGTTGTACACGCCTCCACGGCCGTCCTTGTCTCCAGGATACCAGTTCTGGACGGTGGAGTATTTCACTTCGGCATTGTTCATCACCACTATTTCTACAATGGCTGCATGTAGTTGGTTCTCATCGCGCTGCGGAGCGGTGCAACCTTCGAGGTACGATACATAGGCATCATCATCAGCCACGATAAGGGTGCGTTCGAACTGACCGGTACCCATAGCATTGATACGGAAATAGGTGGATAGTTCCATCGGGCAACGGATGCCTTTCGGAATATAGACGAACGAACCGTCGGAGAAAACGGCACTGTTGAGTGCGGCGTAGAAGTTGTCGGTATGCGGAACGACCGAGCCAAGATATTGGCGCACCAAATCGGGATATTCACGCACAGCTTCGGAAATCGAGCAGAATATGATACCTTTTTCGGCCAACGTTTCGCGGAAGGTGGTTTTGACGGATACGGAATCCATTACAGCGTCAACGGCAATGCCGCTCAGTGTTTTCTGTTCTTCGAGCGGGATGCCGAGTTTGTTGAATGTGTCGATGATTTCGGGGTCAACTTCATCGAGAGATTTCGGTGAAGCTTTACGTGGCGCAGCGTAATATGATATGGCTTGGAAATCGATTGCAGGTATCTGGAGATGAGCCCATTGAGGAACGGATAACGTGAGCCAGTGACGGTATGCTTTCAAACGGAAATCAAGCAGCCACTGCGGTTCTTCTTTTTTTGCGGAAATAAGCCGTATGACATCTTCCGATAAACCGACGGGTATTGTCTCGGTGTATACATCTGTAGTAAAACCGTATTCATACTCTTTCTGAGTCACCTCATTGATAAACTCATTTTGCTTATTTTGTGACATAAAACCCTCAATAATAAAAATTTGGCACAAAGGTACTAATTTTTTGGTAGTGTACAATAGGGTTTGGGCGCAAAAAGATGTTTCGGATAGCGGAGTGAGGGCATGGCGTTGCGAATGTGGAGGGACGCGCTGTTCACTTTCGTGTGTATAGCGCAGTATGACGTGAGTTCGATGAGATGAATTATAAATGTCTGGAGCGTTGGTGATTGGCGAAAATGCTATAGCTTATGACTCTGATGATATCCATGGCTCTGCTCTCGACTCCCGTGACACAATCAACTACTAACGTTATCCAACATTTATACCCGACAAATGGGGCATCCGCATTTGCAGGTGTCCCATTTCAATTCTTCCGTAGGTGATTCACGGCCAAAGTGCAGAATAAAAAGTCGGATTTGCAGACGATGACGTAGGTTACAGATACAATATCATACCGAGAAAGATCACTTTCCCCTTGAGCCGACAATGACGCGGCCGCCGATGTACGGAGATATAGAATTCTGTTGGGCTTTTATTTGTGTAAGTTGTTGCATAAGAATTGGGATATCGTCTTTTTTCCCATCTTTCTCGGCTTGCTTAATCTGGCCGGTGATATCTTGTTCCTGCTGTTGCAGGATAGCAAATTTGTATTCGTAAACGACAGTATGTACGTTTCTCATCAGTTCCTCGCGATGTTGTATCTGCATCTTGAGTTCATGTTCGGCTTTGGCTTTTGCATCATTGGGGTCACCGTTGTATTCGTCGAGCTTGGTAAATATGCGGGATATCTGGTAGCGGTCGGCTATCAGTTCGGCTGCTAAGGAGGATATTTCGGGGTCTTGGTAATCGCGGAACAGGGTTTGGAACTTGGTGCCGCCGGTTGATGATGTTTGTCGGGCTATCTCAAACATGCGCATGTGCAGCGGATTGTGGAAGACGGGGGTCAGGTCGTCCGTGTTGCGGATGATGAATTGCGCCACTGTGACTATTGAACCGTCTGGATTATTGTCAATGGCTTCTTCGCCATGACGTACAAGGTATTGCAGTATGTTGCGTTCGTATTGGTCGTAAGTATTGTCGTAGTCCGGTTGTGGCGTACCGGCCGGGAGCGGTTGTGTGTCGGTTGGGGTTGCAGCCTGATTTTGCGGATCGTTGCGGTAGGCGGGGGTGGTATTTTGTGTTTCGATGGAATAATGGTAGGGGGAGAAGTCGCCGTTTGATTTGCGGGCCAGTTCTTTCTGGCGTTTGTCGTAGAGTATTTTACTTACTTCGTTGACAATGATGTTTTCGTCTATATCCAATTCAGTGGCAGTTTCATGGATATACACTGAACGGATGATGTTGTCGGGGATGAGTGCTACCGAACGGGTTACGTCTGAAATCATGGCTGCACGCCTGATCGGGTCATTGCCGACATCCTGTATCAGCAGTTTTATTTTGAAATGGATGAAGTCTACCTGGTTTTTGTCGATGAAACCGATGAATTCCGATGCATCGTGGGACTGTGCGAACGAGTCCGGATCTTCGCCATCGGGCAGGAGCACTACTTTCACATTCATGCCCTCTTCGAGCAGCAGGTCGATGCCTCGGATTGATGCCTTGATGCCTGCCGAATCGCCGTCATAAAGTACGGTGATGTTTGGAGTGAAACGGTGGATGAGTCTGATTTGTCCCGTAGTAAGCGACGTTCCCGATGAAGCGACTACATTCGTCACACCCGACTGGTGCATGCTTATCACATCGGTGTATCCTTCAACCAGTATACATCGGTCGGCTTTGACAATTGACTGTTTGGCGAAGTATATCCCGTAGAGTTCGTTGCTTTTGTGATAGATTTCGCTTTCCGGTGAATTGACGTATTTTGCGGTTTTGTCGGACTTCCGGAGTACGCGGCCTCCGAAAGCCACCACCTTGCCTGAAAGTGTGTGGACAGGAAACATGACACGGCCGCGAAACCGGTCGTACCATGTGCCGTTGTCGCGGAGGATACCGATGCCTGTCTTTTCGATGAATTCGGCTTTGTACCCGGCCTTTAGGGCATCGAGGGTCATGTGGTCGGAAGTGTCCGGACAGTATCCCAATCCGAATTTTCTGATGGTTTCATCGGTAAAACCGCGTTCTCTGAAATATGCCTTGCCGATAGCTGTGCCGTCAGCCGTATTCTCCATTTTGTCGGTGAAGTAGTTCGATGCCCACGTGTTGACGGCAAACATGCTTTCGCGGTCGGACTGATGTTTGCGTTCTTCTTCGGTCAATTCGGTTTCGACTATCTCGATGCGGTATTTGCGGGCCAGGTAACGAAGGGCTTCAACGTAGGACAGCTGTTCGTGTTCCATAATGAAGTTGACCGCACCTCCGGCCTTTCCGCAACCGAAACATTTGTATATGCCTTTGGCCGGCGACACTATGAATGACCCGGTTTTTTCATCGTGAAAGGGACAGAGTCCGATATAGTTTACCCCGCGTCGTTTCAGTGTGACGAAATCGCCTACCACATCTTCGATACGTGCTGCATCGAGTATTCGTGCTACAGTCTGTCGGTCTATCATAACAATTGTATTGCGGTGCGGATGGGAATCCTGGCTTGTCTGACCTATTGTCTGGAATAGGGCCGGTTTAAGCTACGAAATTAATATTATTATTTGGATTGTCAAAATATTTCATTACTTTTGCACGTTACATCTGCCATGTCAAATAACATAGTAGTGTATGATGATGACGGTTTTACGGGTAAAAACAAACAATACATTCGTACGAAATGAAAAATGAGATACGTAGCAAAATACGTGCTGTGAAAAAAGAACTTGGTGCAGAACGTTTGTCGGATATGTCGGTGGAGGCACCGTTGCTGATCGAAGCGAACAAGCATTATCGGGAGGCGGAAAAAGTTATGCTCTATTATCCGCTTTGGGATGAAGTGGACTGCCGTCCACTGTTTGGCCGTGCCTTTGCATCAGGGAAACGGGTGATATTGCCGACTGTGTCGGGCCCCGATATTGTGCCGGTGGAAATAACTCCCGATACCGAATGGCGGGTTGGAGAGTTCAATATATTGGAGCCTGTGGCCGGGCCTTATGGTGGCGGTATAGATCTTATTGTCGTGCCGGGAATGGCTTTCGATTCCCGGGGAAACAGGCTGGGGCGCGGCAAAGGTTATTATGACCGTTTCTTGAGCCTGCATCCCAAGGCATACCGTTTGGGGCTTTGTTTCGGTTTTCAGATGATAGACAGGGTGCCTGTCGAACCGTTTGACCTTCCGATGGACGAAGTGGTTTCGGTCCCGGTAGCATAATGATTTTATGGAGTTTGACAGACATATTGCCAGCAGGATATTGTGCGGAATGTCAGTGCTTTTATGCCTTGCCGTTCCGGCTCCGCAGTTGCCGGCGCAGGCCGGACGGGATGTGTTTGCCTTCCTCAATCTGCCCACTGGGGCACGTCAGGCTGCATTCGGCGGCAGCAATATATCAATATGCGACGGAGACCTAAATTTTGCCTTTGCCAATCCGGCTCTGCTGTCGGAACGGTCGCACAACTTTCTCGGTCTGAACTATACCAACCAGTTCAATGATGTGAATATCGGGTCGGCGATTTACGGACGGAATTTCGGGAAAAGCAATTTCACGGCATACGGAGTACACTACGTGGATTACGGCAAATTCCTCGGAACAACGGAAACTGACGATTTCACCGGCTATTTTACAGCCAAAGACATGGCATTCAGTGGTATGTACACCCGTCGCCTTTCACCAGGATGGACTGTAGGGGCAACATTCAAAATGATATGGTCGATATACGAACGTTATCACAGCGTGGGCTGTGCTTTTGACCTGGGCATTTCATACCACAATGAGAAAGCTCTGTTTTCGGCAGGCCTGGTGGCGCGTAATCTCGGGTTCCAATTTAAGGGGTACTATAGCCTTGACGGGAAGCAGCATCATGAAACTCTGCCGATAGACCTTCAGATAGGCATATCGCAGAAACTGCCGAAAGCACCGCTACGTTTCTCACTTACGCTGCACAATATGCAGACCTGGAATCTGGATTATGGCAGGAATATGGATATCGATGACCCTATGGCAGGGAAGACCAGGGCGGCCCGAGGCGCCGATATGTTTTTCCGCCATACAATATGGGCAGTCGAGATATTGCCGATGAAAAACATGTATATCGTGGCATCGTACAACCACCGCCGTCACCGTGAGATGGCTGTAAAAGGGAGAAAGTCGGTAGCCGGCTTCGCTTTCGGGGCGGGACTGAAAGTCTACAAATTCAATATCGGTTTTTCGGTCGTACCGTTCCAGACCGGAAGTCTCGGCTATAATGTCACATTCTCCACCAATCTGAGTGATTTCGGAGTGAAATAAACAGTGTTGACGGAAAAATATAACTATACAAATATATGAATATCTATAAATTTGGCGGCGCATCGGTAAAAAATGCCGATGGAGTGCGCAATCTCAGTAAGATCATCGGTCGGAACAATGACAGAATGGTGGTGGTGGTATCGGCTATGGGCAAGATGACCAATGCGTTGGAACTTGTAGTCAACAGTTTCTTCAACCACAAAGCCGACTTGGAACAGAATGTGCAGGCTGTCATTGCTTTTCATGAAACAATAATCGCCGGACTCTTCGGCAATGAACGGCAGGAGATAGACGCTGCCATTTCAGAACTTTACGGATTGCTCCGCGGCATACTGCACCATAAACCGTCGCTTAGTTACGACTATGAATACGACCGCATAGTGTCGTTTGGCGAATTGCTTTCCACTACTATCGTGGCCACTTATCTCAACCATATAGGACGCAATGTCCAGTGGGTGGATATACGCGGTTGTCTGATAACCGATGCCAATTTCCGCGATGCCAACGTCAATATGGAGCTGAGCCGTGAACTTTGCCGTACAACATTTGCAGAAGACAAAGTGTACATAACGCAAGGTTTCATGGCAGGTACAAAAACCAACCAGACCACTACGCTCGGCCGTGAAGGCTCGGACTACACAGCGGCTCTTCTTGCCAATCTGACCGACGCCCAATCCGTAACAATATGGAAAGACGTACCCGGTGTGATGAATGCCGACCCGAAACTGTACGGTGATGTACAAATCATACCGGTACTTTCGTACAAGGAAGCTATCGAATTGAGTTATTGCGGAGCCTCGGTCATTCATCCAAAGACAGTCAAGCCGTTGCAAAACAAGAATATACCATTGTATGTCCGCTCGTTTGTTCACCCTGACGAACCGGGGTCTGTCATAAACAACTATACCGAACGCCTTGATTTGCCTCCTATATATATCAATAAACGCAATCAGGTACTTTTGTCACTTACTCCACGTGATTTCTCGTTTGTGGCCGAGGAGCGGCTGAGTCAGATATTCGGAGTACTGGCATCATATAAACTGAAACTCAGCCTTATACAGACGGCTGCCATAAGTTTTTCACTTTGTGTGGACTACGATGCCGCCAATTTCCAGACTATGGTGGCCGAACTGCAGGAGGAGTATGAGGTGCTCTACAATACTGATGTGGAACTGATTACTATCCGCCACTATACAAGGGAGATTGTAGACCGTCTGGTAGGAGAGCGTACCGTATTTGTCGAACAGCGCAACCGTTTGACAGCCCGTTTTGTCGTACCAGTTATAGACTGATATATCGATATGGCATACAATCATATATTACCGTTTCTCAGCGATCTGGCGGAAAACAACAATCGTGAATGGTTCGCTGACAATCGTTCGCGTTATGAGGAAGCACGTGCGGAAATGCTCGGTTTCACCGCCTCAATGATAGTCCAAATTGCCCGTTTCGATTCCGAAATCCGCCATTTGGAACCGAAGGAATGTCTGTTCCGCATTTATCGTGATACACGTTTTTCACCAGACAAAACACCTTATAAGCAGCATTTCGGCACATATATAGCGGCGGGAGGTGGCAGCCGTAGCCGCCGTTCGGGATATTATATTCATTTCCAGCCGGGGGCTTGTATGGTATCAGGGGGCATCTGGTGTGCCGACAGTAATCAATTGCGGCATTTCCGTTCGATTATAGATACCGAGTATCCAGAATTGCAGGCGATAATGGACGAACCGGATTTCAAACGTCTGTTTGGAGGACGCCTTGTCTCATTCGAAACGCTAAAACGTCCGCCGCAAGGCTATCGGGCTGATCATCCCGCCATCGAATGGCTGAAGATGAAACAGTGGTGTGTAGCGTGTGATTTCCCCGATGAAATGGTCGTTTCCGATGATTTTATCCCGTTTGTGGCCGAAGCGTCAAGAGTTATGATGCCTTTCTCTAAATGGTGTAACCGTGCCATGTTTGAGTAATATGTTCTGAACTCCAGTTGATGAAACTCGAATATTTTATAGCACGCCGTTTTTCGTCATCGCAAAACAGGAAAAACATGTCGCGGCCGGCTGTACGCATAGCCGTAACAGGTATAGCAGTCGGGTTGTCGGTAATGTTGGTTTCAATTGCAGTGGTGGTTGGGTTCAAGACCGAAGTAAGTCGGCAGGTCATAGGTTTCGGCAGTCATATACAAGTACTCCCGCAGTCAGTAACCAACGACATGGAGTCTCAAAGTATAGTCGTAACACCCGATGAGGAACGCCGGTTGCTTTCTGTGCCCAACGTATCCGGCGTGCAGCATATCATATCACGCACAGGCATTGTTCATACAACTGAAGCGTTTCAGGGAGTGATACTTAAGGGCGTTGATTCCACTTACCGGTGGAATTTTTTCCGTGACGGCATAATACGTGGACATACTCTCGATACAGATACTGCTGCCAACGCCGCTTTGATAAGCAAGACTATGGCCGCTGCCCTGCAGCTCGATACCGGCGATCGATTCAATGTCTATTTTGTAGACAGCACATTGCGTGTGCGTCGTTTCAAGGTGGCAGGCATTTATCACACTACCTTTTCTGACTATGACAAGCTGTACATCATGGTACAACTGGGGACAATGCAACGTTTGAACGGATGGGGTGACGGACAATACTCGTCATTGGAAATACTGTCCGGCGATTTCAGCCGTTGTGACGGCACTGCATCCGATGTCTATTCTGCCCTGATGTCATCGGCAGCTGCCAGCCGTGCCCATTATAGGGTGGAAACGATCCGTTCGCTTACACCGCAAATTTTTGACTGGCTTGACATGCTCGATATGAATGCCGTTGTCATACTTGTGCTTATGGTGGCGGTGTCGGGCTTTTGTGTCATATCAGGTCTTCTGATCCTGATACTCGAACGTTCCGCCACTATAGGACTTTTCAAATCTTTAGGCGCTACCGACAATATTATCCGCCGGATCTTCCTGTCCCAGGCTCTGATACTTGTATCACGGGGCATGTTCTGGGGCAATCTTATCGGAACAGGTGTGGTAGCCGTCCAATATTTCACACATATACTGCCGCTTGACCCCACATCGTATTATGTCGATCACGTACCCGTCAGCCTCTCTTTTGGTGCATGGCTTGCAGTCAACCTGGTTCTGGCCGTTGCAGCCATGCTTATGCTTGTCGCGCCGTCACATCTTGTTGCCCGTATTTCGCCTGCCGAAGCCATGCGCCGGGAATGACCGATGTTGTATCTCGGCAATATATTCTTATGGAAAACTTCGGAATCCCAGGCCTTGTCATTGTGCCTTGTGATACTTTCCGGATGAGCATCAGAAAAGCGGCCGTAAAGACGCCGGATGACCTGGCCTGAGACATGTATTTAATGTGCCGCCGACAGAAGTGCAGCAGACAAACCAAGAGACGTATCTTCATCTTGGATGTGTCCATGCAGCATTGAACGGCATTGTCCGGAATATTTCCCGGATGGCCGGATTGTTTCCATGTGATTTGGCACGTAATTTGAAGAGACATTGATACGGAAATCCGGCTGTTACAGCCGGTCGTAACCGATTAATAAATATAAAACATTTAAAGCTATGATTACCGACAAACTTCAAAAAGAATTCAACGTGCAGATTGCTGCCGAAATGTGGTCTTCTAACCTCTATATGTCTATGGCTTATTATCTCGACCGTCAGGGCCTGGATGGCATGGCATGTTGGATGAAAAAGCAGGCACACGAAGAACTGGAACACGCATACAGATTTGCCGACTATCTGGCAAGTCGTGGCGGTGTGGTGAAAGTTGATAAAATCGATGTCGTCCCTCAAGGTTGGGGTGCTGTGGGCGAAGTGTTTGAGAGCGTTTACAAACATGAGTGCCATGTGTCGAAACTTATCGACAACCTTTATGAACTTGCTGTTGCAGAAAAAGATTACGCCTCTCAGGATTTTCTCATGACATTTGTACGTGAGCAAGTGGAAGAAGAAGCTACCGCTCTCTCTATTTCAGAGAAAATCAAAATGGCCGGCAACAACGACTCTGCAATGTTGCTTCTGGATGCAAAACTCGGCACCCGTAAATAAATCATCCGGCATCTGATACAAGAGTGGGGCGGCATGTCATCCTAAGTTGACATATCGCCCCGCTTTTTTGTCTCTGTACTTTTTTTGTCTTGACATATTGGCACATCATGCCATGCCGTTGTTTCCGCTGACCGTCGGTTGGCGGAGCTACTGTCGGAACTGGAGCTCCAGATACTGCGCACAAGAAACGATCAGTTCTGCTGCGCCATCTAACCCGACACGTGAAGAGTTGATGCAGAAGTCGTAAGACGAAGCCGCACCCCACACTTTATTGGCAAAATAGTCGTAATATGCCGCGCGTTGCTTGTCTGACTTATGGATCATGGCCTTCGCCTCCTCTTCGGTGCAGTTTGTGCGGGACACTATCCTGCCTGTTCTGTCAGCCTCGTCGGCAGAAATGAATATGGAAAAAAGGTCTTTCCGTTCACGCAGCACATAATCGGCACAACGTCCGACAAACAAGGCAGGTGCCCTGTCTGCTATACGGCACATTGTATCGCTCTGCAGCAAGAAAAGGTTGTCAGCCGATAAAGTGGATATCTGCACTTCATTCGGATCACTTAGAAAAGGGAAACGCATTCCGAAAAGACCAACCCCGCCATAAACGGTCTTCACCTTTTCATCCATTCTGTCAAAATGTTCCGGACAAATGCCGCTCTCTCGCGCGGCCTCGGCAAGCAGCTCCTTGTCGTAAAATTTCAAGCCTAGCTTCTCTGCCACACGCTTCCCTATTTCCGATCCGCCACTTCCCATCTGGCGTCCTATTGTAATTGTCATAATTTCGGATTTCGTGTATAGTTTTTCAATGACGCAAAGTTAATGTATTTTTTTCAAAGTCAGAGGTTATGTGACAGTGATAAACACTCTTGTAAACAAAAAGTCGGCAATCATTTGGCCGATTGGGAAAAAAGAAGTACCTTTGCAGCCGGTTCGGTAAGTGCTGCAGTATCCGGTTCCGAGCCGGAGCAAAGTACTTCTGGCGATACGTCACGATTCAGTAGCTCAGCTGGTAGAGCACAACACTTTTAATGTTGGGGTCCTGGGTTCGAGCCCCAGCTGGATCACAATGAAGCTGGTCAAAACCAGGCAGAGAAAACGCAACTCCTACAATATCAGGTATTGTAGGAGTTGCGTTTTTGTGCAGGGTCAGAGACAGGCCCATCTCACCATTTGGTGAAATGCAGGTACATTTGTTCCGGTGTCGTGGAAGCGAATTTGTTGCCTGCCGGAGCTGGAAGACCACTCTGTTTATCAGTTCGTTTTTTTTTTGTACATTTGCAGATTGAATTTATTTTGTAAATAACAGTGGTTTTACGGGTCTTGTCCCGTTTTCTCGTTAAAATCATGGCTTACGAACAGGAAATCAACCGTAGGAGGACATTTGCCATCATATCGCACCCGGATGCCGGCAAGACTACGTTGACAGAAAAGTTGTTGCTTTTCGGAGGTGCCATTCATGTGGCAGGTGCAGTGAAGTCAAATAAAATCAGGAAAACCGCCACTTCCGACTGGATGGAGATTGAAAAACAGCGCGGCATTTCGGTGGCAACTTCCGTAATGGGCTTTGAATACAATGGCTTCAAGATCAATATACTCGACACTCCCGGTCACCAGGATTTCGCCGAAGACACTTTCCGTACACTTACGGCGGTTGACAGTGTGATTATTGTGGTCGATTCGGCCAAGGGCGTTGAAGCCCAGACCCGTAAACTTATGCAGGTCTGTACTATGCGCAAAACTCCGGTGATGATTTTTGTGAATAAGATGGACCGCGAAGGCAAGAACCCGTTTGATCTTCTTGACGAGCTTGAAACGGAACTCGGCATTTCGGTACGTCCACTTTCGTGGCCTATCAATTCAGGGGCGAAATTCAAGGGCGTTTACAATATCTATCAGGATTGTCTCAATCTGTATACTCCTGATAAGCAGAAGATTTCCGAAACCGTGGCAGTCGACATCCGGTCTGCCGAACTGGATGCTATGGTTGGTGAAGAGGATGCCGCCAGGCTCCGTGCCGATATAGAGCTGATAGACGGTGTATACGATCCGTTTGATGTCAGCAGATACCTTTCGGCCGATGTGGCTCCGGTGTTTTTCGGCTCTGCTCTTAATACATTCGGTGTTAAGGAGTTGCTCGAATGTTTTGTCGATATAGCCCCATCTCCGCTCCCTGTAGTGGCAGAGGAGCGCGAAGTCAGGCCTTACGAGGGTGCGTTCAGCGGTTTTGTATTCAAAATACACGCCAATATGGATCCGAACCACCGTTCGTGCATAGCCTTTGTCAAAGTCTGTTCCGGCAAGTTTGAGCGTAATGTGCCTTACAGGCATATCAGGCTGGGCAAACAACTTAAATTCTCGGCTCCTACGGCATTTATGGCGCAGAAAAAAGAGACTGTCGACGAGGCTTTCGCCGGCGATATAGTAGGTTTGCCAGATACAGGAAATTTCAAGATAGGCGATACTCTTACTTCAGGCGAAGATCTGCACTTCAAAGGTCTGCCGAGCTTCTCTCCCGAAATGTTCAAATATATTGAGAATGCCGATCCTATGAAGTCTAAACAGTTGCAGAAAGGCCTTGATCAGCTGATGGGTGAAGGTGTTGCACAGATTTTCACCCATCAGAACAACAACCGCCGCATCATCGGCACGGTAGGGCAGTTGCAGTTTGAGGTTATCGAATACCGCCTGTTGCATGAGTACGGTGCGCAATGCCGTTGGGAACCGATCTCGCTTTTCAAGGCTTGCTGGATAGAGAGCGATGTGCCTTCGGAACTTGAGAACTTCAAGAAACGTAAGTTTCAGTATATGGCCAAGGACAAGGACGGGCGTGACGTGTTTCTCGCCGAAAGCGGCTACCTTCTGCAAATGGCACAATCCGATTTTCCGAAAATCAGGTTTCACTTTTCGAGCGAATTTTAGCGGTTGGCTGTACATTCGGCGATAGACTTCAGGTGACACATGGACCAGACACTGTTCTACAATATAGCCCTTACCCGTCTTTTCATGGTCGGACCGCGTTCAGCCCGTACCCTGATAGAGTATTTCGGCTCGGCGCAGGCTGTTTTTGAGGCGGATCCCGACAGCCTGCGTGGAATAGGGAATATCAGCCGCTATATAACTGATGACGGTTACCGCACCGAGGCTTTGCGCCGTGCCGGCCAGGAGATGGAGTTCATAGAGAAGCATGGTATCAAAGCCGTTTCCATTGACAGCGAAAATTATCCCCGCCGGCTTGCCCAATGCCCCGATGCTCCTGTGGTTTTGTACAGTACAGGAAATGCCATGTTGCAGACGGATAAAATGGTGTCGGTCGTAGGCACACGCCGCATTACTGCGTATGGTCGTGATATGACAGAGGCTTTTGTTTCCGGGCTGGCGAAATCAAATCCCGGTGTGACTATAGTGAGCGGCCTGGCTTATGGCGTTGATGTCACGGCACATCGTGCGGCATTGGACTGCGGTCTGCCTACAATCGGGGTGGTGGCTCATGGACTGGATACCATATACCCGTCATCGCACAGAAATATAGCCGGCCGGATGTGCTGCACACATGGTGCGGTTGTGACGGAGTATGTCAGCCGGACAAAACCGGATCCGCAGAATTTCGTGCAGCGCAACCGTATTATAGCCGGCTTGTCCGATGTCACGGTCATTGTGGAGTCGGCGGAAAAAGGCGGTGCACTTATTACAGCCGAGATAGCCAACGACTATAACCGCGATGTCATGGCATTCCCAGGCAGGGTGGGAGACCAATATTCTGCAGGGTGCAATGCGCTTATCCGTCGTAACAAGGCACAGCTGATAACTTCTGCGGCCGAACTCACTGAATTGATGGGATGGAATGCATCCCCAGCCGGACCGGTACAGCAGTCGGTGTTTGCAGACGAACTTCCTCCGGAACAGCAGAAAGTGGTGGAGCTGTTGAAACAGGAGCCTCTGCACATCAATGTCATAGCGCAATCGTTGGGCTTGCCTGTCCAGCACACATCGGCTTTGCTGACAGGGATGGTATTCGATGATATTGTACGACAGTTGCCCGGCGACTGCTATTCGTTGATTGTGAGGGCATAGATTTTTTGATTTGATGTGAAATCGTATTTTCTGTATAATCAGTGCAAATCAGAGTCAGACATCATATAACTATTTTTCTGGCGGCGTTGGCTGCATTCTCGGTCGCGGTCGGGTGTGCCAACCGAGGATCAGGACCTCAGGGCGGGCCTAAGGATGTTACGCCTCCGCGAATGACGAAATCGTCGCCGGAAAACAATGCGTTGAATGTTGCATCGCCTGTAGTGGAAATCACATTCGATGAAATCATTCAGGTGGAAAATCCTATGGAGAAAGTGGTTATATCGCCTCCCCAGACTACACCTCCCGATATAAAGGCCTTAAGCCATAAGGTAAAGGTGGAATTGAAGGACACTCTGAAAGAGAACACTACTTATACCATTGATTTTACCGATGCAATCAAGGACAACAACGAAGGAAACCGTCTCGATGGTTTCTCGCTGGGGTTTTCTACTGGCAGTTATATTGATTCGTTGCGTATAAGCGGTACAGTATTGGATGCCGAAACGCTTGACCCGGTTGCCGGAATACTTATAGGCATCCACAGTGAATTGCATGATTCTGCCCTGACATCGCTGCCTTTTCTGCGCATTTCCAGAACCAATGCCGCCGGAGAATTTTCCGTCAACAATATAGCCGAAGGGGAGTACCGCATTTATGCTTTGTCAGATATGGGCAACAACTACTTGTTCGATATCCCTACAGAGCGCATAGCATTTCTCGATACGGTATATGCCCCGGCTGCAATCGTGGAAACTGTCTATGATACTGTCGGCTCATATTATACCGACAGCGTGACAGGGCTTGTTGACTCTGCGCTGTTTGTCATCGATACTGTCATAACCCGTCATCATACGCATTTCAGTCCCGATGACGTCTTGTTGCTTTCTTTTGTAGAGAAAGACAACCGTTTTTATCTTGTACGCAATGAACGTCCTGAACGCCAGCGTTTTTCGTTGATATTTTCCTCCCGGTGCGATACTTTGCCGGCGATCCGCCCTCTCAATCTCCCTGACTCGTCGTTTTCGTATCTTCTGCAGCGCAGTCATGCGTCAGATACACTCACATACTGGCTTACCGATACCGTGGCATCGTCTATGGATACCATTTCGTGCGAGATACAATACTATCGGATAGAACTTGATACGCAGTATGTTAGGACAGATACTGTCAATCTGGTCTACCGCCAGCCTCGCAATGCCGGCAGAAACACAATTTCCAGGACTTCCGGCAAACAAAGTAATGCTGCAAATTCACAGACGAAGAACATATTGTCATACAATGCCTCTGGCAAGTTTGACGTCTATACCCCTTTGCTACTGTCGCTTTCTGTGCCGTCACATGTCAATGACACCTGCCATTATCAGTTGCAGCAGAAAGTGGATACGGTTTATCGCGACATTGCCGCCGTCATCGAAGCTTCCGATACCATCGGGTTGCAATACAGGATTGACTATAAATGGAAACCTGAGACATCGTATCGTCTGCTGCTCGATTCGGCCTATTTCATTGCCATCGACAATACGGTGTCGTTCAAGGAGGAAATCTCATTCACCACAAAATCGCTCGAAGAGTACGGCAAGATAATTTTTACCGTCAGGAATTATCAGGGCAATGAGGTCATACAGCTGCGGGACAAGTCAGGAAAGATTGTGCGGCAGGTACGTACCGAGCAGGAAACTACCGTTTTCGAATACCTTGCCCCCGGCATTTATTATGCCAGTCTGTTTCTCGACAGGAATGGAAACGGTATCTGGGACACCGGCTCCTATTCCGGACATCTTCAGCCCGAAGAGGTTTATTATTTCCCCTATGAGATAGAGTTGAGGGCTTTTTGGGAGGTGGAAGAGGAATGGGATATACACGAGTGGTCTCTGTTGGAACAGAAACCGCTGGAACTGCGTAAGGACAAAACAAACAAATAACATACTGCGATGGCACGAATACTTATCGTTGACGATGAACGCTACATATGTAGTACCATGAAGGATATTTTTGAAAATGAGAAATATCTTGTGGAAACGGCTTCAAATCCGATAGAAGCTCTTGATATTATCAAGTCTGCTACATTTGACCTGATTTTATCAGATATCATTATGCCAAAGATGACAGGCCTGGAATTCCTTGTCAAGTTGCAGGAGATCAACTTCGAGGCTCCTGTCATTGTCATGTCGGCACACGGCGATATACAGACGGCAGTGGATTGCATAAAGAAAGGGGCGTTTGATTTTCTTGAAAAGCCCATTGACCTGAACCGTCTGCTCCTTTCGGTACGCAATGCATTGAGCAATGTGTCGCTCGCAAAGGAAACCAGGACACTGAAAAGGAAAATACAGAAGAATTACGAGTTGATAGGAGTCTCTCCGTCGATACAGAAGGTGCGGCACATGATAGACGTGCTTGCCAGTACCGATTCGCGCGTATTGATTACCGGCGACAATGGTACCGGCAAAGAGGTTGTGGCCCGTCAGATTTATCTGTCGTCAAAGCGTGCCGACAAACCTTTCATCGAAGTCAATTGCGCAGCCATACCGTCTGAATTGATTGAAAGCGAACTGTTCGGTCATGAAAAGGGCGCGTTTACATCGGCAGTCAAAACCCGTGCCGGAAAGTTCGAGCAGGCTGACGGAGGTACTATCTTCCTCGATGAAATAGGCGACATGAGCCTTTCGGCACAGGCCAAGATTCTGAGATGTCTGCAGGAAAATGTGATAAGTCCTGTCGGCAGCGACAAACTTATAAGGATAGATGTCCGTGTATTGGCGGCGACCAACAAGGATCTTCGCCGGGAGATTGACAATGGCAATTTCCGGGAGGATCTGTTTCATCGGCTGAATGTGGTGCCAATCCATATCGACCCTTTGTCGAAACGTCCGGAGGACATTCCTCTGTTGGTGGATCATTTCAATAAAATCATTTCCGGCAGCCAGGGACATCCTGTCAAACAGTTTGCACCCGATGCAATAGAACTGTTGCAAGCCATGCCGTGGCGTGGCAATGTGCGTGAACTTCACAATATAGTCGAGAGGCTGCTCATATTGTGCGGCGATACAATTACGGCTGCCGATGTCGGGGAGTATGCCTGATGATGGCCGGAGCATGTTGTTTGTCGGTTTGTGTTTGATGGGTGATGTCGTCATTTACGTTCAAAAAGTTTGTCATACAGCAGAATCGTACTGCCATGAAAGTAGGTACCGACGGCGTGCTCCTCGGGGCTTGGAGCGTGGCTGATGGTGCATCCAGTCTGCTCGATATAGGTACCGGTACAGGTCTGGTGGCATTGATGATGGCGCAGCGTTATCCGCAGCTTCGGGTCGATGCCATAGAGATAGACTACGACGCTGCGTCCGAAGCTGCGGCAAATGCAGAGGCTTCGCCATTTGCCGGACGTGTTAAGGTCCATAATGTACGTTTACAGGATTACTTCCCGGACGTGTCGTATGATGCTATTGTATGCAATCCGCCCTACTTCGTAAATTCCCTGAAATGCCCTGACAAACAGAGAACTACAGCCAGACACACTGATTCGCTTACATTGGTCGAACTGGTCCGGCATTCGTCTCGTCTGCTTAGGACAGGCGGTACTCTGAGCGTGGTTCTTCCCGCTTCGGAAAAAGAGCGGCTCACGGACATTCTCATTAAGTATCATTTCAATGTCAGCCGTACTACGATGGTTTGCCCCACACCCGGTGCGATGCCCAAACGGATGCTTCTGTCGGCCGTATATCGTGGCGTGGAGACTGCCTTTGACGGAATTGGCAGTCCGGTTGTCGACATGATTGCAATTGAAGAAAACCGTCACCGATATACCCCCGAATATATTGCCCTGACACGTGATTTCTATCTTAAAATGTAGGTAATGTTGTGTATCTCAATATTTTCAGTACCGCCATATCTGGTTTCCAGATAATTTTGCTAACTTTGCACTGTTAAATTCAGATTGTCAAATGTATCGTTTTCAGATATTTCTATTGATGCGAGTTTTGTAATCATTGTTTTATAGATAATGAAAAATTTCCAACGTACTTTAGTTACCACTGCATTGCCATACGCCAACGGTCCTGTCCACATAGGGCATTTGGCAGGTGTATATGTCCCGGCCGACATCTATGTGCGCTACCTGCGTCTGAAAGGCCGCGAAGTTCTCTTTATCGGAGGTTCTGACGAACACGGAGTCCCTATCACCATTAAGGCAAAAAAAGAGGGTGTAACGCCGCAGGACATCGTTGACCGCTACCACGGCATCATCAAACGCTCGTTTGAAGAACTCGGCATATCATTTGACATCTATTCGCGTACCACATCCAAGATACACTGTCAGACTGCCGCCGGCTATTTCCGTAACCTTTATGAGAAAGGCGAGTTTGTGGAGAAGACATCAGAACAGTACTACGATGAAGAGGCGGGCCAATTCCTTGCCGACCGCTATATCACGGGCACTTGCCCGCATTGCAAAAATCCTAATGCGTATGGTGACCAGTGCGAAGCGTGCGGCACAAGTCTCAGTCCGCTTGATTTGATTGACCCTAAGTCGGCCATCAGCGGTTCTAAACCTGTGCTTCGCGAGACCAAACACTGGTATCTGCCCCTTGACAAGCATGAAGCGTGGCTCCGCAAATGGATTCTTGAAGAGCATAAGGAGTGGAAACCGAACGTTTATGGCCAGTGCAAATCGTGGCTCGACATGGGCCTGCAGCCACGCGCTGTAAGCCGCGACCTTGATTGGGGTGTCCCCGTGCCGGTCGAAGGTGCCGACGGCAAGGTACTTTATGTCTGGTTCGATGCTCCAATCGGTTATATTTCAAATACCAAGGAATTGCTGCCCGATGACTGGGAGAAGTGGTGGAAAGATCCCGAAACCCGCATGATACATTTTATCGGCAAGGACAACATTGTCTTCCACTGCATCGTTTTCCCGGCCATGCTTAAGGCCGATGGCAGCTACAATCTGCCTGACAATGTGCCGGCCAACGAGTTCCTCAATCTTGAAGGTGACAAAATATCCACCTCGCGCAATTGGGCTGTCTGGCTTCACGAGTATCTTGAAGAGTTCCCCGGCAAACAGGACGTGCTTCGTTATGTCCTGACTGCCAACGCTCCTGAAACGAAAGACAACGATTTTACATGGCGCGACTTCCAGACACGCAACAATAGTGAACTCGTAGCCATCTACGGCAACTTCATCAACCGGGCAATGGTGCTCACCTCCAAATACTTCGACGGCATAGTGCCTGCTTTGGGAGAGACAACCGATTACGACCGCGCCACACTTGCCGAGTTTGCCGAAGTCAAGAAGCTCCTTGAAGAGAATATCGAACATTTCCATTTCCGCGATGCGCTGAAAGAGGCAATGAACCTTGCCCGCATAGGTAACAAATATCTTGCTGACACCGAGCCGTGGAAAGTCGCCAAAACCGATATGGAGCGCACCGCCACCATCCTCCACATCGGATTGCAGATAGCGGCCAACCTGGCTATTGCTTTCGAACCGTTCATGCCGTTCTCTTCTGCCCGTCTCCGCACTATGCTTGGCATGACCCGGTTCTCTTGGGAGAAACTGGGCTGCATAGACTTGCTGGCTGCCGGTCAGGTTCTCGGCCAACCAGAACTTCTCTTTGAGAAAATCGAAGACTCGGTTGTCGAGGCTCAGGTGAAAAAGTTGCAGGACACCAGGAAAGCCAATGAACTGGCCCAGTACAAACCTGCCGAAGTCAAAGCCAATGTGCCGTTTGAGGAGTGGGAAAAGTCCGACATCCGGGTAGCTACGGTACTCGAATGCATCAAAGTGCCTAAAGCCGACAAACTTCTTCAGTTCAAACTCGATGACGGCATGGGAGGCCGTACCATCGTTTCGGGCATTGCCCAAAGCTACCCGAATCCAGAAGAACTGGTGGGTACCCAGGTACTGTTTATTGCCAACTTCGAGCCCCGCAAGCTCCGCGGCATCGTATCCGAAGGTATGATTCTCAGTGCCGTTGATGCCGACGGCAAACTGGTGCTGTGCCGCCCGTCGCGCGAAGTGAAACCGGGCTGTCAGGTAGGGTAACAGTAGAGTGTGGTGGTTTCATTAATCTGGCAGGAAATTTGCTGGTACTATGTAAACGGTAATTATTAACCTATTAAAATATTACGATTATGGATGTTTCAAAACCCCTTCGCAAATCGAAAAACAAAAAATTGGCAGGCGTATGTGCCGGTATTGCGGAATATCTGGGTTGGGATGTGACGCTCGTCCGCGTGCTGTACGCATTGCTTACGATCTTCACCGTTTTTGCAGGTATCATCGTGTATATCATACTTATGATTGTCATGCCGGATGCCGACGCCGAATAGTGTCAGTCCGGATGGATGCCGGACCTGTATGACGCAGACAAAAAAACGCTCCCAAAAGTGGAAACGGCTTTTGGGAGCGTTTTTTTGTCTGCGTCTTTGCATTCTGTCAGAGAACCAATTGTCTCATGTTTGCTTCAGGGACACGGCCACCGGATGTGAATGTGACTATACCGTCGTATACACCTTTTATGGTGGAGCCGTTGTGCGATTTGACATCGACACTTATTTTCTCATTCTCTATGGTGACAGTTCCTGATTCGATGAACCACAGCTTGTCAAACGATACCGAATTGTCGGAAATGGATTTTGCAATACCTATAAACGGGGGGTATACACCCTGGGAACTTGCACCGGCCGAGCGGTCGGCTGTGTATTCGGCAGTGCGGTGTGTAACTGTGTATTTGCCGATAGGCTTGCCATTTGCCGGCGCATAGAGTATGAGTTGGCAGAGCTCATTGTTGTCACCCTGCAGCTCTATTGTAAATACGTTCAGACCGCACGAGTATATGTCTCCGTTGTTTACACCTTGCATATCGGTGAATGTGAAATTTTCGGTGGTTACATTCTTCGGCTCGGCTTCGAAAGGTTGTTCTGCATCTATGTTTCCGGATTGGTCTTCTATTTTCAGGGCTCCTTCGTATACCATACATTCATCTTTTTTGGTGCCTACGACATTTCCGTTGTCGTCCTGTTCCTCGAAGGTGAATTTGCCGAGCACAAGGGCTGATTGTGAGTTGCCGCTGATGTCGACAGTAGCGGCAACAGCCTGTTCCACCGTCACTATTTCGTCATTTTCCACCGTCAGTCTGTAACAGCCGAACGGCAGCCTGCTTTCCGAAACGAACGGCGGTACCACCATACCGTTGTCGAACATCGTGTAAACCACATTACTGCCCAATGAGGCGTTGCCAAGCTTGTATACGCCCGTCTTGGGAAACTTGTTCGCATCCACATCGGCGCAGATGTCTATTAGATAGAACTGTCCCGTACCGGCATACCCGTTTTCACCGTATGAGGTGCCGTCCGTACCGAACAGCAGACGGGTGAAGTCGGTGTAGTGCGAGAAGAATTTGCCGTAATAGTGCGACATGTGTACGTTTACTTCTACGGCGTTGGGATAGTCTTTCCTCTTGTCATCGGGTTTGTTGCCTCCGCATGATGAGAGGCAGACTGCCATAAACACTGTTGTTACGGCAAAAAAAAGATTGAACTTTTTCATGTTTATATGATTGTTAAAATGCGACTTGTTTCCTGTTGGAGCCAGTCGTATCTGTTTTGTCGGACTGCAGCTCCCGGAGTTTCCCGCTTATACGGTATTATTTGTCTGCGTTGTGGATGGTGAGTTGCGGGAATGGGAATTCTATACCTTCCTGGTTGAATGTATTGTATATGTTTTCGTTCATAGAGAAGAATACATCCCAGTAGTCAGAAGATTTGACCCATACTCGTATCGTTATGTTGATGCTGCTGTCGGCAAGTTCCCCGAGTGCGATAAGGTGGGCCGGCTCTTTCAGTATTCGGTTGTCTGCTGCGATGAGGCGTTCGAGCACGTCACGTACTTTCTTTACATCTGAGCCGTAGTCCACTGCAATTGAAAAGTCTACCCGGCGGGTTTCTTCACGGCTGTAGTTGGTGAGTGTGCCGGTGGCAATGGAGTTGTTGGGCACGAATATGATCTTGTTGTCGGGAGTGGAAAGTATGGTGTTGAATATCTGGATGGAACGGACAGTGCCTGCTATGCCGCCGAATTCTATGTAGTCTCCTATCTTGAACGGACGGAGGATAAGTATGACGAGGCCTCCGGCAAAGTTCTGCAGGTTGCCGCTCAGAGCCATACCGATAGCAACACCGGCAGATGCCAGCAATGCCGCGAATGAAGTCATTTCAACTCCAAGCGCCCCGATTACAGAAAGGATCAACAATACCAGCAAAAGAATGTTGACCAGACTCGATATGAACGATTTGACGGCAGGGTCGGCATTGCGTTTCGACAGAGCTTTACTTACCAATTTGTTGAGGAACTTGATCAGATATCTGCCTATGAAGTAGATAACGAGTGCCAGCAGGATGTGTTTGCCCAAGGCAAAGCCGCTGTCTATCAATTTTTGCCAAATTTCATGTAGATTTTCCATAAAAATACCGGTTTGAAGTGAATAATATTGTTGTGGTTTACTAAAAATACTGTTTCAAACAGTGAGGCGTTCCAAGCGGTAAATGCAGGAACGGCGGTGAATCCTTTTCATCGCGGCGTTTTTACGGGATGAAAAAAATTATTACCTTTGCAACTTGTAAATCTTATGGTTACGGCAGCCTTCCGGCTGGAATCACAGATACTGCCAACACTTTTCACAGTGCGTAATGATGTATCACAGAAGCGGTTGCAAAGTTAGTGAATTTTTTTCGATATATGTGGATAATAATAAAGAAAGAACTCCGGTTTTTTTTCAGCAGCCCGACAGGGTATTTGATATCGGGTATTTTTCTGGTCGGAACATCTATGTTTCTGTGGGTGCTGCCAGGGGAATACAATGTTTTGGACAGCGGATATGCCAATGTCAACGGACTTTTTGCCATGGCTCCGTGGCTCTATCTTTTTCTGTGCCCTGCCATTACGATGCGGATGATAGCAGAGGAGCGTCAGACCGGTACTGTCGAAACTTTGTTGGCCAGACCGGTGCCGGTATGGCGTATAGTTGTAGGCAAGTGGATGGCATCATGGATTCTGGTGGCGTCGGCATTGCTGCCTACGGTGTTGTGGTATGCGATGGTAATGTTGATGGCGGAACCTCAGTATAATGTTGATGGCGGTGCATTCTGGGGGTCGTGGATAGGATTGGTGCTGTTGGCTATGGTGTATTGTGCTGTCGGTGTGTTCGGGTCGTCGGTGACAAACAGTCAGATTGTGGCATTTGTGGTGTCGGCCATCGTATGTTTCCTGCTTTATTACGGCTTTGAACTCATCGGTACCTTGATGCCGGGCAATGTGGCATATACTTTGCGCCTGTTCGGTATCAATGCCCATTATTCGTCTATGTCTCGTGGCGTGATAGACAGCAGGGATATGGTGTATTATGCAATGGTGGCCGCATTGTTCGTATGTGCGGCTGTGAGGACTGTGAGTCACAGACGGTAAGAAGATACTGTATAAACAATAATATTTTTTTTGACTTTTATGGAAAGACCATTGATTTTGGTGACCAATGACGACGGGATACAGGCTCCTGGCATAAACGTGATAGCAGAGGCTGCTGCCCGGCATGCCGATGTGGTGGTGGTGGCGCCTGACGGCCCGCGTTCCGCCCAGTCGAGTGCCCTGACCATTGAAACGCCGGTTTCGGCCCGCAGGTTGCCAAGTACTGACGGTATAGTACGTTATGCCACAAGCGGTACGCCGGCTGATTGTGTCAAATTGGCCATGAGCCAGTTGCTGCACCGTAAACCTGCGCTTCTGATTTCGGGTATCAATCATGGCTCTAATGCCAGTATCAATGTACTGTACTCAGGTACTATAGGCGCGGCTATCGAAGGTTGCCAGCACTCCATGGCTTCCATCGGTTTCTCATTGTGTGACCATAGTCATGATGCCGATTTCAGCAAGGCCCTGCCGTTTTTCGAGGCAATGATAGTCAAGGCACTGAGTTCCGATGTGCCGATGCCTCATAATGTCTGTCTGAATGTCAATGCTCCGGCCGGTGAAATCAAAGGCGTGCGTGTGTGCCGTCAGGCCGAAGGGGTGTGGGCCGATGAGTTTGTAAAGGATGCTGCTCCACGTGCCAAGGATTACTATTGGATGATAGGCGATTTCAAATATACTGATAGTCGCAATGACAAGTTTGCCGACCAGATGGCATTGGATGAAGGATATATATCCGTTGTCCCGGTACAGGTGGACATGACGGCGTATCATGCCATGGAATATTGCAGGATGTATGAAACGGAAGTTGGATAATGTCTGGTTCGGACTCATTGCGGGGCTGGTATTCCCCCTTGCGTTTGCCGTGACGTTTATTGTCTCGACATACAACGGTTCGTACTCTTTGCCGGATCTGCTGCTGATGATGGGTTCAGACAGCATGATTGTCAAACTGCTTTGTGTGGCTGTCTTTCCCGATATGTGCGGAGTGTTTCTGCTCAATACGCTTGAGATGTGGCATGCTTGCCGCGGAGTGTTTGCCGCATTGGGCTTCTATATGCTCGTCTGCTGTATATTCCTGGCCGCCAATGCAGTATAGCGGTATGGTATGGTGTAACGTGAAATTATGGGCTTATGAAATATTTTGTTGTGGCGGGAGAAGCGTCGGGCGATTTGCATGGTGGGCATCTGATACGGGAACTTGGGCGTCTTGATACCGGTGCAAGGTTCCGTTTCCTTGGCGGTGACAACATGGCTGCTGCGGCCGGATGTGCTCCGGCAGTGCATTTTTCTCGGATGGCATTCATGGGGTTTGCAGCTGTAATCCGCAACATCTCCGTTATCCGCCGTATATTGCATGTCACCCGGCAGGAGTTGCTGGAGTTCCGTCCCGACAAGTTGATTCTTATCGATTACCCGGGGTTCAATCTTCGGCTGGCAAAGTGGGTGAAACTGCATCTGCCTGCTACTGAGGTCATCTACTATATTTCACCCAAATTGTGGGCATGGAAAAGCTACCGGTTGCGCAGCATCCGCAGGTATGTCGACCGTATGTTCACTATCTTTCCTTTTGAAACCGGATGGTATGCCAGGAGAGGCTATCATGTTGAGTATGTGGGCAATCCTACGGTTGATTCGGTATCTGGATTTCTGGCAGGCCATGACCATGCCGTTGCTGTTTCCGTTTCCGTTTCCGTTTCCGTTTCCGAAAAGCCTGTAGTGGCACTTCTCCCGGGCAGCCGACGCCAGGAGATAGAAGGGTGTCTGCCACGTATGGCCAGGCTTGCTCCGCTGTTTCCTGAATACCGGTTTGTGGTGGCTGCCGCTCCAGGTGCAGATACGGGCCTTTACAAGAATCTGCCTTGTGATATAGAGGTTGCAGGGGCTTCGACCTACGAATTGTTGCATTCGGCTTATGCTGCGGTAGTCAATTCAGGGACTGCCACGCTTGAAACCGCGCTTTTCGGGGTTCCGCAGGTAGTGGTGTACAATGTGAAAGGTGGCGCGTTTGTCCGTTGGTTGAAACGGATTGTTATCAAAGTCCCGTATGTCTCGCTTGTGAACATCATAGCAGGAAAGCAAGTGGTGGCGGAACTGATTGCCGATCAGTTTACTGTAGACAATATGGCAGAGGAGTTGCGCAGAATTTCAGACAATGGCGCATTTCGGGCGAAAATGTGCGGAAATTATCGCGAAATCGCAGACTTGCTTGGAAATCCAGGTGCGGCCAGACGTTGTGCCGAGAAGATTTTAAGTTAAAAAACCGTCGTACGGAGTGTCTTACAGTATCCGGTATGTTAAAATCGGAAAATGTGATGTTTTGGACAAAATGCCTGTTTGCAGCTTTTTCAGTGTATAATTTGTGGCAAAGTTCTGTTTTTCCCTGTTGTGCAACATGTTTTGGACGAAACTGATGATTCCTGAAAAATAAATTGACTTTTTTAGTTAATTTTTTAGGCCGTTTGTCATGTTTGTAATACCTTTGCGGATGTCGGAAATGAACCGGCAACAAAAGATGTGACAAACGTCTATGTATCTATAAAAAACAGATTTTTTATCATTTTCAGTTGGCAGTCAGTTGGCGTGAGCCAAGCAAGCTGCCAGGTAAACAGAAGATAGTGTGCAGGAAAAGTCTCAGGCACGTTATTTTCTGTTTTTTTATTCAAGACATATTATCCTGTTACGGTTTCCCGATTGCCATTTTCAGCCAATAGTAGTAATTAAATTTTCTTCTTCCATTTGAACGAGCAACTTGCCGAGTTTACGGAGTTTTGTTTATTAGTCATACTGCCTGCTTTGACGGGCATCGGTTTTGTCGACAGCACATGTATCCCGGTGATTCACAACCAGCATCAGTTCAACATGAAGGTGTCCAAGGGTATTGCTCCGAAAGGGAAGCGTCATCGAATCCATCAACGGCATGCTCAAGAACGTGACCCGGATGGTGCATTACCGTCACCGCAGCGTCCACAATTTCATAATGAACCTGCTTGCGGCAACGGGAGCATATTGTTTCTTCTCCACAAAGCCGGAAGTCAATTTTGATTACGAAGTGCCTGAGTCAAACGGACAGTTTGTCATTTGGCAATAAGCACCTCCACCTCCGGTTATAAAAATCAGGCGACCCTTTCGGTTCGTCCGACATCCTATGTCTCATTGTGATATAACCGGTTTGGATATCCTTATCCCGAACTCGCGTTATACGGATAAAAATTGTTTTTGTCTTGAAGTAGCTTTGTTTGTATAAATATTCTTATCTTTGCAAATCAATACAATCAATCACGCCGGGTTTGCCGTAAAACAAAAAAACGGCAGACGGTTGGATGGGGTTGTTTTTATAAAATATATAAAAGCGTTTGCTGACGCTTTGTTTTTGACGTACCGGAACTTCGCAAATTCCTTTTAAGTTAAATCATTAGTCAAAAATAAAAGCAACGGTAGATGCCTATGGGTGTGTTATATCCATACCCATGTCGTGTATTGACTGTCTGTCGCTTTCAATACCTGACATGGGTTGTATGTATCATATCGGCGTGGGATCTTCGTTGCTCGTTTCGACTAATGTAGGTAGCGAAGACCTCGGTACGTGGAACGGGCAACAGCTTAGACTTCCACGCTTTTATTTTATAAATTTTCAGCGGAAACAAATAAAAGGATTGCACTCTCTGGAGTCTGGGTGTAAAGTGAATATTATTCTCAATAGAATGGATAATGGTATATTGCACATCGGACAAATGTTGGAAAGAGAGTTGAAAGCTCAGGGGCGGTCTGTAGCTTGGCTTGCAGAAAAACTGTGCTGTTCCCGTACTAATGCCTATAAAATCATCAAGAAACAGAATATCGACATAGAACTGCTGTTGAGAATATCAAAAATACTGCAACATGATTTTTTCAGACGGATATCCGACAGTCTGCCGTTCTGATATTGTTTCCTTTTCATGTCTTATCCCTTGACTTTTCATTGCACCTTTTCATAATTTTCCATTGTATCCAAATTGGCTACAATATGTATCCATATAGGATACATAAATACAATATTGTAATAATGTCAAACCTTTATCTTTGTTGTTGTAAAATAGACGTTAGATAAACTGCGATTCGGATACGGAAGTGGTCTGGTTCACTTGATCCGGTTGTTTCTTTTTTGAGGTTCGGTGTTGACTATTATGTATCATAAAATACATATTATAGTAAACTCGATTATACATATACCTGTAAGTTTACTTAATTAGAACCGATGACCAACGGGATATAATGGTCAAAACAATAATGAAATATATGAATCTGTTGGTGGGAGTATTAGCATTGGCATTGGTAGCAACTCCCGCACTGGCACAGAGCCGTAAAGAGAAGAAAGCCGCACAAAAAGCTGCGTGGGAAATGGAACAGCAGCAAGCACGGGAGGAAGCACAATTGCGCCATAAACTTCGTATGGACAGTCTTGCTAATGCGCAAAAAGTGGCTGAAGAGGCCGCACAAAAAGCGGAAATGCAGGCTGCTGCAGAAAAAGCGGAAGCAGAGGCAAAAGTCCGTAAAGCAGAGCAGGAAATGCGTCAACAGGAAGTGGAAGTTGCGGATATGCCTTGTTTTGGACGGGAATTCTATTCTACGGCAGAAATCGTACGTGCCACAAGTATAGGTGAGAGTATGAATCAGCAAATGGCAAAACGATTTGCACGTTCGGCAGCTATTGAGGAGCTGACATCTAAAATCAATACGGCAGTGCAAGCACTTATACATGATTATTTCAAGAGTGAGAATAAGAATATGTCAGAAAATTTTGAACAGAAAATACAAGGATTGACTGTGCAGAAAATAGAACAAACTACAGGATATCGTACTGCTTGTGAGAAATATACAACTTACTTCAATAATAACAATGTTAAGGTGTACAAATGCTATATGGCGATAGAAATAGGTGCTGATGAAATCCTTAAACCGTTGTATGATGGATTGCAGGCTGAAGAATCGGAGCGTATAGAACTTGATTATCAGCAGTTCAAAAAAGAGTTTGAAGATGCATTTCAAGCACAGGAATAATATGTTTTAGTGATACTTTTATGAATATGAAGAAAGTGGTGTTGTTGCTTAGTGTATGTTTCTTCACATTGTCGCTCTGTGCACAGACTGACAATGTGAAGAAAATTGCGATTTTGGAAGTGGTGGACCGCCAGAACAATGTCGATTATCTGAATAAACTAATGTTTCGTAGTTATCTTACGGGGGCAATTACGCGAACTCCGGGCTACGAGGGTTATGACCGTGTGGATGTGTCGTCTGTACTCGGAGAGCATGATTTTCAGCGTACGGGTATGGTGAGTGATGCCCAAATCAAAAAAATCGGTGAATTTACGGGGGCACAATATGTGTTGATAGCAGAGGCGGCATCTAACGGTAACAAGATGTTTATAACTGCCAAAATTATTGATGTAGAAACCACTCGGGTGATTTCAACGAGTAGTGAATTGATGGATACTTCCGAAGAAGCAATGCAGAAAGGTGCAATTGGTGTTGCACTTAAACTTTTGGGTGTGCAGGGTGGTGGAACTACTAATCGTTATCCTGCTCGTTCTTCTGTGTCATCTGGTACAGAAGCGGTTGGTTCCGGACAAGATTTTACGGAAACGGCTTGGGGTATCAATATGAAGATGATTTATGTAGAGGGTGGCGATTTTCTGATGGGTTGTACTTCAGAACAAGGCGATTGTGATAATGATGAGACCAATGTACGCCGTGTTACGTTGGATGCCTTTTATATCGGTATGTGCGAGGTGACCCAGTCGCAGTGGGAGAAAGTGATGGGCACTTCCGTTTCTCAGCAGCGGAATAAGGCGCAGGCATCATCGTTGTACGGTGTAGGTCCTGATTATCCGATGTATTATGTCAGTTGGGAAGAGGCGGATGAATTTTGTAGATTGTTAAGCCAGAAAACAGGTCGTACCTATGTCCTGCCAACCGAGGCGCAATGGGAATATGCGGCTCGGGGAGGAAAAAACGCTGAAGGTACTAAATATAGTGGCAGTAATATGCTTGATGCTGTGGCTTGGTATGATGGTAATAGTGGTGGTACTGCGCATATTGTCGGTACAAAACGTGCCAATGTGTTGGGAATTTACGATATGTCAGGTAATGTATGGGAGTGGTGCAAAGATTGGTATGTCAATTCGTATGTAAGTTATGACACGAATAATCCTGTCGGGCCTTCTTCGGGGTCGTACCGTGTCAATCGTGGTGGTGGTTGGGGCAATGCTGCTGGGGGCTGCCGTGTTGCGAATCGTGGCGGCAATTCTCCCGGCTATCGTAGCTACTTTCTTGGCTTCCGCGTTGTTCTCCTCCCTTGAGTTTATTGCAGTAGCCAAACTCTGCCTTGATTAGTGCAAAGGCTTTGGCGGAGTGCCGGATGCGGGAGCAGGAAGCCCCGCATCAGAAACGGAGAGAAAGCCTTTGCCATGTAATGTAATATACTAAAAGAATGCAAGTGAAGATTTTTACAATCCCATTGATAGGTAATGAGGAGATTATATCCGAAATGAATACTTTTTTGCAAGTGCAGAAAGTGTTGACCTTGGATAAGCAGTTGGTTATAGTGGGGGAGCAAGCTTATTGGTCTTTCTGTATAACATATCTTACGCAGACATTGGCAGGAAATAGGTTTGTTGGGAAACAAAATAAAGTGGATTATAAGGAGATTCTTGAACCTGAGATTTTTACTGTTTTTTCTGTCTTGCGTACAATTCGAAAGTCTTTGTCGGAACGTGATGCAGTTCCTGCGTATGCTATTTTTACGGATAGTGAGTTGGCTGAAATTGCCAAATTGAAAACATTAGATCCGAAAAATATGGAGAAAATACAGGGGATTGGGCAGAAAAAGGTTGAAAAATATGGAATGGCTTTATGTGAGATGTATAAAGAACAAATGGAACTTGACTTAAAATGAAACGGATAGGAGGATTATTGCCTCAAGTAACTGAAATGGAGAATTTGCGTGTGGCTTTTTATAAAGCACAGCGAGGTAATAGTGGAAAAGCAGAAGTCGTTAATTACCGGGAACACTTGTCGGAAAATTTGTTATTGTTACAACAACAGTTACTTATAGGAAAGGTGAATGTTGGAAAATATAAGTCATTTATAATATATGAACCTAAAGAACGTAAGATTTGTTCCGCGGCATTTGAGGAACGTGTATTACATCACGCTTTGTTGAATATTTGTGCTCCCGTATTCGAACGGCATTTGGTGGATACAACTTACGCCAATCGAAAACGGAAAGGAGTATATAAGGCATTGGATGCTGCGCATGTGGCTATGTCACAATATATGTATGTGGCGAAATTGGATGTGAGAAAGTATTTTGATACCATTGACCATAGTATATTGAAGAAAGCATTGCGGCGTTTGATGAAAGAAGAGCCCTTATTAGCTGTTTGGGAGGCAATTATAGATTCTTATGAAGTAACACCGGATAAAGGACTGCCTATAGGAAATCTCACAAGTCAATATTGTGCCAATTATTATTTGTCAGGAATGGATCATTATGCTAAAGAACAATTGAAAGTGGCTGTATATGTACGCTACATGGATGATATTCTTCTTTTTGGAACTGATAGGCAACAATTATTGCAACAGACAAAGGCAATGATTAAATACGCAGAAATGCATTTGAATTTATTGATGAAACCTCCAATAGTATGTAGAACAACAATGGCAATCACTTTTTTAGGTTATCGTTTGCGAGGACGGATTGTGACATTAGCGGGCAGAAGCAGACGGCGTTTTACAAAGAAGTATCGTATTATACATGACTTGTTTCAGAAAGGAGTGCTTGGAGAGATAGAGTATCAGATGCACTTACTGCCACTTTTTGCATTTGTCAAACATGGATACACAAAACAATATAGAAAAAGAATAATACAACAGGTGGAGAGTCATGGGGTCGAACCGTGTGAATCGTGGTGGTAGTTGGAACAATACTGCTGGGAACTGCCGTGTTGCGAATCGTAACAACAATTCTCCCGGCAATCGTAACAACAATCTTGGCTTCCGCGTTGTTCTCCTCCGGAGCTTAAGGCAGAGATGGATGTCATGCAATAAACAGATTCTTCTCCTTTCCTGAATATAGTAGGAAAAAAGGAACGGTTGCATACCGGTAGAGACTGGTATTGGTAGGTTGGATATCGAAGATTCTGGTCTCTTTTTTAGTAAAAATCGAATATAATAAATATGACACGATTGAATGTAATTATTGCTGTAGTGACCTTTTTTTCGTTAGTAATGGAAGCGCAGCAAATGCCCGATTGGTATGATATGGATAAACGTCGTTTCCTGTATCCTTCCACAGAGTATTTTACGGGTTTTGCTGTTGGTAGCCGTATGGATGGCGAAACGATAGAGGCTGTTATGTCGCGACTGAAGAATGAAGCACGTGTGGAAGCCCTTTCCACAATACAGGTACAGGTGGAAAATACAACGAAAGACTATTCTTCCGTACAGCAGTTGCAGACAATGGACGGTTGGATGGAGGCTGTCTATCTCTCGTTGGAAAGTACAACCCGTTTGCAAGTCAAAATGGAAATTCCTGGTTTGCAAATTGAAGCCTGGAATAATCCTGCCAACAACGAGATTACTGCTTTCGCTTATGTTCGTAAAAGTACACTTATCCGGCAGATGGAGAAGCAGATTATTTCCGGATTGATTAAAATTGAAACGGTACTTGATAACGCTCAACAATTAGCGGATAACGGTCAGAAAGTGCAAGCACGTTCGATAGCCGAAAACGTGGTTCCTTGTTTTGCAGACGTGGAGCAAGCCCAACGTATTCTTGTCGCTGTTGATTTGTCTGCGGATACCGAGGCATTGCAGTTGGCAGATACCAAGATATTGCAACAACGTTTTATCCGAATGATGGCGGAGTTGAAAAACGGTTTACGTCTTTATATAAGTTGTGATGCCGCTTTGTTCGGTTCTGGATATAGCGCATTGCAGGGAGAGGTGAAAGGAGAATTGGGCAAGTTGGGAAGTACTTTTGTAGATGATGTTTCTTCATCAGATTGGGCAATATATATAAAGGCAAAAGCAAGAGAATATGCCAAGAACGATTTTGGTAGCGTAACAACCTATTTTGCCTATGTAGATGTACAATTGATTATCAAGAAGACAACCACAGGACAACAGATTTATGGAAATCAGATTAGCCAAAAGGGCGGTCATACGCATAACTATATAGCGGCTGCCCGTGAAGCCTATCGTCTGATAGTCCCGGAGATTAATGCAATCATACGACAGCAAATAAGTCAGTAAACAAATTATGTGTTTTGCATAATTCAATTATGAGGAAACATAGGGTAATATCTTCTGTAGGGTATAGCTGGGTACGTTGGTTACTCGGTTGTGTGTGCATTGCACTTGTGCCTGATGTTGTAGCACAGTCGTTTGAAGAGCATGCGCAGCGTATGAATGAACGGTTTGAGGCGTTCCGGCAGGAAAAACAGCAGGAGTTCACCGCCTTTACCGCACGGCAGAACGAAGAATTTGCCGCCTTTGTAGGACGGCAATGGCAATTGTTTGAAAATTGCCGTCTGCAACGTCCCTCCCAGTCAACTCCCAAACCTGACAGGGTGCCGGTAGCTTCCGATACGCAGGCAGATGCTGCTCCTGTCGATTCGGAGAAAGTGTCTTGTTCGCCCGTGCATTCGTCTGCCACAGCAGGAACTGCCGATACTTATGTGGTTCGCACTGTTGTTTCTTCTTCAGGCACCAAAGAGGTGGCGGTTGCCAAACCGCAGCCGGTAGCGGGAAACGTGTCGGGCAATACTGTAAATGTCGTTTTTTATGGTCAATCTTTTCCATTACCGTTTAGCAGCAAACTGAACTTGCATACAGCTGGTAGCCGGGAAGCGGATTGTGCCGCCTATTTCCGTGCTTTTGCCCTGTGCAGTTCGGAATCGCATGCGCTGTGGCAGGCTGTAGAGAAGCAGGCAACGGTGTTCGGTCTGAATGAGTGGGGGCGTTTCTGCATGGTGCGTTCTGTAGCGGAAACGTTGTTCAAAACTACTGACGATCGTGTGCTGTTCTGCTTTTGTATGTTGCGCAACGAAGGAGGCTACAAAGTGAAGTTGGCGCGTGGTTGCGACTCGGGCAATCTGACACTTCTGCTGGCGCTTGACAACCGCAAAGATGTGTTCTCGTATAGTTATTTCACCATGGAAGATGCCGGTCAGCAGGTAAAGTACTATTCTGTCTATGGGGGCGGTAAAGCCAAAGAATGTGTCTATACTTATACTTTTCAAGAACAAGACGGCCGCTTGCGGGAGATGGGGCTCGATTTTACCCGTACACTGACTATCGGCAAATGCGATAAAACTCGTACGCTCCGTTCCGCCAAATACGCTGTGGAAATATCTCTGCCTTACAATTCCGCCAATCTTTCCTACTTGGACGATGTACCGATGACGGTGTTCCCCGTCTATTTCCAAGCCCCTATGCCTCCTGAAGCACAGCGGGCGTTGCAAACGTGGACCGATGGCCTGAAGCGTGAGCATACACAGGTGGAGTTGGTGTCAGTGTTGCTTGATTTTGTGCAGACGGCATTCCAATATAAAACCGATGAGAACCAGTTCGGTTACGAAAAGTATTTCTATCCGGAAGAAGTGGTGGGCTATCCGTATAGCGATTGCGAAGACCGTTCGGCGTTGTTTGCGTGGTTGGTCACCACGTTTGCCGGTGCACGGGTGATAGGATTGCAGTATGAAGGTCATGTCGCTACTGCAGTGAGTTTCGATGATGATACTGCTCTTAGTGGCGACTATTTCTCCTATGGGGGACGGAAATACTATATGTGCGACCCTACGTTCTGCAATGCCCCCATAGGTATGACAATGCCTGTATATAAAGGCAAAACGCCCAAAGTAATCAAATTGAAGGCACCCGTTTTATGAACCGTAAATCTTCCGTCTGTCTGATAGCTTTTGCTGTTGTGGTTTTGTCGGCTGCAGGCATATATGGTTATTATTCGTTTTACCGTCAGCATATCTATCATCCGGAAATGTTGGAACCGGAAGTGTTTGAACGTATGGAATACGATACCGGTTTGCTTATAGGGCTGTGGCAGTCAGGTACAGTGTTCTATCGTTACAACGAAGACGGTACCGGTTGCACATGGGACATTGCCGATGACGTTACAGAGGAGGAAGCCTCGTTGCTGGAGTGGCAGGTGGAGCATACATCGTTTACCCATCTGCATCGGATGGAGGCAGGTTGCGTAGTACCGAAACACTACCGCATTTGCGAGCTCGATTTGCAGCACCTTGTTTTCAAAGACGATTTCGGTAAAGTAGTATCTTTTGACAAAGTCGAATAACATAACCCTCTGAAAGAGGAGCGGTGCGTACATGGGCTTTTCAACGCCCTGTACTTTGCTATTCCTTACTATTAATGCGAGTTCTGGATAAGGATATCCAAACCGGTTGTACGATAATGTTTTCGGGAACATATGTTTCCATTGCTGACATACGCAAAAGATGTAGAAATGCTTGAAATTGCGGTAGGTATTGAAGTGGAAACAAATCAGAATCGTAATGACCTCCGCGTCAGACATCATGCGTTTCCTTCGGCGTTGGAGGGCATCACAGTAGGACTGGAAAGCCCTTTTCGTCATCTCAACTTCAAATTCTTGTCACAAAATCATCGGCAATACAGAAAATTTGGCTAATTTTGCATGAGTTGGAGCAGAATTTTAATGTGCGTACACGGCTCTGTTTTTGTGTTGAATCGGACAAATTGAAATACATGAAAGTATATACCGACTATTCCCTGCTGGCACACAATACATTCGGCATCGAAGCCAGAACCCGCTATTTCGCGGAGTATCAGACTGTTGATGAATTGAGGCAGCTTGTTAATGCCGATATCTGTAGGAACAACCGTGTCCTCCATATTGGCGGTGGCAGCAATTTGTTGTTTGTCAAAGATTTCGATGGGGTGATACTTCATTCGGCTGTCCGTTTCATGGAGTATTCCGATGGCGGTTCTGATGATGTCACGGCCAGGATAGGTTCTGGTGTGGTGTGGGATGATTTTTGCGCCGATGCGGCACGGCGGGGTTTGTGGGGTGTGGAGAATCTCGCATCCATTCCCGGAGAAGCCGGCTCTTCGGCAGTCCAGAATGTCGGAGCTTACGGAGTGGAGGCTTGTGATGTGATTGAGGCGGTTGAAGTGTTTGACCGTAAGGATTGTACGATACGTGTCATTCCTGCCGCTGACTGCGATTACGGCTACCGGCATTCGCGTTTCAAGACAGATTGGAAGGAGCGGTATTTCGTTACGGCAGTACGTTTCCGTTTGAGCAGGACACCGCGGCCCAGGCTTGGCTATGCAGGCCTGAACGTATTGGCAACCGAAACGGCTCTGACTCCTGAACGTGTACGTCTGTTTGTATCCGACATTCGCCGCAAAAAGTTGCCTGACCCTGACGAGACTGGATCTGCAGGCAGTTTTTTCAAGAATCCTGTCATCGGCAAAGACCGATACCTGTCATTGCTTGCAGCCCATCCGTCCATGCCGCATTATCCGGCTTCCGACGGTATGGTGAAAGTGCCTGCCGCCTGGCTCATAGAGCAGTGCGGACTGAAAGGCCGCCGTATTGGCGGCGCGCAGGTCTACGGACGCCAGCCGCTTGTCATCGTCAATGCCGGCAATGCCACATCTGCCGATATTGTAGGCCTGGCCGATATGGTCAGGCAGGAGGTGTACAGCCGGTTCGGTATCGACATCACACCTGAAGTGAACTATATATATTGACAACCATAAAAATATATTGCCATGGCATCATTTATCGTAGAAGGCGGTCATGCGCTGAAGGGCACCATCAAGCCGCAAGGTGCAAAAAACGAAGCATTGCAGGTGATCTGCGCTACACTGCTTACCGCCGAACGTGTAGTGATAGACAATATCCCCCAGATACTCGATGTACTGAATCTGGTGAAACTTGTCGGAAAATTGGGCGTTGAAGTCGAATGTCTGGGCAACGGGACTTACGCTTTCACAGCCCGCCAGCTGCGTGAGGAGTATGTTCGCTCCGATGATTTCATCAGGGACTGTGCCCGTCTGCGCGGCTCGGTCATGCTCATCGGAGCCCTCATTTCGCGGCTTGGCGAAGTGTCGTATGCCAAACCTGGAGGTGACAAAATAGGCCGCCGCCGTCTCGATACTCACTTCATCGGAATCTGCAATCTCGGCGCGGAGCTCACATACGACGGTGTTCGCCAGGCTTACCGCCTCCGCGCTCCGCACGACGGACTTAAGGGCAGATACATGCTGCTCGACGAGGCTTCTGTGACAGGTACTGCCAATATCATCATGGCTGCCGTATGTGCCAAAGGTACCACCACAATATACAATGCCGCATGCGAGCCGTATATCCAACAGCTTTGCCGCATGCTCAACAGTATGGGCGCGAAAATCAGCGGTGTGGCATCCAATTACCTTACCATCGAGGGTGTCGGCCGGTTGCACGGCACCACGCACCGCCTTCTGCCCGATATGATCGAAGTGGGCAGCTTCATAGGCATGGCGGCCATGACGGGCAGCGAACTCACCGTCAGTCAGGTGTCTTACGAAAACCTGGGAATCATACCTGATGTGTTCCGCCGTTTCGGTATCAAGATTATACAGCATGGTGACGACCTGTATATACCGGCACAGCAGCATTACGAAATCGAGTCGTTTATCGATGGCTCAATCCTTACCATTGCCGATGCACCATGGCCTGGCCTTACTCCTGACCTGCTCAGCGTGCTGCTGGTGGTGGCCACCCAGGCAAAAGGCAGTGTACTTGTACACCAGAAGATGTTCGAGAGCCGTCTCTTCTTTGTCGACAAACTTATTGATATGGGTGCGCAGATCATACTTTGCGATCCGCACCGTGCCGTGGTTATCGGTCATGACCGTAAGTTCTGCCTGAAACCCAATAATATGACCTCTCCTGACATCCGGGCCGGTATAGCCATGCTCATAGCGGCCATGAGTGCCAACGGTACAAGCCGTATCGACAATATCGACCAGATAGACCGTGGCTATCAGAATATCGAACACCGTCTCAACGAACTCGGTGCCCGGATTACCCGTGTAGGTTGAACCACTTGACCATAGGTAACGGAACCTTCGATATGAAACCGGAGGAAGAACACATTGGAAGAACAGGATGGATTGACAGGTAACCGCACGGAAAATGTTTTGCATACAATATGATTCACGATGGATTCCATAACAGGCAGTTGGCACTTTGGCGGCTGGCGGCTGAGAATTATGCCGGTCTGCAGAGGGCGGAGAGCAGACGGTTTGAGTTCTGCGGGTTTGGAGTGACGGTACAGTACAACCCTGCCAGGATTGTGTCGACAGGGGCGAAAACCGATGCGGGGTCGGTGGCGGCACGCCCTTGCTTTCTGTGTCGGGCGAACCGTCCGGAGGAGCAGCTGTCGGTTGAGATGGGACAGTTTGAATTGCTGGTCAATCCCTTCCCTATCTTCAATCCCCATTACGTCATAGCCCACATGAAGCATATACCGCAGACTGTCATACCGTATATCGGCGATATG
Organism: Candidatus Aphodosoma sp.; assembly: GCA_051870875.1. Classification (GTDB taxonomy): domain Bacteria; phylum Bacteroidota; class Bacteroidia; order Bacteroidales; family Paludibacteraceae; genus Aphodosoma. Next base: position 55,903 of record JBJECG010000037.1, read on the forward strand.
CTCGGCTTTGCCCGGCAAATGCCTGAGTTCGCTATCTTCTACAACGGCCCGCGTTGCGGTGCCTCTGCTCCTGACCACATGCATTTCCAGGCTTGCAGGGCAATTCAGCTTCCGGTAGTGGGCGACTATTTCCGGTTGCGACATGACAGGTCCGTACTGCTTGTAAGGCGGGCCGGTACCGAGGTCCGGACTCTCAATGGTTATCTGCGGACGGTGATTTGTATCGAGGCACCGGCGGTTGGATGCGGTGTGGCTGTCATGGATGATATAATTGCGGCTTTGCGGAGTATTCAGCCGGAAGAGGATGAACCGATGATGAATATAGTGGCGGCGTACTACGATGGTTGTCATTACATTTGGATATTTCCGCGAAAGGCGTTCCGTCCGTGGCAATATGCCGCACCCGGAGAGTCGGGACTGCTTGTCTCTCCTGCCGCAGTTGAGATGGCTGGACTGGTGATAACTCCGGTTGCCGGGCATTTCAACAAGGTCACTGCCGCCGACATTGAGGATATTTACAGCCAATGCTCGATGACGGATGCCGCGGAAATGATACGTCAAATATAAAATCATAATAAATCATGCAGACAAAACATATAGACATACCCGTAGAAATATATTCGTTTGAAGAACTGTCGGCAGAAGAGCGGCAGCTTGTGGAGGCTGCGAAAGAGGCCACGGTGAGGGCATATTCCCCGTATTCCCATTTCCAGGTTGGGGCTGCCGTCAGTCTGTCCAATGGCGAAATAGTCACAGGTACCAATCAGGAGAATGCGGCCTATCCGTCGGGCCTGTGTGCCGAGCGTACTGCCATGTTCTATGCCAATTCGCGTTATCCCGGATCGGCACCCCGGATGATGGCGGTAGCTGCCTTTGCCGACGGAGGTTTTACATCATCGCCGGTCACACCGTGCGGTTCGTGCCGTCAGGTGCTGTCTGAAACGGAAAAACGTTTCCGGACCGATATACCTGTCATTTTATATGGAACGGGTAAAGTGTATAAACTGCGCAGTATTCAGGATTTGCTGCCTTTGGCATTCTGATGGCAGTATGCTGTAAGTCGCAGGGTTGACTCTTTTGTACTTAGTGTTTTAGGGTGGATTGTGCCCACAACTCTATTGGCATTGTCGTAAAGCGTTCTGTTAGTCATCATCGTATAAGCCTGTATGGTTTTTCCAATACATTGCAGGCTCCACAAAGTGTCAGTCTGTATGGTCATGTGATATCAAAGGCCGCATCCCGGATATCAAATATCATCGGAATGCGGCCTTGTAGTTCGGTATTGCGGCTGAGAGCCATGTTGGCGTGTGCCGTGTGCGGCGCATCATCAGATTTGGGCGGCCTGCAGCCAACGGACATAGCAGAAGTTCATACGGTGCGGAAGATCCATATGTTTCGGGTACATGCGGAACGCATAACGGAACTGCCCGCTCTGGCTCAACTGATGGTCGAGTGTGAAATGCAGTTTGGTGCCGTCAACTCTGACCAGGTTGAACTCCGAAACCTCGAATATGTGGTCATTGCCCTTGTCATCGCGGTAGGTGATGACAAGCTCTATGCCAAGATCATTGCCCACCAGGCCGTGTGTGTCGACTATGGCCTCGAAGTGGGTTTGGGTGCCGATAGCCAGAGTTTCATGATGTTCGTCGGTATGACTGGTCAGCGAAATGACTTCTATTTCATCCCAGTGCTGTGCCATATTCTCTTTCCATGCTGCGAGTTCGCGTGCTTTGGCATAATTGTCTGCAACAATCATCTTGCTGCGTTTGGCAAGTGGGGAGTAGAACCGGGATATGTAGTCATCGATCATGCGTTTCATGGTGAACCGCGGGGTGATTTCGGATATCGACTTCTTGACCCATTGTATCCATTCCGGTGAATAACCTTTGGTATTGCGGGCATAGAAGAGCGGGATAATCTCGTTTTCGAGTGTCATATAGATTGTGGCGGCATCGAGTTGGTCCTGGTAAGCCTGGTTTGCGTAAGTGCGCTTGTCGGTCAAGGCCCATCCGGCACCTTTTACATAACCTTCGTACCACCAGCCGTCGAGGACCGAAAAGTTGAGTACGCCGTTCATCTGGGCTTTTTCGCCGGAGGTGCCCGAGGCTTCCAGTGGGCGTGTAGGAGTGTTCAACCATATATCGACACCCGAGATAAGACGTTTTGCCAGACGCATGTCGTAATTTTCCAGGAATATTATTTTGCCGAGGAACTGTGGCATACGTGAAATCTCCACGATGCGTTTTATAAGACCTTGCCCGCCTCCGTCAGCCGGATGGGCCTTGCCCGTAAAGAGGAACTGTACAGGATGGGCCGGATCGTTGACAATGCGTTCCAGACGTTCAAGGTCGGTGAAGAGCAGATGTGCGCGTTTGTATGTGGCAAAACGGCGTCCGAACCCTATCATCAGGGCATTCGGATTGATGCTTTCGGTGATGGCGAGAACTTTTGTCGGGTCGTTCTGGTTGCGCAGCCACACGCTGGCAAAGTCTTCTTTGATATATTTGATGAGCTTGTGCTTGCGGGCCATGTGTGTATCCCATATTTCCTCATCGGGCACATTGTTGATGGCTTTCCATATCTTCATGTTCGACTGGTCGGCGTAGAACGACTGGTCAAAATATTTTTCGTAGAGGGCACGCCATTCCGATGTTGCCCATGTGGGCATGTGTACGCCGTTGGTGACATAGCTTACGTGAAGTTCCTCCGGAAAGTAGCCTTTCCAGATCGGGGCAAACATTTCCTGCGACACTTTGCCGTGAAGCCAGCTTACTCCGTTGACGGCCTGACAGGTGTTGCAGGCAAATACCGACATGGAGAATTTCTCGTCGGAGTCAGGGGTGATGCGTCCCATATTCATGAGGTCGGCCCATGTTATGCCGAGCTTGGCAGGATACTCGCTCATGTACTTGCCGAAAAGGCCCTCGTCGAAACTGTCATGTCCGGCCGGTACTGGCGTATGGCATGTGTAGAGGGAGGAGGAGCTTACTACCTCCAATGCTTCCTGTATAGTAAGCCCTTTTGCCACATAATCTACAAGCCGCTGTACATTGAGCAGTGCGGCATGACCTTCGTTGCAGTGGTAGATTTCCTGTTCGATTCCCAGTTTTTGCAGTGTTAGTATGCCGCCTATACCGAGCAGTATCTCTTGTTTGATGCGGTTTTCCCAGTCGCCGCCATAGAGCTTGTGGGTGATTGAACGGTCAAATTCGCTGTTCAAATCGTTGTCGGTATCAAGCAGGTAGAGCGGAACACGGCCTACTTGGGCACACCATACGTTGGCGTAGACTGTACGTCCGGGATAGGGTACACCCACGGTTATGGGCTGCCCCTCGGCTGTTTTCATCTGTGTGATGGGCAGATGTCCGAATTGCTGTGCTTCGTAGTTGGCTATCTGCTGTCCGTCTACACTGAGCGATTGGGTGAAATATCCGTAACGGTAGAGGAATCCGACAGCTACCATGTTCACTCCGCTGTCTGAAGCCTCCTTTATATAGTCGCCTGCCAGAACGCCGAGACCGCCTGAATAGATTCTCAAATGGTCGGTGAGACCGTATTCCATTGAAAAATAAGCTACTGACGGCACTTTGTTTGTCGGCTTTGCTGTGATGTAAGTCCGGAATTCGGCATAAACCCTGTTCAAATCGGCCAGAAAACGTGTATCTTCCTCAAGTTCTTTGAGACGGTCGAACGTGACATTTTCGAGCATTGACATGGGGTTGTGTTTCATATCGTCCCATATTTCGGGATTGATGCTGCGAAACAGTTTTTTTGCATTTTCGCTCCAGACCCACCACAGATTGTGGGCTATCTCATCGAGATGTTCGAGCGATTCCGGTAATTTGGTTTTTACGGCCAGATCCATAAAGGTTGGCTCATTGACATGATTGACTTTTACTTTCATTGTTGGATGATGTGAAACCACGACACCGTGTCAGGTGTATTGGCATTTATTTGACCCTGTTTGTATTGTGTTCCATTGCAATCTGGTATGCAGTCCGGTAGCTGGCGAAGAAATGTTCCCATTGCGTACAGCGGGCATACTCTTGTGCCGATTTGCCTGCTGTTTTTGCATTTGCGGCTGTGACCGGCGAATCCGTATCGGTTATAAACCGGTTGATTTGCTGCGCGATGGACTGGCTTACGCTGTCAAAGTTGTTGTCTGTGCGGGCAACTACGCCTACGCCGGCAGATATGTCTTGCCCGTTCGGATTTACCCAGCGTCCGAATCCCGACAGGTTGGTGGTAATGGTCGGTACTCCGAATGCCGCACTTTCCATGGGCGTATAGCCCCATGGCTCGTAATACGAAGGGAATACGGTGAAGTCAAAGCCGGCAAGGAGGTCGTAGTAAGGGACATTGAATATTCCGTCGTTGCCGTGAAGGTATGCCGGCACAAATATCACTTTTATCCGGTCGTGAGCAGCATTGGTCATACCGTAGAACGACAGGGCATTGGTTATCGGATCGTTCCACGGCTCTGCCAGACAGTGTGTGGTGTAGCGGTCTGACGGTCTGCCGGGTGGCTGCACTCCGGTGTGCCATGCCGGTACCAATATGTATGCCAATATGGGATGGGCATCGCGGTCGTGGTTGAGACGGTTGAGTACGTTGATGTATACGTCTATTCCTTTGTTCTTGTATTCGTAGCGGCCGGAAGTGGCACACAGTTTTATATCCTGCGGAAGTTTGTATCCCAATATATTCTCGGCAACTTCTGTCAACTGTTTGCGTGATTTTTCCGCCAATGTCTCAAGTGCGCTGCTTTCGGGTACGAAATCAAGTTCAAAGCCGTTGGGAGTCACTATGTCGGCCCGGCGTTCAAGCAGCTGGGCGCATTCATCGTCAGTTATTTGGCTTACGGTGGTGAAACAGTCGGCCAGATGAGCGGCCCGTTTTTCTACCGAATGTTTGCTTTCCACATTCAGTTCCCGGGCCATTTGGTCGCCATGGTATCCTGTCATATAGTCGTACAGAGGTTTGCCGTTGCCGGCTATGGAGCGGCCTGTCGTGGTGGCGTGGGTGGTGAATACGGTGGCGATCTGAGGTGCATTGTGAAGAAGGTAGAAAAGCCCGAAACCGGTCATCCATTCGTTGAAATGAGCCACTACGCGCTTATGTTCCATATCCGTATAGTGTACGTATGCAGCCATGACCATACCGGCAGCTGTTCCAAACATCGACGATTCATCGTAATTGCCGTAAGCATGGAGCGAATCCACTTGATATTCATTCCAGAAAAGACGGTAGAAGTCATTTTTATGTTGATACAAGGATGTAAAGTCGACTAAAACCGCAACGGGGTGTCCGGGTACCGCCCAACGTCCGATGCGCACCGGCAGATTGTAGTTGTTCTGCATGTAAGTGGCAAAAACCGGCATTTCTGCCGTATGCTCGAAATACGGGCTTTCTGCTTCTTTCCAAATATCGGGGCCTATGAACATTACATTGCCGTCCATGTATTCCATCATCTGTTTTGCCCTTGTAGACAGGACTGTGTATATACCACCTACTTTGTTGCATACTTCCCAGCTGGTTTCCAATATAAAATCAGGTTTGTTGGTCGACATATTATTATCTGTTGTGTATCAATGATGTGACAAATTTATACTAAAATTTTAGTTCATGCAATTTTGTATGATGTAAATAGTGTTAAAATACTTGCGGCGGAGTGATGCTGTGATGTGCTGTCCGCTGATTGCCAATTCGTTGTGCAGGATATTCGGCTTTGAATGAAAATAATGCAGCAGATGCCGAAAATATGTTGTACAACATATTTTTCGACACCTGCCACATTATAGCTCTGCCAACGGATGCCTATCGTTCGTTCTGTACCAGATAATAATATTTCTGGAGCAACTCTTCGAGTTCGTCTGCAATGGGATTGCCGGTATTGCGTGTTTCAAACCACATGTTTTGCAGCAAGCCCACGTGTTGGCGTGGCTGCATGTCGGCCGACACTTTGCGTCGCATTTCTGGCGACAGTGATACGTACCATTCGAGATTGTCCACACACTGGTCTTTAAGTCCCCGGGCCAGCATGTCTCCTGTTTCTTTCATGTTGAGCTGGTAGCAATATTTGGCCATTTCAGCCGAGGTATAGTCAAACGGAATTGTGGTGACCGGCAGTACTTCAAGGTATTTCTTTATTGCCGCACCTGCTTTTTCGGTTTCCCCCTCACTGATGAGCGAATTGGTGAGCTGCATGAAGAGCAGACGCATGGTGCGTGCCATACGCAGGTGCTGCTCGTCGAGGTAGACTTTGGGATTTCCGAGGTCGCCGTACTCGAAGCGGTTCATCATATTGTCGAACATCCGTTCGGTATTGACGTTGTCGTGCGTATTTTTTACAGGCACTATGCGGTAAGCCAGTCCCTCAAGTACCATGTAGTCCTTGAGCGCAGGATAGAATTCGGTACCTACGGTAGAAGCTATATAGACCGGACGCTGCCAGTTGTTGCTGCGGAGTATTTCGAGCACCATCAGCTGCGATTTCGATATCTGGCGTTTGTTGATTGTAACGTACATATTGTCTGCTATTGAAGCTGAATCCTTGGCTGCTACGGTGCCTGACTCTATCACGGCCTGCTTGTTGACAGGGATCGACAGGGTGGTCGACATGAGATTGCCTATACCGTCTTCGTCTATGAAACGGGGGTCGCGCAACAGGCTGAAAGCCGTGTTGATGTCAAGTGGATGGGGCAGCTGCGGGTGGTCTGTGACACGCGACACATCAAGGTGTCCGTCGATATAGTCTTTTTTCTCCCACGCAATAGGCAGTGGGGCGGATTCGTAGGCTCCGCGTTTCATCTGGTCTATATACCAGTCGGTCTGGATATACGAAAGATTGCATACGCGCATGTCGGTACGTTTGCCCTCTACCTCCTGATTGTACCAGAGCGGGAAAGTGTCGTTGTCTCCGTTTGAGAAGATAATGGCATTTTCTTCGCAGGTGTTGAGATAATTGAGCCCGAAGTCGCGGGCCATTGTACGGTTGGAGCGGTCATGGTCGTCCCAGTTCTGATGAGCCATAAGGACGGGCACGCCTAAGCAGAGAAGTGATACGATGGCGGCTGCCAGAGGTTTGGGAATATATTTCTCAACCAACGAGTAGAGCATCATCACGCCGAGACCTATCCAGATGGAGAAAGCATAGAATGACCCTGCGTAGGCATAGTCGCGTTCGCGTGGCTGCAACGGTGTCTGGTTCAGGTAGATGACTATGGCCAGACCTGTCATGAAGAACAGGGCCATCACCACCCAGAACTGCTGTATGCCCCTCCGCCTGGATACTAATTGCCATACCATGCCTAGCAGACCGAGCAGCAGGGGCAGCATAAAGTAGCGGTTGTGTCCCTTGTTGTTTTTCAGTACCTCAGGCAGCGCATCCTGGTCTCCGAGACGGGCATTGTCGATAAACGGAATGCCTGAAATCCAGTTGCCGCAGTCTATCTCGCCATGGCCCTGTATGTCGTTCTGCCTGCCTGCAAAGTTCCACATGAAGTAACGCCAGTACATGAAGTTGACCTGGTATGAGAAGAAGAAACGTAGATTTTCGCCGAATGTTGGCATGACGAGTGTTTCGGTGCGGCCGCAGCGGTCCACAGTGATGCGGTCGCCTTTGATGTCGGCCCAGTTCTTGTATTCAGCCACATGGTGCGGCTGCGACGAATACATGCGGGGGAACAGCATTTTGAAACGTGAGTCCATTTCATAGCCGGCCATTTTCTGTCCGGCATTGCGGTAGCGGTCGGGTTGGTCGTCGGATGTTTTGACTTCCTGTTGCCAGAGCGTCCCGTTGTAGCGGGCTATAGGTATGCACAGGTTGCCCTTTATCTCCAGCACTTCGGGAGCCGGGTACATGGCTCCGTAGAAGAGCGGGCGGTCGCCATACTGCTCGCGGTTAAGGTACGATTGCAGGGCAAATACGTCTTCAGGCGAGTTTTGGTCCATCGGTGTATTGGCAAGCGAGCGTACCACTATCATCGTGTAGGTGGAGTAGCCTATTAGCATGACTGTGGCACAAAGCACTATGGTGTTGAGCCAGCGGTAGTTCCACTCCTTGCGCACAAAAAGCAATGTGCAAAGTCCGGCTATGATTATCAGGCCGAGTATCACACCGTTGCCGAAAAACGGTATGCCGAGTATCGACAGTGCAAGGACAAAGGCAATTCGGGCCCGTACAGTATTCTTTACGGTCTGCGTCTCGTATATGGCCCAAATGAGGATGGCTGCTGTTATTGTGATATAGATGAGCACACCGCTGTTGAAGCCGAGTCCGCATACATTCACAAAAAACAGCTCGAACCACGATGCTACTTTCACAAATCCCGGCACCATACCGTAGAGCACCGATGCAAGGATGACTACGGCGGCGACAAGGGCTATAAGTGTGTTTTTCCATGTAACCTGATAATTGCGGAAATAGTATATCAGTACTATGGCCGGTATGGCAAGCAGGTTGAGCAGGTGCACGCCTATACTCAGACCCATAAGGTAGGCTATGAGTATTATCCAGCGGGCTGAGGCCGGTTGTTCGGCTACATCCTCCCATTTCAGTATGCACCAGAATACAACCGCCGTGAAAAGCGACGAATAGGCATACACTTCGCCCTCGACTGCCGAAAACCAGAATGTGTCTGAAAATGTATAAGCCAATGCGCCTACAAGACCTGAGCCGAGAATGGCTATGCCTTGCGCCAATGTCATCTCTTTGCCGTCTTCAACCACAATGCGGCGGGCGATATGCGTGATTGACCAGAAAAGGAACAGTATGGTGAAAGCACTGCAAAGTGCAGACATGGAGTTGACCATGGCTGCCACTTGCGACGGATCCGATGCCAGGAGCGAGAACATGCGGGCCGTCAGCATGAAGAACGGTGCACCGGGCGGGTGACCCACTTCCAGTTTGAATGCCGAGGAGATAAATTCGCCGCAGTCCCAGAACGAACCGGTTGGCTCGATGGTGAGCAGGTAGGTGACAGCTGCAATGGCAAAGGCTGTCCATCCTACGATGTTGTTGTACAGTTTGAATTTTTTCATATATGGTTGAATTTCGTTTTATGCAGACATGTGGTGATGACGGTGTGTACCTGTGGCTTGCAAACCTTCCGAACAGGCTACGGTTGCCATACGGTCATTCGTTTTTTTTCGGATAGTCTATCGTGTAGTGCAGGCCGCGGCTCTCTTTGCGTGCCGTGGCTTGCTTTATGACTAAATAGGCTATCGAAATGCAGTTCCGCAGTTCGCATATCTCTCGGCTTACCACCGAGCGGTTGAAGAGGCGTTCCGTTTCGCGGAACAGTATTTCGAGACGGCTCATGGCACGTTGCAGACGGAGGTCCGAGCGGACTATACCCACATACGCGCTCATTATCTGCTGTACCTCCTTTAGCGACTGCGTGATGAGGATCATCTCTTCAGGCAGACGGGTGCCGGCATCGTTCCATTGGGGTATGCCTGTCTGGTATTTCAGTTCCGATATGCGGCCTATGGAGTGCTGGGCAGCCGCATCAGCATAAACTATCGCCTCTATCAACGAGTTTGATGCCAGACGGTTGGCGCCGTGCAGACCTGTGCATGAGCATTCTCCGGCGGCATACAGCCGGTTGATGGATGTTTCTCCGTTGTCATTCACCACTATACCGCCGCACAGATAGTGGGCTGCCGGGGTGACTGGTATGTAGTCTTTGGTGATGTCTATGCCGTATGACAGGCAACGTTCGTAAATCATCGGGAAATGGTTGCGTGTCTCGTCAGCCGGCTTGTGGGTCACGTCAAGGTACACATGGTCCGTGCCGGCCTGTTTCATTTCGGTGTCGATGGCACGGGCCACTATGTCGCGTGGGGCGAGCGACCCGCGTTTGTCGTATTTGTGCATGAATTCCTCACCGCTTTTTGTGCGCAGTACGGCACCGTAGCCCCGCATGGCCTCGGTGATGAGGAAAGCCGGGTGAAGATCCGGCTTGTAGAATGCCGTGGGGTGGAACTGGACGAACTCCATGTCGCGGATTACGCCGCGGGCACGGTGTACCATGGCAATGCCGTCGCCTGTGGCCACCAGTGGATTCGTTGTCGTCGTATATACATTGCCTATGCCTCCCGTGGCGAGCATCGTCACTTTCGACAGGAATGTGGTGATGTCGTGGGTGCGAGTATTGAGGGCGTACACCCCGTAGCATTCTATGTTGGGGGTGTGGCGGGTGACTATCTCGCCCAAATGGTGTTGGGTGATGATGTCCACGGCAAAAAAATGCTCGAAAACCTCTATGTTCGGATGCTGTTTGATACGCTTGATGAGCGACTGCTGTATCTCCGCTCCGGTCGAATCCTTGTGGTGAAGTATTCGGTGTTCCGAATGTCCCCCTTCGCGGTGAAGGTCGAACGTGCCGTCGGGTGCTTTGTCAAAATCAACACCCCATTCCAGAAGCTGTTTTATCTCTTTCGGGGCATTGAGTACAACCTTTTTTACGGCGTTGATGTCGCATATGCCGTCACCGGCAATGAGTGTGTCCTGTATATGCTTCTCGTAATTGTCCAATACCGGGTTGGTTACTGATGATATGCCGCCTTGGGCGAGGGCTGTATTGGCTTCGTCGAGGGTGGTTTTGCATAGAAGAGCGACTTTACCTTGGTCGGCTGTCTTCAGGGCAAAACTCATGCCCGCTATACCGCTGCCGACTACTAAAAAATCGAATTTGCGCACCATAATTGTTCCGTTTGTTCTGATTCCGTGATAAAATGAAACCGGCCGCCACGTGTCTGCTTGCAAAATGCAGGAGGAGATCCACGGCCATACATCAATCAAGTCGCAAAGTTAGCATTTTTTATTCATAATTGATATGACAGACGCAATATTGTACAAAATAAAATCCCGGTAAACAACAGTCTCGGCACGTATCTTCAACTGGCATGACGGCAAATGGTTCCGGACCTATTCCGGACAAACTGAAGATTCCGCAGCTCCTTTGCTGTATGGAAAAGTCCGTTGTGTCCGGAACTTGTTTTTGAACAATGGGCCGTGTGTCCCGCACGCCGGTTTTGGCGGCGATGCGAAAAAAAGGAAAATAAAGTCGGGTTTGGTGCCGATTGTTATGAAAAAAACACTACCTTTGCACCCGGATCAAGGAAAGCTGCCGGAGTGGTCGATCGGGCCGCACTCGAAATGCGGTGTACGGGCAACTGTACCGGGGGTTCGAATCCCTCGCTTTCCGCTCCTGTGTCACGAAAAAAACATTGGAGGCTGCAAACTGTTGGTTTGCAGCCTTTTCCTTTCAATATCCGCATTCATGGAATATACCCTGTACCGTTACTTTGGGTAAACCGATTATTTTTAGTAACTTTGCACGTAATTTTTACGCCGTAAACGGCTGGACCTCTACTCTTCGTCCTGATGGCTTGCGGCACGGAAAACCTGCCTGCTGACCGATGGCTGACAATTACTTGGAAAAACATTACGACGACTACCTGCGCCGTAAGGCCGAATGGGAACGGAAAAAGAAGCTGGGCCTCATCCGTCCTGCCTCATCCGCCGCCAATGGCAACGACAGAAAATTAAAAAACAGACACTGATAAAACATACTTGCAGATGGACAGAAAAGATCAGGACATGAATCTGTTTGGCTTCATACTCCTTTGTTGCGATGCCGTCAGACGGCTATTCATTTGGTTGCTTGGGGTGTTGCTGCAGACCATCCGGCTCGGACTGCAATATTTTTGGATTGTGTTGATATGTACCGTTATGGGCGGATTCGCCGGATGGGTGCTCTCAAGACCGTCCCTCACACGGTTCAACGGGCAGGCCACCATATACGTGACGGAAGGCATGAAACCTGCCGTCATCGAAGGCATCAATCTCTTTTTCCTTACAAGCGATACCGCACGCTTCCAGCTCTGCGGTATACCGCGCCATTCCGTGGAAGCGGTACGGAAGATCGAATTTTTCAACATCGTGGACGCCAAATGCGATTCCGTCCCCGATTATGTCGATACCAGATACTCTGCCAGCACGGTGGATACAATGCGCTGCATCATGTCTGACCGTTTCAACTTGTCTTTCGGTATGAACGGTGAAGCCGACTTCTACCCGTACATGAATGCATTGTCGGTATTCCTCAACAACCAGCCGCATATCGAACAGGCCGACAAGAAGCTCAAAGCCATTGCCAGGCAGAAACTCGGTTATCTCAACAGTGAAGTGGCTCGCCTGGACAGTCTGGCCTCCCGTGACTATTTTGAAAAACATCCCGGATGCGCACTCGTAAACTCCGGTCTGCCGGCCGTTGTCACCGAACGCGAACAACACGTATACACCGCCGAACTGCTTGCCCTGAAACGTCATCGTGACTATGTTCGGCAGCAGATAGACCAGACTCCGGACATCATCAACTTCCAGACTCCGTTCATCGTCACACGCATCCCATCCTGGCGTTTCTATCTGTGGGGACTCATATTGGGTTGCGGTTCCGGACTGCTTGCGGCTCTGTCGGTGAAATACCGCAAACAGGTTTTTGATTATCTGAAAAAAAAATAAACGCATCCGGAAATTACATGCAACTCCACTCCAAGCCAACTGCACAATGTTCAGCGTCTCAAACAAACGGCCTATAATCAACGATCCTGTACATGGCTTCATCACCATACCTTGCGAACTGGTCTACTCGCTGGTGCAGCACCCTTGGTTTCAGCGGTTGGGACGAATCCGCCAGCTGGGGCTGGCTGGCGTCGTATATCCGGGCGCAGTCCATACGCGGTTCCAGCATTCGCTCGGAGCCATGCACCTGGCCTATGAGGCTGTGAAACTGTTGCGGCAGAAAGGTCATACCATAACACCAGCCGAAGAAAACGGAGTGCTGGCCGCCATGCTGCTGCACGACATCGGGCACGGCCCGTTTTCGCATGTATTGGAAAACATGCTGCTTTCCAATGTCAGCCACGAAGACATATCGGCATTCATGATGCAGCGTATCAACGAGGAAACCGGCGGACGTCTCGACACCGCGATACGGATTTTCAACGATGTCTATCCGAAACGTTTCCTGCATCAGCTCATCAGTTCTCAGCTCGACATGGACCGCATGGACTACCTTTGCCGTGACTGCTTCTATACCGGTGTTAGCGAAGGGGCCATCGGCACCGGACGCATCATCAAGATGCTCGAAGTCTGGGACGACCGCCTTGTCGTGGAGGCCAAAGGCATATATACCATCGAAAGTTTCCTCACTGCACGCCGGCTCATGTACTGGCAGGTATATCTGCACAAGACTTCTGTGGCTGCCGAACGTATGCTGGTGAAAATACTGACCCGTGCACGCCACCTCATCTCCAGGGGACATACGCTCTGCATGCCGCCGTCGCTGCACTTCTTCCTGTCCGGCGAAATCGGTGCGGACGCCCTGGCCGGGGATCCTGAAACCATCGCCAATTATGTCAATATCGACGACTCCGACATAATGTCGTCAGTCAAGGTCTGGGCCTCCGATGATGATGTCATATTGGCTGAACTTTGCAGACGCTTCGTTGACCGCCGCCTTTTCAAGGCCGTAACCGGCGGCGAACGTGAAATGTTCGATATCGGGGCATTGAAACGTTCATATGCCGGACATTTCGGAATTGACCCCGAAGACGCCTGCTACTTTTTTGAAACTGACACCGTGTCGAGCAAGACATACAACCCCAACGGGGCGAACATAATGATACTTTACCCCGACGGACATCTCGAAGATGTGGCCCGTGCTTCGGACATGTTCAGTACCGATCTCATCAGCCGCAACGTATCTAAATCGTACCTCATATATATGCCGGTATAATCACGCAAACAAAACAGAAACAGCAATATGGCAATGGAATTTACAGCAAGACAGATAGCCGATTACCTGCACGGTAGCGTAGAGGGAAATCCCGACTTGAAACTCTCCGACATCTCCAAGATCGAGGAGGGGTGTCCGGGTACCCTCACTTTTCTTTCAAATCCCAAATACACACATTTTATATACCGGACCAAAGCTTCCGCTTGTCTGGTCAACAAGGACTTCGTAGCCGAACAGCCGCTCGCTGTCACGCTCATACGTGTTGACAATGCCTACGAGTGCCTTGCCCGTCTCCTCTCTCTGGCCGACAGCATCAAACCCAAAAAAGAAGGCATTGATTCCCGTGCCGTAATCGATTCGAGTGCCGTGATAGGAAAAGACGTATATGTAGGCCCGTATGCAGTCATCGGCAGAAACGTGACTGTTGCCGATGGTTCCCGAATCTATCCGCACTGTTTCATCGATGACAATGTGACGGTCGGAGCCGGTACGGTCATATTTGCCGGAGTGAAGATATACGACGGATGCGTTATAGGCAACCGCTGCACCATACATGCCGGAGCTGTGTTGGGAGCCGATGGATTCGGGTTCGCGCCGGATGCCGAAGGTCACTACCACAAGATACCGCAGATAGGAAATGTGGTCATCGGAGACGATGTGGAAATAGGCGCAAACACCACTGTTGACCGCGCAACTATGGGCTCTACCGTCGTACACCGTGGAGTCAAGCTCGACAATCTCGTGCAGGTAGCACACAATGTGGAAATAGCGCACGACACGGTGATTGCTGCCCAGTCAGGTGTCGCCGGATCGTCAAAGGTAGGCGCAAGATGTATGCTCGGCGGACAGGTAGGTGTGGCCGGACATATCCATATAGCCGACGGATCTGTGTTCGGGGCACAGACCGGTATACCTAACAATATCAAGGAGCCTGGCCAGATATGGCAGGGATACCCCGCAATGCCTGTCGCCGGATTCCGCAGACTGAGCGTAATCCAGAAACAGCTGCCCGACTTGGTGAAGAAAATCTATGAACTCGAAAAGGAGATCGCTGCATTGAAAAAGCAGTGATCAAATGTAATAACAACATTGTAAACTGTCAGAAAATTACTGTATATTATGGCAAAACAGAGAACATTGTCAGCACCTTTCTCTCTCAGTGGAAAAGGTTTGCATACCGGGCTTGAAGTAAACCTCACACTTGCTCCGGCACCTGAAAATACAGGCTACATCGTGCGTCGTACCGACATCGAAGGCGAAAACGAAATACCGCTTTTGGCGGAAAACGTGGTTTCTACGGACCGCAGTACGGTATTGGCTCGCGGTGAAGTGAAAATCAGCACAGTGGAACACTGCCTTGCCGCACTTTACGCTATGGGTGTCGACAACTGCATACTGGAGGTGAACGCTCCCGAACTGCCTATTCTCGACGGCAGTTCGCACTTTTACGTTGAGGGAATCGAACGTGTGGGTATAACCGAACAAAGTGCCGAACGCGAATATTACGAGGTCGCCGCCAAAACGGTATTCTCATCCGAAGACGGCAAATCATCCATCACTATCCTCCCCGACAACGAATTTTCGGTACAGGCGTTGATAGGATACGATTCGCCTATCCTGGGCAACCAGTATGCCGTACTCGATTCTATGGCTGATTTCGGCAGGGAGATCGGCTCCTGCCGTACATTCGTGTTCGTGCATGAGATAGCGGCATTGGTCAACGCCGGCCTCATCAAAGGCGGCGATTTGGACAATGCCCTCGTGATATATGACCGTGAATGCGACAAGAATACTCTCTCAAACATAGCTTCGCTTGTAGGAAAGGAGGCTCCGGAATTGAAGGAGCTGGGCTACATCAACGGCCCGTTGCAGTTTGAGAACGAACCTGCGCGCCACAAACTGCTTGACCTTATAGGCGACCTTGCTTTGATAGGCAGGCCTGTCAAAGGCCGTGTCATAGCGGTCCATCCAGGACATAAGGTGAACTCCGCTTTCACAAAAAAAGTGCGTAAGGAGATACGCCGTCAGGAGGTGTTTATGCCGCATATTGACAACGGGGCTAAACCCGTGTTCGACATAAACCAGATAAAGGATTTGCTGCCGCACCGTTATCCGTTCCTTTTGGTCGACAAGGTGCTGCAACTCTCTGAAACCAACATCGTGGCCATAAAGAATGTGACGTTCAATGAAATGCACTTTATCGGTCACTTCCCCGATGAACCGGTCATGCCGGGGGTGCTTCATGTGGAGGCGATGGCTCAGTCTGCCGGTATCATGGTACTCTCTCAGATGGACGACCCGAAACAGTATTCCACATACTTTCTCAGTATCGACAATGTGAAGTTCCGAAGCAAGGTGGTGCCGGGAGATTCCCTTGTTATGAAAGTGTCGCTTACTTCCCCTATCAGGCGTGGCTTGGCATCATTGAAAGGATACTGCTTTGTAAACGGACGCATAGTGACCGAGGCGGAATTTGTGGCACAGATTATAAAGAACAAATAATATACAACCGTGTCTTCATAGTTGTAATGGACAATGGCGCATGTCCCGGTTGGCCGATGGGATATGTACCATTATGGGATTCTGTGTACGGTGTTGTCGGCCGCTGCCGGACCGGTGTTCCCTTCTGATTTTTTATGGCATATTCATTCAGTGCATACAAGCCTTTCTACAGACGCAACCTGAAAGTGGCTGGCCCGATCGTGCTGTCGCAGGTCGGCACCTCTGTCGTGCAGCTTGTCGACACTTTCATGGTCGGACGGCTCGGCACTGCACCTCTGGCCGCCGTATCCTTTGCCTCGGCAATATTCATGATGGGTATGGTATTTGCCAACGGATTGGTGATGAGTGTGACACCTATTATAGGACAGCTGTTTGCCGGAAACAATCGTAGCAGGATAAAATCCGTAATCATCAACCAGCTGGTCTATGCAGTCGGTGTCGGTGCCGTCATCATGTCTGTACTGTTGTGTATAAGATATTTGATGCCGTATATGGGGCAGAGCGATGATGTGATGCAATATGCTGTCCCATACTATATTGTGGTGTCGGTCAGTTTGTTGCCCAACATTATCTTCCTTGCGGTCAAACAGATATTCGAAGGTCTGGGCAATACTTCGGTGGCAATGGTTATAACCATTGTTGCCAACATCGTAAACATCATATTCAACTACCTGCTTATTTTCGGAAAATGCGGATTTCCCGAAATGGGTATGCTCGGTGCCGGAGTCAGCACATTGTTGTCGCGCATACTGATGCCCGTCATGTTTCTGGCATACCTACTAATCAGAGATACCTGGAAAGACTATTTTTCAGGGCTGGGATTCTACATGCTGGATGGAGCGACATTGAAAGAACTGTGGTCTGTGGGTCTGCCTATAGCTTTCCACATGGTACTCGAAATGTCGGCTTTTGCCATATCGGCTGTCATGATGGGGTGGTTCGGCGCTGTACCGCTTGCCAGTCATCAGATTGCTATTAACATAAGCAGTCTGCTCTATATGGTGGTACTTGGCATATCGGCTGCCACCACTATCCGCGTAAGTCATCAGTATGGGGCGCACGACTATTATGCCATGCGTATGGCGGCAAACGCTTCCATTCACATATGTCTGCTTGCCAATGCCGTAATGGGCGCACTTATTGTTGTATTCCGCCGTGAGATAGCTATGTTGTTTTCTCAGGATCCCGCTGTCATATCTCTTGGCTCTTCTCTTATAGTCATGGCAGGCATATACCAGCTCTCCGACGGCATGCAGACTGTCGGTGCAGGCATCCTTCGCGGACTGAAGGATGTACAGGTTACCATGTACGTGGCTTTTCTTGCATATATCGTCATAAACCTGCCTTTGGGATATCTGATGGCTTTTGTGGCAGGGGTCGGGCCTGTCGGCATCTGGATAGGGTTTATCGGCGGCCTGTCGGTGGCGGCACTCCTGTTCCGTATCCGTTACCTGTATGACTTCAGACGGATACGCCGGGATTTTGCCGATAGCGGGTACACTATAGGATAACTGCCGTTTGGCAGATGTCTGTATAATCAGGTAACTCGCTGAAATTGCTGTTGCTTTGATACAATTATTAAACTGATTTCTATGAGTTGCCTATGGCTATTGTCATAAAACGTAAGGAGGAAACGGCCGAAGCGGCCGATTCCATGAAGATGCTGGTGCCGGAGATGTTCGCCGGACAGCATAAAGACCCCCCGGCAGAAGTCGGGTACAGTATGGTGCAGCTGCCGCATCTGGCTTACGAACCGGTGGTGTCGGTAGGCATCATGTCGTGCCGGGAGCTGTCGTTTTCATTTGATTCGATGTTCGTTTCACCGCAATTGCCGCAAAAGACATTCACCGCAACGTATACCGTGGCCTGTCATGGCGGCAAACTGGTGTTTGATGGCAGGACATTTGATGTCTTGCAGTTCGATTCCCTCAATCCTTGCGGCTATGCTTCGCCTGTCGGATGTTTTACATTGTACAATGTGGTGATAGGCCGTGATTTCCATTGGCAGCAGACCGAAAACCAGAGTTTCAAAGGTTCGTTGCGTCTGCTGGCTGACGGCGACCGCATCGTGGTGATAAATGACATACATGTCGAGGCTTATCTCTATTCTGTCATATCAAGCGAGATGAACGCCCATGCCCCTGTAGAGTTTCTGAAAGCCCATGCCATCATCTCAAGGTCATGGCTTTTGAAGCCGATATTGGATGCCGGGGAGAAGACCGGGACTGTCAGCTGTTCTTGTACCGCCGATACTGTGACACGTTGGTACGAACGCGATGCCCACTCTCTGTTCGATGTCTGCGCCGATGACCATTGCCAGCGTTACCAGGGCATGACACGCGCCACTACTCCTTCGGTGGTCGAAGCCGTCGAGGCTACCCGGGGTATGGTGCTGGCCTATGGCGGCCATATCTGCGATGCCAGGTTCTCAAAATGCTGCGGTGGCGTGAGCGAACGGTTCGGCACCTGCTGGTCTGACGGTGCAGACCCTGAATATCTGCAAAAAGTGGTTGATGCTCCGGTTGGTGGCAAAACCGATGTTGACGCAATATGCGATCTTACCGTTGAAGAAAATGCCGCCCGCTGGATTCGTACACGGCATGAGTCGTGGTGCAATACTGCCGATACCGCCTTGCTCGATACCGTACTCAATGGGTATGACCGCAATACCCCGGATTTCTACCGGTGGCAGGTTCATTATACCGTAGACGGACTCTCCGATTTGGTCTGCCGCCGTTCGGGTATCGATTTCGGCACTGTTACCGATTTGCAGCCTGTGGCCAGGGGGGTGTCGGGACGGTTGTCCAAACTGCGCATCGTCGGCACAAAACGCACTGTTACGGTTGGCAAGGAGTTGGAGATACGCCGTTGGCTGTCAGAGTCGCATCTCTATAGTTCCGCTTTCGTCGTAGACCGCACGCCCGATGGCTTTACTCTTTCTGGAGCCGGTTGGGGGCATGGGGTGGGGCTCTGCCAGATCGGAGCTGCAGCCATGGCTTCAAAAGGGTATAGGTATGATGAGATACTTCGCCAATATTTTACCGGTGCCGGCATACAAAATATCTATTGACATACAATAGTCTCGTTTATAATCTATGGGAGCATTGAAAAACGTGTCGCCGTGGGCATGGGTGCCGACACTGTATTTTGCGGAAGGCATACCTTATGTGGTGGTCATGACGGTGGCTGTGATAATGTACAAACGCCTTGGCCTGTCCAATGCCGATATTGCGCTCTATACCTCGTGGCTCTACCTGCCGTGGGTGATAAAACCGTTCTGGTCGCCGTTTGTCGACTTGGTGCGCACCCGACGGTGGTGGATTCTGGCTATGCAGTTCTTTATAGGCGCATCGCTTGCTTCTGTGGCAATGTTGATACCGGCACCGTTCTTTTTTCAGGCCACACTGGCTCTGTTATGGCTTATGGCATTCAGTTCCGCCACACATGATATAGCTGCCGATGGTTTCTATTTGCTTGCTTTGGACACGGGTCGCCAGGCTTTCTTCGTCGGTATACGCAGTACTTTCTACCGCATATCTATGATTGCAGGGCAAGGCCTTTTGGTGATACTGGCCGGCTGGCTCGAACGTTGTACCGGCAACCTGCGGCTGGCTTGGTCCGTTGTATTTTGGTGTACGGCCATAATGTTTCTGCTGTTCGCCATTTACCACCATTTCGTGTTGCCGGCACCTGACAGTGACCGCTCTGCCGCCAATCCCGGTTTCCGTTCGGTGCTTGGCGGATTCCTTCCTGCATTCATATCGTTTTTTCGCAAACCGGATATGGCGGTCTCTATAGCATTTATGTTGCTTTATCGTATGGGTGAGGCTCTTTTGGCAAAAATGGCATCGCCTTTTATGCTCGACAGTCGGGATGTGGGAGGTTTGGGGTTGTCGACTGCCGATGTCGGTCTCGTTTACGGCACGGTTGGGGTCATAGCACTTACCGTCGGCGGGATACTCGGCGGAATAGTTGTGTCGCGCCGTGGCTTGAAGTTCTGGATTTGGCCTATGGCATTTGCCATCACGGTCCCCAATGCTGTCTACCTCTATCTCTCGTATCTCCAACCCGACAACCTTCTGCTGATAAATGTCGCTGTGGCATTCGAACAGTTCGGATATGGATTCGGCTTTACTGCATACATGCTGTATATGATGCAGATAGCTGCCGGAAGCCAAAGTACTGCACATTATGCCATCTGCACCGGATTTATGGCACTCGGCATGATGTTGCCGGGTATGGCTGCAGGTTGGTTGCAGGAAATGCTGGGTTACAGCCGCTTTTTCATTCTGGTAATGTTTTGTTCCATACCGACACTCGCTGTCATACCGTTCCTGAAGATACCACGTGAGAATAACAACAACCTGTAAAACCCTGACATGAATGATGAGAAATATTGGTTTGACTGATATTATGGTGGCAGTCGTCATGGTTGCCGTCAGTGCCGTATGTAGTGCACAGAATGCCGGCGCATGGTATCCCGACCCTCTTTTCCCGACAGACATGGGCAAGCCTACACATGTGGCTCCCGGATATTTCGGCCCCAATGCTTTGCCGGTTCTGCCTATGCTCGACGGCATTGTCGACGGCCGGCTTTCGGCCGTTCTCTCATCCGATACGTATTTCGGTTATCATCACGACTTTACCACTGGGTTGCGTGCCGAACTCCATGTGCCGCTTTTTACCCGTCGGGCAACTCTTTCGGTCTGGATGCCGGTAGTCGAGACTTTCCGTTTGACCGATGAAAGTATTGGGCATAGCAGCATCACTGATACCACTTACCGTGGTACCGGTGTCGGTGATGTATATATTTCTACTGACATCCTGCTGTTTCAAGAGAAGAAGATATGTCCCGACATAGCATTGCGCATAGGCATTAAGACCGCCTCGGGCGACGATTACCGCCAGGCGCGCTTTTTCGATTCTCCTGCCTACTGGTTCGATGCATCGTTTGGCAAGCAGTTCGCTTTCGTGGGGGCGGCATTGCCAGTGTCGCTCAGAATTGCCGTATCGGCCGGATTCCTTTGCTGGCAGACCGACCACAAACGTCAGAACGATGCCGTGATGTACGCCGCAAAGGTTAAGGTTCTGACACCGTATTTCTCTCTCTCCGGGACATTCGGCGGGTATCACGGCTGGGAACATGACGGCGACAGTCCGATGGTGTTGAATGCCGATGCCGAAATTTTCATCCCTTTGGAAAAGCAGCAGCCCTGTCGTTACGATGCTTTGGCTGTCACGCTTCGCTATGGTTATGGCATACGCCACTATCCGTATCATGCTTTGCAGATAGGCTTAGCCTACCGTTTGCCGCTGATGGCCAATAGACCGAAATAGCAGCGGAGGCACTCTCCGCGCTGGCAGTAGTTGCGGTGCAGACATAGCAGGGCCTGGGTGTCATAGGCGCTGGCGCATTTCAGTCCGGCAGACGCAAACGCTTCAGTTATCGAATTGCGCTCGGGAGGCAGTTGGTGCAGTAGTTCTGTGGCGCGTTCCTGAATGTCATGGTTGTCGGTCATCTTTCCATATATGAACAAGAACGGCACTACCGTATTGATTATAAGGATGTCTGTGCTGTTTGCCGACAATGATGCCGAATGTTTTCCCCTGGTGTTCCGTCCCGGCATGTAGTGGGTAGTCCAGTAGTCCGATGCCTTGCATGAGAATATGCGTCTCAGGCTGCCGGTATCCGGGCTTTCCAGTACCCTGCGCAAAAGATGTTCGTTGTGATGCAGTATGGCTGCCGTTTGCGCAATGCGCATAGTCGGGAATCCCATCGGCCGCATACGCATCATTTTGAATGCAGGACCTTTGGATGGTTGCAGTTGGAACTTGTTCGCAAGAAATTTGTACTCCCTTTTCCACACTGTCTCTGTTTCACATGTCGGGTCAAGGTCATCGAGCATGCCGGCCTGTCCGAGCAATAGTGCCTCTATTTGTTCCGGATTGTCGCGGTGATGCGCTATTACACTGAATGGTATGCTTTGGGCCAGGGATTGCATGGCGTCGGAGTTCTTGCCGAATCCCATGGCGCGGCACAACACTACATAGAATGCCTCCTCCCAATTTGCCCCGTTGTCTGACAGTATGTGCTCTATCATGCCGGTTTTTTCCTGTAGCCGCTCCACAAGCAGACGGTCTGTCCACGAATGCAGCGCAATGCTGTCGGCTTTTCCGGTAATGGATTTGCATGTCGGCGGCAGGATAGGGTGTTTGATGCCGTGCACTGCCTGGCCGTTTGTCAGCCTGAGGTAGTTGTCGAGCATGAATGCCGGATAGCGTAGCCTTATAGTGGCGATAGGCATGCCGGCGGCAGTCATTATCTGTTCGTCAGCTTCGAGTACTACATGGAGTATGACTCGTTCATATGCCGTTCGTCCGTCATGGTTGTGTTTGTGCCAGTCTCCTGCCCGCACATGAAACTCGACGCATCCTGCCCATAGCTGGCCGTCTATTTTCACCTTGGCATTGAATACGTCGGGACCCGCATCGTGGTTGGGTGTCCCTGTCGACACTATGTCCACGCGCTCCCCGAGCAGGGTGTACTGCTCTGCATCGAAGAGTTTGTTGAACCAGATGTATGCTATGAATCTCTCGTCCATGGCTCGTTCGTTCATCGTTTGCTCGTCCATATTATACCGCTGCGGGCCACAGTCAGCATCACTCCGTAGGTATTCCCGAACTGGGTGCCGGTGTCAGCTCCGAATGCAAATCCGAAATCCAGGTTCCAGGCCTGCGGTACGTTCTTGTGTACCTCTATCAGCACGCTGTTGTTTGTAGTCGGTCTGTATTCGTTGTAGCGGCCGTAGTTGCGCGAGTGGCTGTAGCGGATCAGGTAGCCGAAGCCGTATATGTCGCCTCTGGCTGCCACATGGTGGGTGACGGTGCGGTTGTTGTGCGTCATCAGGCTGCCGTCGGCATTGTACGTAGGCGAAGTGATAAACGGGGTGCCTATGGTCATCCTGTAGTGGTTCCAGCCCTGATAGTATATGCTGTTCCTGAAGTAGTCGTCGGCTCCTCCGAATATTATGCCGTCTATGTCATGTGCCGGACCTGACTGGTCGGTGGTGCATACCACTTCATATGCCATGCTTTCTATGAAACGCCATCGGATTTGGCGGATGCTCAGGCCCCACAGTCCGTCATATATGTTCATGCTGTTCCAGATGACGTTTACCGGTCCGTCTTCGAATATGTTCTGCCAGTAGGCCTTGATTTTCCATCCTTTTATGTTTATGTCCAGACCGAGCATCTGTGACCCTATATGGTTGCCTTCTGCATTTATCTGGTCGTTGGCCGTTACACCGCCTGATTTGGCCCGGAATATGGCCCACCAGTTTTTCAATGACGACCCCAATGCCCCGTATTTGTCCGATACACCGCCCCATTGGGCTGCATGGTGAAATTCATAACTTATATTCACCGGCAGTTTGCCGCCTATGCGTATGCCTGCAAACTTGTGGTGCAGCAATGTGTTTTTCACCCCTGTCCCGTCGGTAAACCATCCGTGCGTTACTGCGCCTTTCACTTCCAGGTAACCGTAGAGAAACGGAAATGCCGTCCACTTGTCTATTCCTACGGTTATGCGCGGAAACGGCGGTGCATTGCGCGATACAAGCAGACCTCCTGCCGAGAGGTATCGGTCCTGGTTGCCTGTATCCATAGGTTTCCATCCTGCTGTAATGTCGAAACACCACAGTCGCGTGTGGACATAGAGTTCTGTTATTCTGCCGTACCATGCCCCCGATACCGGGCGTGGTGTGAATCCGGCTCCGCCTGTCACGTCCACACCGTACGAATAGTCCCACCAGCGCGCATCACGTACTGCCGGCTTCTGTATCCTGCCGCGCAGAAGTATGCTCCCGGGCTGTGTCGGCACTGTCCCGTCCCGTGCGGCCGAAAACCAGAACGGCGCATAGGCTCCCGATGCCCCTGTACCTGTGGCCGAAACATTGTACGTCAGCGTGTCTGACGATGTGTCTGCCGAATCCATAGGCAGCGGCCATGGCTTCCATGCTGCAGCCGGTGCGCTCAGCAGCATGGCCGCTGTCCACAATATCATACGGTATGGTGTCATTTTCATGGCCTGTAACGGTATAGTTTCCTTATCATCTCCTGTTTTCCGTTCTGCCCCAATCCCCAGTACAGGCAGCCGTCATGCCAGAATGCTATCTGGTGTTCGGCGCCTTCGTCCATGTCTCCTATCACACGCCAGCTGTCATGGTCCGCATCGTATGCCATTATGCTGCTGTAGAAATATTCCGATGTCTCGGTGCCGCCGAAATGTCTGCCTCCTGTCACATATATCTCTTTATCCGAACAGGCCGAGGCTGCAAACAGGCGCGATTTCGTCGGCATCGGCTTGCGTGGCTCCCATTGGTAGGTCGTCTGGTTGAACTCATACCAGTCATTGTAGTTTTTTGTCGAACGTCCTCCGCCGGCAAACGTCCTGCCTCCTGACCTGCCTCCGGTTATGCCGGATCTGGGGGCGGGCAGACTGCTGGCACAAACCTCTTCCCATTGGTCGGCTTTTATGTCATACCTGTACGTCCTCGACGAAAACAATGTCGAAAATCCCAGTGAAACGAATATCGAGTCTCCGCTGTTCCATGCCATGGCATTGTCGGTGTCCGTACCCGGATAGTCTGCCAGCCGTCTCAGATGCCATGTTGTCATGTCCATGCACCACCAGTCTCTTAGACAGCTCTCTTCGCCGTAGGCTGTGCCGTTGAAGCCCAACCCGAAATAGTAGAGGTCGCCGTAAAGCACGCCCGCTGCTTTTACCCTCGGTTTTACGGGCAGGGCAAACTGTCTTGGCTCCTCCGGATTGGCAAGCGGCACGGCGTAGCCGTATTCATGGGGCTTGGCGGCACTCTGTCCGCTGCGGCCGAACATGATGTACAGCGTATCGCTCCATACGACAGCCGAAGCCGATGACAGCCCTGTCGGCATATCCCAGCTGTCTGTTGCCAACTTCGGTACATCAGGCTCGTAGCCGCCGCACGATGCCAGAATGCCCGCAATCAGCACTATCGGGAATATATGCTTGGTTTTCATATGTTTTGAATGTCGTCTTTATATCAAGCAAAAGAGGATTGCATCGAATGCTTCAAGCGCGGAAATATATTGGAAGTGATCCTGGTGCTTGGATTATTAACGGAAGTTTGGTTTGTGGATGGTTTTCGTATAACTTGCTGAAGAATAAATGTCTGACATAGCATCTGAAAATAGGTGCGACAACTTGGCAACGGCGTTTTTTCAAAGATTCATCATTGCTTTTTAGATGTTTGCAAAACCATTTTCTTGACGTAGTTGATGGATTTGTAACGTGCTGTCTTCTTCATCTTGCTGCAAGCTGTCTTTTTTGTTTCAATATTGAGGTGGAGTGGTTAGCTGGTGGCAAAGGTAAGCAAATTTTCTGAGAGGTCAATATCTCACAATCACTGTAAAGCCGGTTGGTCCGCCAATTTGGCATTGTAAGGCGGATCAGCGATCCTGTCTGGGATTTGATGACAGCACTTGCAACCAATGCAAAAACATCCCGAATCCGAATTGAGGTTGCTTGAATGGTATGGTATGAACTGATTCCCGTGCGCTCCACTTATATGAAAAATCTTTGTGATTTTATTCGAATGTCGATTATTTTCACTACCTTTGCTCGTTGTTTGCTGTGTTGTGCCGTCTTGTAGCGGCTCTCTACGGGCAAGCACGCTATCTGATTGTTAACTAACCCGCCGGTCAGCTCTGCATTTACGGTTGCAGGCTTCTTGTTCCCTGTAGGTGCCGGCTTTATAAACCGATTTATATTGATGGATAAGACAAGTTATGCCGTAGGCCTCTCGTTTGGCCGACATCTTGCCCAGAGCAACATCAAAGGTCTTGATTACACCTCTTTTGCAAAAGGTGTCGAGGCCATGTGCGAAGGCAGAACACCCGAAATCGACTTGAAGGAGGCGCAGCAGCTGCTCAATGCCTATTTCGCAAGACTCGAAGAGGAAAGCAAAAAGGCCTATGAGGAAATCCGCAGGGCAGGCGAAGATTTCCTTGCCCGGAATGCCCGCCGTCCGGGGGTTACCACTCTCCCTTCCGGCCTCCAGTACGAGGTCATCACTCCGGCTATAGGCCAGAAACCTGTTGCCACTGACAAGGTCCGCGTTCACTACCATGGCACCCTTATCGATGGTACTGTATTCGACTCTTCCGTACAGCGTGGCCAGCCTGCAGAATTCGGCGTCACACAAGTCATACAGGGGTGGGTCGAGGCACTGCAGCTCATGCCTGTCGGATCCAAATGGAAACTCTTCATCCCATACAACCTTGCTTACGGCGAACAGGGGGCCGGCGGCGACATCGCTCCTTTCTCTGCCCTCATATTCGAAGTCGAGCTCCTCGGCATAGTCAGATAAATAACCTTTTAATTGCATTATATAATGAAAAAAATCTTTGGATTGGTAGCTGCTGCTACCGTTACCGCCACTATGCTCGTATCTTGCAATGGTGCCGCCACTGCCAGAGTGGAGACCGCAAACGATACGATAAACTACGCTTTTGGTGCTGCCAATGCTGCCGGCATCCGCCAGTATGTATTGAACGACAGCCTGTCAGCCGAGCAGCTCAAGGCTTTCTGCAACGGCTTCAATGCTTCGTTCAACAATAATGACCGTGCCGAAGTCATCAAGACTGAAGGGTATCGTATGGGCAGCTCGATGCAGGAGGAAATCAAGACCGGGTTCCTTTTCAACGATTCGTCTGCCGTTGTTAACCGCGATTTGATGATGAAGACATTTGCCGATGCCGTCAATGGCGACTACTTCATGCAGCCTGCCGATGCCATGCAGAAATTCCAGACGCTGATGGCTCCCGCTCTCTCTACAGGAGGTTCTGCAAACCTGACTCCGGAGCAGTCCGACTCCGTATGTATGTATTTTGCTCTTATCAACGGTCACGGTGCCCGTCGTTATCTTATCGCTCCCGACACTACAAAAAAAAATATCAGGAATTTCCTCGCCGCTGTAGAGAAGGGTATGGATGAAACCGGCAATGAAAATACCAGATGGTATAACGAAGGTATCAAGATCGGTTCCACTATCGCTCAGCAGATGTCCATGTCGCAATATCTGTTCAACGACTCGGCTTTCGGCGAAATCAAGCGCGATGTCATTACCCGTGGCCTTACCGATGTCATTACCGGTGAAGAAAATGCCATCATGAAAGGCGAAGAAGCCCAGAACTACCTGAATGCTATCTTCGAGGCACGTTCTGCCCGTGAAGCGGCTAAAGCCGATGAGATCGCCGCTGCCAACAAGGCAAAAGGCGAAGCTTTCCTTGCTGAAAACGCCGGGAAGGAAGGTGTCATTTCCACCGGATCGGGTTTGCAGTATAAAGTCGTTACAATGGGCGATGGTGCAAAACCTTCTGCTACCGACAAGGTGAAGGTACATTACCACGGCACCCTTACCGACGGTACTGTATTCGACTCCTCTGTCGAGCGCGGCGAACCGAGCGAGTTCCCCGTCGACGGCGTTATCAAGGGTTGGACCGAAGGTCTGCAACTTATGCCTGTAGGATCTAAGTTCATCTTTTACATCCCCTACGACCTCGCTTATGGCGAACGCGGTGCCGGATCCGACATCGGTCCCTGCGAAACTCTCGTATTTGAAGTCGAGCTCCTCGACATTGTCAAGTAAGTAGGTAGCCGGAATTTTTCCGGCTGCAAAAAGAATCCGGCCGTATTCCCGGTGTTTTGCTCTTGATTTGGGGTGGTCAGCCGCCGCCTTTTTCAGGACAGTCGCCGTCAGGAAATACGGCCGGATTCTTTTTGCTGCTGTGACACATTATATATATTGTGACACATTATATATAGTCATGCCTTGTCCCGGTTTTCCCCTCAGCTGCATCATGTTTTTTCCCGCATCTTTCTTTAGACCGGTAATCTGAAACTTTGTTAAAGGAAACGCTTTTGTCATCCGAAAATTTGGATGTGAATATATATATATATATATTTGCAGGCGTTATAGTGCGTGATTTTGCCAATTCTGACTGTCGTACTTGATTTTCAGGCATGTAGACAAATGAACGTATGCTGTATTAACAAAAAAATTAGTATTGCTGTTATGTTTTTTCGGCGTTTGGTATATTTTGTCCTGTTTGCTGTTGCGGCCATTTGCCCTGTTGCGGCTCAGAATTATCTGCAGGTACCCTATTTCTGCGGGTTTGAAGATAATGTGGAAAATGCCAACTGGCATTCCGTTACCTCTACCGACAATGACTGGTATGTAGGTAATATGGAGAAGAGCTTGGGCGACAGAGGTATATATGTGGCACACAACGGAGGAAACACTATCGGTACAAGCACAAGATCCGGATATATGTCTTTGTACCGCGATGTCACTCTCGAAGCCGGCGATGATTACGAGATTTCGTTCGACTGGAAGAACCAGGGTATCGGCAGTTGCGAACTGTACGTCTGCTGGATCGACGAGGCTGTCAATCCCGTTGACCGTTACTCTTCCGCTACTTTCGATTTTCCCACTTCCCTCAAGGCAAGTCTGGTCAATGTCGGTACCGACAACGACATCCTCACTTCTTCGTCGCTGTGGCGCAATGTGGTGTTTTCTGTCACCGGTACCGGACGCCCCATGAGGCTCTGCTTCTTTTTCCGCAACCGCGGCACCAGTGTGCACGAAGCTTCCGGCCGTACATTCCCCGCTGCCTGTATCGACAATGTCCAGATTACACGCAAGTACGACTGCATACGCCCAAGCAACCTCGCATATACGCAGATCGACCAGTCCCGCGGCAAGTTCACATGGAACGGCGGAGCCGGCCCTTTCATGCTCATGTATAAATGTGTGTCAGACACTGCATGGACTACTGTCCGCGGCATACAGACCAACGAACTTCCTGTCCGTCCTCTGCGTAAGGGCGCATATATCGCCAAGGTAAGGCAGATATGCTGCCTCGATGTCGACTGCTTACAGCCTGCCGACACCAGCATGTGGGCTTCGGCTGACATCGTTGTGCCTTATTCCGACAACAGTTGCATCGACTTCCTCGATCTTACGAACACATCCATCGTCACATGCTATACCGGCGACTATATATTGGCTGACCGTGACCCTTGTGCTCCTATCGATTTCGGCCCCGGCAGCGAAAAAAGCCGTCATACCGTCCATTACGACCCTTATGAGTTCGACAAGTGGACCAATTACAATCTCAAGACCACTCCCCCCGATGGTCTCCCTTCGGTCCGTCTCGGCAACTATACCACCGCTTCCGATTTGGGGTCTTCTGAATCTATGGCCGAGGCCATCACATACCACTATTGGGTGAATCCCGATGCGCCTATCCTGCTCCTCAAATTCGCCATTCTCTTCGAAGACCCTAATCATGGCCCTGAACAGAACCCTAAGTTTGACTTGGTCATTACCGACCCCGCAACCGGTGACTATCTCGATGATGTCTTGTGCGGACGTGTCAATTTCACTGCCGATATCAATGACCCCGATCTGAAACGCGGAGCCGTCACCACTCACGACGGAAACCCCACTATGCTCTATAAGGACTGGACTACCACCGGTATGAACCTCCAGGCTTTGGCCGGTCAGAATATCGACATCACTTTCATATCCAAGGAGTGCGCCCGTACCGGTCACGCTTCCTATGCCTATTTCACTATGGACTGCATGGGTGCCAAGATTTCAGGTATCGGTTGCGGTGACGAGATGTTCGGTGCTATCGAAGCTCCCGACGGATTCCGCTACAAGTGGTATCCCAAGAAACTGGTTGACGGGCAGTCTCCCGAAGATTCGGCTCGTATCCTATCCGCCTATTTTGCCGACCCTGCCTTTGCCGACACCAACCGCACATATACCCCTCCCGTACTATCTCCTGATGAGATTACCGAAGGCGACGGCATATATGTCTGCCGCATCATATCCACCGAAGTGGAGGAGTGCTGGTTCGAGCTTGAGGCCGACCTCGACCCCCGCGACGTTTTTGCCGGCGGTACCATCGAACCCCTCTTCGCCGACTGTAAGGCCACTTACAAGTGCCGCAACAAGAGTTACACTGAAACCCGCAACCGTCATGATATTGGAGTCTGTGACTATATCGAGTGGAACTTCATCTCCGATACCGGCAAGGAGTACACCTATGCCGAAGACAGCCCGAATGTTGTCCTCCCTCCCGGTACATACAACGTCACATTGCACGCTTCAATATCCGAAGACCTCTGTTCCGACGACTGGGACACCACTATAGTTGTGCCTCAGTACGGCAATACTGTCGATACTGTCAGAGCGCACCGCTGCACTGTAAGTCCCAACTACGAGTTTGAAGGCACTGTCTACTCTTCTACAGGCGTATATACCAAGCGTCTCGAAGGTTTTGCCGGTTGCGATTCCATCCGTGTGCTTGACCTAATTGTCGAAGATGAGGTCGGCATCGACCGCATCGACACCATTACCGATGAGCAGCTGCCTTACATCTTCCGCGGACAGAGTTTCGATGCCTCCGGTGTCTACGATTTTGTCACTGCCGGCATAGGTGAGGATTGCGACACTTTCTGGCATCTCGAACTTACCGTCATTCCTGTCCTGCACATCAATTTCGATACGGGCTCACTGCCTTACACTTGCTACGGAGAGGATGATTCCCTGTCTTACTCATACTCTGTGGCCAATGGCACCCTCGGCGTTTTCGACCTGGTCT
Organism: Candidatus Aphodosoma sp.; assembly: GCA_051870875.1. Taxonomy (GTDB): domain Bacteria; phylum Bacteroidota; class Bacteroidia; order Bacteroidales; family Paludibacteraceae; genus Aphodosoma. The sequence continues at coordinate 86,925 of JBJECG010000037.1, forward strand.
TTGATGAAATATCCCTCGATGCCGGTTTCGAAAACCGTATTTCCATACCCGACTCTGTGGCCGATGGCGGTTTCTCCATCCCCATACCGGCCGGTGCCAGACCCGGCAGCTATCCTGTCTCTGTCGTTTTCAGGGCCGATTCGGCTGCTTCTGTGGGAGAGGATGTATACAGTTTCTCTGTAGACATATACTACCCTTCCGATATACTCGTCCAGAAGTGGAACGATGTGATTGCCGTCAAGAATGCCGCCAACAACGGCGGTTATGATTTCTCCGGGTTCCAGTGGTACCATTCCGGTCTGCCGATTTCCGGCGCAGTCGGCTCTTACCTATATATCGATGGCGGTATCCTCTCTTTCGGCGATGAGTATTCCGCCCGCCTTCGTAGGTCCGATGATGGTGTCGTGGCTTTCACTTGCCCTATTGTGCCTGTCGAAAAATACGACATATCCGACTATCCGGTACTCTCGGTATTTCCTACCGTGGCCGCTCCTCGAAGCGTGGTTCAGGTCGATTTGCATGATGCCGGCTCTGCCGTGGCCGATATATACGATGTATTGGGCCGTCATTACGGCACTTATACCATCGACAGCGAAAACAGCGGCATCACTCTTCCTGACAGGGTCGGCCTTTTCGTCATCCGGTTCTCTTTGCCCGACGGTTCTCTCCATGTTGTCAAGGTGACGGTACGCTGACACGGGATGGCTCTTGTGGATACGGTGAAGTGATTGTTGCTTTGGAATGATAATGTAGAGGTGTACATATACGTTTGTTTCCTGTACATTCTGCTTTATAGATAACGTTTGTTTAATTAAATTTTTTGTGTATGAAAAAAGTATCACTACTTTTGTTGATGGTCTTTCTTGCCGTTGGCTCAAGTTCGCTGTTCGCACAGAGCCGCGTTCTTGAGGAGGGCTTTGAAACGACCGCTGCCGGCAGTCTTCCTGCGGATTGGTCACAGGAACCGGTTGCCGCTGCCAAAAAGTGGGCGGTGGAGCGTGGCAATTTCAGCAACCCCGCCGCATGCGCCGCTGGTACGGGCCGCATAAAGCTCGTAACTGGCACTCCGGGTGCCAATCAGGAGGAGGTACTCCTTATCACTCCGGCATTCGACAACCAGCGTATCGCCGAGCCTATCCTCATCTTCGACTATGCTTCTGTACGTATGAACATAGGCGATAAGGCCGTCGATTCTCTGAAGGTCTATTTCCGTGTCCGCAGCGACCGTGCCTGGACTCTGCTCCGGTCTTACGGCGAGTCCGACAATTGGACGCGCGACACGCTCGACATCCCCGACAAGTCGCGGACCATGCAGATCGCTTTCGGCGGTGTCGACAACGGTTCGTTCGGTGTCGTGCTCGACAATATAGCCGTTACCGGTAAACCTGTCGCTCAGCCTGTCACCAATGTCGAGGTCTATAACAAGATTCACAACGAGGCAAAACTCCGCTGGTCCGGATCATTGGCCGCCACTTATCATGTCCGGATTGCGACACAGCAGCTGGCCGATCCCGCCAATGCCACCGAGGCTGACGGCCTGTTCCTTTCGCAGGATGTGGTTTCTGCCACTGCCATGAGGATCAATGCTGCCGACAACAAGGCGCTCGACCCCTCTACTACCTATTACTATTATATCCAGACCGACCTCGGGTACGGCGATGTCAGCTCGTGGGTCAAAGGCCAGTTCACTTCGGCTTGCCTGCCTGTAGAGAGCTTCGCCACTTCGTTCGACAGCCCCGATGATGTCGCCTGCTGGACCCTTATCGGTCAGGGCAACGGTACTTATACTCCGTGCGGTGCCCCAAGCAACCAGACGGTCTACGATTATCTTGATTATATCAACACCGAGGGTGAACCCGGATACTATTCCTATGGCATACGCCCCTCTGCCCATACCGGTGCAAGCAACCTTATCATGCCGGTCAAGAACTTCACCAACTATACTGAGGATTATGGTGTATTGTATGCCGTTTCTCCTCGTCTGGCCGACAATGTCAACCTCAAGGATATGCAGCTCAATTTCTGGATGAAGTCAAACTCCACCCAACTGCACCTCCGTCTGCTCGTTTCTGACTGGCCCGATGATTTCTCGAATGCCAAGGAGTCCGGCGAAATCAAGCCCCGCTACAACAATCAGTACGAGAGCTATACAGTCACTTTCGAGGACATCGAGTCTTCCGGCAAATACATCGCTTTCAAGATCGATGCAAGCGAGGAGAAAACCAGCGGTCAGGTTTGCCGTATCGACATCGATGATATAGAGCTTGTCGAAAAGGCCGAATGTTCTACTGCTACAAAAGTGGTCATGTTCAACAACCCTGACGTGGTCGGTACAAGCGTCATCCTCTATTGGAACCGTTCGGGTGCCCAGACTTACAATGTCAAGATCTCCAGCTCTCAGATCAACCCGGCTGTTGATCCGGGCGATGTGTTCGATGGCAATGTCACCAAACCCGAAGTCGAGGTTTCAAACCTCACTCCGGCCACCCGTTATTTCTATTATGTGCAGCCCGTATGCTTCGGCGGTGTCAGGGGTACCTGGTCGAATGTGCAGACTTTCGATACCGAATGTATATACGAGGGTGCTCCTCTCCCGTTGCGCGAGAACTTCGACAACCTTACTGCCGGACCGGCTCTGCCTCCCTGCTGGTCGTCCAAAAATCCGGCTGCTTCTGCCTATGCACCTGCAATCACCGCTTCAGATTACTCGAAATCTTTGCCGAACTATCTGTCGCTCTATTCCGACGGTGTTCACCATATCGTATTGCCTAAGCTGAATGCTGATCTCAAGGATTGTCAGATCCGTTTCTCATACAGCATCGGTACCAAACGTATTCCGCTCGAAGTGGGTATCATGACTGACCCCAACGATGAGAATACTTTCGTTTTCATCGATGATGTGGTGATGACCAACTCTTCTTCGTACAACAACTACGGCTGGACAAACCATATCACCCGTTTCGACAGCTATACCGGAAGCGGCCAGTATGTGGCATTCCGCATCACCACTCCGGCTATAGGCTTTAAGCTCGATGATATCATTGTCGAACTTGCTCCTGCCTGTGCCGAACCTACCGGTCTGCAGGTTGTCGCTACCGATGCTTCGTCTGTCACTCTCGACTGGCTGCCTTCCGAAAACGGCGAGTCTGAATGGGAGATCGCATACGTCAAGGCTGGTGGCGTATTCGGCAATGCCGTCATCAAGACCGGCATCACTTCTCATCCTTATCAGCTTGATGGTTTGGAGGAGAACGTCACTTACGATGTATATATCCGCTCCGTATGCAGCCCTGCTGAAAAGGGTATATGGATAGATCCTATCACAGCCAAGACCAATGCCCCTGCCGTGGTTGACTATTTCTGCGACTTCGAGAACGAATCTATTGCCGGCGCATGGAATCTGCTCAACGGCTCACAGGCCAACTCATGGATCATTGGCGATGCTATCAGTAGCGAGCAGAATGCAGTGACCGGTGCTGCCGTCGGACGCACCCTCTTCATCTCTTGCGACTACGGCACTTCCAATTCCGCCATCAGCGAAAGCACTTTTGGCTATGCCACCCGTCTGTTCGACCTTCAGCCCGGACTGCTCGATTTCGAGTTCGACTGGCGCATGCCGGGTGCTACAGGCGACAAGGGCCTTGACTACAACGGCAACCGCAAGCAAGGTACCAACGGTGTCATCATTCCGTTCCTCGTGCCCGAAGACATCGTCGTACAAGGTGGTATTTCCGGTGCTTTGTATCAGTTGCAGTCTTGCATAAGCGCAAGTCCGTACGACGGTATCAGATGGAATATTTCCGTTCCTGATGGTTGGATACACCTCATGGATACTGAAAAGAGCTGGGGTTATCTTGCTGCTCAGGATGCGGAGTGGCACCACTACAAGTACTCCTATCCGTTGCGTAAGGCCGGACGATACAACCTGGTGATTGCCTACGTCACTCCCACTCGCTTGGGCGATGTCAGTCTTAAGGCCGCTGCTGTCGACAATGTCGCCGTCAAGGCCAATACCACCGACTGTATCATGCCTGTCGATCTTGTTGTCAAGAACATCACTCAGTCTTCTGCCGATGTGGCATTCCTCAACTACAACGCCACGGAGTGGAAATATATCCTGACCGACTCCCTGCTCGATGCTTCGCTCGCGCTCGATGAAGTCACTTCCGCTACCGCTCATGTGGTTTCGCTCGGCTCACAGCCCGACAATCCTGTCCATGTCACAGGCCTTGCTCCCGAGACCCCGTACTATGTATATGTGCGTCCCGCTTGCGGTGCCGACTCTACATGGACTTTCATCGGCTTCCGTTCTATATGCGATGCCTACGATGTTCCTATTGCCTACTCTTTCGACGAACCTGAGTTCACCTCTACTCATGAGGGTACCGACCGCTGGGGATCGCCTGTCACCGTCAAGGACAAGACGTTCATGGACTGCTGGCGCCGTATTCCCGAAACGGATTTCCCTGAAGAGGGTGCTTATATATCATGTACTGTGGTGCAGACTTATAAGTTCAAATATGAGGATATTGCAGCTACAAACTCCACCCAGATGCTGCTCGTTTCGGCGGGCTACAACGGTGATGTGGCGTATATGGCATCTCCTGAGCTGATCCCTGATATCAGGGCTCTCATGATGCAGTTCCGTGTCGCTGTCGAGAACGACTACACCACGTCTCCTCAGGAGTTGGAAATCGGTGTTATGTCCGACCCGTTGGATCCGTCCACATTCGAGACTGTGGAGACCATCAAGGTTCTCTATGCCGGTCAGTGGAAGACACAGTATATATATTTCGACGGCTATCAGGGCACTGGCAAACACATGGCCATGCGTATGTTCAGTCCTTCGGGCAGAACTGGCCAGTTCTTTATCGATGACTTGAAGATCGACTCTATCAAGGGTTGCATCCCTGCACGTGAAATCACCGTAAGCAATGTTACCGCTTCTTCTGCCGATGTTGAGTGGGCTTATGTCGGTGCCGTGGGCGACTACCACGTCAAGGTTACCACCGCTCCGCTCGGACGCTGGCAGGATAAGGCCAACGTATTCGATGACACCATCAAGGCTGGCAACTCCTTGCAGCTTGACCATCTCCGTGCTTCCAAACTCTATTATGTATATGTACGCACCGTCTGCAGCGAAGCCGATGGCGGCGGTTATTCCGTGGGTATGAGCGAAACCACGTTCCGTACCTCTTGCCCCGACAAGATGCAGCTGCCTTTCTTCGATGACTTCGATTCATACCAGCGTATGTCGCTTCCTGACTGCTGGCATCAGGTGCTTGAAGACGGCGGTTCCCGAATCGATGCTTTCAGCGGAACTTCAATGCTCGGTACTGCATACAAGAATTACGGTCTCTATTCGCTGGTGCTCCAGACCGGTAACAACAACTTGTTCCCCTGTCTGCTCGCCTTGCCCGAAGCTCCTCAGGATGTCCGCGAACTGAGCCTCTCACTCAAGGCTTTCCAGATGTCGGGTCAGGATCAGGCCGTTGTCGGCGTGATGACCGATATCAACGATGCCTCTACTTTCGTAGGCCTCGACACTCTCAACAATGCCGCCACTTACGTATGGGAGGATCATGTGATCGACTTCACTCAATATACCGGTACCGGCAGATATATAGCATTCTATCTCGAAACTTCGTATTTCGGATCTGCCTTCTATCTCGACAATATATTGGTGCGTAAGGCTGCCCTTACTTGTCCTGAGGCTCGGACTCCGCAGGTACTTGAGATTACCGACAATTCGGCTGTCGTACGCTGGGCCGACAATCCTGCCGTCGACGGTTTTGAAATAAAGATCGCTTCCGATGAAATCAATCCTGAAATCGAAGAGGGCGATGTGAAGCCCGCCACGGTTTATACCGATCTGCAGGCTACCGTTACCGGTCTCCAGCCGGCTACAAAGTACTACCTCTATATGCGTCACAACTGTGGCAGCGATGAGGATGTCAGCTACTGGACCGATCCTGTAGTGTTCCGTACCGCTTGTCCTGCTCCGGAATCGGTACCGTACTATGAAGACTTCTCCGGTTATGGCGATATCGCAGACCAGGGATTCTTCCCGGAGTGCTGGCGCAGCCGCGTGGTTTCTTACGGATCCATATCTCCTTCAATACAGCCCGAACCGTATATCGAAAACGCTGTCCGTCCTTCTCTCTTCATGAAGGCCGTATATGACGCGAGCGACAATGCTTACGCTGTTGTCGATGCTGTCACTCCCCGTATCGAATTCGGGGAGCAGGGTGTCAAAGGATATATGATGAAACTCGCCTTCAAGTCTAACCTTGCCAAGGCTCCTATATATGTGGGACTGATGTCTGACCCGTCAGATGCTTCCACTTTCGAGGCTTACGACACTTTGGTCAACAACCAGAAGGATGTTTGGGAAAACCAGATCGTCAACTTCTATTACCACCAGGGCGACGAACAGTATATAGCATTCCGTATCAACTCTCTTGACGGTGCTGCAGTATATAATTCTACCGGAAGCTACGACCAGTGCGAAGGATATCAGGTCAATATCACCGACATCGAGATCGTGCCGGTTGCCGACTGCATGCCTCCGTTCCGCGTGACTGCCGACATCCGTCCGAACCGTGCGTTCATCTCCTGGATGCCCGGCAACGGCAATGCTGCCGAATATACTTATTATGTTTCTGAAAGCCAGATGGAGATACCGTTTGACGATGATGAGTTCTATGGCGAAACAATGGTTGTTACCGACAAGACAAGCGTGGTATTGAACGGTCTTAAGGATTGGACAAGCTACTACTTCTACATCAAGGACAATTGCGGTGAGTTCTATCCGCAGGTTATCGACATGTCAAGCCGTACCACTTGCGCCCGTGTCGCCTCGCTCGAAGACCTGCCTGTAGCTCCGGATTTCATGCGCAATGGCCTCGGTATCGGCGAAGAACCTGAATACAGCTCTTATTTCGATTGCTGGGATCGCAGGGACAGCTTCGAGGTGGCAACTGCATATCCGTATATCAACGACAACGGTGAGCTCTTCTTCCATACCGAGTTCGACTCCGTATGCTATGCTTACCTGCCTCAGATCAATTCTTATAACGCAACCCTCCTTTCCGAGACACAGTTCCGCTTCTCGGCCAAAGCTCTCGAAGAGGGTGCAAAACTCGTGGTTGGTGTGGCAGGCCACTATACCAAAGGTTGGCCGTCTGTTCACTACTTCGAGTTCGAACCGTTCGATACTGTCGAGCTTACTTCCGATTATCAGGAATATGTAGTGAAGTTTGAAGGCTATGATTTTGTATCGGCTTCTCCGTCCGGACAGTCGTATAACAGCTGTGCTCCTGCTCTGACTATTGTGAAAGGCAATGGAGATGTCCTTGTCAACGAGTTCAGTTGGGAGCCTATCCCTCACTGCTTCACGCCTGCCGGCAAGGTCGTGTCACACGACAAGACCAGCTTCATGGTTGAGTGGGAGAAACTCGACGACCAGGAGCGTTGGGAGGTTGCCTATGGCAAACAGGGCTTCGACAATCTTATCGACATCATTGCCCGTACCGATACCAACTATACCGTTGTAAACCTCGATGAGGGTACTCCGTATGAATTCTATGTACGTTCAAACTGCGGCAACGGCATGACAAGCGAATGGGGCCGTATCTGCGTGACTACCGATCAGACTCCGGCCGTATATCCGTATGAATCTGACGGTTTCGATGATGCAACACTCATTGCTGCCGATGACACTACCTACTTCGCTTACCGTACCGTTGAAATGCCTGCCGGACCTCATACCCTGTCGTTCGACTGGAAGGTGGCAGCAGCTGAAGGTGCATACCTCCGCGTATTCACCGCTCCTGTAAGCGACATGATCACTGCCGATGCCGGATTCGGTATCACCGAGACCGGTGCTGTTCCTGCCGGATGGTCTGCTGTAGCCACTCTCAAGGGCAATACTTCATGGACTGCGGCAAGACATACTCTGTATGTGAAGACTGCCGATGCCGGTGCCGTCAACATAGTGTTCGTTTGGTACCATGCCGGCGGTGACCTCAGTGAGGTCGTTCGCAATGTCACAGTCGGTGCGTCAGGCGAATGTACCGTTCCTGACGAGTTGTTCGTTTCGCAGATTACTGCCAACTCGGCTGCCCTCAACTGGTCAAGCTACAATGCCGACAGCTGGGACGTACAGTATTACGAAACCGAACAGGGTGAAACTGCTGCTGAACGTATATACGATGCTGTTTCGGGTTATGTCCTTTCAGGATTGAAGGCTGATACCGAATACACCTTCCGTGTCGCTTCCAACTGTAAGGCCGGCCAATGGTCGGAGTGGTTCACATTCCGTACTATATGTGCCGCTGTGGACGGTCTCTTCGAGACATTCGATTCCGAACTCATGCCAAGCTGCTGGTCGCAGTACTACGGCTTGTTCGATGAAGTCGTGGCCGATCCTGCAAAACTCCAGGTCGTTTCCGGTATGTGGAAGGTTACCGATAAAGTGCCTGTTCTCGGATCCACCGGCGGATCGCACGCATGTCTAACCATCACCGGCGACAAATGCGCCGAATGGCTGGTATCGCCTGCTGTCAAGCTTGATGTGAACAGCGCGCTCTCGTTTGACCTCGCATTTACCGTGAAGGACGGACAACAGGCCGTCGCTCCTCTCGGACAGTCCGATGACCGGTTCATAGTGGCCGTTTCTGCCGACGAAGGAAAGACATGGACCAGGGAAGATGCCTATATATGGAACAACAAAGAGGATGTGAACTATCGTCTCAACCTCATCGGCAACCACTCGAAACGTGTTGAAGTCGATCTCTCGAAATATACAGGCAAGACCGTCCGTCTGGCATTCTACGGCGAATCTACTGTCGATGTGGAATCGAGTGACATACATATCGACTCCGTCCGTATCGACTGCCGTACCGTCCGTCCTGTCAGCGACAGGGTTTGTCAGGGATATTCATACTACGGCGAAGGCTTCGACCTGCCTAAGGCCAACCTTACCGTTCCGGGTGTATACACCTTTGCCCGCGTTGAACGCGCCGCTCAGGCCGGCGATTGCGATGTTACAGTGCTTCTCACACTTACTGTAAACGAAAGCAAGATGTATGAATACACGGCTTCAATCTGTTCCGATGTGTCATATTCCGACCAGAACTTTACCGGTCTTACCGAGACAGGCTCATATGAGCGCGCATTCCCGACACCAAACGGTTGCGACTCTACTGTCGTCCTGCATCTGACCGTGAATGAGGCTTACAACTACGATCGTACCCTTACGATCGATGCTTCGCAGCTTCCGTTCAAGTTCGCTTGCCGCGAGTTCCCTGTAGGTACCGTATCCGGAAACTATGTGATCAACTGTCCTACCGAGGCTGGTTGTGACTCCATCATCAACCTTACCCTTACCGTGACCGGTGAATCTGCCGTCAACAACGTGGTCAAGGGTGATGCTGTGATACTCACTCCTAACCCTGTCCGCGCAGGAGAGATGATAACCGTCAACTACGGTTTCGACTACAGCGAACTGGATGGCCTGGTTGTAAGAGTATACAACAGCCTTGGCCAGATTGTATCGGCATCCACCCCGTCGGGTATGCCTGTTATGTTCCGCGCTCCTCACGTTGCCGGTGTATACACCGTACACGTGGTTACTGCCGACGAACGTGTCCTTGTCGGACGCTTCATCGTCAAGTAAGGCGACTTTGACTGTATGGAAAATGCAAGACCCGGTCTCGGTATCGGGGGCGGGTCTTGCTTTTGTTTTATTGTTTGGAAAATCTATTTTTTATCTCTGTTCGTAATGTCACGTTTACGCTTTATTATTTTATCCGTTGTCATGTCGGTATTTGCCGTGTCTGCCCAGAACGCAACCCCTATTTTCGAGGGCTTCGAGGATGCACAGGCCGTAAATCGTTGGACATTTGTCCAGCCGACATCAAAACACAAGTGGTATATAGGCAAGGCTACATCCCTTATGGACAGCACTTGTCTGTATGTTTCCGCCGATGGAGGTAAAACTCTTGGTTATACCAATAGTAATATGGGTATAGCTGCTTACGCTACATATACCGTTGACAAGGGTTTCTACGATGTATCGTTCGATTATACCCTTGTCGGTGAAACCGATTCAAAGGGTGTCGGTGTGGACAGCCTTTTTGTATATTGGGTGACTAATCCAAGTGAAAAAATCATTGAAACAAAGGGCGATCGTCCGAAATCGCTCGAAGTATATCGTCAGAATGTCAATTCTACTGCAAAACTGAAAGGTGAAAACCTGTGGGATCACTGCTCTTTCAGGGTCAGGGTGCGCGCCGACAATACCCAGGTGCGTCTGGTCTTTTATTGGGTGACAAATTCAAGTGTCATTGTCCCTCCGGGTGTCGCTATCGACAATGTGCAGATTACTACCGACGATGAGCCGTGCGCCGTTCCGCAGAATTTTGACGTAACTCATGAGAACGGTGCCAAACTTTCTTGGGACAAAACCTCGGCCTCTCATTACCAGGTGGTGTGCAAGAACAACACTACAGGGCAACAGATTACGGTCGACAGCATATATGATACCCCGTACTATGTCGAGGGTCTGACAAAAGGTATGTACACTTTCTGGCTGCGCGGTATTTGCGGTACCGACACTTCCGGCTGGGCTTCTTATACCAGTCATATCGTGGCTGTATCTACCGACAAGTGCATCAATTTCATCGATATATACAATACTGATGTCGTTGAGTGCCGTTATGGACGCTATGGCGAAAGTGCCACGGCCAATCTGGGCGTGAATGACCACGGCCCTGCCAGCGAGAAGAGCCAGCATACCATACACTACAAGCAGGGTGAACGCGATGTCATGGTACCTGACCTTACCACTATCCCGAAAGGCGAGATTGCATCGGTGCGTCTCGGAAACTGGTTCGGCGGATCTGAGGCCGAATCCATGAAATACAAGCTGACCGTCAACGCCGCCAATCCTATACTGATAATAAAATATGCCGCCGTGATGCGTAATATCGGACACAATGGAGAGGACCGCAACCAGCCCCGTTTCATTATCCGTGTTACTGACCAGCGTGGCAGACCTCTTGATGAAAAGTGCCTCTCGATAGAGTACCTCACCGGCAGCCCCACTTTACCTGTCGGTTGGAACCGTATCCCGTTGGGGCAGCTGAGTGATGGATCGATGGCTTATACGGAGTGGAAGGACTGGACTACAATGGGGCTGAATCTGTCTGCTTACATCGGGCGTACTGTATATGTGTATCTTGAAACCGGTGACTGCAGCCCCGTGCCGGGCGAAGGTTGTCCGGGATATGCCTATTTTACGCTCGACTGCGTGTCTGACAAGTTTTCCGGCCTTACCTGCGGTGCCGCTGCCGAGAAGATCGACACTATCTGGGCTCCTTCGGGTTTCCGCTACTCATGGGCTAAAAAACGCGACCCCTACACCGTGCTGAAAACCGACCGCTTCTTTGTCCCTACTCCGGGCGATACTACTGCATATATATGTACCATGAATTTCATGGATCCTGGGCGAGAAGCTTGTGCTTTTACCTTGGAAGCCTCGTTGTTGCCCCGCTATCCTGCCGCCAACGCTTCGTTTACCGTCTGCCAGCAGACTGTGTCGTTTGTCGACAGCAGCAATGTGTTCACCATAAACGGGGTCACGAGCGAACAACCTGACGTATTCTGGGATTTCGGCGATGGCGCGGGTTACTCCGAAGAGCATAACCCCGTGTACACCTATTCCGAACCGGGCAGATACGAGGTGGTGCTGCGTGCTTCGATTGACGACGGCATGTGCGACAGTATATGGTCTGCGTTTGTGGAGGTGACATCCGATACACTGAAGACCGTGGATACAGTATATATATGCAAGGGCGATATGTTCCTTTTCGGTGAAAACTATCTTTCGGTGCCGGGTGTCTATTCCGACACATTGTTCAACAAGTACGGTTGCGACAGCATATCGGTCATCGACCTTAGGATACACGACACCTACGCCGATTCTGTAATCTGCGGTGGAGAGCCGTTTGTGTTCGAGGGCGAAACCTACAACTTTGAATCCGGTGTCTATGAATTGGTGTACAAGAACATCAAGAGCTATCACGGTTGTGATACAATACTCCGCCTTTCGGTGTCAGACGAGATAAGCGTGTCGCCGGAAGAGCCTGTATGTGCCGATGACGAATCGGTTCGTTTCACCCTCAATGCCGGACTGTCAGACAGTGTCAGAGTGACGGTGGAAGGTGGCCCGTTCGTACCGGTGACACTTCCAATAGAGGACAATGCCTTTGTACTCCCGATGCCAGACGGCGTGAAAGCCGGCATATACAAGATACACATGCTCTGCTACAACGAGTATTGCGGCAGCACTGAACGCACTATGGAACTGGTGATCCACTATCCGACCTCTATCATGGTGCAGCGGTGGAATGATGTGATAGCACTGCGCAACAAGGAATACAACGGCGGGTATGACTTTGCCGGAGCCGGATTCCAGTGGTATGTTGACGGGGAACCTGCCGCCGGACAGACGCACAGCATATACTATACCGAAAACGGCAAGCTGGATGTCGGGAAGCAGTACTCGGTGCTGATTACAGATGCTTCGGGCGTGTCGATCATGAGTTGTCCGTTCGAAGCCGTACAGGTTGACCTCGATGACGATGACATAGGCGTTGACGTTGTAAACAGCCGGACAGACGGTGCGATTGCCCACGTATATGCAGCGAATACATCAGGCGGATACCGGATTTACGATTCTATGGGCCGTCTGTATTCATCGGGCCGGATAGAGCAGGGCGACAACCTGATACACATGCTGTATCCGCAGGGTATGTATGTATTGCAGATAATATATCCTGACGGGCGCACCGAGTCCCATAAGATAGCGATAAGATAATAAACCATATTTTTCATGGTCGGACGGGGATGTGTCTAATGCGAATTCAAAGTGCCCCTCCTGAAAGTGAAGTGACCCTAAAAAGTTGGACGGGTTATTAACTATCCGATTTGAGAAGGAGCCCGGTATTGTACCGGGCTCTTTCCATTTGACAGGTATCGTAGTTCCGCTTTGCCAATTCTTGTTCTGCTCTTACATGTGCTGAAGGTACGTCTTTTTCTGATATCAGACATACTGCTTCTTCCTTTAGTTCAACCGTAGGACGGCAACGTGGTTGTTGCTCCAGGCCTGGACTGCCGTATTTTTGTCCCGCATTCTCTACCATGCCGATATCAGAGCCTTACTGATATTATGCTCTCCCGACAAGTCCGTACGCTGCTCGGATGGCAGCTTGGGATTGTGCGGATATTATGCTTTTCCGGCAAGTGTGCTGTCGCTTCCCCTTGTTTTGTCCGGCTGACTATGATGGACCTTTGTTTGTAACCGTGCTACATAAACTGCCCCCGCTATCTTCCAGGGTGCAGGTACGGCTGTCATCTTTGTTAGTAACTGTACTCCATAAACTGCACCCCAAAAGTCGGAGAAAAGACTTTTGGGGTGCAGTTCATTTGGTACAGCCTTTTTCAATGCTGGAACTCCGTCTTGTTGGGCATTGCGCCGTGAATGTCGTGGCCGTATGCAAATTAAAAAGGGGCTTTTCTCAAAGTCCCTTTTCCAGTGATTTTCAGTATTAGGTTTTTAAGGTAAAAAAGATTCCGGTGACATGGGTTGTGCCGTTCACTGGCTGATGCAAAGTGTCCGGGCTCCATGGTGTGCCAAGTTTTTTCCGGCACTGCAAATTAACAACTTATTTTCCACAGGCGCACAATAAAAAAGTATATTGTATAACATGTTTTGCGATTGTCTTGAAAATCTGAAAGCAATAGCTGTATTTGTATGGGAAGTATAGTGCTCAATATTTTGATATACAACGTAATATCGGTTGTGTTTATTTGAAATAAGCTTGTGCGGTGTATGCGTTTGACATTGAAATTCCGGTCGTTATGAAGCTCGGAAAAGCGGTGTGGTTGTATAAAAACATCGTTCTGCGCTTTTTGACAGCGGAAAAATATTCCCGATAATTTCAATTTGTAAGTGAAGTGCCTGTTGTCCGGCTGCATACGGCAGGATGCAGCCGGGCGGCCGGAGTATCATTGGATCTTCACGTCTTTGATGTCTATGATATTGTTGAGTATGGCGTAGATGACAAGACCTGCCGGCGAATGTATCTGCAGTTTGGCTGCTATGTTGCGGCGGTATGTCGTCACTGTATGGACCGACAGACACAAATGGTCTGCTATCTCTTTGTTTATCATGCCTTTTGCAAAACAGGCAATAATCTCTTTCTCCCGGTTGCTGAGAGTCTCGGGCGATGCCGCGCATATATTCTTGCCTGTTGCAGGTATTGTTCCGTTCGTGGCAGCACACTCTTCCTCCAGTTTTATGGCTTGTGGCAGGAATATCCTGTTTTCTATGTCGCAGTGTGATTTCAGGTCGTTGCCGCAGTTTATGATATCGTAGAGGACATAGTTCAGCAGATTGCTGTTGGTCTGGCGGTAATGCCGTATCACTATGTCTTTCAGCTCCTGTAGTTTCTCGGCCATGCTGTCGTGGTTGAGCGAGTAATCCTTTATATTGACTTCTCCGCCTGATTTGTCGTTTATCAGATGGCGGATATACGGGAATATGGTCTCGTTTTCATATTCCATGTGGTTCCGCACTTCAAGTACATAGTCATCGTAGTATTTCAGTATCAGGAAGCCGACATCGTTTGTGTCATGGCAGTTGATGGCCGATATGAGTTTTTCCCGTATTGTGGGCAGGATAAAATCCAGAAAGTAGGAATGCGCGTTTTCCAGATATTTTATCAGGTCGGGCAGAGCTGTTTTGTACCGGCTGTACTCCTGGCCGCTGATGATGTTGGCTATTGCCAGGAAAGTGTCGCAGTCTACGTTGTTTTCTTTGCAGATATATTCTATTGTGTTGTCGCCAAACCCCAACGGTATGCCGAATCTGCTTATTACCAGAAGTATCAGATTGTTGTCGTCTACCAAATCACGAAGCCGGTGGTTTGGCGAATATACTTGTTTGCTGTTGTCCATATCATCTGTACTGTTATAAGAAATCCGTGCCGATTAGCTGTAAAATGAATTTTGTTCTGTCTCAATACAATACCGGAAATGCCTGAATGAATGTGAATCCGTCGCAGCCCGACAATTGCGGTTGCCTGAATGTAATGATGTAAACCGGCCACTGTAAGTTGCGTATGTTGCAAAAGTACCAAGAATATATCGGTTGCGCAATACTTAAAAGTGATTAGTGGCAGATGCCGTACCTGTTGGTTGTGCTCTGCAAATTACCTTACATTCGGGTATTGCGGGGCTTGCCGGGTATGGCGAACTTTGCACCGTGAAAATCGACAACGAT
Source organism: Candidatus Aphodosoma sp. (assembly GCA_051870875.1). Lineage (GTDB taxonomy): Bacteria > Bacteroidota > Bacteroidia > Bacteroidales > Paludibacteraceae > Aphodosoma. The sequence continues at coordinate 102,274 of JBJECG010000037.1, forward strand.
TTGGCCGGTGAATATTAATCATAAAACAATATTGCGATGAAAAATCTTAAATTTATTCTGGAAACGCTTTCGGTTGTTTCTTTCTTTGTCTTTATGACAGTATCGTGTGATCCTGAAAATCCGGAGACTGACGGTTCGGCTGCAAATGCCGTCGAAGGGGTGTATGTCGATGACATGACATGTTCGGTTATGGGATCCGAGTCGGTGTTCGAAGATGTCACTTTTACTCTCGAAGCCGTAAGCGGAACCGAAGTCAGGGTGTCGGTTTCTTCATTTGGAAACCCTCCGATGCAAGTGCCTGGCTTTTCGGTTGGCAGTGTGAAAGTGACCGGATCCGACGGCAGATATGTTTTGGCTGCAACGGAGTTCAGCGGCGAAAACTCTGAGGGCAAAACCTATTCCGGTACAATACAGGGCTCCTTTGAAGCAGGGCTGCTGACTGTTGGTCTCAGTCTGCAATACGGTGCCATGCCCATGCCTCTGATTTGTACATTCAAGGCCTCTCGGCAGTGATATTGCAATAACGGGATACATTATGTCTGATATTGCACTTGATTTTTGACGTGATGCTTGATAAATTTAAAGTAAATTGTTTGATATTAGTTAGTGTCTTTAGCCCGTTCGCAGCCTTTGCCGGCAATTTTGCCGGCAAAGTGCTCGATGAGGCTGGACTCCCTTTGGCCGGAGCAACCGTCAGTATCCTGGATTGTGACAGGGTGATGATTTCCGATGCTGAAGGGTGTTTTGTGTTTTATGCCGATGGTCTGGACAGGGTGAGGATAAGAGTATCGTTTGTCGGATTCATAACCGAGACGGTAATTATGGATGCATCTGACGGCAGTATGGAACAGCCTGATATTGTGACTCTGAAACCGGAACCGGCTGAACTCGGCGAAATTGTGGTGACTGCCACCCGCACTCCTAAAACATTGAAGGATGTGTCTGTGGTGACACGCTTGCTTACCGTCGAGAATATAAAGAAAGCCGATGCCTCAAACATACAGGATCTTCTGATGGAAGAGCTGCCCGGACTGGAGTTCGGATTTACAATGGGCAACGAGACTTCGCTTTCGATGGGCGGATTCGGCGGTAATGCCGTATTGTTCCTTGTCGACGGGGAGCGGTTGGCCGGCGAGACTATGGACAATGTAGATTACAACCGCCTGAATCTCGATGATGTGGGGCAGGTGGAAATAGTCAGGGGGGCGTCGTCTGCCGTATATGGAGCCAATGCCGTGGGCGGTGTGGTCAATCTGGTATCCCGGGAAAACAAAGAACCGTGGCATGTGCATGTCAGTTCGCGTTACAGGTCTGCCGGAAATGAATGGCGTATCGGTGGAAAAGCCGGTTTCAATACCCCGAAGTGGAATTCCAACACTTCGGTACAGTACACCTCGTCTCAAACCATACGTCTGACCGATGCTTTTGACACCGAATCCAAAATACATGCCGTGTATGGCGGAAGTGTGTTGAATGTCAAGGAACGGTTGGTGTTCAGGGCTGCGGACGGACTGCAGTTCATTGCACGGGGAGGATACTTCAGACGTATGAGCAACCGTGCCAATTATGACGATATGTATCATGACTATGGCGGCGGACTGAGGGCTTTGTGGCAGATAGGCAAAGATCAGAATCTGGAATTCTCATACAGCTACGACCAGTATGACAAGGCCCGGTTTGTGGGCGGCAGACATACTGACGACCATGACTACAGCAACCGCAGACATATGGTTCACGGCTTGTACAATCTGACGTCAGGCAGGAATGTCCTGACTGTAGGTGCCGACTACATGTTCGATTTTCTGGCCACGTACCAGTTCGTGTCCGGGACAAACCACTCGCAGCATTCGTTCGACGCTTTCGTGCAGTTTGACTACAATCCGCTGGAGTGGCTCAATGTGGTGGCAAGTCTGCGCGATGACTATTTCTCCGCATCGGACAACAATGCTTTGACTGCACGCCTTGCCACGATGTTCAAGTTCCGCCCGATATCGGTCCGCGCTTCTTATTCCGGAGGCTTCCGTGCTCCTTCTCTCAAGGAAATGTATATGAGTTTCGATATGGCCGGAATCCAGATGATTTATGGCAATCCGGACCTGAAACCGGAGCGCAGCCACAATGCCAACCTTGCGCTGGAACATAACGGCCGTATATCGGACCGCATTTTCAGGGGGGCTTACAGCGTGACGGTGGCCGGATATTACAACTATTACGACAGCCGTATCACTACGACTGACTTCCCCGGTGATGACAGTCGTGAACCCGGTGCCATATACTGTAACGAGGCGGGAGTGCAGGTTGCAGGCCTTGATTTCAGTGCCCGGTACCGTATGAAGATGGGCCTGGGCATATCGCTTAACTACAATTTCCTGCATACTATGGGACGCAAGTTCGACTCCCAGTTCTCGCAGCCGCGTCCGCATTCGGCTACCTGGAGGCTTGATTATGACCGCCGTTTCGGAAAATACTACAAACTGTATGTGGCTCTGTCCGGCCGTTTCCTTTCAAAACCCGACAGCAGATTGCCGTCCGACGGCGCTTATTCGCTTTGGAAGTTCACTCTGCAGCAACAGGTGTGGCGCGGTGTGGACATTAATTTTGTCGTGGACAATATATTCAATTACCGTCCGAAAATATATTATTGGAATTCTGCGCCTACTACAGGCATTTCGCTTGTGGCCGGTGTATCATTGAATATCGGAGAAATGTTTGGAAAATTATGATGAAAAGAAAAAAATGTATGATTGTCAGTGCTGCCATGGCAGCCGCTGTAGTAATTGCGGCCGTTGTGTCATGGTTTGTGCTTGTGTCGCCTACACGGATCGCGTTTGTAAATTACCAGACTGTCGTGTTGGGTCAGATAGCCGGGGCAAATGACAGCCGGTTTGTCAGGATTGCCGAACTGCCTGTCGCCGATATGGATAAGGCCGGCCGTTACGATATGGTGTTTGTCAACGCTATGGGGCTCCGTATTACCGATGAACAACGCCTGGCGTTGGCCGGTGCGGCCGCCGACGGAACTCAGGTCATGACTACGGCTGCCACAAATCCGCAGAACTTTATCGTGTCGGTCGATTCGGTTGACTATGAGTTCCTGAAGCAGTATTTGGCCGGAGGACGGACGAATTACCGCAATATGTTGCGGTATGTGCGCCGTTTTGTCGACGGCAAACGGCTGTTCGTAGATGAAGCGGGCGATCCGCAGCTGCCGTCAGTGTCAATGCTTTATTATCCGTCAGGTGAAATGGATTTCGCTTCTGTAGCCGGTTATGAGCGGTTTCTGGCCAGATCCGGCAAGTGGCACGACGGCGCGCCGCATGTCATCCTTGCCGGTCAGATGGGTGTGCCGGATTCTCTTGTCGCTGCATTGGAGCACCGGGGCTTCATCGTATATCCGGTCAATTCCATTCAGAAGTTCATTGCAAACGGGCATGCCGATTCTGTCCGGCCGGATGCCGTGATCAATATGGCTCACGGACGTATGGGCGATGCAGTGACAGATTATCTCACGCGGCAGAATATACCACTGTTTTCACCGTTGAATGTCAACCGCCCGTATCAGGAGTGGATGGATGACAGGATGGGTATGAGCGGCGGATTCCTGTCGCAGAGTGTTGTCACCCCAGAGATTGACGGTGCCGTACTGCCGTATGCTTTGTTCGCCCATTACGAGGGTGGCGACGGACTGCCCTATGTGGCTGCTGTACCTGACCGTCTCGATGATTTTGTTTCTGTTGTCGGCAACTATATCCGTTTGCAGCGTAAACCGAATGGTGAAAAGAAGATTGCCGTGTTCTATTTCAAGGGCCCGGGGCAGACTGCCCTTGTGGCTGAAGGCATGGATGTGGCTCCTTCGTTGTACAATTTCTTGTGCAGGCTGAAGAATGAAGGTTATACTGTCGGCAATCTTCCGCCCGACGCTGCCGCTTTCAGCCGGATATTGAATGCAAATGGCAAGGTGTTCAACGGCTATGCCGAAGGTGCAAAGGCCCGGTTCGTGAAAGACAATGTGACGGAAATGATATCTGCGGAGGAATATGACGGCTGGTGCGGCAGGGCTTTGTCTCCTCAGATGCGTGCTGACATTGATGCGGTGGATGGCCTGTTCCCTGGTCATGGATTGAATGACGGATGTGGCAACCTGGCGTTGTCGTGCCTGCATTTCGGCAATGTGGTACTGATACCTCAGCCTGCTGCCGGGCTTGGCGATGATGATTTCAAGATTGTACACGGGACGGATGCGGCGCCGCCGCACAATTATGTGGCTGCCTATCTGTGGACACGGTATAGGTTTGGAGCCGATGCCATTCTGCATTTTGGAGCCCATGGTTCATTGGAATTCACCGCGGGCAAACAGGTCGCTCTTGGCAGCAACGACTGGTCGGACCGGCTGGTGGGCACCATGCCGCATTTCTATGTCTATTCCGCTTCAAATGTCGGCGAGGCCATGATTGCCAAACGCCGCAGCTATGCCTGCATTATCAATCATCTTACTCCGCCTTTCATGGAAAGCCGGGTACGGGGAGTATATAGGAATCTGACCGATGCATTGCTGGAATACAACCGTGCCTGCGAGGCTGAGCCGGCAGATGCAAAGGCATTGGCGCGTGCGGCCCGTGAGGTGAAACTCCACGCTGTGGATCTGGGCATACACCGCGATCTGCGGCTGGACAGCGTCATGTCGAGCCGGTATACGGCTGATGAGATACACCGTATCGAATCGTTTGCCGATGAACTTGTCAATGAAAAGATGACCGGGGCGGCATACGTGATGGGAGTCCCTTATTCGCAGGAGCATATATACTCCACCGTCCTTGCCATGACTGTTGACCCGATAGCTTACGGACTGGCCGCTCTCAGAGGTGGCGGTGCCGGAGAGTATCGTGGCGAAGCGACATCTTTGGTCAGAAGACTGCTCTCCGGTGGCGGAAAAACCGGCGATGATGCAATTTGCCGTATTGCAGGCATTTCCGGAAGACAGCTGGACAGTGCCCGCAATATAGTCCGTTCGGTTGAAGAATCGAAGGATATGCTCTCGAAGATGATGGTGATGGGGTCGATGGCTGCTCCGGCAAAGAAAGGTATGACTGCGAAAATATCTGAACGGAAAACGATGCCGGGCAGGCGCAGACACCGCCTTATGCCGGGCATGTCGCCTGAAAAGGCAATGGAAATGGCTCGCAGGATGGGTGCCGATGAAGTTGCCCTCAGAAAGATGGAGGCTGTAATGAAACAAACCGGCAATGCCGGTGTCTCGGAGCGGGATTCTGCCGGTCGGGATGATGGAGTACAGGATGGCATTTCAAGACAGGAACTGGATTTCGCATATGCCGTGGTGGAACTGGAGCGTGCCTTGTGTAATGTCGATACTTACCGTGACGCCCTGTCTGAAAGCCCTGAAAAGGAATTGTCATCACTGTTGAATGCTCTGGACGGAGGCTTTATCCCTCCTTCTTCTGGAGGAGATCCTGTCCGGAATCCGGATATTCTGCCTACCGGGCGCAACATGTTTGCTGTCAATGCTGAAGCTACTCCTTCTGTGGTGGCGTGGGAAAAGGGCAGGCAACTTGCCGACAATACCATAGCTTTGTACCGTAAGAATCATGGCGATTCAATACCGCGCAAGGTGAGTTACACTCTCTGGAGCAGTGAATTTATAGAAACCGAAGGGGCAACCATAGCGCAGGTGTTTTACATGCTGGGTGTCGAACCTGTACGTGATCCGTTCGGACGTGTCACCGATTTGAGGCTTATACCGTCTGAAAAACTTGGCCGCCCGCGTATCGATGTCGTTGTGCAGACTTCGGGCCAGCTGCGTGATTTGGCTGCTTCGCGGCTTTTCCTAATCAACAGGGCGGTGGCTATGGCCGCCGGTGCCGATGACAGAAACTTCCCGAACTATGTGGCCGCCGGTGTCAGGGAGTCCGAACACTATCTTGTGGAAAAAGGGGTTGCTCCGAAAGAGGCGCGTGAACTTTCAGCCGCCCGTGTCTTTGGCGGTGTGAACGGCAATTACGGCAGCGGAATCCAAAGTCTGGTGGAGGCCGGTGACCGCTGGAATGACAACAGCGAAATTGCGGCAACGTATATCAGCAATATGGGTGCTGTCTATGGCAGCGAAACCGACTGGGCCGGATATTACCGGCATGCTTTTGAAGCTGCCCTGACACGTACCGATGTCGTGGTGCAGCCGCGACAGAGCAACACATGGGGTGCTTTGAGTCTCGACCATGTGTATGAGTTTATGGGAGGACTCAATCTGGCGGTCTGCAATGTCACCGGCAAGGAACCCGAGGCCTATCTGAGCGACTACCGCAACCGTGGCAACGTCCGGATGCAGGAAATAAAGGAAGCTGTCGGTATCGAGAGCCGTACCACTATACTTAATCCTGAGTTCGTAAAGGAAAAAATGAAAGGCGGTGCGGGCGATGCAGCTGCCATTGCCGATGTCATACGTAATACTTACGGATGGAATGTCATGAAACGTGACGTGATAGACGACGAACTTTGGAATGGTATATATGATGTTTACGTGGCGGATAAATTCAATATTGGCATAAAAGAGTATTTCGGGGCGGCAAATCCGGCGGCTCTTCAGGAAATGACCGCCGTTATGCTCGAAACTGTGCGCAAGGGCATGTGGAATGCTTCACCTGAACAGGTGGAGGCCATGGCCGGACTGCATACGGCCATGGTGGACGAATACGGTGCTTCATGTTCCGGATTTGTGTGCGACAATGCCGGACTCCGTGATTTCATCGCATCGGCGGTGCCGCAGTCCGCAGCCCGGAAATACAACCGGCAGATTGCCGATATCCGTGCCGAAAATATTTCATCGGATGACGACGGTATGGTCATGAAACGTGAAGAATTCGACGGTCCGGAACGTCATGCCAACAGCGTCAATGGCGTCATTGTGGCGGTGTCCGTGCTGGTTTGTCTGGCATTGTTCGTGGTCATTGTCCGCCGTCGCCGGAACCGGAAGGAGGATGCGTAATGGAGATTGTCGTAACTGTGATAATGGTGCTGGTCATTTCCAATGTGGTCTTGAAATCGACTTTTCATCGCCTGTTTGGAAAAATGCTCTTTGGGCTGGTGGCTGCTTTGTTCGTCGGACTTTCGCATGAATATGTGATTATGCTGTCGAAAACACAGCTGGCCGGCTGGATTGCAGATCCTGATTTGATGCTCGATGTGGCGGTAATTATGACCGTGGATGTCGGTTTTCAGATATATTCATGCGTACGGATGCTTGACGGATGCGGCGGTCGGCCAGTAGGGAAATACCGTTGGATATATCTTATATGCCTGTGGTTCCCGGGTGTGCTGGTATTTCCTGTCTTGTTCCTCACCCTCGTGCAGATCGTATTTGCCCTGCCTGGATATGATTTTGCCATTATTGGGTGGGGTACGGCGGGTGGTGTGCTGATTGTGCTGCCTTTGCTGGGTATCGGACTTGAACGGTTGTTGCCCGAAAAGGATATCCGCATCGAACTGGAATACATGATAAATGTGCTGATAGCCATATTGGGCATAATTGTCACTGTAGACGGACGCACTTCCGTTGCGGCTGCCGATAGGGTGGAGTGGGATGCCATGATCGGCGTCTGTATGATCGGTGTTGCCGGTACGCTCATAGGTCTTGTCCTGTACAAATATATAAGTCGTAAACAAATAACCAAATTACAATGAATACTATTTCTGACATTCTTTACTGGATTTCTACGGGTCTGCTTGTACCCGTCATCGTATTGCTCATATTCTTTTTCATCAGGGCAATAGTTCTTATAGGCTCATTTTTTGGACAGTATATCCGCATCAGGAAGACAACGTCCGGAATTTATGCTAAAATGGACGGCCTGAAGCCGTCCGGAATTGCTGAGTTTGAAACTTCATTGCCTGGGAAGACAGACTCGCTTGTAGTGCTGTATCTTAAAAAGATACTTGACAACCGAGGTGACCGCACCAAAGTCAGCCTGTTTGTCTCGGAGTACGAGATAGCCGCCGACAAAGACATCGCCACGTCAAAAATACTTGCAAAGGTAGGTCCGGTACTCGGGCTTATGGGTACGCTCATCCCTATGGGGCCGGCACTGGTCGGGCTGTCGACAGGCGACATTGCATCAATGGCACACAACATGCAGGTGGCATTCGCCACTACGGTAGTCGGACTGGTTGTAAGTACAATCGGATTCCTTACACAACAGGTGAAAGAGCGGTGGGCTGTCATGGATATGACAATACTTGGGCATGTGGCTGAATTGTTGGACAAGTCAAATGATATGCTGCCATGAGACGACAACGTTTGCTGCT
>JBJECG010000038.1:0-36554 GCA_051870875.1 Candidatus Aphodosoma sp.
CAGGCACCGGCAGAAATTACATTGTTGGGGTCATCGCCTACAGTATCATCCTTACGCGGCAGGCCGTACATATCGTATGCGGATATACCCAACTTCTCCTGCAAAGCCATCTGGAACTGCACCCTCATGCCTGATTTCACCAAAGGCGAGAAACTTCGCAACTGACACATATTGTTGCGGAAATAGACACTGAACGATTCGGTCATGTCATAGTTGATGTAATTTGCAGCCAACTCGAACTTTTCGACAAAAGTTTTGTTGAATGGGAAGAAATACTCTATGGCTGGCATTCCGGCTCCGTCAATAATACCGCTCAACAAGTTGTCGCGGCACTGCAAGCCGACAGCACCGCTGATATTCGGGTCAGCCCCGGCAGTATTTCCGAAAAAGACGCAGTTGAAACCGACGAGCGCATTATCTTCGAGATACAACCCGCCGCCATCGGATGCAGAGTTGTTGTAAACCGTATTCGAGAAGAGGTGTGCGCGGAGGTCATCGGAAGCGTTTTCATTGGCAGCGTAGAGTGCACCGCCCCGCCGTGCGGAGTTTTCGTAGAGGAAAGTGCCGCTGACTGTTGCACCCGGCATCAGATAGAGACCTCCGCCATCAGCCACGGCCGAGCAGTTGCGGACCATGCAGTTGCGGATATGTCCGTATTCAGGCACAATGGCCGCGCCGCCGCGCTGGTCCGCGCCCACAGCCGCCGCATCGGCACGTCCGCCATCGAGTACTATGCCATCGATGACGGTCTGCCGGCCTGTCAGACCATCGGCAGGCGGAGCAAAAGTGAGCACATGATACCCGATAAGCGACAAGCCGCTGTATTCGATTTCGGGCGACAATACGGTGACACGTTCAGAGGCATTGCGGGCGTTGTCGGCTTCGTGAAAATCTTCGGAATATCCGCCCATCACCGTCACGCCGTAAGGGATGGTGTATGTCAGCGAGCGGAGGTCATCGGCATCGGTACGCCTTGCGCTTTTATAGGTGCGTATGTCGAGTTCATCAGCAGGATATCCGGCTATCTTCACGGTAGCGGTCACCGAGACATCATTGCCGGCTTCGGCTATGCGGCGACCTGCGGCATAGAGTACATCCTGCAGCTTCTGGGCGCAAGCGGCCGTTTGGGGCGATGAAGCATCGGCATTGCCGATTCCGGCGTAAGTGACATAATATACCCCATCGGCGTCGGGACGAATATTCGCATTGTTGTCGTATTCGAAAGCACCGGCATCGACAGTACAGTCCTTGATACGGTCGGTATAGTCCATATCGGTAAACTCGAACAGATTGATGGTACGGCCGTTCACCACAGGCATGTTCTCGCCTGTGTTCAGACCGGCATTGCCGTTCAGGCGGTAGTCACGCCCGGAATTTTCACCGTCAGTCTTGGTCAGAATATCCAGACCTCCGACAGTACAATCCACAAACTTTATTTTCGAGTCATCAATGGTCGTATTTTCGTAAATGGAGTTATACGATACTATATTGCCTTGGTGCGAAGCCACATTAGCATCCTTATACGAACCCAACCTGTCGGCAGTATTTCCTGTCACGATACAGTTGTAGACAACAAGATTGCTCGATGCACCACTTTGATATATACATATACCGCCGTTGCCACGCTCCGAACCGTGAGATACATTCTGGACGATAGTGTTGTTGTAGAACTCGGCGTTTTCGATGAATATGCCGGCACCGTCGGCATAAGTTCCCGTACATTCGTTCCTGGCGATTACGCAGTTGTATGCCGAGCCTGAATACATATACACACCACCGCCGAATGCAGGTTTCTGAAAGCCGGATGCTCCCAAGCGGTTGTCGACAACATATGTGTTGACAATGGATCCGCCATCGCAATAAACACCGCCACCGCGCAACTCTTCCGTCGCATCAGAGAAATAGTTTTCGTTATCACAAACTACGAAATTACGTATCGAGACACCACCGAAAATCAAGACACCACTACCGCCATTACGCCGTCCATTTTTACCGAGAAACGGAATATACCTTGAATTGAGACTGCCATTTATTACCGTAAAGCCATCCCATTCTGTAGAATGCTGAAATTTCAACTGCACATCTGACTCCAACCGGACAGCACCGGGAATGTCCTCTGTCACTTCCAACCAACCTACATCACTGTATTGCATATAGTCTCCATTACCCGAACCGACAGATTCCCAACGACCACTGCCGTTTATTGTATGATCACCCTTTCCTGAACCTACATGAACGAGTTGTCTCCGAGTAGTCCAAGTCAAGATCGTAGCACCCCTAGGATTTTCATCATGCGTATAAAAATATTTATAATATCCGGGGTTTGAGACAGTTGGTATTGTACCGCCCGGGAAAAACGGATTATACTGATCTGGTTGTCCGAGAACACGGCCGATACCATCAGTAGCGGAAGCAGGTTGCAGGATTGTTTCGTAGTCTGCAGAGTTGTCCGAACCGATGTTCTTGACGTACTGCGACACCAACGGATGACGGTCCGCCTTGGAGGGGGATCCCGTAGCGGGGAAAGCACCATAGACATTCACGCCGTCGCGGATGACGAAGCAGTTTTTCGAGCCTGGTTTAGGGTCGGCGGAATAGGTGCCGGCAGCCACCCATACTTCGGGTTTGGCACCATCGATGACTTCGCCTTTCTCAGCCTCGTCCAGAGCCTTTCCGATAGTAGCAAAAGCGGTAGCCCAAGAGAGACCATCGTGAGAGTCATTGCCGCCCTTGTCCGGTGTACGGACATAATATACCCGTCCGCTCAGCGGCAGTTCGGCTTCACAGGCACCAAGGTCGGGCGCGCCGCCGAGATTGCGCGGTTGCAGCCGGAAGTCGAGAGCAGGAGAAACCTGCGAAACAGAAGCCTTGTTGATGATAAAGCCGGCAGCAACAGATGATGAAGTGAGCGGCACGAACGACGGGAAACCACCGCCATATGTCTCTATGCTGACAGCAGCACCCTGTGCCTTGGTAGGATTGAGGAATACGGTATTGTCGACAGCCGAGACTCCGGGAGTCTCGAGAGCCGAGCTTACGTTGCCGGCACAGAGGCAGTTTACGGCCGATATGGTACCGCCATCGGCGGCCGCATACGGCACACAGGCATTGTTGATGAACGAACAGTGGTTGAGCGTGAGCGTTTTTGCCACCACGGCGGCAGTATTCGCACCGATGACAGCAGTAACCGAATGGTTTGCCACCACAACGTTTGTCAATGAAACGGACGCACCAGGGGCATATACGGCAGGAGCATCGAGAGCAGAACAGTTTAGAATCATAGAGTTGCGTATCCCGACAGTTGCCCCGTCGGCCACCAGTATACCTGCGCCGTATTTGGTGCGGTCATTGACGGCATTGGCACCGCTGACATGTATGCCGTCGAACACGACATTGGCACCGGCACTGACCCTGATGCAGTGGAAAAGGGCATCGGCAAGTGCAAGGGCATCGGCGTTGCCATGTATGATTGTCGGGAAATTGTCAGGAGAACGCCTCGGAGCTTCGCTTTGGTCATGCACATCACCTGCCGAATAGCATCCGACCACCTTGATGACATGGCGAGACGCCCCCACCTCGATGGTGGCAGACCGCAAGTCGTTGAAATCGAATTTGTACAATGGCGATATTGTACCCTCAAGCACCCGTACTTCAAGCGTATCGATACCGTCAGGGACACCACCATCGGCGAGAGAAAGATCGGAGAAATACTGCAACACCTCGTTGAGCGAGCGGTGAGCCGTAGCCCAAGAAGTACCGGTACCGTCCTGACGGATATTTGAATTGTCGACATGGAGTATCAGTCTGTTGCCGTCCCGGGCAGGGGTCAGCTCCAGCGGTTCGACATGGAATGCACCCAAGGCAGGTTTGCGGGCGAATACCTCGCCTTTGAGGTCAAGTTCGGTCTTGATAATGGCATTGTCGGAATATGCGAAACGCGGCAACCCCTTTGAACGCAAGGCCGAACCGGTGCGCGGCTGCCAATAGTAGCTTACACCGGAATAGCGCAACGACGGAGACACCCCGACATTCTCTTTGAGCGAGGCATCGGTGACGCCGCCTCCGGTGACGAAAGCCGGTGCAATGATGCCGGAAGAGGTGCTGCCTGAAATAGTGTTGGTCTCGGAGAGCGACAGGAGATTCTGCTGAAGAGAGTTGTTCCACACCACGGAGTTGATGTTTGATATGGCAGAGTTGTAGAACTGTGTAGTCTCGCGCGACGGATTGGCCATGTAGACCGATACCGGTGACTGACTGATAGAGTTGTTCCAAAGGAGGGAATTGACCATATATACATACGAGTCGACATAAAGCCCGCCTGTACGTGGAGATACGGCAGAAGATTCCTCGACAGTACCGATGGAGTTGTTGCTTGTGACAGTGGCGTGCACCACCATACCGCCCTTGTCGCAGAATACGGCACCGTTTGAAGTGACCGTATTGTTGCAGACGAGCGAAGAGGCAAGGAGCAGTTCGTCGGGGTCGGCATTGATGTGCTTCATATATACGGCAGCACCATTGTCGGCACCATTGTTTACCAACATTGAACGCGACACACCGCCGGCATCGCTGACATATATACCGCCTCCGTTCTGCGCGCTGTTGGAGCAGACAAGCGAACCGCGGACACGACCGCCGTCGACAAACACAGCACCGCCGCACTGCTTGGCGACACACTCGGTGACGATACAGTTTTCAACCATGGCATTGCTGCCGACATATATGCCACCGCCGCAATTTTCGTTGTAGTAGTCGTTGTCAACGGCTATTGTGGCGTAAGCGTTTCCACCCATTACAGTCACGCCCTCAAGGAGCGTCTGCCTGGAGAACTGCCGTCCGCCGTCGAGCGGAGCGAACCACACGACATGAGAAGAGATCGAAGCGGAACCGTCCCAACGGCAAGAGTTCGGATTCCAGACAAGAGAGCCGGGCGAATAACCGACACCGCACAGAATGGTTTCGTTTGTATATTTCCACGGCATATCGCCTTTTATGCGCTGGTCTTTGGAAGTTTCGGAGCCGGCAAATCCGCCGTAGACATTCACGCGGTCAGACATACGGAACGAGAGCACCCGCTTGGCATCGCCTATGATGTATTGAGTAGGATAATAAGTGCCGGCAGCAATCCAGACCTCGGCATGCCCGCCGGATGTGTTGGCTATGGCCGCCGCGGCATCAATTGCGGCCTGTACGGAACGTTTTGCCGCAGCCCACGAAAGGCCGTCGGCGGCATCATCGCCAGAAGTGCTGACATGGAATATCCTGTCATTGCCGGCAATATAGGCTTCGAACGCACCTATATCCACAGAAGCACCGACTATGCGGCTGTTGCCGTTCATATCCGGGCCTACAGAAGCATTTGTTACAATGTCGTCCAAACCCTTGTTGCACAAGACCGAGCGTTCGGATATGGACCAGTCGGAGTGCGGATATGAGTATCCATGCCAAGAGTAAACAAACTCGTAACCGAGGAGTTCGGAAGGGATGGTGAAGAAAGCGGAGGTACCGTTTTCGAGTGCGTTGTACTCACCAAGAGCAATGTTGTGATTGGCCAAGTCAGCAGCCGAAGGGTTGTGGAAAGCGCAATAAAACAAGTCGGGACGCCGGATGAGAGAAGACGAAAGGGCCTCGTTGTTCCACATCACAGAGTTGTAGACATCGGGCATATCGGTACCGAGGTATGAAGCAGCGACATCGACGGCAGCGACAGAGTTACGGGCAAAGGTGACGTTGACGATGCGGCAGCTGCCCGAACCGACAAGTGCGCCCCCACCCTTGTTGTTGTTGATGACGGTGTTTGCGATTTCCACGGCACCCATTGCGCATACGCCTGCACCGAGATTCAGTTCCTGTCCTATCAGGCCTGACACATTGTTGGCAATGAGGCAGTTGGTAATTTTAGAGCCATCGGCCGAACAGGAAGCATCGATATATATGCCCCCTCCCCGGTTGGCGTAGTTGTTATTGATGAAACAGTTGCGGACATTGAACTTGCCGCCGGCAGCACCGCCGGTATTGCGTATGCAGATACCGCCGCCATCCTTACCATCGGCATCGGCACCCTCGATAATCAGACCGTCGACAACGGTTTCGGGCTTGTCATTTCCCGCCACATCAATGTAGAGTACACGGCTGGCATTATCGGTCCGTGTAGGATTCAAGGAGAATATGACATAGGAGCGGTTGGCCTCGTCGTTTTGATTTATATCGGCAGAGAGCACCGAGCGGTAAAGGAAACGCATAGTGCCGCGAGAGGTAGGGCGTGTGCCGTCAGGAGCATATCCGCCGATGAGCGACACACCGGCCGGGAGGGTAAAGCCGGACTCGCCGGGAGTGATGTAAACCTGGGAACTGACAAGACTGTCGGCGGCATAACCGAGCAAATGTATATTGTCGCCCGGCTGTGCACCGGCAAGGGCACCGACAAGAGTCTTGACACCACTACTCCACTTACCTGTCCCGGCCGGATTACCGTCGGCAGTGACATAGAAGTCGGCAGCAAAGGCATTTACGGCAAAGCATACCGACAACAAGAGTGTAAACAAATATTTCGACACGATATTCCTGTACATAAGCAAGCAACTCATTTTTAGTCCAATACAATGTTATATTACTGTCACTATTATATTTATTGTTTCAATTCGATATCACCAGTCGCACCAGCCTTAGACCCTGTTACTTTGAAGTTGACTTTATGCCACGATGCACGGTCAAGGGCGGTCTGAAAGACAGCATGATATTTTTGTTTGGGGGAGTCTTTGTAATCTACCTCGAAGTCAAAACTGTTCTTCACGCCGGGGAATGTATAGAAAACCATACGGCCATTGCGTTGGGAAATGTTACTGCCGATTTCAGCCGAATAATCCAAAACTGCGGCCTCTTTGTCTGCCATTTCAGGAAATAACCATCCGCTCAGCAAGCCATTGAACGTGACGGACGACAAAGTGGGAGATGTGATTTTTCCGTTTTCAAAAGCATCGGCCAAATCGTACTGCACATCAATTTTGGATGCAAGACGCTCCACTACAATATGAATGTGCCTGGCGAAACCTTCGGATGGCTCTATGTCATAACCAGTAGCGTCAACACCGCTGAAGATGTTGAGGAGATAATCCTTACGCATTTCATCAGAGGAGAAAAACTGCGGGTCGAGCAGGGAAGGGGTTTTCAGATTCTTCAGTGTGCGGGCATCTACTGCGGACAAGTCGGGTTGCGGATTGGAAGAGGCAAAAGCGTATATATGAGAAACATGACCGCTCAAAAGCGTAAACGGCACAAGGCGGCAGCCATCGGCATACTCCTCCAACCCAAGGAACTCTCCGCGCGATATGGTACGGTATTCGACATAGCCGCCGCTATAAACGAAGAACACGGTAAGGGCATCCCAACCGTCGGCGTTCCACTCGCCGTGATCGAAGCCGGGGTCGGGCAAAGCCATCTGCATACCATCGGGGCGGTTGAGAGAGAAACCGACACTGACCACAACATCGCAATCGGGCTCAGGCTGCAAAGGTCCGGTTCCGCTTCCGTTTCCGCACGAAACGAGCAACGCCACAGAAAGCACAAATATGAACGGGCAGTATTTTTTCAGATTACACGACATAAGCGAATCACAATAAATTGATTTATATCCTTTAAGCAACACTTAAAAACAAGTTTATATCAAACCATTCAAGCAACTGCAAAATACAACTGCCATGCAGCTAATTTTTGCGAGTCACAGAAATAGAATGTCCGGCAAATTCAGTCAAGCCGATAAGGGGAGCATCAAATCTCCTCATCGTGGTGTCCGCCGGGTTTCCAGTCCAAATCGACCTCAACTCCGGCCTCTACACCATTGGTGTCTGTATAGAACTCGAAAGTTCGGTCGTAAACCATACCGGCATAAAGTTCCTCTTCCACGGTGTAGCGGTTCATGACAGTCTTTCCGGCGCGCTCGGCAAAGAAAACGATATACCATTTGGAAGGAGAACCGGCCCTGGCGGCAGGTGCAAGCGGTTGCTGTCCGGCCCCCTCACTGACATCGACAGAGACAGGAAAAGTGTAGAAAGAGAACTGCGCCTGCGAGGCGGAGATTTGATTCATCACCTCCTTACCGGCCAGCACATGGAGGGCAGCATCGGAGCGGAAGAGCGTATCGTAGAGCATATAGCCGGCTTTGGTTCCGCCTACGACCACGCGGAGATCCCGGATGTCAGCACCATGATTGACAGTCAGGAGCAAGCGGCTCACCACCGGGCGCATAGGCACGACATAGAGATGAGAAGAGCAGTTGCAGGTGTCGCCAGCTATATCCACCCGGCCACAGAATGCAGGAGAGGAGAAAGCGGCCATAGTGTCGGGAGCGATGAAGCTGCCGGAGAGAGCGACCGAGGCGGGCGAACCGCCGAATGCGGACAAGCGATAAGAGGAAGCGGAAACAGCATTGGCAGCGGCAATATGGGTATAATTGTCGCGCGGCAGGACGAAAGGGAAATACATATCGTCGGGGAACTCTGCCCTATCAAGTTCGGATTCGTCGTACAAAGCGAAATTTTCAGTCCAAAATCCGTAATGAAGCGACAGGAAGAGAGGTTCTTCGGCGAAATTGACATCGTAATGGGCATCCTTTCCGAGCACATAGCTTATTCCTACCGAGACATCCTTTGACTTACACTTAGACAAATCTTCATCAATACATGAAGAGAGGAACGACAGAAGCAAAGCGAATATAAAAACAAAGCGCATAAGCAACACAAAATTAGTTTGTACCATTCGTCAGGGCAACCAACAACTATCCTGACCTCCACCGCCAAAGAACGGCGGCAAAGAGAATCAATAAGAGTAACGGCAACCACAGACAATACCGCAGGCATAAGAACGCCGCCGGATATTGTGCCTGCAAGGGCGGTCAGGCACCTTGCAAGCTAAAAATATTGTCGTTTTTACAGAAGTCAGGCAAAGCAAAGCCCGATTCCGAAAAAGCGAGCTACAGGGACATCAGATTTCCTCATTGTAAACTACACCCTCTTTCCAGGTCAGGTCAACCTCAATACCGATGTGTACGTCAGTAGCAACCTGAATCTCAGTAGTAGCTTTTTCCCAGCCGGTAATTTTAGCATTGAGAATAGTAGTGGTTGCTTTTTCAAATACAGACGGATGACCGTCTTTCGGAGTAAGTTTTGCAGCAAGATAGAAATTTCCGTTCGGTTGAATAGTCACGCCGTTCTCACCAAATCGAATGGTTTCCGTACTTTTATTTTTGAACACAAGGTTGATGATAACATCTTTCTGTTCAACAGAAGGAGCTACAACAACAAAAGTATTGGCTTTTTCGACAAGATTACCAAAAGCCAGTTTTCCGTTTTCGCTCTCATAGATAGTTCGAGATTTAATAACTTTTGCATTTGCACCGTTATCCATATTATCATAAACGGTAACATAATTTGTGCCCGGACGGAACAAATAACCCATATATTCAGCTTGGTCCGCTATAGTTATACCTTCAAGCGAAACATTGGCTGCAAGCCAATCTTCCGTAAGGGACACTTTATTTGCATCCTCATCTCCTCCGACATATACCACTTTTTCTATCGTTTCACCATCTATTTCAATATTCTCATAATTACCATGATATACACCAACAGCGAGAGTACCAATAGCGTAAGTCACACCTGTAACTTTAATACAGTTTTTCTGGAGTGCTGCATCAGGACCAAATTCTTCACCATTATAATCAGCCCAGGTTATTCCAGCCCAAGCTGCTGCATCCGGGACATCAGCCTCATAAGCAACTTGCAGATTGCCGTTTTCTCTTTTAGCATCAGCAAAAAGATATACATTGTGCGGATGATACAACGTGTTAGGGTCACTCGGAGTTATAGCTTTTGTTCTAAACAATATGGTTTTATCAAACGGTGCTGTGGTCGAAATGCTGTTAGCCTCATCTGCACTTAAATTGGCATAGACCAAGAAACGGTCAGTGTTAGAGTTTATAATCAATTTAGTAGGTGTTGCGGTAGAGCTCTGACCTGAGACATCATTGAGTTTTACAGGTTTCTGAGTCTCTTCGCCTCTCATAGGAACAACAAAGATATTTTCGATGTTAACCTGTGTATAGTCGTATGTGTCACCATCCTGATAATATACATCCTCGGCAGGTGCATACTGGGCAGGTGCGTTTTGGGCAGATTTGCCGGAGAAAATACTCATGCCGATCTGGACTTCGGCATCCCCGGCGGGATTTTCTACCTGCCGACCATTGTTGTCGTTACAAGCGACGAAAGTCGCTCCCATAGCAGCGACAAGCGCAAGGGAAAGAACTGATTTTTTCATAATAACTTGAATTAAAAGATTAAATATTGTATTGAATTGATTTTCTGAAAGCAGGCCGAATCATTCGGCATTGCGGTAGTATATCTTGATGAAACCGGCGACACGCTGACGCGGCAGGATATGTTCGGAGATATACCGCCAAGGTTTGCCGCCGTCAAGGGTCTTGATAAGCCACTCCTTGTCGTCAGGGTCTCGAGAACCGTCGATAATCTGCAGTATCCGGTCGCGCTCAGGCAGGTCGCTGAGGTCGGTGGCAGCCACATCAGCACGGAAATCCGCCCAAGCTTCGCCGGCTGCAATTATTTCGATGTCGTCAAAAGGCAGTGAGTACTTGTCGAGCAAGTATTGTTTCAGGGCTTCGGCGCGGCGTTTCGACAGGTCGGTGTTGCGCGTCTCGTCACCTTCGATGGATGCAGAGCCGATGATGCGGACTCGGGCAATGTCACGGGCGGAGTCACGGTTGAGCAATTCGACCATCTCGTCGATAATGGAGAGGGAAATAGCGTTTCCTGCGAAAGCGGAATCAATGACACTGTTGTCATACGGATAGGCTATATAGACGGCGTGTGGGTCAGCCATAAGGGGTACTGACGGATCGAACGGCTCGTACCGGTCGATTGGGACGATGGCAGCCACCATCTGACGGTTGGCAGGATGGCCGGCATCGGCAGGACGGATAGCATCAGCCGGAGTATCGGCATCATCTGGGAGCGGACGGAATACAGGGATTATGCCGTCGGGGCCGGTGACAATGGAGTCGTTGCCAGTCTCTTCGGCTGGTTCTTCATCGGGTTCGTCAGTGCGGCAATCGAGAGCGGCAATCAGTTCGTCGGGCATCCGATTGGTGCGGCCACAACCCTCCTCGAAACGGTCGACACAGAGAGCCGGACAAGCGAACCTCATGCTTTCGGGGACGAATAGCAGCGTGTCGTAGACGACAGTGTCGCGAATATCAACGGTCTGAGGGATGGAGTCGATGATGCCGAGGGTGAGGAGGCGGGAGTTGAAGCGGACGTTCTTTTTTCCGGCAAAGACGGATGTCGGGAGGGGAATTGAGTTACCGAGAGAGTCGCAGACCTCGGGTGTGGCAGATACGCGATACTGGCTGCACCAGCGGCGCGATATGTCGGCATAGAGGGGAAAACGGAGGTGGAGGAGTGAATCGCCCTCCCAAGAGAAGATGACAGTATCCTGCGGGAGCGCGGTCTGATCGGCAGCCAAAGCAGCGGAAGCCTCCACTCTGAAAGGAAACGACAAAGCGACAACAACCAACAGCGTGTATATTGTGTTTTCAAATTTCATAACCCTAATCCTATCCATTAAATTATTAACCATACAAGAGAAACAGAGAACTTGGTAGGCGTGAAGAACCACCTGTCGACAGATTCGATATAGTCGCCGCAAACCTCACAACTGTGGGCATCAGCAGCCGTCCATGCCACACCGAGACCCAGTTCGGCCTCAATGCTGAAGCGGTTTGTAATCATCCAGTGATAGCCGTAGCCTACACCGACAGAGACGAAATCGCCCTGATAGCGGCGTTCGCTCAAATTACGGGCAAAACCGAGATTCAGACTGTTGCGCAGACCGCCAATATTATAATGCATATATGCGACGTGGGCAGCAACGAAGTGTCCGTTGAAAGCGGAGCATGTCCAATAGCGGTACTCCGGCTGCACGAAAATGTGCCGCCACTTCATGTTGGTACGCTTGTTCATATCCCAAGCGTTGTAGGAAACGCCCAACGCCAAAGTGTGGCGTGGAGCAAGACGCACTTCAGGTTCGATATTGAGAGAAGCTGTAGCCCAACCAGGGATGTCGGTCTTCAAGGCAAAATTCTGCCCCGACAAGACAGACGGAACAATAACAAGTATGCAAAGCAGACATATATGTTTCAGCTTAGACGAGCAATGCCAATTCATTGTAAAACACTTTCACTGCGAGAACCACTGCCGGTTCTCAGATTAATATTAACAAAAAAGTTTAATGTTTATTTCCTCTATTTTACAGGCAACAACCATAGCCACAATGTCATATACAATATTCACACGATGGAAACGGTCTACAACCACTGAGAATAATTTCAATGCACAAAGGTAATTAATAAAGTCCAATTTACCCCCCCCCATTTAGAATATTTAACATAATTTTTTACACTCTCTAACAAACGTATTGTTGCCAAGCAAGAAACAAGCATAAGAGCGGGATGATAATCAGCGAGTTACAACAACAGCAGCAAATAAAGGTATAAAAACCATACAAACCAAAAGCGGCAAGCCGCAGTATGTAAACGCGACTTGCCGCTTGTATGACAAGCAAAGTAAAATCAAGAAACTCACAAATCACCAGACGAACTTGCCGTAGGTGATGACCTGGTTGTCGTAAGAGAAGACATAGATGTAGGTCTGGCCTTTCTTTTCGAAATGCAGGACAGTACCGCCGGAATGTTCGGCCTTTATGTCGAAGTTGGGGTCGATAAGAGCCACCTTTTCGTTGCGGACAATCAAACCGGACGGCAGGTATACCAATACACGGACATTGTCGCGAATGGTGGAAGCCTGGAAATTGCCGTCGCCGAGCGGAGTCCAAGCGACATCGTCGAGCGACGGACGCTCGCCCGGATTGATGAGCGTAGTATTGAAATGCACCGTATATTCACCAATAGAGCCATCCTCCGCCTCGACATATATGTATGACGGTTCGTTGACCATTCCCATAGATACGGTTACAATCTGCGACTCTTCGGCCTTGACACCCTCCAGTGCCGGTATCGGATTGCCGGGGAAAAGCACATAAGTGTATTCCAGCCAGGCAGGAGAGAAACCGGCCAACGGCACACCATTGACAAGAATGTCATCCAAAAGCGTGTTGTCGGACAATGTGATTTCAAATTTCACCGTATAGACATTGACCGTGACACCGTCGGGAGCCGTAACCACAAGGACAATCTCTTCGGGTACAATCTGCGACATTTTCACGGACTGCCCCTCTTCCATAGTCTCGTATGACAAAGCCGACATATCGGGCAACGAAGCCGTATCAGTACCTACAGGATATACCACAGAGTAGTATTGCACCGACGGGTCGAAACCGTCGAGCACCTTACCGTCTATGGCAATGGACTTGAGCATTGCATTGTCGGAACTCAGGAAAATGAATTTAAGCGTATATTCATTGACATTCATCCTGTCCTGCGAAGTGACTGTGATAACAGCCTCCGCTCCAACGGAATCCACAACCAACCTGACGGAGCTGTAATCCGGCACCTGGCCTGTATATGTGATCTCCGGTATGGCTTCCGTACCATAAGGCAGTTCGATGTTGTACAGGTAGGTATCGGGAGCAAAATCCTTGTCGGCCCTGAAGGAGCGGGCATAAGTGGAGAGATGTTCGCCTCCGATGCGGATTTCGGACAGCGAGGCATTGCCGCTCTTTTCGTATTTGAACGAAATACGGTATTCGGACTTTGTAACCCCATCCTGTGCCGTAACGATGATGCGTGCCGTATCGGCGACAGATTTGGCGAATATGTACTCAGCTGTCTGATATGCCGGTTCGGCCAGTTCGTAGAAGAGCAAAGGTAGCTCCTTCGATCCATAAGGCAACAACAGTTCGTAGAAGAATATCTCGGGGTCGAAATTGTCGATAACATCATGACGGAAAACGATTGCCGCAAGATGAGAATTGTGAGACAATTCTACCGAAAAATTGATGACATACCGACTGGTTTTTCCGCTTTGCGACATAACGGTGATGACATACTTGCCATTTACCCCTCCGCTTACCACATCCACGGTCTGGTAGGCATCGCCCTTCTCGACAGTCACATCAGGCAAGACGTCAGTTCCGACAGGGAGTATGACATCGTATTCGAACACGCCAGGCGCAAATCCGTCGACAGGAGTACCATCAATGAGTATCACGCCAAGAGAATCGTTGTCAGACAAAAGAGGATTGAAACGGACAGTGTACAGCGAACGGAACCTGGAGTTCTGGGCGACGACTTCGACAGAAGCGTGTCCGTCAAGCGCATCGGCAGGCGTAATGGATACATTCTGCCACCTGTCGCCGGGAATCCAAGATATTTCGGGCAGGGTTACGGTACCGACAGGCAGGTCATAGACATACTCGTACTTGTCGGAGTCAAAACCGGGAATCTCCTCGCCGTTTACCATAAGGGAGCTGAGCCGGGAGTATTCGGAAAGCATAGTTTCAAAACGGACCGTGTAGACCGCCCTGTAGACGGCATTCTGCGGAGTGACGACAATAGACACCGTACCATCGTCAACAGATGTTTCCACGGTCTGATACTCATCGCCCCTGACGGGATATACTGTCGGATTAGTTTCGGTACCGACGGGAAGCATCACAGTATAATTATGTTTGGCCGCATAGAAGCCAGGCAGAGGCTCGGTACCCAACAAAATATTTTCCAACTGGTTGTTGACCGACAAAGCCACCTTGTATGATATGGAGTACTCCTTTACGACTATGCCGTCGGCCGCAACGACACGGATCACAGTAGTACCGTTGACACCGCCATTGACGATAGAAACAGTCTGCCCCGCATCGCCTGCAACTGCAACAATTTCGGGAGTCACCTTAGTGCCGACAGGGAGAGTGACGGCATAGTTGAATTTGTAGAACAAGAAGCCCGGTATCTGGATGCCATTCTGCATGATATTGGAAAGATAGGCATTGGAAGAGGCATTCACCACTACAGCTATCCGATATACATTCTCAGTACCGTCTTCCGCCCTCACAGTGACAGTGATTTCGGAAGGAGAGGTACGGACATCGACAGTCTGGAAAGCATCGGCAGTCCTGTATGTCACCACAGGAACATACCCTCTGCGGTCGGTACGGAAGACGTAATCGGTCTTGTCAGGGGAGAAACCCGGCAGAGATTCATAGTCGAGAGCCAAATCGGCAAGTGTGGCGTTGGATGAGAGTTCGGGACGGAGATTGATGACGTACGTATCCCCGATACCGGATTCGTGCGTGACGTTAATGACAACAGGTTTGGAGAATCCGCCCCGCTCTACCGAGATCGACTGTCCTTCGGCACCGGCCACAGCACATATATCCGGCAGACCCGGCTGTAAGAGTTTAGGATGCACGGACGAGACAGTCACTACATATTCTTTTGTATCCGGGTCAAAACCAGCCGAAGAGGTGTATCCGTCACCGGCAACAGCGAGAGCAGTGCCATTGATACGTATGTCGGCAAGCTTGCCAGACGCGCTGCTTCCAGCTGCAAGATACACGTTTGCATATGTAGCGGACGACAGGTCCTCACTTACCGAGTTGAAGGTGACAGTACGCACGCCATCATCGGACAATCCGTATCCGACAGTCAACGCAGCCTTGTCCGGAGCCACGGCACGCAAGACAGGATATTCACCTCGCCGGAGCGTCAGCCTGTAATCGTGAAGCTCAGGCATGAAGTTGTCAATCATACGTCCGTCGCAATAAATGCCGGTGAGAGCAGCCTCGGAACTCTGTCCGCGCAAAATACGGATATTGTAAGTATTGGACGAATCGCCCCTGACAGTTATTGAAACAGCATCATCGGTAAACCGCTGCGACAAAGTGTCGGATACGGAAGCCGCCCTGAAATATGGTTTCAGCTCTCCGGAGGCAGCCATATCATGGCTGTATTCAAAGCGGTCAGGCGCAAAGCCACCGACACCGCCAAGTACAGCAAGCACGGACGACGTTCCGGCCACAGGACGTGCAAATACAATCCTGTAGCTGGCAGAAGTCACGCCATCGGCGGCGGTAACAGCCGCAACGACGGTATCGCCAACCACAGTCATTACGAGCGACTGCAAATCGGAAGTACGCACGGCATGCACCACAGGCAGCAAATCCTGACCTGCCGACAAGCTGACAACATATTCAAAAGTTTCGGGTGAGAATGCGAACCCGTCGTAACCACCGACAGTCAGAGAGGCAAGGGAAGTATCATTGCCACTGGCGGTAACGAAACGGACGGTGTATGTTTTCGTATCGTTGTTTTCGGCAGTGACGATGAACGTAACCTTGTCCTTGCCATCCACATTACAAACCACACTCTGATAGCTGCTGCCTTTTTCGACGACAATATCCGGGATGCAGCCAAACGGTTTGTCGAGCGTGCATGTATATTCAGTAACGGCAGGGTCGAAACCGTCAACGGCAACCCCATTCACCCTAATGTCTGCCAGATCCGCATTTTTCGATACAGGGCGCAATATATTGAGCGTGTATGTGGCAACCGAGCCGTCTTCGGCCATGGATGTGATGACGGCCCGACCATCGAGGTACACGATGCGATGCTGCTGGTCACGTACCGCACCCGTAACTTCGACATTCGGTCTGCCGTAGTAGTCGGCATCCACCATCACATCGTACAGACTGACTTCGGGGCTGAAGTTTCTGACAGATATGCCGTCAACCTTGATGCCGGCAAGCTGATTGCTGAAATAGAAACGAGGGTTACGGACATGAAGTTCGGATACTTTCTCCTTGCCTGCGGTAAATCCAAGATCATCGGCATTTTCGGTATTTGCAGAATTAACGGTAAGGTTGATACCGTCGATATATCCAAATTCACCGTAATCTATGGTTTGTGATGCAGTATGCCATTCGTCCTTACCATCATAAGAACCGGTGTAGAGCAACTCGCGCGCAGTTCCAGACTGAGAAACGGCCAACAACATACGCCAGTTGCCGATATTCTTATTGTATACCGGCTTATAGTCCAACAACAATCTGTCAGGGGTATTGCGGTATTGGATTCCGCCGGAGACAGATGAAGTGGAATTACCGGCAGACTTCAGATTAACCGACATGGAACCGACTGTCATCATTCCCGGGACAGAACCGGCGATGCTGTTCCAATGTCCGAAAGTATAGAGCTTCACCTCTCCATTGCCAATATTCTGCACTTCATGACCAGTTGTGTATGTAGAACCCAATGTAGCTTTATATTTCTCTGCACAGTCGGCGGGAACGGTCCATCCGGACGGCTTCTGCGCACCATTGTACGTAGTTGCGGACCACCCGGTGAACCCGGCATTGGGAATGACATCGGCCGGATAGTGGAAATACAGGGTATAGCGTTTGGCCAGACCGTCAGGGTCACCGACAGCGTATGATTCGATGACAGCTGCAGCCGGATTGAGACTAATGACACGGATACCTATGCCGGCAGTAGAAGTAGTGATGCTTCCGGATGCAGGAGTTTCGGTTACGTTGACAATATATACGGAATCTACAGAGTTTTCGACATTCACCTCCACCCCACTGACAGCAAGAGATGTGAGCGCTACAGGGTTTACACTGTCTACCGACACATTGAGCAGATAAGTGGTCCTGAGATCGCCCGTAAAGAGGTCTATCCGGGACTGGTGATCCAAACCGCCGACGGCAACCACCACACTCTGTGAGTAGTCGGACCGCTTGACGGCTTTGATTTCCGGCATAACATCGGTACCATAAGGCAACACCACATCATATTCGGTCTGACCGTCGGCCAAAGGCACAACCATATCACCGACGAGGAGGGACCTGAGAGTATTGGGCATATCGGTCCGGTCACGGACGAAATTGACAGTGTATGTATTCTCGGTCAAACCATCTTCAGACCTGACGGTGACGGTAGCGGGAGAATACAGCGTACCGGCACGGCAGACGACAGACTGTTCGCGCACGGCGGCATCCCAAGTAACTTCAGGGGCAGATCCGACACCGTCATCCACCACGACAAAGTAATCAAAGACATAGGGGGAAAAGTCAGGGATGAACTTACCGTCGACATACAAACCGGCAAGAGAAGCGTCGGAAGACTTCCTGGCAACGAAATTCACCTTATATACAGAGACAGCCGCACCGTCTTCGGAGGTGACTTCGATAAATGTAGTGTCGTTGACACCGCCATATACGATATTGACAGTCTGCCCGGCAGAACCCGGTACGGGATATATGTTGGGGACAACATCTGCACGCCACGGCAGCACGATGTCATATGCCAATACCTCAGGAGAGAATCCCGGCAACGCCTCATACTCACGGGTGTCGGAATTGAATACCTGCAATCCGGCAAGGACAGAAATAGTGTTTCTGACAGGAGTAAAATGCAATGTGTACTTTCGCGACGAGCCGTCGGCTGCAATCACCATGAGTTCGACACCGTTGATACCGGCATCGGCCACTGCGACAATCTGGTATTCATCGCCCTTTTCATAAGTCACGACAGGTACGCCGTCGGCAGTCATCCAGTCCAATTCGGCCACGCCATCGACAAAAGCGTCATCGGACAGCGGTACGCCGTTGACTGATATGCCGGCCAATTCAGTATTTGAAGAAACGGACTTGACGAGGTTCACAGTATAGTGAACCGTATCGCTGAAATCTTCCGCAACCACATCGATTCCGATGAGTCCATCGAACGCAGGCACGTAAGCGATGACATTCTGTCCGTCAGAACCTTTGGTATATGTGAGTACCGGAGCATTGACAGCCGAGAGAGGCATAATGTATTCGTAATCATGTATATCGGGATCGAAACCATCGAGAAGAATGCCATCGAGGAAAATGCCACCGAGAGTGGCGACGCCTGACTTTTCGAGCGAGAAACGGACGGTGTATGTACGGATATTGCCGTCTTCGGCCATAACGTTGACTTCCGTATCGTCCCCGATTCCACCGTATACTACATAAACACGCTGCGCTGCATCGCCGACAGTATATGATATTTCAGGCAACCTGACTGTATTAGCCGGCAGGACTACCGAATATTCCGTCGTTCCGGGGTCAAAACCATCAAGAGATACGCCGTCGAGCATCAAATCCATCAGCATATTGTTTTCAGAACGGGGATAGTGGACATCAATGACATATACGTTGGCGACACCGGATTCGGGCAACACCGTGATACGCACCTCGCCGGTCTGCCGCGGTACGGAAACCATCACCTGCTGCCCCGCCTCCTTGTCGACAGAAAAGACCGGGCAAGCCGGGAAGCCGGCAGGAATGGTGACATCATATCTGAAGCTGTCCGGTTCAAAACCCGGCAACGGATCATCGCCGACATATATCATCTTCAAGAAAGCATTTTCAGATTTCGCAACACTAAACGTAATGGTGTACACCCCTTCAGTACCGTCTTCGGCACGGATGACTATCCTGGTAACGCCATTTACTCCACCGGACATTACAACCACAGTCTGGGCATCGTCGGCCTTGTCGAACGTTACGTCAGGCAAGTCGGCAGTACCGCCAGGAAGTTCCACAGAGTAGTCCTTGATGCCGGGATCGAATCCGTCGAGAAGGATACCGCCTACATATATGTTTTGCAGCGAGACATTGCTGTTGGTCTCTACGCTGAAATCGAGCAGATATACGGTAACGGCACCCGATCCGGCTTTCACCGTGATGCGGGTCGTGCCATTGAGGCCGCCCTCTATTTTGGTGACAGACTGAGAGGGGTCGCCCTTGAGACATGTGATTTCCGGCAGGCGTTGCGTACCGCGTGGCAGTGAGATATGGTACTCCGTAGTCCCGGGCTCGAAACCAGAGAGCGAAACATTGTCGAGCAGGATGTCATCGAGGAGAGAATTGCTTGAGACAAAGACGGAGAACACCAGCGTATATGTGGAAGATGAGCCATCCTGCGCCCTGACCACGATATAAGTCCGGCCGTTGAGGCCTCCAGGGTTGACGGTCACGGTCTGGGCATCATCGCCTTTGATGTAAGATATGGCCGGAGCCGTGACAGTTCCGGCGGGGAGTTCCACAGTATAGTCTTTGGTGCCGGGATCGAATCCGTCGAGAGCCACGCCATCGAGCAAAATGCCAGATAGGACAGAGATTGAGGATTTTTCGGTTCTGAAAGTGATTTTGTAGACGGACTGCCTGCCGGACTGAGCCGTGACAGTGATACGTGTGACACCGTCAAGGCCGCCGGGTTCTATATTGACAGTCTGGTAATCATCGCCTTTGGTACAAGCTATTTCAGGCATTTCGAGAGTACCGAGCGGCAGATCATATTCATAGTCGAATATTTCGGGATCAAAACCAGCGAGCGGTACGTTTCCGACAGTTATCATGTCGAGATAACTGTAAGCGGACTCTGTCATGACATAGGTAATACGGTATACGTTGGTATTTGAGGATCCCTGCGGAGTGACCGATACAGTGGCTCCGACCAAGCTGTCGGTAATGACCACAATAGTCTGGTAATCGGGATAATCGGTAGAGTATTCAACAACAGGCACATCAACAGTACCCAATGGCAGTTCAACCACATATATTGTCTTGGCAGGGTTGAAACCGGCTATCGGTTTTCCGTTTACGGATATACCTGTAAGGGTTGCATCGTCGAAAGCTCCGACAGAAAGGTTCAAAGTATATTCCTGCGAAGTCAGGCCGTCGGGAGCCAACACAGTCACCTTGGCCTCTCCCGGGAGAGATGCCGGTTTGACAATGTTGGATATAGTCTGACCCTCATCGGCAGCCTCGATAGTTATATCGGGACATTCGGTAGTGCCGAACGGCAGCGTGATATCGTAGTTTGTGATTTCGGGTATGAATCCGCTTATCGGTTCACCGCCGACAAGTATCGCTTTCGGACGCGGATTGCGCGATATTTCGCCGATGAGAGCAATCTTGTATGTGGTAGCAGACGAGCCGTCTTCAGCGGTAACGGTAACAGACAAAGTATCGCCGAGCGCGGCGGCAGGGACGACTGTATATTCGGAAGCGGCCAGAGTGCGTCCGCTACGTTTCAAGACGATATCGGAAGCGGCAGGCAGCGGTTTGTTGCCAATGACATAGGTGTATTCGAATGTTCCGGGGGAGAATCCAGCCAGCACCATGCCCCTGCCAAGTGAGATTTCGTGGACAGCGGAACTGTAGATGAACCGCAAATCGTCGACCCACAATTGCGCCCCAATGTTTACATTGGCAGATCGGAAATTGGGATAGTTGGCACAGGAGAGTATGATATTCAGTTTCTCCGGAATGTCATTGCTTATGTATGTAATCGGGACCTTGATTTCCGTCCAGTCCGGAAACTGCTCGCTGCTGCGCCAATGCCCTTCGCAGACCTGGGTGGCCGACACGGCTGTACCGCAAGAGTTCTTGTCGTAATTCTGTCGGATATCCGACTCCTCGTCGTAATGAGTGGTGGCCGAACAACCGCCACCTTTGTTCAGATAACTGTCGCCACGCGATGTACCTTTCCATGAATAAACGACAATATTGGCATCCTCCGGGGTAGTGTATGTACGCTTGATCCAGACAACCATAGTGTCAGGACGGTATATGAATTCCAAGCCGCCATCGGTACCTGCAGTGGCCGACTTGACTTTGATACCGTCAAGATACGCCCATGGCTTTCCAAGCGAGATCCAAGCGGGAGCGGCCTCTTCAATGCCGGCTGCACCTACCATTTCGGTATGAATACGCACACACTTGCCGGTACGGCCGTTGACATCCTCGTGAACCAGATCTCCGGTTGCAGTGATGCCAAGCACGGTACGTTTCACATTTGAAGAATACCAACCCGACGGACGCCAGCCGGTGCCAATCCATTCATCGGACTGGAAAGTTTCGAAACCGGAGTTGGATATCTGCTGGGCAAACAATGACAATGAAAAGAAAAAAGACAAAAGGAGGTAGTTTATTCGTTTCATACATTAATATATTACTGCATCGGAACGATACAACAGTTAGACTTAGAAATATGAGGAAACGGGTTGCACCAAGAGGAACTGCCACCCTCAAAGACAGATACATCCGAGCCAAGAGAAAAGGCACAAACACCTGTTCCTGCTCTGAAATCCCCTATTTTATATAAAGTATTGATATTATATCCAATTAATAATCAGATTCATCATCACAAATCATCAAACCGCCGAGTAACAAATAACCGCTGCAAAGTTACTCAAATTATTTAAAAAATACAAGAATTCAGGAAATGCGGACTGCAAGGCACTACCAGACACTACCAGAAAAACACTACTTCAAGCTTCAAAAACACAAAGGTGCAAACACCTGCAGGCTCTTACAACAAATCCAAATTCTGATTTGCTGACAAAGAGATCATATCGACATTCTGCAGGAACGACCATGCTGTACGACTGACAGCGGACGGTGATGTTGCAGATACGGCCACACACGGTCCAGTTGCGCGTGAGGTAATGAATGAAGCGCCACCAAAAATCTTTGTCCATTTCTTTGATGGGGGGGGGGCAGACATCGGATTGTCAGCATATTGGCATAATATGGAAATATACAAGCACAATATACGCACTTTTTACAGGGAGCATGGTATAATGAAAGCATCAAGGGGCGTATCGAATACGATACGCCCCTTGATGCTTTCATCATATGACTTCCGACAGCCGTTTATGCGACATTATTTCAAACCAAGTTTCCTGGCTATGGATTTCGGAAGAGCGTCTTTATGGATAATGATATTGATGGTTTTGTATTTAACGAACGCTTCAGAGGCATACCAGATGCCTTTGTACGGTGATTTTTCAGTACCCCACGAATTTTTGACCATAAAATAAGGTTTGCCGTTCTGGTCCTCAGCAATACCAAATATAAGCATACCGTGATCGTCAGTAGTCTGCCAGTTGTCAAATGCCAGCTGGCGCATTTCCTGAGTCACATCAATTTCCGGTAACGGTCGGGAAGTGAGTTCTTTACGGCGGTCGATTTCGGTCATGCCCGTCCACCGAGCCATATCGGAACCTGTAAGTTCGGCACCTTTGGCATCATCAGGCATGACAGCTATTCCCTGACGGTTGAAACCGACTTCACTGACATCTGAAGCCCAAGCTACAGTATACCCATTATTGACGGCATGGCGGATGACATCCATAAGCTCGCCGACAGGGAGATTGTATGACAGCGAATGACGCCAGTTGTCTTCAACCTCTATTGCGAACTGCCCGTAAAACGGATGATGGGTGAAAGATGTCAGCGAAATGTAATTTCCGGCATCAAGACCAAGCGAAGCGGTCCACTCCTTAGGTGTCATCTGTCTGCCATTGATATCGAGTTTGGCATCATCGGCGGGACACTCACCGAGATAGGTATCGTAGATGGCTTTGAAACCCTCCTGCCATACTGGAGTAAGTTTTTTCAAACCGCCATGTACAAGAGCGTTGAGATAACCAGAAGCAACGGCATCAAGTTCGTTGTGGACAGGGAGTTGTTCACCATAACGGATACCAGGCATAGCATCCTGCGGTACCAGTCCATGATGCTCCATGCAATATATGACATCGGAAAATGCGCCGCCGGGAGCGAAAGTGGCATTGCCGTGCAGACGGACATAGAGTTCGGCACGCTCGCGCATGGAATGGCTCACGACATACATTTCGGAAAAATCTACAACCTCCTTACCGTTGGTCAGGCGCAACACTTCGGCCTCCAGGAAACCAAGTCCCGAAAAACTCCAGCATGTGGACGAACGATTCTGGTCTTTGACCGGAGTTATGGGATTTTCCCTGACAGTAGTGAAAACAAAGCCTTCTTCTTTGTCCGGACGACCGGCATCGGTTTGTGCAGAGACGAACATAGCAGCCAGCAACAGCAGGGCTACGGAAAAAATCTGTCTATTCATTATGATACACCAATATTAAAGTAAAATCAAAAAAATCAGTCTAAATCAGTCTACGGAAGTCTACAAAAACATCCTACATCATTCAAGCAACCGCAATGAATGCAGCCATCACATTCCGGATGTCGCCTGCCCGACCAAGCGAATACAAAGTCCGGAAACGGTGAATGGCACCACTATCCAGCATTCTTAGCAGTGGCAGCAATAAATATATCATTCATCGAAGGCAGCTTCTCCTCAAAGCGGACAATCTTTCCGAACGGCATCACGCCCGAAAGGAAAGCATTGGCATCAATCGTATCAAGGCGACATTCCATGTTTACCATACCGTCCGAAACAGACCGGCCAATTTCAGTCGCACCGGCAGGCAATGTGACAGCCTCCGGATGGTCGGCAGCCAGCGCAACGATATAACGGCTATCGGAATGACTTCGACGGATATCGCCGACGGAACCAGACAAAACCACTTTTGCATTGTCGATAAGGGCTATATTCTGGCAAAGCCGTTCCACGGAATCCATATTATGAGTAGAGAAAATGACAGTCGCCCCCTGTTCCCTCAAACGAAGGATTTCACATTTAAGCAGTTCGGCATTTACAGGGTCAAAACCGGAGAACGGTTCGTCAAAAACGAGCAGTTCAGGCTGATGGATGACAGTAGTGACAAACTGTATCTTCTGGGCCATACCTTTCGAGAGTTCTTCGACACGCTTGTTCCACCAGGACTGGATTTCAAAACGTTCGAACCAGACTTTCAAACGAGACAGAGCTTCGTGACGCGACAAACCTTTGAGTTGTGCAAGATAAAGGGCCTGCTCCCCTACTTTCATTTTCTTGTAAAGTCCGCGTTCTTCAGGGAGATAACCTATATTTGCGGTATCGGCATCGGAAAGGCGGTGTCCGTTGAACATGACAACGCCCTCATCAGGTGCAGTAATTGAATTGATGATACGTATAAGAGTAGTCTTGCCTGCGCCGTTAGGGCCAAGCAATCCGAATATGGAACCTCGCGGTACATCTATCGACACACCGTCGAGAGCACGGTGTCCGGCATACTGTTTGACAATATTTTCAGTAGAAAGAATCATATATTTTCCAAAGAGACAATAAAATGCTACATTGTTTTCCCCTGGTTTCCGTCCCCGTCTCCGGATGCCGCGGGCATTTGCCCGAAATCAATTGACAAGGTGGCTTTCCGATTTTCGACAATCAGTTCATCTGTACGCGGAGTAAGGTGACGCTCACCCGTCCGATAATAATATATCACCCCAGCTTTCCTGCATGCCATGTATCGGGCATAAGGCAAAAGGCCGGCATAATATGCCTCGACGGAATCCCAAATCTGCAGAATCAGTTCATCTATCTGGCAACGCATCTGAAGTACACGTCCATGATTGCGTGTAGTGGACTGACGGTGTGTCTGCTGACTTTGATAACTGTCCACAAAGATATCGTAGTATACCTTGACTTTTGCTATAGACGGGAAAGAAAGCGGAATGCCACCGGCGGCGACACGCTGCTGCTCACCCTCGATCACATTGCGCCCCCACTCGACAATACCTTCTTCAGTTGAAAGATCCGGGATAGTATTGTCGTCAATACCAAGCCGGTACAATTCCTTAACCTCCCTTTTCAGTTCGCCGCGCATAACAGCCATATTAAGCACCTGTATAAAATGCGAGACATACATACGAACGTTACGAACGACAAGCTGGTATTTCTTGTTGGAATCAACCCGACTTTCGAAAGTCATGTTATACTGCTGTACCAACCCTTCGAACACCGGCAAGTAAGCTTTGGCCTGCGCAAGCAACCGAGTGGATACAGGCAACTCGTTGACAGGCCATTTCTCCATAGCTACAGTATGACGCAGCGATACAATGCGGGCATTATCAGTTTTCGGCAAACGACGATAAGGCATCGGTGTTTCAGATTAAAGGATTAACAGTATTGTCATAGCGTTCATTATTCATTGCGGCCGGTGAGAGTCCTGGCCATGTCAACAAAAGGCTGGCGGGCCTCTTCGGTCACAGAAAGCCGTCCAAGTGCTTCAATAGCCTTGTTGTAGTACAGTTTCATAGTCTCTTCACAAATCCGCGGCATCTCCATCCGGGTGTATATGTCGATGATTGCAGCCACCTTTTCATCGTTTCCAATGGAGTGATTTTTCAAGAGTTGGCGAATAGTCAGAGTTTGTGACACCGAACAGCGTTTGAGAGTTTCGATAAGCAGGAAAGTACTTTTTCCGCAAAGGATGTCACCTCCTATCTTTTTGCCGAAAGTGCGCTCATCGCCGTAACAATCGAGATAGTCGTCACGCAACTGGAAAGCAATGCCTATGGCGATGCCGAAATCATACAATGCCCGGGTGTCTGATTCGGAAGCTCCGGCAAGGATGGCCCCCATCTTGAGACAACCGGCCAGAAGGACTGCGGTCTTGAGACGAATCATCTCGAAATATTCTTCGATGGTTACGTCTTCGCGGTACTCAAAATCGGCATCATACTGCTGTCCTTCACAAACTTCGATG
Organism: Candidatus Aphodosoma sp.; assembly: GCA_051870875.1. Lineage (GTDB taxonomy): Bacteria > Bacteroidota > Bacteroidia > Bacteroidales > Paludibacteraceae > Aphodosoma. The sequence continues at coordinate 26,466 of JBJECG010000038.1, forward strand.
GCCGTTTTCGAGAAATGAGCCAATACGGCCTGCAATTTGTCGGCGGGAGTATCCTCAAGCATCTGATATGCACGTATGAGCATGGCATCGCCGGAAAGGATGGCTGTATTGTCGTTCCATTTCTTACGTACAGCAGGTCTGCCGCGACGCATGTCCGCACTGTCCATAACGTCATCATGCAGAAGAGTGAAGTTGTGGAAGACTTCCATTGCAGCAGCCTGTCTGACAGCTGCATTGATATCGCCGCCAAAAAGTTTTACAGCCATAAGTACCAATACCGGGCGCAACCTTTTGCCTCCGGACTGCAAGGCATAGTCTATAGGATCATAGAGGTTATGCGGTTCGCCAGGCCAATTTATTTTCTCAAAATAGTCTTTTACAATCTGTTTTATTTCTTGGTCCATAAGTAACTCACAAGAATTGGTTTATATGATTCATTCAAGTATCTGCAATTATTCACACAGCAATGTATCCGTTGCCTTTCAAGAGACGGGTGCCAGAACGGCGACATTTACCCGGCCAGCCCGTCAGTCTGCCCCAAATCATTGTACCGCCGCCATTTTTCGATAAGTGCGGAGAAATCGGCCGGCAACTGCGAGTCAAACTGCATGCGCTGACCTGTAACCGGATGAGTGAATCCGAGCGTCTTGGCATGCAACGCCTGACGAGGACAAGTCTCAAAACAATTTCGCACAAACTGACGATACTTGGCAGTCGGCTTGCCTTTCAGCGGTTCGTTGCCGCCATAACGTCCGTCATTGAAAAGCGTATGTCCGATGTAACGCATGTGTACACGTATCTGGTGTGTACGCCCCGTTTCGAGCCTGCATTCAACCAGTGTGCAATATGCAAACCGTTCGATGACACGATAATGAGTAACAGCGTGCTTTGCGGCCGGATTTTCCTCCGGGTCAACCACGGTAAAAAGCATACGGTCACGCGGGTCACGAGCCAAAGCCCCTGTAATGGTACCTGTATCCTCGCGCAACACCCCCCAGACAAGGGCATTATATGTACGGTCAGTGGTTTTATTGAAAAACTGCAAACCAAGATCAGCTTTAGCCTCCTCAGTTTTTGCAATGACAATAAGACCCGATGTATCCTTGTCTATCCTGTGGACAAGCCCGATATGGGGGTTATTGGCATCAAACGATTCATTGTCCCGCAAATGCCACGCTACGGCGTTAAGCAGAGTACCGTCCCAGTTTCCGAATCCGGGATGCACCACAAGCCCAGGCTGCTTATTTACCACCATCAGGGCATCGTCCTCATAAACTATATCTACAGGTATGTCCTGCGGTATGATTACAGTGCGGTCTTTGGGTTTGTCAAGCATCACCTGAATGACATCGCACGGTTTGACCCGATAGTTGCTTTTCACCGGAGTGCCGTTGACCCAAATACGTTCCGCATCAGCCGCCTCCTGTACCCTGTTACGTGACACGTTCCCCATCTGGGCAACCAGATATTTGTCTATACGCAACAGTGACTGCCCTTTATCCGCCACGTAACGATAGTGTTCATGCAATAGAGTACCATCTGAAGCCACCGCATCCACGACATCGTCCCCAAACTCATCAATGTCAGCACTGAAGCCCGGCAGCGTGTCCGGTTCTCCCGTCTCACCGCCGACACGAAAAGCGACCGTGTCAGAAGAAATCTTCATCATCGTAAGTACGTTCACTTTTTTGTGTAAGTGACAGTTTCAAATTCACTATCTTCCCCCTATACACGCTTTCACCGGGTAACGGCATCTGCCCATAAACCCGATAAGCAGACTTTTCTTCGGGTGTAGCAGGCGGGACATCGAACTGCTCCAATCCGAGAGCCAGTTCATAAGCGTCCAACAGCGGAATGGCTTCAGCCAATGTCAGTCCCATAAGATTCGGTACAATCCGCGTGACAGTAGTATCGGCACGTCCAACGAGCAATATTATCTGCGCGCCATCCGGCACCGAACCTCCGGAATCTATGAGTTCCTCATTATAAATCAGTCCAAGCACCTCATCATCAAACTCATAAGGTTTATACCGGATACTGTCGGCTTTGAAACCAAGGGTTTTCAAATTGGTCTGCGCTTTACGGCGGCTCTCCCCTATCAACATAGGCACCTGTACCATAGGACAACTGCGGCGGTTGACGGTAAGGTATATTTTGCGTCCTTTTTTGACCATCGTACCTGACGGAGGAGCCTGTTCGGCTATTTCGCCAGGCGCGAGAGACCTGAGGTAAACAGAGTCAACCACATCGCAATGAAGATCCTGCCCATTAAGCAACAATTCCGCCTCTTCTACATAAAGGCCTTTCAAATCAGGCACTTCGACTGCTTCACCGTGATGAGTATAGACATCCAGCCACAACAGCGCGCCCCACGCCAATGCGGTCACAATCAGTATGGCTATCAAAATATTAAGCCAGAAAAAGCGGCTTTTCAGAAAGTTCCAAATGATTTTCATCAGAATCTCAACAAGATACAAACACACGCCAAAGCAAACTGCGGCGGACACGCGCAGAGGAAAGAAACACACAACCTTCCCATCCGTCAAAACCAGACACTACCTTAGCAGTGTGCAAAAGTAGCGAAATTTCAGCGAACAGCCAAATATATTCAGATTAACCTGTCAAAAGGCTGTTCTGTTTTATTTCTCAATACGGCGGGAGGCAATAAAAAGTCCGCTGAAAGCCGTTTGTACAAGCCCCAGCGGACAGAGGAGGATTCTGCTTTATAAACCCCGCCTTATTTCGGTAAATGCAGCGTCAGTTGACAACTATGCCTGCGACATCGGACTGTTTACCGTCAACAACCAGTTTGAGATAATAGACGCCTTTCGTCAATCCAGCAGACGGAACAGAAACATCTGCTCCAATGCAATCATAGGCGGCAACCTTACCATTCATACTATCCCAAATTTCAACAACATAGCTACCATCGTAAGGGATACGCACCACACTGTTGCCGGTGCTGCTCATTGTCGCAATGCAAGATTGTCCTTGTACGTCGCCTGAGATTTCTGCATACACTTTGGCATTTATCTCATCACCAGACGACACCGGATTGATCGGATGTATGACGAGGCCTAATCTGCCAAATGTCATGGTCTGCATATGAAAGTTATCTTCGGGACAACCTGCCGTATTGTACGCTTTCAGTGTAACCGTCCCCGGTGTGTTGGATGTAAACTCCACATATTCGGTGTTCGAGTAACGCTTAACGCCTTCGCCAGGTATTGTCACCTCCCAAGTCAAATTCCCGACAGGGATATTAGTGCATTTGAACTTGACATTGTGACCAGTCAAGTAATCAAAATCGCCAAAAGAGGAAGTCTGGCCTATAGGATATGGCGGCAAATAAACCGGAACTTCAGAAACTGTCGGGTGCACCTCAGTACCGACGTAGACTGTACGTTCCAGATAGTAAGTCATGCCATTCAACTCAATGTCGGCTGAAACCTTCAAGTTGCCAGTGTAGCCCATAATCACAAACGGACTGCCGGACTCAGTGCCAGCCGCTATCACCACATCTCGCGTAATTGTAATTTTCGAGCCATCGGGGGTGGCGACCAATTGTCTGTTGTATGTGCTACTTGAAAGGTTACTAAATGGGACATGCCAAGTAACTATGGCCGTTGAAGGGCAATTCTTGATGCTGTACGTTTCGGAACTGCACATTCTGTTTGCACCCTCAATTTCAAATTCAAAGTTCGGATTTTCGACAGGCTCAACAACATACGCATATCGAACCATTGTAGGCAGTATGTTGTACGACACCCATATAAAACCATTATCGCCACTACCAACTCCCCATGAATTTTGAAGCTTGAACATTTGTTTGCTTTCGTCATATCCAACAATACAACAAGCATGAAAAGATGTGTCTACTTTGGGATTAACAACATAAGAGGTTATTATACCATTTCCATCGGCAGCGTTATCAAACTCATCGGAAACTCTAAAATCTATAACTACCGGCACACCTCTATTTATGAATGACTTAACCTTTCCAACCAAATTTGTTTTAGTCACTCTACCGCCGATAAATTTGTTATAGGAGGCCTCCAACTTCTGTAATGCATTTGGACGAGTAGCACAACTGTATGGTTCATACGGCATCGACTTGTACGAACAGATTCCCTGATTCTTTAGCAATTCTATACCTTTAGCAATGGAAAAACCTCTTGTACAATCTGATGATGTTTTCAGTTGATTGAACATATAGTTCGGACTACGTTTTGCCACCTCCCAATCCCGGCCATACTTGTCGTATGTCAATATTCCACAAGCAGCGTAACCAAGGGCCCAAGCACAACATGATCCTTGTGAATACTGATCGCCTATCGGCGGAGTATTCAACATAACACTAATCGGAGAAACATACGCTGTATTAGTATCTATAACGGAAACAATATCACTCGGTTCTATAATCGGCAATGACATCACTTCATCATCATCGATAATAGCACCGTATACGTGATTTTGTGCAGTCACTGGCATATGCAATGCTGCAAGGAGTATCACAAATAGCACTCCAATAAAATATTTACGTGACATAACAAAAAAAACAGATGAATAAAAACTATTTGACTTTGACGTATTTGTGGGTGCAATGGCCTCCGGGTTCAGGGTCGGCGGGACCGGTAAACAATGTATCGCCTTTGACAGTATAGTCCAACAGTTCGCTTTCGCCAGATGGAAGCACGATGTAAAGGTAACGGACATCATCGCGCCAATCGGTCATAAGATCGCCCCACCGTTTCTGCTCCTGGAGATAGGCATCCATGCCAAGGTAATAATTCTCGGTTGCTGTCTCATCGCCATCGATGATGACGGCACGCCAGTTGCGTTTGAAGGTCATGGTACGTTTGATGAAATCGGGACGCTCTTCGTTAACCACACCATCGGGGGTGGCGGCGTGCAACCTTTCGGATACGCGCTCCCATGTGCCGATGAGGTGTTTGTCGATGCCGGCGGTATGATTCTCGCAGCTGACAAACAGCAACAGGACAAAGGCCGCAAAAATGAATTTTTTCATATACGTGTGTTTTTATATAAATTTGTGCAACCGACAGCAGGCAACTATCCCCAGATGAGGGCGAAAAGTGTGTATGCGGAATGAGGTCTAATTATAAAAAAGTCCAATAGATCACCAAAAAGACAATGTGTATTGTGAAATTTCGCGTAATAGGCAGATGTTTAATTTTGAATTTGCAAAAATAGCGAAATTTCAGCGAACAGCCAAATATATTCAGATTAACCTGTCAAAAGGCTGTTCTGTTTTATTTCTCAATACGGCGGGAGGCAATAAAAAGTCCGCTGAAAGCCGTTTGTACAAGCCCCAGCGGACAGAGGAGGATTCTGCTTTATAAACCCCGCCTTATTTCGGTAAATGCAGAGTCAGTTGACAACTACGCCTGCGACATCATGATTGCCCAAGCCGAGAAAGACGGAAAAAGGACGAACCCACCGCACTTTTGCAGAAAGTGCAGCTGAAAAAACATAAACAGCACTCTTTCGACAATGCAGTTCTGTCGTTGCCATTGATTTTAAGCGCGACTTCAGTAATTTTGCCGGACAGCAAAGTGAAGAAAGGGTGTATGTCAATTTGAAGCTTCTCCATTTTGACACACACCTTTTAAGTGTTGAAAGTCTATTATAGACTATCTGTATCTTGGCTTGGTTTCAGATTACATAAATTTTGAACTGCTTGTTGAAATCTCTATTATAGCGAACTGACATTATAACATAGCAGGCTATTAGAATAAATGCAGCAGCAAGCCAAGCCGACATGGCGTAATCATTGTGCAAAACGAGGAAACTCAAACCTGCAAGCAGCAACAGCAACGCAGTCATAACGTTTCTGAATTTGCGTACCGACATTGAATCGTTGATGACAACCGCAGAATTGGATTTCACCTCAACATCCATATTGTAGGTTTTCATCACAAACGGCAACAGCCTGCGCTTTATTCCAATCGTAATTTTTCCATCTGAAACATCAGCGATTTCAAATTGTTTGTCCGATGTCTTGCCATTGAACAGGGTCTTTGCATTCTGAGTGATGCAGATGTACTGATACACAGTTGGGTTAAGGTTAGCAACAAGTTTCATAATCAATAAATTTAAGATGTCAAATGTCAGTAAATAGTTGGATGAAACGATGGCTTTTTCATACAAAGCAAAGATAGTCAATTAAGTTGTTAATTGATATATTAATTAATTTATTTCACTTTCACATACTTGTATGACCTTGTGCCTCCTGGAGGTGGCGCTGCAAACAAGGTGGTCATGGTGTCACTCTTGATTTCATACAACAGGTATTCGTTTTTACCGGATGGAAGCGTGATATACAAATAATTGTTTCCGTCATTCCAAAAACGCATATCAGTACCAAACCCTTTCAAATAGGCATCCATGCCAAGGTAATAATTCTCGGTTGTTGTCTCATCGCCATCGGTGATGACGGCTCGCCAGTTGCGTTTGAAGGTCATGGTACGTTTGATGAAATCGGGATTCTCTTCGTTGACCACACCGTCGGGGGTGGCGGCGTGCAGTCTCTCAGAAACGCGCTCCCATGTGCCGATGAGGTGTTTGTCGATGCCGGCGGTACGGTTCTGATTCTCGCAGCTGACAAACAGCAACAGGACAAAGGCCGCAAAAATAATTTTTTTCATATACGTGTATTTTTATATAAAGCAGTGCAACCGACAGCAGGTAACCATTCCCAGATGAGGGAGAAAAGTGTGTATGCGGGATGAGGTCTCATTATAAAAAAATTCCAATAGATCACCAAAAGGACAATGTGTATTGTGCAATTTCGTGTGAGAGTAAAGGTAGATGTTTAATTTTGGATTTGCAAGAGAAAGGGTGTTTTTAACAAATGCGTTGCACACGGACTTTACCCATTGAGAGCAAGTGTCCCCGTATGCAACGCATTTGTCAGTGTCTTGTAAGTCGGAGCAAACGCATCAGATGGATATTTCCAGCACTTCGAGGTGAAGTGTACCGGCAGGCACTACAGCTTCGGCCACATCACCTACCTTTTTTCCGAGCAAAGCCTTGCCAATAGGTGTACCTACAGCCAGTTTGCCCTGGCGGATGTTGGCTTCGCTTTCGGAAACGAGCGTATATTCCATAACGCGGCCAGACTTCTGTTCTTTCACTTTCACACGTGAAAGAATCTGAACGACATCCATCGTCAATTTGCTTTCGTCTATGACACGGGCATTTGCAAGTGTATCTTTCAATTGGGCAATCTTCATTTCCAGCATACCCTGAGCTTCCTTAGCAGCGTCATACTCAGCATTTTCGCTCAAGTCTCCTTTATCTCGGGCCTCTGCGATCTGCGCCGAGATACGAGGACGTTCAACCGATTCCATCTGCTTGATTTGGTCAATAAGAGCTTTGTAACCGTCTTCGGTCATGTAAACCACAGCCATAATTTTCTGATTTTTAATTGTAAATATCGCTATCTTTGTTGAATACAGTAATAAAAAATATGGGTCGCCATTGACTTCATACTGACGACTCCATTCCATGTCCGATACAAACAAAAAGAAACCCGACTTTTTACACCGGATCTCTTCGTCACAGCATTCTACCTGAATACCAAGTGCAAAGGTACAAACTATTTTTTAACCTACAAAATTTTTCAAGTGACAAATCAACGTTGTCCAATATAAAATCCCCAAACGCAAGAAAACGAAGCAGACAACATGACAAAATGCTAACGTGCGCCTTCAACTGATATGATCCAAAATACCGGAAGTTCCGAGCGACAGCGTATGCACCAATATCCATGACACAGTCGGGGCTATACATATTTGCGGTTAAATATTTCTGATGCAATGAATGCGGATCTGGCCGATTCAGGGGTGCTCAAATCCGGGATTGACACTACAGGGCCGTAGTTTGCGGATGTACCAGGAGAACCGCATTTGCCTTTTGACGTAATATGAGACGGATGCAAAGAAGACTTGCCGACAGCACTTCCTCCTTCTTCAAAAATCACGGTACGGTCTTTTGCCTGGCTGTAATCCGCAAGTCCGGTTTCACGTCCAGCATTCTCGCGCCGGGCAATGTCAGCCAACTTCAGTTCTTGAAGATGGCGTTCGTACTCAACAGGATAATAATGCGCAATCTCTTCATCCGTCATCTTTTCGCGCAATTTGTCATACGAAATTTCCGACAAAACACGAACACCGTCATCAACAATGACGGTATCAGGGAAATCATGCCGTTTGCCAAAACGTTTCGGAGATGGGACAACAGTTTTATCCGGGGCATGGTTTTCACCGGCAGTCATCGCCTTGCGCTTTTCAGTATCCGTCCTACGCTTTTTCAATGATTTTGCAATGGATCCTATGACCGATGATGCCATGAGCAGCAAGACAATCAGCACGTCAGACAATATGTCAGAAAAATCTTCCATAACAATAAGCTAAAAATGGGTTATACAAAAAATCTATTACGGGCCACTATACAGATGGTTTCTGTCAATTGCCAGCAATCACTATACATTCCAACAATCTTTGTCGAGATTCCGATAATTGATGGCCTCGCTGATATGAGCAGGAGAGATATGTAGAGAGTTGTCGAGATCGGCAATTGTACGCGACAATTTGAGTATCCTGTCGTGTGCGCGAGCCGAAAGCCCGAATTTTGTCATGGCCCTGCCGAGCAGGGAGGAACCGTCCTGGTCAAGCACACAATATTGCCGAATCTGACGAGAAGTCATCTGCGCATTGCAATGTATGCCGTGGGTACCGGCAAAACGTTCGGTCTGTATCTTGCGGGCAGCCACCACCCGCGCCCGTATTGCCGCACTGCTCTCGGCCGGACCGATACCGTTGAGCTGAGTGAACGGTACCGGCGTAATCTCAATGTGCATATCTATCCTGTCCAAAAGAGGGCCGGATATACGTCCGAGATAACGTTGTCTTGCCCCAGGAGTACATGTACATGCGTGATTAGGGTCGTTGTAATAGCCACACGGGCAAGGGTTCATTGATGCCACCAACGTAAAACTTGCGGGATATTCAACCGTAAGTTTGGTGCGTGCTACCGTAATCTTCCTGTCTTCCAACGGCTGACGCAACACTTCAAGCACAGAGCGTTTGAATTCAGGCAGTTCGTCAAGGAACAACACGCCGTTATGAGCCAATGAAATTTCACCGGGCTGGGCATTTGCCCCTCCGCCCACCAAAGCCACATCGCTTATGGTATGGTGCGGATTGCGAAACGGACGGCGTGTGACAAGCCCAGAACCGGCATCCAATTTTCCGGCAACAGAGTGTATTTTGGTCGTTTCAAGGGATTCACGCAGTGTAAGCGGAGGCAATATGGTGGCAAACCGCTTGCTCATCATACTCTTGCCGGCACCGGGAGGGCCTACCATGAGAATATTATGTCCTCCTGCTGCGGCCACTTCCAATGCCCTTTTCACAGATTCCTGTCCCCGGACTTCATCGAAATCGACATCGAAGTTCTCATTTTCCGCAAAAAACCCGGCACAAGTATCGACTTTCACAGGAGCAATGTCGGCCTTACCTGCAAAGAAGCCGAGTACATCCGACAGATTTCTGACTCCAATCACATCAAGAGATCCGACAACCGCAGCCTCACGGGCATTCTCTACAGGCAAAACAATACCTTTATAACCTCGCTCCTGAGCCAGGAGAGCCATCGGGAGGACACCTTTTACAGGTTTCAACGAGCCGTCAAGCGACATTTCGCCCATCATCATATACTTGTCCAACATATCAGCCGGCAGCGACTCATTGGCAGCCAACATAGCCACGGCAATAGGGAGATCATAAGCCGCCCCTTCCTTCCTGATATCGGCAGGAGCCATATTAATCACCACCTGCTTGCGTGGCAAAGGCAAGCCGTTATGCTGCAATGCCGAAAATATGCGTTCATGACTTTCCTTGACCGCATTGTCGGGCAACCCCACCAAAAGGAATCGTACGCCAGGTGTGATGTTGGCTTCCACCGTCACTTCTATAGCATCAATACCCTGGATGGCAGCAGCATAAGTTTTGACAAGCATAGTTGAAATATAATTAGTTTGACGTGCGACTAAACAGTTTCCTT
>JBJECG010000039.1:0-36464 GCA_051870875.1 Candidatus Aphodosoma sp.
CTATCTCGCCGGTCAGCTGCTTGGTAGTGGCATGGTTGTCCCATGTAAGCGATGTCTGTATCGTATCCGACTGCGCATCTATATTGAGCGACGCATTCAGCCTGCCTGTTTTCATCCTTGTCGATGCGCAGAGTGCCAGCGACACTTTGTCGTAATTGTCGGCGGTCAGCATTATGCTGTCTATCGTATTTTTGCCGTCTGAAAGGTCGGGTATGCTTACTATGGTTTCCACATGACTGTTGTAGGTGTCTATTGTGCCGTAGATGTTGGCGGTTTCGTTGGTGAACCATGGTATGTCAAGCGTGGTGAAGAGGGGCCGGAGCGGTTCTATGGCAAACGCGAAAGTCAGCTCGTTGGGCATCTTTCTGTAGCCTTCTTTCTGCAATAGCGAGGCGACGGGCATTTTTTCGGCGAGCACCGCCGTCAGGTCGTTGGCCAGGCGGGTGAAGTCATACCGGCCCTTTATTTCCCCGTTGATCAGGTCCGATTTCAGGGTGACGGATGATACCGTGTCGTTGGTCGACTGCAGGAGCAGTTGCGGCAGCAGGTATTCTTTCTGCTCCCCGTTTATGATATGCAGCGAGTCGAGCGACAGATAGCCTGAAAGCATTTTCATGTCGCCGCCTTCGAAATCGGAAACTGCCGATACCGAAATTTCCAGATCCCGGTATTTGGGGGTGAGGTTGAGTTTGTGGGGCTTGAAGTGGGCGAGTTCCAATGTGAATTTGCAATTGTTGTAGTCGTTTTCGTCTGACATCATGCCGTCAAACGCCAGGTGGCAGTTGGGGTCGTCTACCAGTATCTTTCCTGTAAACTGATGTCGGGTAAACGCTCCGTTGATATTGATGTTGCGGTAGCTGTAATTGTTGTAGGTGAGTTTGTTGATTTTGAGGTCGGCGTTGCCTGAAAACCGGTTGTTGCTTCCCACCGTGAATTTCGCCTTTGTGGAGAAACTGGCGTCGTACAGTCCGGACCGGGGCATTATGCGGTGCAGCTTCAGGTTGTCGCTTGCTATCTTGCCGTCGAACTGGAACAGTTGCAGGTGGTCTGTCGCCTTTACGCTCACATCGGTTTTGATGCTGCCTATAGCGGTACGCAGGTTGCCGTAGAGCACCATGTTGGAGAGAAAGCCGGCTATGTTGCCCGAATAACGGCATACGCCCAGATTCGATATGTCGTGCGGCAGGGTGAACGGCCTGCCTGAAATGTTGGCGGCCAGGTCCTGGACGGATGCCTTGTCGAATGTGATATGGTCTATATTGCAGTAGTAGAAGGCCTGTTCGTAGTCTGGCAGTCCGTTGACATCTACCGATGCCTTTACTGACAGCACTTTGCCGTAACGGGCGTGGAGATTGCCTACGTGCAGGTTGTTTATCTTGCCGGTTACTTCGGTCGAGAGGTAGGCGTATTCCTTCAGTCCGCGCAGTTGTGGGGCAAATGCTTTCAAGTCAGGCAGGTATACCCGGGCATCGGTTATGGCCATGTATATCCGGGCCTGTCCCCATTCCGGTTTGCCGTCGTCGCCGGGGCGGGTGCTGACGGTGGCCGAATCCATGTGCAGATAAGTCTGCGGCAGTGCCACCGAGAAATCCGTCAGAAGCAGGGTCGTGTCATTGGTCGTCAGACCGGCACTTATATTGTCGATTCTCAGACCGCTCTTTTCCTTGCAGCTGAAATGTGATATGGCTGCATGTAGCCGGCTGCCTCCGTGCAGTGACAACGACAGCCCGGCGTTTATCTCTTCGGCTGATATGTCTTTGGCGTTGAAGATGCCGGGTGTCTGCTGCCGGGGCCCTCTCCGGTCTGTATATCGGAGCGAACTGCCGGTAAGTGTGACAAGGGGGAATTCCAGATCAGGAGGCGATACCTTCTTCTCGGATCTGAAGGCGTCGGCCAGATACTGTATGTTGAGTACCGAATCCGGTGAAATGTCTATGTGCGCATGCAGTCTGTCCACCGATATGTGGCTTACGTTCATTTCTCCGCGCAGCAAGGGCAGCAGCCTTATGTGGGCATCGGCCTTCGCTATATATGCTATTCTGTTGTGCTGCGTGTCGTATAGCGTTACGGAGTCCAGCCTTATCGTGTGCGGTATCCGCAGGTGCAGATTGCCTATCTCCAGTCCGCCGCCGGTCATATTTTCAAATACCGATGATATGGTATTGGCTATATGACGCTGTATCTTACTGTTGTTGAGTAAGATAACGGTCAGGCCCGCCAGAGCTGCCAAACTGACGAGACATATAGCTGTTATTTTGGCGAATTTTTTCGTACTTTTGCAGTTGCTTTGTCGTTGCCGTCCGGTATGCGGAAACTGTGTTTTGCTTCTGCAAAGTTAGTGAAAGTAAGGGAAACCCGCAATACAATGGCAGGGCTTTTTATACGTCTTGGATATGAGTTGCATAATACTGGGTATCGAATCGTCGTGTGACGATACATCGGCAGCCGTCTTGTCTGACGGCGTGCTGCTTTCAAATGTCACTGCATCGCAGGCTGTACACGAAATGTATGGAGGCGTCGTGCCCGAGCTGGCATCGCGTGCGCACCAGCAGAATATCATTCCGGTGGTCGATGCGGCGTTGAAGCAGGCCGGAGTGGAGAAATCACAGATAAGTGCCGTGGCGTTTACCCGTGGGCCCGGTCTTATGGGGTCGCTGTTGGTCGGTACCTCATTCGCCAAAGGTTTCGCGCTGGGGCTGGGCATCCCTCTGGTCGATGTCAACCATTTGCAGGCTCATGTGCTGGCGCATTTCGTCCGCGAACCCGGAGTCGTGGCGCACATCCCGCAGTTCCCGTTCCTGTGCCTGCTGGTGTCGGGCGGCAATTCGCAGATTATCCTCGTCAGCGGCTACAACCGGATGGAAGTGCTCGGACAGACTATTGACGATGCGGCCGGCGAGGCGTTTGACAAATGTGCCAAAGTTATGGGTTTGCCGTATCCCGGAGGCCCGTATATCGACAAATACGCCGCTCTCGGCAATCCCGATGCCTTCCGTTTTGCCAGACCGCATATCGACGGTTTCGACTACAGTTTTTCCGGATTGAAGACATCGTTCCTTTACACGCTGCGTGATGCTGTGAAGCTGGAACCCGATTTTGTCAGCACTCATCGTGATGACCTCTGTGCCTCATTGCAGCGTACTGTCATCGACATTCTTATGGACAAGCTGCACAAGGCGGTGCGTCATACCGGAGTGCGTCATATAGCGGTTGCCGGAGGCGTTTCTGCCAACTCCGGACTGCGCAGGGCATTTACCGAATACGGCCGGCGGCACAACGTCGAAGTCTACATCCCGAAATTCTCTTTTACGACCGACAATGCAGCAATGGTTGCAATTACAGGTTACTACAAATTCCTTGATTCCGACTTTTGCGATCCCTCTCTGCCTCCGTATGCACGTGTTACAGTCTGACTGACACCGGATATTATTGTCTGGAATGCCTTGTCTGTGCCTGCGGCCATGGCAAGGGCATCCGGTGAATGTCTGTATTCCCTCATTATAAGTATATAACCCTCTCAGCCCGACCATGAGCAATAAGGAAAATACTGTTCCTCTGAAAAAGCGCGTGGTCTGTTCACCGGCTTTATCGGCCATGAACAATATGGAAAATACTGTTCTCTTTGGTGCCGTCAAAATTTCAGCGGCCTCACGTTGGCTGACGTGAAGCCGCTGAAAAATACTGTAGTCCGGGGTTGCGTGGTGATGACAATGACCGTGTGCCGCCGTTTTCCGGCCTGTCAGCCGGTTTCAGGCAGCCGCGCCTGGTTTATAAGACAGGCGCGGAAGTGCTGCTATTTCCGCACCACCACACGTTCTGTCTGTACGTATCCGTTCTGATAGATGATGCGCAGTATGTAGGTGCCGTCTATATTGGGCATAGCCAGTTCGTTGTTTCCTTCCGAAATAATCCATTCGCCCAGTTTCACGCCGGTGAACGTAAACAGTTCGGCTTTCGCTGCCACTTCCGAATTGACGGCGACAGACGAGCCTGAGAATATCAGGGTTCCGGTCTGTTCGTCCACAGAATATTCTACGGGGACAAACGCGCATGACATCAACGAGATGCCGTCATCGGCACGGGTGAGCAGTACGGAGTAGTTACGGCCGTATTCCAGGTTTTTGCCCTGTTGGTACACTTGCGAGTTTGTCATGCCTTCTATAGGTTCGTCGTCTAAAAACCATTGGAAAGCCACAAAGTCATACCCTCCGTTGTAGCCGGAGTTGTACACACTGAGCACATCGTTCCAGCGTTGGGTGATTACGGACGACGGATACTTCACCGTAAACTCGAACGGCAAAGACACGTTGCCGCAGTCGGAGTTGTAGAATGTGGCCGTACCGGAGTATCTGTTCGGCCTGATGTTTTCCGGTATGTCTATGGTGATGAGTTTGTCCTCGTTGGCAGCCGTCATGGCAATATCCACGAACTCTTCGGAATCGAAATGCACGCTGTAGTCTGTCGCTATGCCTTGCATGATGTTGTATTGCAGTACGAAGTTGTCGTCATCGGCACAGATGTTGTCGGAAATGGGGTCAAATTCCATTACCAGCGTTTCATGTACATACAGATTCTTCTCATAGTACAGGGAGTCGCATCCGCCTTTGCTCAATACGGTATGGGTGTATTTACCCGTTTTGGTCAGTTTCTGTCCGAAGAAGTCTATCTCTTTGTCGGAGCAGATGGTGTCGAACGTTATGAACGTGTCGGGCACAAGCACTTCAAGGTGCAGCTGAAGGATGGAGTCGCAGCCGTATACGGACTTGAGGGTATCTATAAAGTCTCCCGGATGGTAGTAATCCTTTCCGTTGAATGTCACTTTTCCGCCTTCGCAGATATGGACGGTGTCGCGGCCTACGGACTCTCCTATAGGCGGCACTTCCACTTTGAACGTATCGCATGCGAAACAGCCGTTAAACGTTGCACGGAGTATGACATTGAATGTGTCTCCTTCGTTCGGCACCACGAGCTGCGGAGTCTTCAGTTTTGATGTCCCGTATTTGCCCATGTCCCACAGATAGGAGTGGATGGTGTCGCGGGCCGGACGTTCCGGCTTGCCCGGTTCCAGGATATGTACGCGGCTCAGATTCGTTATGGTCACGCGGTTCTGGCAGTCTGACGGTGTCCATGCAAACTTCGCCATCGGTTTTGGCACACGCGGCAATGTATAGGCCGTAAGGGTAAATTTGCAGTTGTTGTTTTCAGGATACATCAGATCCACGTAGTAAGAGCATGTATCGCCGACTGCGGGGACGAATGTCCTTGTCGTACATACGGCGGTTTGGGTCGGGTCTGATACCTTGTACCATTTGTAGTCGAAACCGTCGGATACCGTGAAGCTGTCAGGCACCGTGCCGCAACTCATGCCTTCGATATCGCCTTTTGAGCAGTCGAGGGTAAAGTAGGCGTATCCGAAGTGGAAGTCGGCCGAACAGGCGTACAGCGTAAGCCTGATTTTTACGGTCCGGCCGATGTACTGCTCAAGGTTGATGCCCAACACTGCCCAGTCCAGCCATTTTATGGGGCAGTCGGTGTTGTCCACTTCGCCCGGTTTGGGGATGTATGTCTTCCATCCGCGGGTGTTGCCTTCTGCCACATCCTTGGCATTGAAGTCGGCTTCCGTGCATTGCGACAGCAGACGCTCGGTTGCCGAATCCAATATTTCAACGTGAATGCGGGTCTGTTCATTTGCCGGGTGGTGTGAGGCGTACTGCAGCACTGCGGCATAGCGCAGCAGCAGTACTTTGGCATCGGCTTTCACGGTATAGGTGTATTCGATGGAGCCTGACGGGGAGTTGCCTTCTGTCCAGTTGGACAGACGGACTGATGCAATGGAACCCTCGGGTACTGTTTTCAGCTGGTAGCCTGTCAGACGGTCATACTCGGTGTTGTTGAAGTGTACGGTGTGCATGCTGTTTTTCGATTCCGGGCCGAAGTCTTTCACTCCTTTGGTCTGGTACGGGTTGCGGAAGACTCCTGACGTACATGTGACACCCGGGGCGTTGAAGTTCAGGTAGTCGAGACAGTGCAGGGCCGGATCATAGACCAGAAAGTTCGGGCTTTCGACCCACACGCTCGTATCTGTGGCACATGTAGACCGTACATGGAAATTGTACACTCCCTCATCCATGCGGTTCAATGGTATGGCGTATGATGTGGTGGTGATATTGTTTACGACTGTGACCGACGAAGCCCCGCCGGCAGTGGTGGAGTTGTAGTACATCAGTTCATACGATGTGGCGTTGCCCTGCCATGATACCACGAGCTGACCGGGCTGGTTGTTGACTTGAAGGTTTTTTGGGGGGGCTGCACAGTGCGTTGAGAGCTGGTGGGTGCATATCTGGATATTGTCGATGCACGGACCGGGGTTGAAGTTGCTGTTTACTCCTCCCGATTCCTTGAAGTAGAACGCCAGATAGTAGTCGCCGTCATCCGGTATGTTCAGCGTACAGAGTATATTGGTCCACGGTATATTGGCGAAATTCTCATTCCCTTTGTTGTCTGAGACGGTGTTCAGTGTGACCAACTGGGGAAAAGTCGAGCCTATCGAGGCGGCTTTCGGGGTCTGTGCCGCACCGCCGGATGTCGTGGTCGGGAAGCAGGCCACGCGCAATACGTCGTTGTTCGACTGTGCATCGCCTACGATCCGCAAGTCGAATGCCAGGTCATAAAGGCCGGCTGCAAACGTAAATTTGCGGTAGGCTACGATGATGTATCCGCTCGCCGTACTTTCGTATCCTGCCGTCGCGCCGTTGTCGGCAGATACATACATCGACCGGGAACCTATCCTGCTTATTGCCTGGCCGATCACAAAGTCTGACTTCAAAGTCGGGCGTTTGACAAACTTCCATCCTGCGGTATCTGACTGATTTTCAAACCCGCAGAAGTAAGTCATCGCATGTGTCTCCGCACATAGGCTGACGATTAAAGCCAATAATACAATGTAGATTTTGTTGTTCATAGATCGTATAGAATTAAGTGTATATGTCAGAGGTTTTTAAGACCGGATGCAGATGAGGCGGCCTGCAGGCCGGCAACACCATGCCCGGATTATCAACGCTTCAAAGTTAGCGATTTTATTTTACATAAACAATAGAATGTACCTGATAATTTTTCAATTCCGCATTTTTCCCCGTTGCAGATTCAAATTGCAACGGCATTCGGCTGCCGGTCGGCTGCGCCGTTACGCGGTGTAAGGGGTATGTGCTGCCTGCGGAATGCGGACGTGCAGTATGTGTATGGGAAAAGATGTGCAGGATGTATGGAAAAAAAAAGAGGCTGCTTCAGCATGAAGCAGCCTCAATCCGGGTTATGTTACTCCGTTGCCGGAGTGGGGTTGTTTACTTCACTACCAGGCTGCCGATATATACTTCGCCTGTACCGGTGGTGATGCGGATGTAGTAGACTCCGCTCACGTTGGCGGTGCTGACGGCTATCGGGAACTCGTCCGGTGTCTCGCGGGCGATGACCTGGCCGAGTGAGTTGACGGTCTCTATCATCATGCCGTCCTGCTCTTCGGCTGTCCATGTGCGGTGGATGTACGACACTTCGCCTCGGCGTACCGGGTTGGGCGCAAGTACGAGCGACTGCACTTTCGTCATGTCGGTACCGGTGCTTACAACCAGGTGAAGGGTGACTACGGAGTCGCAGCCCTGTTCGGTCTTGAGATTGTCGCAAACGTAGGTGCCTGCTTCGGTGTAGCTGTTGCCGCAGAAGTTGTACGTGTCTCCGTGTTTGATTGTCACTGTAGTGTCTACTCTGACTGTCTCTATGAAGTCAAGTGCGACACGTGTCACGGTGATACATCCTCCGGCATCTCTTGTCTGGTTGATGAGTACGGTGTCTTTGGTCACTTCGAGGTTTGTGTAGCCGTTGCCGTAATACGGATGGCCTTCGCAAGAGATGTCTTCGACAGTTACGGTATCCGGGTCGGTGACTGTAAGGTTGAGCGTAACGACAGAGTCACAGCCGAGATAGTTTTCGAAGGTGACCACATAAGTACCTGTCTCGGTGCGGGTCTCTGTACCGAATACCACCGATTTTCCGTAACAGATGGTGCTGTCTACGGTGAACTGGTCTTCGAGTACGGTGAAGTCGATGACGTATACCGAGTCGCAGCCGATATGGTTGGTGTAGCGGCGTTCGTAGACACCTGTCGTGGTGAGCACTGTATCCAACCACATGTGGCTTGTGCCTTTGCATACTGTCAATTCCTCTTCGAAGCGGGTCTGGAGGACGGTGAGGGTAAGCGTCACTATCGAGTCGCACGACGAAGTGGTCTTGATAGTATCGGTATAGATACCCGGTTTCGTCAGCTGCTTGCCGCCAAACGTGTAGGTCTGGTTGTCGCAGATGGTGTCTGAGTAGCTGTAGCGCGGATTGGCCACTTCAAGGTAGAGGCGTATCGTGGAGTCGCAGCCGAGAGACGATTCAAGGATCTGCTCATACCGGCCGGCTACCGTCAGATTGTTGAATGTGCCGTCAGAGTAGACGTCGCCTTCGCAGATAGTGTCTCTCAGTTCGGTGACACCTCCGCCTTGTATGTTCAGTACGAGTTTCTCGACATGGTCACACTCTCCGGCTGTGGCGGCGGTATGCAGTCTGGTGTATTCATAGACTCCGATTTCGGTCAGTTTGTTGCCCGGAATGTCGAATCCGTTGCCTACATAGCCCTCGCCCGGACAGCGCGGCGGTATGTTGTACACCACATCCTGGCCTTTGCAGTTGACGCGGAAGTTGTCGATATACATGTATGTATTTGATACCTTCTTGGTCGCATTGGTCATGAATGCCACTGTAATGGTGTCACCGGCGTAGTTCTGCAGGTTGTATGTGAATGTCTGGCGTACTGAACTCTGTGCAGCCGACAATATGGTGTCGGTGAACGTCGTTCCGTCGGTGCTGACCATCACATTCAGTGTTTCGGTCGAGCGGTTCACGTAGTCGAATGACAACAGACTGCTTGTGCCTGCCAGATGGATAGGAACGGAGCGGAGCATCTTGACGCCTGATGCGTATGCAAGGTTGAGCTGCATCACACCGTTGCCGTTGTCGGTAGCTCCCTGCCATACCACATAGTTGCTGCCTGTGAAGGTGGCTGATGCCTCTTCCCAGCACTGCGGTACAGTATTGTACGAGTCGTTGAAATCCTGGCTGTAGGCTGTAGGTACGGTTACCACATCACATTCGGTCGAGAAGTCGGTCTGGATCCATTTCGACACTCCGTCGTCCTCGTTGCATCTTACGCGGACCTTGTAGTAGGTGGACGACGAGAGGTTTCTGGCATGGAATGTCTTGCCTTCGAATGTGGAGTCAACTATCACGGTATTGTCTGCTGTGGTTATCTGCAGCTGGTAACGTGAGCTTGTTCCCGTCCATGCGAACTGGGCTTCGGTGGTGGTCACGCCTGACACTGTCAGGTTGGCCGGAGTTCCCCAGGCCACCTGTTCGATGCTGAAGTTGTCTACGCAGAGATACCATGGCGCACTGGTCAGCTCTCCTCTTATGCCTATGGTGTAGATACCTTGCTCAGGTGCGATGTACTCTGTTGAAACCATGGTCCATTCAACAGGTGCATTCATCCTGGCCAGTATGGTGTCTTTTCCGTTATGGCTCATAGTGAGTACGACATAGTTGTTTGCTGCTGTCATGTCTAACTTGGCCATATAGGATATGGCATACGCCTTGTCCTTCTCGAACAGGAAGTCGCGCTGCATGGTCCGTTGTTGTCCGTATTTGAGGGTGGCATAGTTGTTTCCTTCATACGGTTCACGTGAGTGGTCGCCCAACGCGGTCTTGACTTTCCATGTTTCTGAGCCGGCAGTGGCTGTCTCGGTCCAGCATACGTCCAGCTGACTTTCGTCTGCAGTGTACTCTTCAAAGCCTTCGAAGTACGGGCTCTCGGAGGTGACTGCCGTCGGCATGCAGAGTGTCGTGAATCCGATATTGTACCAGACCGGTGCGGTTCCGTCGCAAATTGCGCTTACGTAGAGTGTGTACGATGTCTGCGGGGTCAGGCCGGTAAGCAATATCGTGTCGTTTGCCACAGTATCGGCGGCGATGGTATCGGTGCTGCCTGCTGCCACGCAGTAGTACTGGGTGAGCTTGCCTTCATTGCCGTTGAAGAATGTGAACGAGGCTTCCGCTCCGGATACGTACTGTCGTTTCAGGTTGGTGATACCCATGCACACGAGCTTTTCGATGCTGATGTTGTCGATGGCTATCGGGGTGGAAGTAGAGCTCGGACCGTATGACTGATCCCATGCTACCGCCAGCCTGTAGATACCGGGTTTGGTGATGGTGACAAGCATGGAGTCGCGTTTCCAGTTTGTACCGTTCCTCAGTTGTTCCGAAATCGCCGTACTATAGGTCTTGTAGGAGATGTTGCCTGCTTTCAGGTCGGCCAGACTGTCTGCCATTACGAATACATATCCGTAGTTGGAGTATGAGCCGGTACCTTTCCAGTCGAACTTGATATCGTACTGTCCGGTTTCAAACGAGAACAGACGGTAGGCGAACATGGTTTCATGGTCATAATCGTAATAGCCGTCCCAGTCTTCATAGTAATCCGGACCGGAGTACGTGTACGTCGAATCGTTGTTCGAGATGTAGAGAGCCCTTGAACCGGCCTCCACTCCCATCGGATCTTTGCCGATGATGAACTTGTCGCTGTAGTACGAGCCGTTGGCCATTATCCATTGGGCGTTGTCGGCTTCGTTCTCGAATCCTGTAGTGAACGGCACGGCGGTCGGCGTCGGTTTTGTCTTGAAGTTGGCCGATGCCCAGTCTGTGGTATCCGTTACCCCGCAGAATACGCGGACCTTGAATGTATAGGCTGTTACGGAGGTCAGCGTATCGAATGTCAGAGTCGTGGCAGTGGTATTGGCCGATGCCACAGTGTCGGTGCCCGACAGGAGCACATACTCGTATCCGGTAGCGTCGTAGCAGCCATGCCATGTCATGACGGCCGAAATGTCGGTAATGCCCGAAACTTTCAGATCTCCGGCTTCCC
Organism: Candidatus Aphodosoma sp.; assembly: GCA_051870875.1. Taxonomy (GTDB): domain Bacteria; phylum Bacteroidota; class Bacteroidia; order Bacteroidales; family Paludibacteraceae; genus Aphodosoma. The sequence continues at coordinate 11,012 of JBJECG010000039.1, forward strand.
TACAGGTTTCGCCCCATTCTACAGCAAGATTGTCTACAAGCAAATTGTCTGCAGCCTGCTCGGTGTACAGTACGAGATAGTCGCCTTCTACATCATCGTATTCGTTGAAGTCCACCACTTTCGTCTCTATGGCTGAAGTATATGAACTGATATAGAAGTTGCCGAAAGGTTTGACGCTGTCTATATTCAGCGAGTTGGTGGTTCCGACATATATGTAACTGCTGCTGATGGCTTTGACGTCGAATGACAGCTTGAGTACCTGCATCTCGGCGTCGAAGCGTGGCAGGGCCACGGCATTTTTGCCTGAGAAGTGCAGCACATGGTTGCCTGATGAGGCATATGTGGATTCATCTACCGCAGGATACTCGATGCCTTTTTTGGCTGTCTGAAGCCTGTACAGGCATGTCGGGAACGGATTGGCCGCATTGTAGGTGTCGAAGTTATCCTCGTATTTGCCGCCCCGTGGCAGTGGATAGGTGCCGCACGGAGTCTGGACAAACTTGGCATCCGACCATTCCGATGTGTCGTTGATACCGCAGATGCTGCGTGCGAACACATTGTAGACCGAGCCGGAAGCGAGTCCGTTGATCACTACTGTATCGCCCGTCACAATTTGGCTGTCTGTGCATGCGTCGGCGGAGGCGCTGCCTGCTCCGTAAGCTATCTGATACTGTGCTGCCGGCTTGTCTGACGACAGATGCAGCTTCACGCTGTCTTCGCCGGCCTCAAGCAGTTCGATGCCGTTTACAGGCATACAGTAGTCATTGCTGAATACGGTGATGTTGTCAAGGCCGCAGTACCAGTTGTTGGCCTTGGTTCCGTATCTGAATGCTATGAATCCGTCGAAGTTGCCCTGTATCGCTGCAACGGTATCAAACGGTATTGTCACTGTAGTGAATGTAAGGGTGATAGGACATGTATATACCGGTACGAATGTCGACATGTCGGTGGCCGAAGACATGTATCCTACCACAAGGGGACTGTTGCTTGTACCTTCAGACTCGTTTCTGTAATCAAACTGCAGGATGACCTTCTTAAGCGAGTCGGCCAGATCCGGCAATACGAAGTACAGCGGCTCAGTGGATGATGAGTACATCTTCAAGCCTTTTTCTCCCTCTGAAACATAAGTGACTGTGGTGATTTCGGCTTTCGGATATGATCCTCCGGCCAGCGAGTTCAGTATTGAGAAGCAGCCGTCGCCCAGAGTTTCGGTGGTATAGCTCTCGAATCCTTCATTGTACGGCAGGGGGTACGGTGCGCACAGCGTCTTGCCGGTTACCGGGTCGGTCCAGTTGCTGTAGTCACCGTCGCCGCAGTTGGTCCTTACCTGTACCGAATAGCGGGTGGAGGCTGTCAGACTGCCGATCTGGAACTGTTTGCCGCCGGTAATCGCTGCAGGTACAGCCTGGTTTATGTCGCCGCCGGCTGCTACATAACGGTATTCCCATGCGGTATGTTCGGCCACGGTATCAACCAGAGTGAAGGTCATTGTTGTCTCAGTGGCTGCATCAAAGAGCAGGTTGGTCGGTTCCTTGCATGTTGCCTGAGGCGTTATCTTCAACGACTGTACGCAGACTTTCGGACTGTATGTCGATCCGGTGGTTATGCGCAGCTCTACCTGTACCGTCTTGCCTGAGTATGCCGAGAGGTCATGTGTGTACTTCTCGTATTTCTCTGTGGTCGAAGTGGCTATGGTGACTATAGTGTCGCTTGCCGATGAAGTGATGTCGTGGATGATGATCTCCAGGTTGCCTGACTTGTAGTTCTTTACATTGGCCGTGAGTTCGGTCGTTATGGCGCCGTCTATTGCTATCTCCGGCGAGAGGATCGAACTGGTCTTGGTTGTGTAGGAAGAATAATCGTCGAAGTACAGACAATCCGTGTTGTTATCGGATTTGACGCGCCAGTCGCTGTACGACGAAGCTGACGTATTGCCGCGTGTCCAGCAGATAGGCAGGTTGTCTTTGACGATGGCGGTGTTCAGCATCCAGGGTACCTCTTCCATTGCGCAGAGCGTGGTCAGTGTACCGCATTCGGTTACACGGCTTGTGTCTGTGGCCGAACAGATGGCACTGACATACACATCGTAAGTGGTGGCACCGCGCAAACCGGTCATTACAAACGGATTGACGGTCACTACCGTGTCTATTGCCGCACTTCCGGCCGATGCTATTGATACCAGCCATCGGTTCTCGCCTGCATTGGGTGTCCATCCGAGGGAGAACGATGATGCCGTGATGTCGGTGATCACCGGTTCGGTAGGTTTCGGGCAGGTGGGGATTTCGTCTACAATCACATCGTCAAGATAGAAGCTTACATCCGGTGTGCTGAATGTCAGTACAATATACTTCGCATCGGCAAAGTCTTCGTATTCAGGCTGAGAGAGTTTGTTGAAGTATGCGGTGAACTCCTGCCATTTGTTTTTGGTCTGTACCGTCACAGTACCCAGCGGTTCGAAGGTCGATTCATCGTCCGGGTCTGTCATGATGCCGATGGAGAATGCCACGCTGTCTTTGGTCGTATAGACATATCCTGTGATCATATAGTCTGCCAGCGAGCTTACCACCATCTGCGGAGAGATGAAGGTGCCGTTCGTGATGCGCAGGGCTCCCATACCGTCGTGCTTGGTGCTTGTGCTGTAGCTGTAGCTGTAGTCTTCACCCATAGGTGTCCAGCAGAGCATATCCTCCAGTTTCGGATCTTCGAAGTCGAGTGTGTAAGGTACGTTCACAGGCTGGCAGTTGGTGCGGAAGGTATTGGCTTTTGACCAGTCGCTTGGCGTGCCTGAGCATATCGAACGGATTATGTACGTGTACTCCGTGTTCTCCGTCAGGCCGGTGACGTCAGCCCATTTGTCGGTGACGGTGTCGCAGAATACCACATTGTCCATGGCATCGGGGTCCCCGATGGTATTGTCGGCCACCTTTATCACCCACTCCGTGGCTCCGGACACCCAGTCTATGCGTGCCGACTCCGTGGTGATCTGGGATACTGTCGAAGAGGTGGGGGGGATACATGATACCACTCTGATTCTGAGATTGTCCATGCCCGATGCGTACGGACTGTAGTTCTGCTCGATCTTGACACCTACATAGTACACGCCGTCGGCGGGCACGGTGAAGTAGCTTGCTATGTATTGCCATGTGTTTACGACATTCTCCCTGACAAGCTCGGTGGCGCCTTCATACACGGGCTGGTCGGACCAGACGAGCGATACCTGTGTGGTTGTCGCGTCTTTGCCGTCCTGAGTGAAGTAGCCTGATACCTCGTAGTTGGTGTTTGCCGTCAGCATCACAGGTATGTACCTGATCTGGTAGTAGCTGTACTGCTGTTTTGAGAACCGGTTGCCGGCATAGGCGGTGATTGATGTCGGATTGCTTCCTGAGTTAGTGTATTTTTTCATCGCTGTGGATGTCTTTATCGACTGGCCGCTCTTGGGTACATCGATGAAGTAGTCGCCGATGGTCTCGCCGTCGTCATAGCCTTCGAAGTCCTCGAAATATTCGTGTGTGGCATCTACCACTACCGGTTTCCATTGTGTGGCTGCCGATTGCGGGCCTGTCCATTCGCTGTACTCGTCGCCGCATACACGGCGGATATAGACATCGTATTCGGTAGAGTCTCTGAGAGCGGATATGACTGCCGTATCGCGGGAGAATACCGCCGACAGTGTGCCGTCGCCCGGAGTGAATCCCTTGAAGCCGTACTCTGCCTGCCAGGTGGCGGAGGCGGCGTCGGCAATGATCTGTATCTCAGAGTCGGAAAGGGCGGTGAGGGTGAAGCTGTTGCTGAGCTTCTCGCATGACGGTTTCTCGATCAGTTCTATGTCATCGAGATATGTTGCGTTGCCATAGTCGCCTATACCTTCGAATATGATGTAGCTGTCGCCTGAAGCATGGAAGTTGAACACATACTGTTCAAAGCCTGTATATTGCTTGACAGGCGCGACATCCTTGTTTGAACGCATATAGCATATCACGGTGCCGCCTACGGTATCAGGGGTTGTGTTGACCCAAACGCGCACACCCTCGGTAGTATCTTGCGGGTCGTGGGCATAGCTGGAACTGGCACGGCGGTACATGGCGAACTGCAACTGGTAGTCTGCATCCGGCATGTCGAGCAGAGGCGAAACGAAGAGCGGGTGAGGTATTTCATACCCTTTGTGGTCTATCAGTTTGAGCGACTTTGTTCCCGAATAGACGTATGAGGATACGGTATTGATTTGCCAGTATTGGCTTGCACCATCGGAATATACCTGCCAGCACATTGGAAGTGAACTTTGCTCGAAACCGAGTTTTATGGGCAGGGTCTGGCGTTCGCATTGGGTGGCAAACGTCTTGACTGTCTGGGCGGTCCATTCCGAAGTGTCGGACGTACCGCACAGATTGGCTATCCTGTAGCGCAGGGTATAGCTTGTGGCGCTTGTCAGACCGGTAAATGTATGTTCCATCTTGTCGGCTGCCGTGACGTTTACCTGTATGGTGTCTGATATGGTGTCGCTTGTGCTGGTGAGTGTGTAGCCGAGCAGGGTGACGGTTGCTTCTGACGGCTTGTCCCATGTCAGTTTCACCGATGATGCGGTGATGTCTGACAGTGCGGATATGCCTTTGTACGGACGGCATGTAGGTGCTGTTACCACCGTCACGTCATCGATGTACATTGCCGATCCGTATTGGTTGGTACCGTCGAATATGATGTAGACCACGCCCTGGCGCTGGATGTTGAACGCATACTTGTGCCACCCTGTGGATTCTTCGGCAGGTGACAGACTTTGTCCGTTGTGGATGAACTGGCATTTCTGCGCTCCCGCAGTGTCGGGGGTATTGCTTATCCATGCCACTATACCTTCTCCTGCCTTGGTGTTCGTACTACGGTATTGCAGGTATTCAAGGTCGTATTTTCCGGCCTGGTCTATGTATAGGGGCTGGGAGATGGCGAGTGTGCGGATGCCGGCTCTGGCATCCTGAAGTTGCAGGCATTGTCTTTCTGTGTATTTGGCCGGGACCCATGCATTGTCGCCGTAGTCCGATCCTGAGGTACCCGTGCCTGAGGACACCTGACGCTGGGTCCAGCAGTCGGGGAACTGTGCGTTGTCGAAGTTTACAACATACGGTAAGGTGCTGTTGATACCGCAGAAAGTCTTGAACTGTGCGGGGAGCGACCACTCGGAGGTGTCGGTTGCCGAACATGCTTCACGCACCTGCACTGTATAGAGTGTGTTGAACGCCAGGCCGGTGATCGTGCCGGGATTGGCTGTCAGGGTCTGGTAGGTGGTGTCGGTTCCGGTCATGATACGTGCCTGGCGGAAGATGGGCGTGGATATGCTTTCCCACCGAAGCACTGCCTGGACCGAGTCGTAGCTGCTTACCGCCAGCCTTTCTGGACGGGGGCACGTAGGTATGGGCGAAATGACGATATTGTCCATATAGATGCTGGAGGTCTTTGAATTCGGCAGCATCACGGCGAAGCTCATCTTCTTTTTGGGTGAAGTGAGGGAGCCGGTGTTGAAACGCAGGTCGTACCATTCGCCTGATTTGGCTAAGGTGTCTTCATGTACAGGCATGAACGAGGAGAGATCCAGCGGGTCTTCCATCAGGCCTATGCTGTATGGCAGATTCGCCGCATTGCCCCTCACCATGGCTGCGAACTGCAGGTCGTTGGAGAGATGGTCCATCTGCGGGAATACTACGATGGCGGCATCGGTGGAGGTGGCTCTCAGGACTATGCAGTTGCCCGAAGCGCCGTAGGTCGGAGTGGACGAGAGATCCACATCGCCGTGGGCGATGAGGCCGGTTGGAAGAGTGTTGCTGCCGTTGAAATCGAGCTGGTAGGGCAGTGTTACCGGATTCAGCAGCGTGGTAAACTGGAACGGGGCCGACTCTGACGAGAGGCCCTTGTTGCTGCTGTTGCAGTCGGAGCGCAGGGTTAGCCTGTACTCCGTGCCTGCTTCAAGGCCGCGGAGCGTGGTGCTTTCGCCTATGGTGACCAGGGCATTGTTGCTGATGACGGTAGTTCCGTCACTTACTTTCGTCACTTTCAGACGATACTTGTCCGGGTAGGCTTCGGCCGTGTAGAGCGACCAGTTGACGGTGACCGAATCCTGCGATATGGTGGAAATGCTGAAGTTGCCTGGTTGGGCGCACAGGTCAGGACTTTTCACCGTCACATTGTCCAGGTAGTGGTAGGCGTCGCCGGTGCCGTAGTTGGAGGTTGACTTCCACGCCACACGTACCGTCTGTCCGGCGTAATCGGATATCAGATACTCTTTCGGTGTCCAGTCGGTGGCTGTCAGTCCTGTTTCCAGATCGGTGAAGGTGACACCACCGTCTGCGGTGATGGCCACTGTCAGGTCGCCGCCTTTTGGGTTTTTGAAATAAAAGTTTAGTTTGATGTCGGATGATGTGGTGGGTACGGTGAACTCAGGCGACATCAGCACGTTGGTTATGCCGGTTAGGTTTGAGTAGCTGTTGAACCTGAGGCATGCACCCTCCATGCCGGGTGAATGGTATGTCCACTTCTTGTCGGCATCTGAAGTGGTACCTTGGGAGTTGTCCCACCCGGCAGGAATGCCGGAGGTAAACCCAGGAGAATCGAAATTCTCGTCAATGAACGTATCCGCCATCAATGGCAGGGGTACGAACATCCATACTGCGAACAGTAAGGCATACGTAAGTAATTTCACTCTTTTCATTTGTAGCAAAATTAGAAATTAATAAATAAATTGAACTTATTGTTTCTCAAACTCAAAGACACGTTTGAAAGCAATTCACAACAAGAATTAAACAAAAAGGTATGTGCGTATGGATTACACATGTTAAAAAAACATTGGGCTTTCGCTATACGCACCGCACCATTCACTGATGATGTCTGCAACAGGCTTGTATTTCAGCCGTAAAGTTATATAAAATATTACAGTATTCCTAATACCGGAATGACCGGCGGCCGCTTGAATGTTAACACTTATGTGGTGTTCGTTTGCAGATATGTTAAATTTAACTGAATTGCAGTGCCTGTGTATGTCTGTGGAGGGAAAATTAACGGAAATACAGCTGTAAAAATAATAATGTTAAACTTTGATACGGCTGGTTTGTGATATAAATTAAGCGTATCTCCGGTTTTTGTAACAGATAGTAAAACAAACTCTAAGTTTGCAGTCGCAAGATAAGAGAGTGGAAAATTTATCTTGATAATGCCAGGCGTGGTGCGGGGTAAGTGCCGGTGGTATGACCGTCCGGGCCGGTACGGGTATCGCTCCGGGAGCCCGACGGGCGTGCTTGCCCGCCGTCCGGTGCCGTAGCCGGTCTGCGGTACCGGATGGCGCTGCCGGATAAACAGGCAACCCGTAAAGGTCAGTCAGTGTATGACGGTCACTGGCCGGTCTTTGCGGGTTGTATGCTGGGGCTGGTGGTTGTTGTGCCCGGCAGGTTACTCCCGTACCTGTATCTTGTAGTCGGTGAAGAAAGGCACGGACGCGGAATCTGCTCTGACAGTTACTGCTGTACCAATATCTTGTAGTTGGATATCTCGGAACCGAAGATCAGGCGGAGTACGTATATGCCGGGTGTGCCCGGTGCGGTGACTTGCGGCAAACTGCTTTCGATTTTTTGTTTGCCCGCCAGCTGACCCGATATCGAATACCATAACGCTTCTCCGTCTGCCGGTATGTTGTCGATATGTATCTTCTGGCCTACAGCCATCTGGTTTACCGTGACGTAGTCCGATACCTTTTTCGCACTGCGGTCTACTGGTAGGAGCGGACACGACATGATGCCGATGGTCTCGCCTTTGCGGACCAGCTGTACGGAGTACTCGTCGGTAGTGCTGAACTCCGCTCCGTTTTCACCGATATAAATGTAGTCGCCGTTTGCACCCTCGATTGGCTGGTTGTTCTTGAACCACTGGTAGGACGAGTATTCAAACTGCCCGTAGTTATGTTCGGGATTGAGCAGGGCTATCACATCGTTCCATTTCTGCACCATCACTCCCTCTGTTGGGTAAAGTATGAGGAACGGCAGATCGTATTTGATCGAATCGCATTTTTCGCGGTAGAAGACCACTGTCGCCTTGTAGTAGTTCGGTATCGGCACTGCATCGGGCATAGGTATTTCTATCTTGCTGTCGGCCGGCACCGGTTCGTTGATTTTCTCGGTAAAGCCCTGTGCCTTCTCGTCGGGGCCGAACAGGACGGAGTAGCCCGCCACATCGCCCTGGGTGAGCTTGTATTGTACGGAGAATGTCTCGGCATCGGCGCATACCGGCGCCACATCATCGAGTTCGAGTATCACCTCCGGCATCACGAGCAGGTGCAATGTGATGACACTGTCGCAGCCGAGGCGGCTCTTGACGGTAGCCATGTATTCGCCGGTCCTGGAGTATGGCCGGTCCGCCAGCCAGGCTGTATCGCCCTGGCATATCGTGTCGTATACTTCGGCTTCCAGTTTGTCCAGTATCTTCAGGTCCAGGGTCACGAAGGAGTCGCAGCCGGCCACGCTCACATTCTTCTCCGGATTGGTCCTGTTGGAATATATGCCCTCCTTATAGTATTTCTCGCCAGAGAATATGAACGGCAGCTGTCCGCCGCAGATGGTGGTGTCGATGGTTATGTCGGTAGGCCCTATTTTGGGTACTATGTAGTTGTTGACATAGAATGTGTCGCTGCACATGCCTCCGCTTATATAGGATACGAGGCGGATGTTGATGGTGTCGCCACGGTCGGGGAAATCGAGCATCGGGCTCTCCTGGTCGGTAATCACGGTGTCTTTTCCGGTGCTGATGTCCGTTATGAGCCATTCGGTATATTCACATTTCTCGTTGGTCAGTCGTCCGTCGCTTTCCACGCCTCCGGTATTGCGCAGCAGCAGCTTGTTCTTGCAGTCTGAGGGGCTCCACTCGGGGGTGAAGCGTGATTTCGGATTGCGGGGTACGAGATACGCCGGCAAGGTGAAGTAGCAGTTCGGGTTTTCCTTGAAAATGACGTCGCAGTAGAATGTGTCGGCCTGGCTTGCCGGTATGCTGAAATTCTTGCCCGTATAGATGATGGTCGACGGATCCTCCGGACGGTACCACTTGTAGTCGAATCCGTCCGGCGCCTCAATGGCAAACGAATCGACTTCTCCGCACGAAAAGCCCGACAGCTCGGCCTTGGCGCACGATATGTTGTAGTAGGCGTATGTGTAGTGTCCGCTCCAGCCGCAGTCGTAGGTGGATACTCGGATCTTGATGTTCTGTCCGCGGTAAGGGGTGAGGTTGACTCCCACTGTTGTCCAGTCTTTCCAGCTTATATCGCTGTTGGTCGAGGACTTGGACTTGTTCCATGTCGGGTCGTTTTTGGCGTGGAACTCTGTCAGGCTGCACTCGGTACTTCCCAGATTGTCTTGGAGCAGGTTGCCGTTCTCATCGAGGATCTCAAGCGTGAACACATTTTCCTCGGCGTGTCCGGGCTCTTCAAAGATCACGGCATACTTGAGCAGCATGATCACGTTCTCCGTAGGGCTGACGTAATAGTCGTAAGTCACACTCTCCTGTTCGGCTCCCGATATGGGATTGCCCAACCGGATGGATACTATCTCTCCGGGCGGTATGGTGGAGAGCATGCCTCCGGTCGACCAGGGGTCCCTCATGCCCGGAATATAGTTCAGGGTATGGCGCGAGGTCCGGTCGTCAGGGCCGTTGTCCACCTTCTGTATCGTGCTGTTTGGATTGTCGAATGTGCCGGTGCGGCATTCGGCGGCATCCAGGTCGATAAAGTTGATGCACGACACATCTGACTGGTATATCAGTACATTCTGCTTCGATGCCGACACTGACGTCGAACCGTTGCCGCAATCGCCTTTGACGAAGAAGTCATAGACCCCCGGCGATATGTTGTTGATGGTCACGTTGTTCTTCGTTACGTTGGAAATGGTGTTTATGACGGGAGAGCCGTAAGCCCTGTACTGTACTTCATAGGAGGATGAGTTGCCGAGCCATGAAACGCGCGCCGTATTGCCGGTCACGCTTACGTTTATGTTGGTCGGCTTGGAGCATGCCGTAGATGCTATCTGCACATTGTCTACACAAGCCGACGGTGCATTGCTGTTGGCGGCATTGTTGTCCCATATGAAATAGAGGCGGTAGGTGACAGGATTGCTGCCCGACCCTGCAACGGTCACTGTCGCGGAGGCCTCCTGCCACTGGCTGCTGTTGTTGAGTATGCTGGAACCGTTCTTGCCGCATTTCAGTGCGTAGGTATTCACGGTGCCTGCCATTCCTGCCAGAGACGACTTGATGTCTATGCCCGACGGTGTCCAGCAGGCGTACAGCCCGTCATTGCCTGACTCCCCTACGCAACGCCAGTTGAAACTCAGGTCATAGGTGCCTGGCGGAAGCTGGTATTCACGATAGGCGACCGAGGTGTTCTTCACATTGGCATAGACGGCGGTTGCCCCATTGTCCGAACTGATGATGAGGCAATTGTCGCCCATATACGGCTCATAAGAGGAGATGTGCCACTTGTTGGTCAGGTTTGAACCCAGCGGACCGTGATTCAATGTCCAGTTCTGAATCTCTGCCGATGTTTCAAACCCATCGGAAAACGAGGTTTGGGCATAACTCTTGCCGGCTATGCCCAATACCACAAGGGATGTGAGAAGTACATAAAAATGTCTCATAACACCTAATTTTAGATTATATTTATAATGTGTAGCACCGGAAAATCCCGATGCCTGATACTTTATCCGGTTTTTTATACCCGCAAATTCACCGTCACGACATGTGTTTCCCTATACCCTCATTCTCCGGTTTTTACAGATGTATAGGCCTGAATCCGGACCTGCAAACCGTCAGATGTGCGAAATCCGTAATTTTCAGCGTCTGTTTCACACTGATGTGTTAGCGGTTTGCAAATGTAATGATTATTTTTTTACAAAACAAGAATTGCAATAGGAATTGCAGAAAAAAATAGCAAAATTTTGATTTATGATTTTCTTCGGCCGCTGCCGCACGATACCTTCTGATTTGTCGGCGTTGATACATATATTGATGTGCTATATGCTGATATTCAGGGTATAATGCTTATTAAAGAAATTTTTCCCTAATTTATTTCTCCCTTCAAATATATTTTGTATCTTTGCACCCAATTTTGCGTTGTGTATCATGTCGTTTGTACAGCATCCAAACGCTTGAAAACTAATGGCCGGGCACTCGAAAATTTAATACTAAATACTATATAATATTCTGAACTATTATGGCAACATTGGATTTGAAAAAGTATGGCATCAACGGTACTGTTGAGGTTGTCCACAACCCTTCTTACGAAGTGCTTTTTGCTGAGGAAACACAACCTGGGCTTACCGGTTTCGACAAAGGGCAGGTGACTGAGCTTGGTGCTGTCAACGTTATGACCGGCGTTTATACCGGACGTTCTCCCAAAGACAAGTTCATCGTCATGGACGAAACCAGCCGCAATACCGTTTGGTGGACTACCGATGAATACAAAAATGACAACAAGCCTGCAAGCGTAGAAACGTGGAATGTGCTTAAAGATCTCGCCGTCAAAGAGCTGTCTGACAAGAAACTCTATGTGGTCGACTGCTATTGCGGTGCCAATGCAGCCACACGTCTCCGCGTTCGTTTCATCATGGAGGTGGCATGGCAGGCGCACTTCGTTACCAACATGTTCATCCGTCCTACTGCCGGAGAACTCGAGGATTTCGAACCTGATTTCGTCGTTTACAACGCCTCAAAGGCGAAAGTGGAAAACTACAAGGAACTCGGCCTTAATTCTGAGACTGCCGTTGTATTCAACCTCACTTCCAAAGAACAGGTCATCATCAACACCTGGTATGGCGGCGAGATGAAGAAAGGGCTCTTCTCGATGATGAACTATTTCAAGCCTCTCGAAGGCATCGCTTCGATGCACTGTTCTGCCAACACCAATATGGAAGGCACAAGCACAGCCATCTTCTTCGGACTTTCTGGTACAGGCAAGACCACCCTTTCCACCGACCCGAAACGCAAACTCATCGGTGACGACGAGCACGGATGGGACGATGAAGGCGTGTTCAACTACGAAGGCGGTTGCTATGCCAAAGTCATCAACCTCGACAAAGAGAGCGAACCCGACATATACCGCGCCATCCGTCGCGACGCTCTTCTTGAAAATGTAACGGTCGATGCTGCCGGACACTGCGACTTCGCCGATAAGAGCGTAACCGAAAACACCCGCGTATCTTATCCTATATACCATATAGAAAACATCGTCAAACCTGTATCCAAAGGCCCGCACGCCAAACAGGTCATCTTCCTTTCTGCCGATGCGTTCGGTGTGCTGCCGCCAGTATCCATCCTCAATGCCGGGCAGGCAAAATATTATTTCCTCTCAGGCTTCACTGCAAAACTTGCAGGCACCGAGCGCGGTATCACCGAACCGACCCCTACTTTCTCGGCTTGTTTCGGAGCGGCATTCCTTGAACTGCACCCCACAAAATATGCCGAAGAACTTGTGAAACGTATGGAAAAGTCCGGAGCAAAGGCATATCTCGTAAATACTGGCTGGAACGGTACGGGCAAACGTATTTCCATCCGCGACACCCGCGGTATCATCGATGCCATACTCGACGGCTCTATCGACAAGGCGCCTACCAAGGTTATCCCTATGTTCGATTTCGTTGTCCCGACCGAACTCCCGGGCGTTGACCCCAAAATCCTCGACCCTCGCGACACCTACCCGTGTGCCTGCCAGTGGGAAGAGAAAGCCAAAGACCTTGCCGCCCGTTTCATCAGGAACTTCAGCAAGTTCACTTCAAACGATGCAGGTAAAGCTCTGGTTGGGTTCGGACCTAAGCTCTGATACTTCGTTGCCCGGAATGCCTGAAACCGGCAGACTGGCATTATGAATATATATATACGTTTGTAAAGACAAACGGCGTTTCTCACCACATGAAGCGTAGCGGATTGGCAGTACCGGTTCGCTGCGCTTTTGTTTCTCTTGGTACGGATTGCCGGGCTGCACGCCTTTCTGTTTTGGAAAAAAACGGCAGGCCTGCTGTATTTACTGAAAAAAAAGTGTATTTTTGCAGATTGGTTGGGAAAGTTTGTCATGCAGTGCTTTGTGTGGCGGTCTTCTCCTGTACGTAAGCTGTAGGTTTTTTATGGCAAAAAAGAAGAAATTCCATTATAATCCTGAAACTCTGTCTTTTGAAGAAGTCAGGACAACGTTCAAGTCAATATCGGGGAAATTTTTTCTCCAGATATTGGCCGGTGCGTTTATAGGCATCATTTTCTTCCTTGCCTTTTCTTTTTTCCTCGACTCTCCCGAAGAACGCCGGCTTAAACGGGAAAACCGGCAGCTGGAAATACAATACCGTCTGCTCAACCGCAAATACGATGAGATGAATGCCGTGCTTTCAAGCCTCCGGCAGCGCGACAACAATCTTTACCGTGTCATTTTCCAGGCGGATTCAATCCCTGAAGCCATCAGGCACAAAACCATGACAGGCAGCCGCAGTTACGACGAATTGTCAGATATGTCTACGGTGGCGGTTTTCCTGGAAGCCAAAAACAAGTCCGAAGACCTCGAACGACAGATTTACATACAGTCGAAATCGTATGACGACATAGTGGAACTTCTTGCCGAACATGCGGAAAAACTGCGCCATGTCCCGGCCATACAGCCCGTTCTGAACCGCGATCTGCGGCGTCTGGCATCCGGTTTCGGCTACCGTATCGATCCCGTTTACCGTACTCGCCGTATGCACCAGGGAATGGACTTTTCGGCTCCTGTCGGCACTGATATATTTGCTACAGGCGACGGAGTGGTGACGTATGCCGGATGGAAACAGGGCTATGGCAATACTGTCGTTATAGATCACGGATTCGGATATGAAACCCTGTATGGTCACATGCACAAGATAGATGTGAGGGTGAATCAGAAGGTGACCAGGGCCGAAGTGATAGGACACGTAGGAAATACAGGTAAAAGTACCGGACCGCACCTGCATTACGAAGTGATATACCGTGGAAATCATGTCGACCCGCTCAACTTCTATTTCCTCGACCTTTCGCCTGAAGAATACGACCAGATGATACATCTCGCGCAAAATGCAGGACAGGTTATGGACTGACATTGCAGTGGCGGCATGAATCATTACAAACACGCTCTCGTTATCGCGTATGGATAAAATTTACACCAATCTGACTCCTGAAGAGGAAGAAAATATGATTCAGAAAGAGTTCCGCGCTCTGATTGCCGATTATGCAGCTACGGCACATAAGCAGAAAGTGGACATCATCACCCGTGCCTTTGAGTTTGCCGACAAGGCGCACCATGGTGTAAAACGCCGTTCCGGCGAACCCTATATCATGCACCCCTTGGCGGTGGCCCGCATTGTGGTCAACGAAATCGGTTTGGGATCAACCTCCATCTGCGCTGCTCTTTTGCACGATGTGGTGGAAGATACGGAGTACACGGTTGAAGACATTGCTCGTGAGTTCAACCCCAAAATTGCCTCGATTGTCGGCGGACTCACTAAAATATCGGGTGGAATTTTCGGCGAGAATGCCTCCCTGCAGGCCGAAAATTTCAGAAAACTCATACTTACCATACCGGAGGATGTGCGTGTCATTCTCATCAAAATGGCTGACCGTCTGCACAATATGCGTACTCTCGGATCTATGCCCCCGGCCAAACAGCTCAAAATAACAGGCGAAACACAGTATATATACGCTCCGTTGGCTCAGAGGCTCGGCTTTTTTGCCATAAAGACCGAACTCGAAAACCTCAGTTTCAAATACGAACAGCCGGGAATATACGCCAAAATCCAGCAGCAGATACTTTCTGTCACCCCGATGCTCGAAGATTCCTTCCGCAGTTTCATTCAGCCGATTACCAGGATACTCGACAGTTACAACTATGAATACGACATTATCAAGCGCATCAAGTCGCCATACAGCGTATTCAAGAAGATGCAGACAAAACATTGTACTTTCGAGGAGGTGTACGATCTGCTTGCCGTCCGTATCATCCTCAAACCGCGGCCTTATGAAAATGAAAAGGCCAACTGTTGGGTGACATATTCTGCAATTACAAGCATATATACCCCCCATCCCGACCGTACACGCGACTGGATAAACACTCCTAAATCAAATGGCTATGAGGCATTGCACGTTACGGTTATGGGACCTGGCGGCAAATGGATC
Organism: Candidatus Aphodosoma sp.; assembly: GCA_051870875.1. GTDB lineage: Bacteria > Bacteroidota > Bacteroidia > Bacteroidales > Paludibacteraceae > Aphodosoma. The sequence continues at coordinate 26,189 of JBJECG010000039.1, forward strand.
GAAGTGCAGATACGGAGCGAGCGGATGAACGAGATTGCCGAAAAGGGCCTTGCCGCACATTGGAAATACAAGACCGGCGAGCAGAATGAAAGCGACCTCGACAACTGGCTCAAGTCGTTGAAGGAAATGCTCGATTCGAGCGATACTTCCAATGCGATAGAGTTTATGGATACCTTCAAACTCAATCTCTATTCCACTGAAATATTCGTTTTCACACCGATGGGCGACATCCGCAAGATGCCGTTGCACTCCACTGCACTCGATTTTGCTTTCTCGCTGCACTCGGAACTTGGCCTGCACTGTATCGGCGCTAAGGTCGACCATCGCCTTGTCCCGCTCAATTATGAGCTGCAGAGCGGTGACCAGGTGGAGATTCTTACTTCCAGAAACCAGCATCCTCAGATGGAGTGGCTCGACTACTGTACTACATCACGGGCCAAAGCTTACCTCCGTACCGAACTGAAAAAAGACGTGAAGGCGGCTGTCAAAGCAGGAAAGGATATGGTTGCCGATAAATTCCGGCAGTTGAAACAACCGCTCAATGGGACGACACTCCAGACGGTGTTCGATCATTTCCACTATTCGAATCACGACGCTTTTTATCTCGCCGTAGGGCAGAAAAAACTGGATTTGGCCGAAATTGACCACCTCTTTACCACGCAGTCCCAGAGCAAATGGATGCGTATATGGAAGTTGCAGTTTGGTGCCGACAAGAAGAAAGAGGCTTCTTCGTCCGTTCCTGCTGAAAGCATAAATCCGAAAAAGACAATACATATCACCGATGCTGATGTCGGATCGGGTTATAAGATTGCCGACTGCTGTCAGCCTATCCCGGGCGACAATGTGTTGGGGTACATTGATGACAGTGGGGCGGTGGTCGTGCACAAATGCGACTGCCCTGTAGCCATGAAGTTGCAGGCAAGTTACGGCAACCGTATTCTTTCTGCCGAATGGGAAACGCAGAAAGTCCTTTCTTTCCTCACAACATTGTCGGTTTCCGGTATAGACCAGAGTGGTCTGCTCAAACAGATTGTCACCGTCATCAGCGATGATTATGCCATAAATATCAAGAATATAAATATCGATACAACCGACGGCGTGTTCAACGGTACTCTGGATGTATATGTCTATTCTACCGAAGATATCGACAATCTGTGTAGGAATCTTTTGAAGATAAAGGCCTTGCAGTCGGTAAAACGAATCAGGTAACTGACTTCTGTACAATATCTGGTATGATGCGGAACAACGTAGTCACACATGAGTTTTCATCCCGTTTCAGGCGGTTTTCCCGTCGGGGGTATGCCGCATTTGCGTCATTGCACCGTTGCGTTACGATCGGTGTGGTGAGCCGTGACATTGCCGATTGCCAGATGTCTAAATCATCTGCTGTGGTTGCGGCTGTCATTCGCCGGGTGGGCGGCTGCCTGGTGTTCGGCACCGGCGATGCCGGTCATGACATTCCAGTTGATGCCAAAATGCCGTGTCTGTTGGAATCATTCATCCTGACTCTCGTATTTCATGCCGGAGAGGCACTCCGCTCTGCCGGCGGATACCGTATATATTCATTTGCTATAAACCGAACAAGGTGCTGTACCATATTTTGTGGTGCGGCACCTTATTTTTTTGCTTTTGCGCATTCAGGCAAAACCCGCAGGAACCAGCTGCAAAATCCGTTGCAGCACAAAAATTTGCATCTGACAATGTGCAGTTACCCGAACAAACCGTACAGACTCGTTTTTTATGTTTTTATATTATTTGCCAACTAAACCGGTTATATTATGAATTTCAAATCAATTTTCTCAATCATCCTTTGCAGCATTGCAACTTTCAATTGGTCCAAGGCCGAAACTGCGGATACGCTCCGTCTTGGCGAAACCTACAGTCTCAGTCAGGTGGATGTGGCTGCTGTCCGTCCTCAGGTGGCATCCGGACACTTGCATGTGGTATCGGTCATTTCGTCCGATGAAATCAAGGCAATACCGGCTGCCAATGTCAACGAATTGCTTGAAAACCTGCCGGGGCTGGATGTCCGTACACGTGGCGCCGGCGGAGTGCAGGCCGACCTTTCCATGCGTGGCGGCACTTTCGACCAAGTGGTGGTGCTTCTGAATGGTGTCAACATCACCGACCCTCAGACCGGACACTATAGCCTGGATATCCCTGTCGATATCAGTATGATTGACCGCATAGAGGTCTTGCAGGGCACATCCATGGATATTTTCGGGCTCTCTGCTTTTGCCGGAGCCGTCAATATCGTTACAGGAAGCATGTCCCGCAACCGTACCACTGCTTCTGTTGCGGCAGGCAGTTACGGTTCATACAATGCAATGCTCGGAGCCAATTATGGAGTGGGGCAGTGGCGTTTGACAGGATCGGCTTCCTACAACCGTTCGGAGGGGTATATGGCCAATTCCGATTATGAGTTCGGCAACCTGATGTTGCAGGCTGCCTGTAACGATTCATTGTCCGGCGATTGGAATATCCAGCTTGGCGGCCAGATCAAGAACTATGGCGCGAATGTATTTTATTCGCTGGCTTATCCCAACCAGTATGAACAGACTCGGACTATCATCGGCTCTGTAGGATGGGAACGGCGTTTCGGCCGGTTCGGGCTCGGGGCTTCAGTCTACAACCGCACTCATTTCGACCATTATGAGCTGATTCGCGATTATCTCGATGCCCCGGCATGGTACACTTTTCACAACAACCATCTCACGGCCGTGACAGGCATCAACGTCAAAGGTGCCTGGTACTCGGCAGTCGGCAAGACTTCTGTCGGTGTGGAGCTGCGCAATGAAGGCATCATTTCCAATGTCTTGGGTGACTCGCTCCGCAAGCCCGTGCATGTACCTGGCCAGGATTCCGGCACTTACTATACTATGGGTAAGAACCGCCTTAACGTCAATTACTTTGCCGAGCAGACTTTTTTCGTAAAACGTTTCTCTGCTTCAGTTGGGTTTTCTGGTAACTGGAATACCATGTTTGCCCACAACTTTGCATTCGGCATCAATGCCGGATATGAATATGTCAAGGGCGGAAACGTATTTGTTGCGGTCAGCCGTTCGCTGCGTCTCCCGTCATTTACCGACCTTTATTACAAAAGTGCGGTTCTGGTCTCAAACCCCGGGTTGCAGCCCGAAACTTCCATCAATACCGAATTGGGTATCAACTATTCTGGTCACGGCTTTACCGCTCGGTTGAGTGCATACTACCGTGTAGGTCAGCATATTGTCGACTGGGTGAAAACCCCCGATGAAGAAAAGTGGCATTCCATGAATCACGGCCGTGTCGATGCTATGGGCGGTGAAGTGGCAGTGGCATACCGCTATGGGCGGTGGCTCCCGAAAGCAGAAATCACTTACAGCTTTTGCCATCTCGACAAGGACGCGGGCGGATATATTTCAAAATATGCCCTTGACTACCTCCGGCACAAACTGACTTTTGCTGCCGAATTCAATCTCACACATGGTTTCGGTACCTCTTGGCAGCTCTCTTTCCAGCAGCGCAACGGCCAGTACACCGATGCTGTCGGTTCTGTCCTTTCCTACCGTCCGATCTGGCTGCTCGATGGCAAAGTATTCTGGCAGAACACCCCTTCTGCAGGATGCCCGCAAGTACGCCTTTTTGTCGAAGCTGCCAATATCACCGATTGCCATTATTATGATTATGGCGGTATTCTCCAGCCTGGCATTTTTGCCAAAGGCGGCATCGTCGTTACTATCTGAACCGATACTGCATCGTCCGGTTTGCCTTTGGGCACCCTACATCAGCAGGTGTTGGAACCAACCCCGGTTTTGACGCCTGTTTTTTATCCGTTTCACGCTGAATCTCCTGACTTCGCCGGAGTTTCGCCATACATTGCCGATTTATCATTACCTTTGCACTCTCATATCCGAAAAACACCATGATAGACGAACTTAAGCTGACCGGCCTCATTCTGCGGGAAATGGACTTTGCCCCTACCTCCGGCCAGCGCGCCCTCATCGGCTCCATTGCCAGCTTCTGTTGCCGGCCGTCGGAATATAAGGCCTTAATCCTGAAGGGATACGCCGGCACCGGAAAAACCACCGTTGTCAGTGCTCTCGTACGTACAATGCGCATCTTGCGTCAAAGCACTGTCCTCATGTCCCCTACCGGACGTGCCGCCAAAGTGCTCGGTTCATACGCAGGGCAGAGTGCCTACAGCATCCACCGCGTCATATACCGCCAGAAAGCCGCCGGCAGCACAGAGTTCAGCCTGAACTACAATGCCTGCCGCAACACTCTCTTCATCATCGACGAAGCATCGATGATTGCCAACGCGGGCAATGACGGCATCACATTCGGCTCAGGCCGTCTGCTCGATGATCTGATCGAATACATCTATTCCGCCGACAACTGCTCTGCCATATTCCTTGGCGACACGGCACAGCTCCTGCCTGTCGGTCAGACTTCATCTCCCGCGCTCGATCCCATCTCACTCGAACACTATGGCCTCACTGTCACTGAGTTCCTCCTTACCTCTGTACTCCGTCAGGCGGAGCAGAGCGGCATATTGTACAATGCCACTCGTCTGCGCCTTGCCATTGAAGCGGACCCGTTCTGCCCCGCAACTTTCAGCACCGCATTCCCCGATATTAAACGTGTTACCGGCGAAACCCTGATCGATGACCTTGAAACATCATACAATACTGTTGGCCTGGATTCCACTATCATCCTCACCTATTCCAACCGCCGCGCCGTACAGTACAATCGCGGTGTCCGCGCCTCCGTACTATTCCGTGATGACGAAATTTCCGTCGGCGACTTTCTCATCGTGACCCGCAACAACTATTTCTGGTCTTCCGGCTACGAAGGTCTCGACTTCATAGCCAATGGTGATATTGCCGAAATCATACGTGTCGGAAAACATACCGGACTATACGGATTCCACTTCGCGGACCTTACTCTGCGCCTTGTTGATTACGATATGGAAATCACCGCCAAAATCCTCATCGATTCACTTTACACCGAAACGCAGCAAGCTGTAAACCAACTCAACCAACGCCTTGCCGATGCCGTTGCCGAAGACTACGCCGACATCGCCGACCGGCGGCAGTTCTGGCGCGAAATGCGTAACAATGAGTACTACAACGCCCTACAGGTAAAGTTTGCTTACGCCATCACCGGTCATAAGGCGCAAGGGGGCGGTTGGCGGCACGTATACGTCGACCAAGGATATCTTCCCGATGGAACGGTTACACGGGAATACTCCCAATGGTTATATACAGCATTTACTCGTACACAGGATAAACTCTTTCTAATCAATTTCATGGATTCTTTTTTCGATTGACTGACGCTCAAAACAACTATTTTCATTGTGCGAAAACACTCTGAAAATACACAATATCTTTCTCCATGTCGGAAACTATTTGTACCTTTGCGCACTAAAAGGTACAAACCTGATATCCTGCTGGTAACGTGCAAAAACAAGTTCCTGGACTCATTTCACTTGGAAAAGTGCGGTTGCCTGGGTATAATGATATAAACTGATTTTTGTGAATCGCTTATGAAAAAAGCTCTGTTCCTGCTCTCTTGTGGCCTCATTTTGGCGGCGTGTACGAATCTTGACCTCGACAACTTGGATGATGTCACGTATTCTCCGTCATTGCTCGTGCCGCTCGGTTCCATCACTACCGATGTCGCTCATTTGGTATCTTCCGTTGACAGTACCAATATCAAGGTCGATGACGAAACAAAAACCATCTATTTCGAATATCTCATACCCGAACAGTCTGTCTATCCGATAGATGTGGATAAGTATGCCCACGGTGCAGAAATGAATATCGGATTTCAACTTGCAGACAACCCGACTCTTAAAGACCTTTTTGACCTGATCCCGCCCGATATGGGGATCGATGGGATTCCGCTCCCGGCAGGCCAGTTTGACTTCTCTGTGAAACAGGAATACATTTTCGACTTCGATGACATCGGATCGGATGAAACGGAGTTCCTCGTGTATGGATGTCATGTGAATAAGGCCGATTTTCAGGTCAATGTAAATGTTGACGGCATAACATTGTCCGATCAGACGTATTTTGTTGCGGAAATAAATTTTCCGACTGTCGAACTGATCGATGGCCAGCCGCTTGTCTTTACCGAACGCATCACATCAAACACTTCGGTACTGAAAAAAAAGTATGAGGGCTTTCTTCTCTCATTTATGAAAGACAAAGAGGACAACAGAGTGCCTATGGATATCTCTTTCAAATTGCATAGCGATGGCTCCACAACAGCCAACCGTCACGCTGCCATTAATTTATCTGTCCAGTTCCAAACCATGGGTTTCAAGGACCTGACCGGATATTTCTATCAGCAAAGCCCTCTTGTAAGTGGTGATTCTGTGATAAACATCGGAGGAAATGCCATATGGGACAATTTCACGGGCGGCAGCAAATTCCTCTTCCACGACCCGGAAGTGACATTGGAGCTGACGCACAACGTCGGCATCCCGTTTGAATTTGACATGAACCGCTTCGGTGCTTCTGACAAGGACGGGAACAAGGTATGTCTCGACTTCAACGGATCTCCTTCCAGGAAAATAAAGATTCCTGCCGCCACCATGAATGCCGACGGATCAGTCGAACCGGTACAGATGTCACTGGTGTTCAACCGTGAAAACGGTGCCACCAACCGCCTGTTTACAATCATGCCCGAAACCATGGAGTACGATTGGGACATATACGCCAACAGCAAGGATGAATCCCAGACCCACTTCGTTACAAGCGATCTGTTCTTCAATGTGAAAGGCAGGCTGGTAGCTCCGTTTGTATTTGATGCCGGCACCGTTTTCAGTTACGATACCATTATGGATATGGATTTGTCCGGTATACTCCCGTCTTCTGATACCCTCACTGTCGAAACACTCAAACTGTTCTGCGATATTGCCAACTCTGTTCCCGTCGCCATTGGCATTCAGCTCGATTTTCTCGATGCTGACGGCAATATCCTTTTCCGTGGCAGTAATACGGTTGTAGAGGCCGCTGTTGTAGATGACGGTGGCAAGGCCGTTGCCCCTTCCGGCCAGTCTTTGGACATAATATGTGAAGGAGACATGATTGAAAAAATTTTGAGTGCCAAGAAAATAGGATTGAAAACAAAAATCTCCGGACGCGATGCCGGCGCATCAATCTATCTGCGTACCACCGATACCCTGTCCGTAAAAATGAGCGTATTTGCCAAGTTGTCGGCCGCTTTTGGACTTTCCGGAAACCAAAATTGATACTCCCCGCCGGTTCATTTTTCAGGATAACTCGTGAAAAATTAAGTGCAAAACGATATTGACTGCACATTTTCAGATGTTTTGGCATCCGGTTTTTGGAACGTGAATCCAAAACTTCTGAGATACGATGAACTTTTTGCTGCCCGAAATTTGTCATTAAATTAACAAGAATAAAGCGCATATAAACTGATTTTTGTGAGTTGCTTATGAAATCAAGACATATTATCATATCGCTGTCGTTATTAATTGCCGCTACATTGCCGGCAGTTGCGCAAAACACCCGGACTCTCTATTTCATGGAGGAAATCACCGAACGCAACAATATGAACCCCGCTTTCACTCCTAATTGCAAGTTCTATTTTGACTTCGTATTCATGCCCAACTTCTATCTGAATGCAGGTACGGATCAGCTTATTGTCAATGATTTGCTCTTCAATCGCAATGGAATAACTTCTACTTTCCTGTCTTCTGAGGCCGAGATGGACAGATTTTTCCGGAAGTTGAAACCCGCCGTTACTTTCAATGTCGGTGCCAAGGTCAATATACTCTCTTTCGGTTTCCGCTTTAACCGCAGAAACTATCTCACGTTCGATTTTGGCATCAATGCCGATGTCGCGGCCTACATACCCCGCGATGTATTTCGTCTTGCTCTGTTCGGTACTCCTGATGATACGTACAATCGATTTGATTTCAACAGACTGGGTGTAGATGCCACAGTCTATTCCAATGTCAGCATCGGTTACATGAGGGTTATTGACGATAAGTGGACTTTCGGCTTTAAGGCCAAATACCTGATGGGGTATGCCGATATGCAGACAAGTATCAGCGACATGTCGTTCGTTGCTACGCGGGACAGATGGGTCCTGAATACTCACGGACGTGTCAACGCATCATTGCCTGTCAGTTACGAAGTCGACGAACAAAACAGGCTGGTTACATCATCCGTTGCATTGTATCCTGATCCCGACATCATTTCGCTCCTTTGGCGTCCCGCCGGCCACGGTGCTGCCATCGACCTCGGTTTCACTTATAAACCCATTGGAAATCTTACCGTTTCCGCTTCTGTTACCGACCTCGGTTTCATCCGTTGGGGTCGGAATGTGATAGGTGCTTCCATGGACGGATCATTTCAGATTGACGGCCTTGTCGATTTCCAGCCCGGTGACTCCATTGACTTCAGTGTCGTTGCCGACCGTTTGCAGCAGATTGGTGAAGATATTGTCGCCACTGCCGAAATAGACAGAGACCCCAAGGCTTATACATCCATGTTATATGCCAATTTTTATGCCGGTGTCGAATATGGAGTACTGGACAATAAGATTTCATTCGGCGTTGTCAATGATTTGCGTTTCAACCATGCTCATGTACGCGATGAAGTCACTCTTGCCGTCAATTTGCGTCCTCTGCATTGGATGAAATTTGCTCTCAGCTACTCATTCGTCAACGGACGTGGCGGCAATCTCGGCGTCGGCCTCAATCTCCGCGCCGGTATGTTCAATACTTTCCTGATAATGGACTATTTACCTCTATCTTGGGCTAATATCAACTATACCGGTGCCGATGGACTGTCGCAGCGCATCCCCGTTCCCAACCGCACACAGATGGTAAATATTCAGGCTGGCATGAGTTGGAATATCGGACGTGATGCCAACGATACCGACAACGATGGAGTTTGGCGTTATCGAGACCGTTGTCCCGACACCGACATGGATTTCCTCCGCAAGCAGTGTCCGGGACTCAAAAGAAAACAGCTTGTGGACCGTCAGGGTTGCGAGTTTGACGAAGACCGTGACGGTGTGCACGACTGCTACGACCTCTGTCCCGGTACTCCGGCCGGAGTTGCTGTCGATTCTGTCGGCTGCCCCATTGATACCGATGCCGACGGTGTACCCGATTATCTCGACCGTTGTCCGGATACCCCGGAAGGTGTGTCGGTTGATTCTATGGGTTGTCCTGTAGATACCGATAATGACGGTGTACCGGATTACCTCGACCGTTGTCCCGACACTCCGGCACGGGTTTCTGTCGATGAAAACGGCTGTCCTGTAGATACCGATAATGACGGTGTGCCTGACTATCTTGACCGTTGTCCCGGCACTCCTGATAGTGTCGAAGTTGACGAAAACGGTTGTCCTGTGGATACTGACCGTGACGGTGTGCCTGACTACCTTGACCGTTGTCCCGATACTCCGGTTGGTGTGCCTGTCGACAAAGAAGGTTGTCCTGTCGACAGTGACGGTGACGGCATACCTGATTATCTCGACCGTTGTCCTTTCCAGCGGGGCACTGAAGCCAATTTTGGTTGTCCCGAACTGACACGCGAGGTGTCCAATATATTCAAGCGGGCAATGACCGGCATTCAGTTCGAGTCCGGACGTGATGTTATCAAGAAATCGTCATATCCGATAATGGATAAAATAGTAAAAGTGCTTGAAGATAATCCGGAGTACAGACTCAATATAAGCGGCCATACCGACAATACCGGCAGTGCGGAAAAGAACCTTCAGCTCTCTCGCGACCGTGCCGCCGCAGTTGTTGCCTATCTTGTGAAAAAGGGAATTGATCCGAGCCGGCTTACAGCCTCCGGTTACGGTCAGGAAAAACCTGTCGCCGACAACCGGACCGCCAAGGGGCGTGCCCAGAACCGTAGGGTGGAATTTGAGGTCGAATATAAGGAAGTGACACACGAGCGTATTGTCAACCCGGAACTTCTCGACACTTTGCAAAATGAGGCAAATTCATTGCCGTAGCCATTGGCAGGGCATCGAATGCTATAAATCGTTGTGGAGGTTGCATAATTGTCCCGTATGACTGAATTCTGGGCCTTTGTATGGAAAGATTTGTTTGTCTGGCGTTAAAAAGATAGCTGTTATATAACATAACTCGTTTGTTGTCAGCTTGAAGTTTATTGTCAGGAAAAAATCAGTGAAAAGTTTGGTTGGTTCAAGAAAAAGCATTACCTTTGCACTCGCAAATAAGGAGGTGCCATAGCTCAGTTGGTAGAGCAAAGGACTGAAAATCCTTGTGTCCCCGGTT
>JBJECG010000040.1:0-36305 GCA_051870875.1 Candidatus Aphodosoma sp.
CATCAGCCACCGGCACATCGGCAACCATATATGATATTGACGGACCGATATTGATGAAATAACGGAACAACTTGCGTCCGAAGGTAATGTGCGACATAAACGGCAGTTCCATATAATCCAGCCGCCTATGTCGTGCCACACCGTTTACCTTGTCGGCAAAACCACGTTGAGAATAGTTCAGTTCAACAACGATACCAAAATATTTTTCGGATACCATACGGAACTGCGCTCCGGCGTGAAACGTCGTAGGCATGGAAGGTTGGGAAACCGACGGTTCGAACATGACCATCGACCATGAAGCACCCGTCCGAACACCGACGGCATATTCGGGGAACTGAGCAGATGCCGTTGCGGCAAATGCTACAGACAATATAACCAACAGTATCTTAATGCCGTCATTCATTGGCAACAGGCTCGGTGAGGGTTTTCGGCAGACTGACAAACTCACGGTGATGAGTGGCAGTGCCATCCCAATGAAATACGGACAACCGGTTGTTGACATAGCGGTTGGCATCCAGAATCATAAGCGGGGCGGACTGCATATACTCCGCATTCGGAATCACATCAAACCGGTACGTACCGCCGCTTATATTGAGCGAACGGGTAACCAGAACAGTAAGGTCATAGCCGATAAGGTCATAGCGGGGTTCCGTCATCATCACATGCGCACCGAACATTTCGTTGTACCGTCCGGTATAATCGGCCGACTCTTTGGCATCGAAAAGCGAGGTGTATACGGTGTTGGGATATTTGTTTACCAATGTAGTCCACTCCTCAAATCCCCAAACCTGGATATTATGCCGTTGGTATGCGGCCAACGAATCGAGCATAAGATTGACATCGGCAGGAGCAGAAGAAGCCATAAGGAGGGTTGCAGGCTGATTACCTACACGTTCCACTATATACCGCAACGACTCATACGTCAGCACAGTATCGATCACCGGTACATTGTCGGACAAGAGAGCGGCTTTCAACTCATCGGCAAGAGCCTTGTCTCGTTCGCTTACGGATGAAAATCTGCCGATAGCATAGCGTCTGCTCCGGTCTGAAGCAATTGCAGCCACCGCCTGACTGTTGATATGTTCTGCCGAAGGGTTGAACTGTATCAAACCAGGGTAGTAAAGATGTTCTGGTATTTTGGCCGAGAACGGCACAACGGCAGCGATGTTACGTTCACGGGCGAACGTCAGCACCGGTTCCAGTTGGTCTGAATAAGCGGGCCCGACTATCACATCGGCAGAAGCTACCTCAGGGCGCGCCAGAACGGAATCTATATCAGACCGTGTACGTCCTGTATCGAATGTATATACATTGGCTGACACCCCGCTCTCCTTCGCCTTGTCGAGTGCCACCAAAGCACCCCTGTAAAACTCGACGAAACGCAGTGTAGATTTGTGAACGGATGCCTGGCCGGTCTGAAAAGGCAGGAGGTATACAATAGTAAGTGCATCCGGCATTGCGGGTTGAAGCAAAGTCTGTCCGTTGTCAACGGCTGCCGGATGCTCCTCCTCCGAACTCTCTGCAACAGGCTGCATCAGAACCGTATCTGCTTTTGCCGGTTGCATAGACTGTACCGGTCCAACAGGCTGGACGGGCTTTACCTGTTGCTCCGGCTGAGCGGGATATTCGGGCCGGACTGGTTGCGGGACTTGAGCCCTGCGATACGCAGCCGTATCAAGCATCAGGGTATCGCCGGCACGAAGACCGCGGTCTGCACCCGGATTGAGGGCAATGATTTCGTGTATAGGCATTGAATACTGACGCGATATAGCGTAAAGCGTCTCCTTCCGCCTAACGATATGGTAAGCCGGACGTGACTGTCTGCCGGCAGACGGCTGAGACTTCGACTCTTGCAATGCCTCCTCTTGCCCAGGTGCAGGTTCAACAGGGACGGCTTCCTGCCCGACAGGCGCAACAGACCTGGCAATAAGCAACGTATCGCCAGGACGGATACCGTGCACGGCAAACGGATTCAAGGCTACAAGAGAATCAACTTTCATATCGTAAATACGCGAAATGCCGTAAAGCGTCTGCTTCGGTTGCACGACATGGATTTTGCAGGCATTCCCAAGCGGTTGCACCTCCGCTGTCTCTTGCGGCTGCTTTTCCTCACGCATCAGTTCCGCCTCTTTATCAGCCGGGACAGGGACAAGGATAATCTGGCCTGGGCGGATGGCATCGGTAAGTTCCGGATTCACTTCAATCAGATCCTTAGGTTTCAGGCCAAAACTGCGGGCCACGCCATAAAGCCCGTCACCAGCCTTTACTGTATATTCGTAATAATGCTTTTCTCCGACTTTACGGACAGGATGTTCGGTTCCGGCAGCCGAAATATATCCTACACACAATACAAAAGCTATGGATAACAATATCTTTTTCATATCTTGAAGTATAAATAATTTCACAATATAGTCACACAACAAATATCAGTCACATAACGGATAAAGATCAGCACGGGGATTGACTACCATCACCGGCATAGAAGCACGCTGTATGATTTTACGTTCCTTCGGGCCGAAAACCAAATCATCGAGCCCATAATCGCGCGATGCCGAGATGACCAACAACTCATGTTCACTGTCAGAAGAATAGCGCAGTGCCCCAGCCTCCACCCTGGAGCTGTCTTTCCTGGTCTGGACAACGGTATATTTCACCGACAGCTTGTCAAACAAAACCGCTATGGCATCGATGTTGCCCTGAGCCATGGAACCGTAGTCATGAGGCTTGAAAATCGTGACTCCGGCATCGAAACGGCGGGCAAACGATGAAGCATACGGTCCCTTTTCCCGTTCCTCCATCAAATTGGTGACAGGCAGCAGCACCGTTTTGACGTTGAAATGCCGATGGTGCTCCTTGACAAAAATATATGGTATGCGCAATTCACGCAAAGCATTGAGCCAGGTCTGGACAGACACAGTACCGGCCAGCCCGACAACAAGCAAAGCGGCATCTGTGTCGTCTATAAGCCTGACAATACCGTCCAACGCACCGTAGCCGACAGGCGTAACGTCCAGTTCCATGCCCCGTGCAATATCCCGGGCCACGGCATCGGCTACAGAGTGCATACTTCCGGTATCAGATATGGTTATAATAGTACGCATTGCAGTACAGGCAACCTACAAAAATCAGTTTATATCATAATATTCAAGTAACGGCATGTTTTGCGGGTTACTTATAGTCTTATACAAAACGACTGCCGCACTATCGGCCTACTTTGCCACAGTGCCGGAAGTCATGTCGGAAGTGCCGTCGGCAGCGGATGTTGCGGCAGTTTTCAGATCCTCGTCACGCTTCCTGCGCGATTTGCGGCGTTCGGCCTTCTGCTGCTCCTTCATGGCGTTTTTCTGTTCCTCGATTTCAGCTTGCGAGATACGTTCGGGATGCCGGAAAATATCGTCACGCGAGACAGGACGCGCCTCTATCTGCCATGTGAAATTCGGCAACCGCAGCATCTGTTCCGTTATCTGCGCCATGGGATACATATTCGCCGTCGGTGACGGGAATACATTCATACGGTCGAGTTTCCCATCGGAAAAGTATATGGTCATATAGCTGCTCTTTATCTTGTTGAGTCCTATCAGCCTGTCATCGTCATTGGGGAAGAACACCGATTCCGCATTACCCATTATATGCAATGAATCAAGAGTTTCATCTCCTATAAAAGCCATGAATTCGCGTCCGGACATCTGATTGTAATGTATGGAGTCATACTTCTGGATGATCATGGCATTTTCCTTGACATGCACTCTATTGAATTCACCGTCAGTAGGAAATACATCAACCGTATCGCCTGTGATCTGCCACTCTTCATTCCACAGCACCGGCATCTGCATGAGATGCAGTACGGAGTCTGCCGATGTATAATATATGGAATCCGCAATAGCCTGGAAATCCGGATTGTACAAGCGGCAATTATGGTACAGATGCACTATTTTTGAAGAATCGGGCATCTGATAGGCATAGAGCGTATCGGCATGCACGAATGTTGTATCTTTCTGGGAATATTCGCACATCATGGCAGAGTCGGTCATGAGGCTTTCATCGTTTTTCTCACGATAATAGCCATAATTTCCGGTAAGTATGATGGAGTTTGCCGTATCGGTTATCATTACATTTCCAAACGCTTCTCCCATACCCGCCTTTTTGTCGTAAAATATGGTATCGCCCTGCAATGTCCGGCCTTCGGAATGGGTGATAACCGACCGGTCAAGCAATTGGGAAACATCGTTTTCAGTATCGTACCACCCGTATTCGGAATAGATTGTAGAACTGTCAGAATGAGTGATGACAGTAGGGCCGAGTATCGAGGCAATTTTGGTTTCCGTGTTGTATATAAGGGTATCGGACTTTATATCGTTGTCGTCATTATACCCCACCACATCGGTTTTGAATTCAGCCTCTTTGGTATCAGTATAATAATAACCTTTCCGGGAGACAAGCTTGTTGAGCGAATCCTGCAAGGTACCTCCGCAAAGATAGTACCCCACTTTACGGTTTCTGTCATAAGTCAGTTCATCGGTAGCAAGAGTCACCTCACCGTTTACGAGCCTCACATTGCGTCTGAGATGAGCTACCCGGGCATTGCCGTCATAAAAAAGCGCACTTGCATATATGGTGACAGAATCGCCTTGTTCGATACGCACACGACCATAGGCATCAAACGAATTGGTCTTACGGTTGAGATGTGCAGAATCGCAATAGAGGTAGGCATCATCATGGCGCAGCAGCACATTTCCCACAAGCACCTGAATATCAGGCAGCGTTTCACTGTCAAACTGCATCATATCAGTATGTTCCAGATAAACGAGAGAGGCAGTTGCCGGAGTTGCAGCAGGAGCCGCTGCAACGGAGTCAATCTTGTGTCGGGGATCGGCATCGGCAGGCGGTACGAAAGTGGAGCGTGTATCTACAGCAGCTGTATCAGAGTCAGACTGTCTGCTGTGTTTCTCCACCGTTTTCACAGGATGTATCCTGCGTACAGGCGTCAGTTCCCCCAATTTCAAATGAGCATCATCTTCGGTTCCGCTATAGACTTTCAGCTCAGTATTGTCCTGAGCATACAGCACCGTGCTACATGACCATGTAACCACACCGACGAGAATACCAACAATACAGCATCTTATTTCTGAAGCCATTCGGAATAATGGAATTGACAGTCACGCCATTCAGGCGATATGTAAATATATGTATCGAGTATCTTGTCCTTTATCCACTGTTCGATAGCAGACTGGCGTTTCCGGTTTTCACAGATGGTTTTCAGCATCTGGAAATCATCGGTCAGATTTGCCTTATGGTTATCCAATTTGGATTTAAGACGCACAATGGCGTAAACATCACGGCTCAATTTCTCGGAATACATGGAGAATGATTCGGACACATCACCGACTTTCATATCGTACACAATCTTTGCTATTTCAGCAGGGAGGTCCTGATATTCAAATTTTGATGCGCCCGTATTCTGGTTCGTCAACAAACCGCCGTTCATACGGGTATCCTTGTCGGAAGAAAAGACGGAAACCGCCTTTTCAAAAGAGACCCGGTTGAGGCGCACATCATTGGCAATCGAGTCGAGCAAGGCAAAGGCCTTATCCCTGACATCGGCAGTCACCCGCGGGCGCAGCAGTATGTGCCGGCAGTTGACCCGCTCGTCGCGCCGCTCGATAAGCTGTATGATATGATAGCCGAATTCGGTCTCCACCACACGGCTCACCTTGCCGGGTTCGGTAAGAGAAAACGCCGCATCGGCAAATTCAGGCACCAATGCACCCCGTCCGACAAATCCGAGCTCACCGCCCTGCTTCGCACTTTCAGTATCATCGGAATAGAGGCGTGCCAACATTGAGAATTCGGCTTCGCCCCGGTTTACACGCTCAGCCATCCGGCGCAAACGTTCCTTGGCAGCCTCACGCACCTCTTCGGGTATTGGAGGTTTCACTGTAAGTATCTGTACTTCAACCTGAGCCGGCACAGTAGGGAGAGAATCCGGAGGGACTGAATTGTAGAATTTACGTACATCGGACGGTGTGATCTTCATGTTTTCAACAAGTTTTTGCTGCACCTGCTGAGTCAGAGCCTGATCGGCTATTACAGTCCGCAATTCATCCTTGATTTCGGCCAACGACTTACGGTAATACTGTTCGAGCATTTCACGAGACCCGATCTGCTGTATCATCATGTTGACCTGAGCGTTGACCTGAGCCTCTATCTGACCGTCGTTGACTGTAATACTGTCGATCTTGGCCTGATGCAGAAACAGTTTCTGTATGGCTATCTGCTCCGGGATAAAACAATACGGATCACCCGGCAGACGTTCGCCCTGATACTGGGCGCGTATGCGTTCCTGTTCCACATCAGAACGCAGTACGGCCGCATCGCCTACCACCCAAATCACTCCGTCGACCATCTTGTAGTCCTGCGGAAACAGGGAGAGTGCCACGGTCAGGAGAAAAAATATCATCGTTGTCCTACGTACAACCATACAAATACCAAGTTTGATTTCCGACACAATAAGTTCTTGCACCGCAAAGGTACGCAAAAGTTTTGAAAACCACGAAAAATACAGGGATGATATTGTTCTGGCAGCAATATCGGATTCCGAAATGCATGCAATGGCATCTTACCTCCATCTCTTACAGAAGAGCAGACAGGGTTGCACCAAGTGAGTTTGGGCAGCCCCACCTGGTAAAACCCTATTAAGACGCGAGAATCGGCATCGCGCCAGCATGTCTGAAAGAAAAACCGGCGATGTACTGATATGACAATACATCGCCGGTGTAGGATCATGTCGTGCCGCAGCACCGTATGACAAGCGGTAATCAGTTCACGCTGATTCTGTATAGCCTGTCAGTATGTCGGATATAACGCACGGACATGGCAACACAATAGCAAACGGCAACAACCACTGCAACAAGCCAGGCAAACACCGTATATTTGTTGCGCGGCATCAAATCGTCTATAACTATAAGCAATATACCAATGTAGAGCACAAAATGCTGGAACTTACGCACCTGTAAGGTATCGTTGACAGTGATAACCGAATCGGGTCTTACATCAACATCAACGTTATCGTACTTCATTCGGAAGGAATATCTGTGTCCGATTCCGACGGTGACCTTTCCACCGGAAACGCCGGTCAGATCAATGGGCTCATTTTGCAAGTTGCCTTCAAAGAGAACCTTATCGTTTTGGGTGACCCGAATACGGCGAGTCACTATCGGGTCAAGATTAAAAATTACCTTCATAATATATTTGGTATTTAGTAGGTTAATCTTCAATTAATTTTCCACAAGTGAGTAATAAAATATACCCGAACAGAAATCAAGAGGTCTGAATTCATAATCAAGATTACTTTACACGTCTGTAAAACCTTTTTGAGTCGCCAGGTTTAATTGCAGCATTTACAATCTTTAAGTCACCGTTTTCCGTTATCCAATACTCCAACCATTTAACGTTACCAGAAGGGTACTGGATCTTGATGTAATCCGATTTTGGGTTATCATGTAATTTGATTACACGTTCATCGGTTTCGCCGGTGACGGCATAAGAGGCATCTTTGTACGCCCAATACTTGCCTTCGCCATTTTCAGAATAATCACTTTCGATAACGAACTTATGGCGTTTGTCGAAAGTGACAATGTATTTGTAGTCAACATCCTTATCGTCACGGGCATCGGACAACTTATACAGCTCCCAAGTGCCCAAAAGTTTGTCATCTACAACAGGCCGGTCTTCATCACACGAAGTGAATGCGAGCACCGATACCAGGAAAAGTGATGCCGAAAGAAATCTCACAAAGTGTTTCATAACAAAAAAGTTTAACGGGTTAATATGATATTATCTGATAGTTATGGTAGCAACATCTTTTATTTCACCATTGATCACCAACTTCAAATAGTATATGCCATTGGACAATCCATTTGTCGGTATTACGATATCGGATGTATTGAATTTATATGCAGCCATTTTACCATAAGAATTAGACCATACTTCCACTGTAAAGTTGTCATTATACGGAATTTTTTCGGTTTCATTATTATGCAATTGCTCCTCTAACGAGTATGTACTACTGATTGGGGATTCATCGTCAACCATTGCTATACGATATACTTTACCCTGAATATCAGAACCAGTCCCAATAGGATTATTTGTATTAATTACAAAACCCTCCTTAAATTGTATTGCCACATTTATAAGTCTACTACACTACCTGGTAAAAAACATAAATGCAGGTCGAAATCTGGTGTCAATTAATGCTTTGTCTGTGCGCACAAACATGATATATTATGACAGCGCAAATATAGCGATAATAATCGTAAAAACATAATACAAATCATGGCAATTGCTTCACTTTACACAAAATATTTGTGCTATTTAATATTAAATTTGTATCATTTTATATATGAGACAGTCTGAACATGACGGAAAAAGAGAAAAAGGAAACTATATGTCTGTTCATGCTATCAATATGCCAACCTCAAACAGCGCTGCGGAGCAACATGGGATTGTTTCTAATTCGCATTACTTTACACATCTATAAAGACAATTGGGGTCGCCGGGAACGTCAGAAGCGGTAGCCGACAATGGCGTTAAGGCCCCAACCGTGGCACTGGTCAACCCACATGCCGTAGGTCATATCGTATTCGGCACCGAAATAGAAGTCCTTGAAATAGTATCCCAATTCGAGTATCACGCCACCGGAATGGTAGTTGTAAACGAAAGGGCCATGATTATAGTCCTCGTTTACAGTCGACATAATGCCGCTGTGGGCTGCAAACTTCTCGCCAGTTGCGCTGATTTTCACATCACCCGTTATGTAGCGCGAGTAAAAGAGCCCGAAACCCAATCTCAAATCGCCCTGCGGAGCGATATGGAAATCGTATGAGAATATGACCGGCACTTCGAGAAACAGTTCCCTCACGCCGTAATACCAGGAGTGGGACGACTTGTCATTGACCCCGGAATAATAATGGCCGGCATCCGCCAGCATGTTCACATTATCCAACCGCAAGCCCAAGTTGACT
Organism: Candidatus Aphodosoma sp.; assembly: GCA_051870875.1. GTDB lineage: Bacteria > Bacteroidota > Bacteroidia > Bacteroidales > Paludibacteraceae > Aphodosoma. Next base: position 9,021 of record JBJECG010000040.1, read on the forward strand.
TTCCAGCCGGGATGTTTTTTCGACATCGGCATCTCGACATACGCACCTATATTGTCGGTAAAGCCGGTGTGGTCGGCATCGAGCAGTACGCCTCCAAGCCCTACCCGAAGATTGAAGCGGGGGACAAACTTATGCTCTTTTGCAGGGCTTTCGCCTTGTGCGAATGCGCACAAGGTGAAAGCCAAAAACAGAGAAGCTACAATAAATCTTGATTTTGTCATGGTTACATGTATTTATGTTATTATAAATTCGGATGAACGGGAGTAATATCAGGATAAGTATAGCAGACTCTCTCTTGAACTGATACCCCCAAAAGTAAGATGCAGGTTTTATCAAACAATTGGTTTTTTCATAAGATCAAAAAAATTTAATTGTCAGTATTTGTTTTTCCGACTGCAGCTCAAAATCCGGAAGTTCCGATCGAAATCCGGTGTCATTTGATGCCCTGCATGTTGCGCGCAAACATGAGGTGTCTTCTAACGGTTACAAATATAGTGATAAGAATTGGGAAAAACATAATACAAATCACGACAATTGCTTCACTTTACATAAAATATTTGTGCTATTTTGTAGTACATTTGTGCTATTTTATGCACAAAAGGAGCCGCATAATGTCAAATATCATGGATAAAATGACAAAATACGCATATAGAGGCAAATATCAAAACCTATCATTTGGAGAATAGGTTTTTCTTTGTTACCTTTGCATTGCTTCAAAAAATTTACAAAGAGGCAACAACGCAAAACAATATATTTATGACAATACCTTTCTTACGTATAAAAAAGATACAGGATTATTGTGACTTGGTAGGAGCCAAGCTACAACACCCGCAGATAACACTTATAAATTATGCCAATCTGCCACCGCTACGATTCAATGTAAAAGAATCAGTATTCGACTATTACTCCATCTATATGAAACGGGATTCATACCAAATCCACTATGGTTCCAACCAATACAATCAGGAAAAGGATTCGTTGTTATTCTTTGCGCCCGGTCAAGTAGCAGGTCCTCCGACCGACGACATACCGCGACAGTTGAATGATTACGTGCTGTTGATACATCCTGACTTTCTGAAAGGGACGGAATTGTGGCAACGTTTGAGACGGTACCAGTTTTTCAAGTATAAGGTACACAACAGACTGAGTCTGACGGAGAACGGCAAAAAGGAAATGGTTATACTGTTTGAGTTGCTCAATAACGAGCTGGAACTGTATGATGACAGCCGCAAGAGCATAGTAGTCAGTTATATTGATTTGATACTCAATATCAGCGAATACATCTACAAGCACCAGGCAGACTCAAGTGAAGAGACGGACGACCAAAATATATTTGAGCGGCTGGATGCGACAGTAGACGACTATCTGCTGTCGGAAGAGCCGGCGGCACGGAAGAAATTAGATGTGAAGTATTGTGCCGGCAAACTCGGAGTCAGTTCGGGGTATCTGAGCCAGACAGTACTAAAGAAGTCGGGCATTCCGGCCCTGCAATACATAGACGGCAAAATACTTGAGGAGGCGAAGGCGCGGCTGTACATACCTGACAGCAATACAAAACAGGTGGCGTCGGAATTGGGGTTTTCGTCGGACTCGTATTTCATCAGGTGGTTCAAGAAAAAGACAGGCCAAACCCCGGAAAAATTCAGGAACATCAGACAGGAGATAATATGAAAGGTATGAGATACGGTATACGTGTTGTATTGAGTGTGGCCGCCACCCTTATGATGGCCGGGTGCATATACCGGCACAATGAGGACCGGTCACTGAAAACGGGTGACAAGCTGCCTGAATTTTCGGTGGTGATGAATGACGGGAGAACGGTTTCCACTGCGGATTTGCAGGGGAAAAAGTCGGTAATAGTATTCTTCCACACCGGATGCAGCGACTGCCAGCGCGAGCTGCCCCACCTGCAACGCGCATTTGAATATTGTAGGGAAACATTGCCGGAAGTGGTATTTGTCTGCATTTCACGTGAGCAGAAGGCTGCCGACATAGAAGTCTACTGGGCCGAACACCGCCTGACCCTGCCATATTCGGCACAGACCGACAGGCGAATATACCATCTGTTTGCATCAACCGGCATTCCCCGTATTTTCATATCAGATGAGAATACCGTAATAACCGACGCTTTCGATGCCCAAACGGCTCCTACGGCCGGACAAATAACGGAAATACTGGACGGGGCGGAATGACATTATACAGAGGAACCAGATAAACGAAAAAACAACCGCCGGATCGGGATATCGAGGAATCCCGGTCCGGCGGCCGCTGTTTTTACAGTAACGCACAAGGCGTAACGGCGGATATGAAATCATCCGATTTCGATAGTGCGCTGTGCTTTCTTGATTTGCTCCACAGAGTATTTCGGCAATTCGATGCTGAGGATACCGTTTTCTACAGATGCCTTGATAGCGTCTTTGTCGACATCATCGGGCAAAATCATTGTCTGCTCGAATTTGGAGTACGAGAACTCACGGCGGAGATAACGCTCGTTTTCATTGCAGTTGCATCCGTTGTTTTCATTGCAGTCGCATTCAGCACCGTTGTCGTTCTTGCAATTGCATGAAGCGGATTTCTTTTCGAGACTGATGACAAGATTGTTGTCTTCGTCAATGCGGACACTGAAATCTTCTTTTGTCATACCGGGAGCGGCCACTTCGACCACATACCGTTTGTCACACTCTTTTACGTTAATGGCCGGAACCCCAAAAGCCGGGCGGCGCACAGCCAGTTCGTCATTGAAAAGCTCATTGAATACTGACGGTAACCAGTTCTGGTTTCTTCTTACGATTGTCATAGTTTTGTCCTCCAAAAATTTTTATTTGCCATTATTAAATTCATTGTTGCGGGTATATGCCAGCCGGCATCTGCCCTACAGCCCGTTGCCGGACTGCACTTACATACTTGCAAATTGGATGCCACAAAATACAAACGGCAAACAGAATCGGACAAAAAAAATCAATTAAAGGCCATATCACTGACAATCACCACTATAAAGCAATAAGCAAGGACAGCGCAGAGAGAAGCAAAGACAGCGCGAACCGTACTACTGCCATTTTGACAGACACAATGTCTTTTGTTCAGACAAATAGTCATCATATATCAGCAAGACTGTATCCCCAATACCGACACACAAGGCGATGCCAGCCCTGTGAGGATACCGAAAACTTGAGTCATGACATCACCGACAGAAATAATCATCGAGCCACGACCTGTCCAACTGCGGTACTGCCATCATGAAATGCAGTATACAGTACGTATGCATATACCGGCAGGCATATTGTAGGCAGCCAATATACAAAACAATCCGTCATATTTACAGTCATATCATCAATACAATCTTTTCACCACCCCGCCATAACTTGATTATGGCCGAGATGATGAAAAGATATCGGACAACCAACTTATCTGACCATCAAACGCTCTATGCTCACAGACCCATTATTATCAGTAATACGTATGATGTAGACTCCATTCACAGACAATCCGTCTATCGGCATAGGAAGTCCGGTAATCCTGCCGCCGCATACCTTATTGCCTGCGACATCCATTATCTCAAATGTCAGTCCGGCATCAATATCGGCATCGGTCCAACCGCCATAAATATACGCTGTGCCTCCAATTGCCACAGGATTGGGGACCACTTCCAGGCCTTTCACATTTACAGTATTCACACCGGAACGATCTGCAAACTCAATATGCAAATGATGGATACTGTCGCATGCATACTCATCATTGGATTGCAGTTTTTCATAATAATCTCCGCTTACTGTCAATGTACGTCCGTTGTAGACATATACCTTCTCTTCAGTCATCACAGTATCGTAGACATGCTTGGCCGGTATGAAGTCGACGACAAGTTCAGTTACCGAGTCACAACCTCCGACAGTCTTGTCTGTCCGGAACAAAACAGTATCGCCAGAAACGGCCATACCTTCAAATCCAGGATAATAAACCGGACTGTCCTCGCACACATAAGTATAAAGCGTGGCGGAACCGGCTGATGTAACAGTAAGATTCAATATCATTTCACGGTAACAACCGCCTATTGAAGGCAACGGTATGATGTGTGTCCCGGTGGTATTGTACCGTTCTCCCCCGACTTCGACATACCTTCCCTGGCAGACAGCCGTATCTTTACGGATTTCGAGCGGTACGACATTCAGGTGCAGTATTGACTTGTACCCGCAGCCGAACGCATAAATGCTGTCTGCCTCATAAGTTCCGGAAACGGTATATTCCAAACCTCCAAAATCTGCAAAATCACCGTCACATATCGTATCAAACCGCTCGACGACAGAAGGCAGTACTGTCAGATGCAATATGGTAACCGAATCACGGCCATAATCATTCGGGACAGTGCATGAATAAGTATCGCTTTCGGTCAGTTCCATATCCTCTCCACCTGTGCAGAACATGTACGGCAAATCAACTTCACAGATTGTGTCATAAACCTCCACTTCCAGAACCATCGGAATAAGAGTCAGGTGTATCGTGGAGTCACATCCGCACAATTCGGACTTCACGGTTTTTGTAAGTTCGTATTCGGCAGACATCACATTTTCAAAACCATTCTTATTGTACGGTTTTTCATTCTCGACAAACATATCGGTGATGTAAAAATCGCTGTTTGGCACCCATACACTGACAGATATAAGAGTATCTGGTGCGCCACCGTCACCGTAAGCCAATCTTGTCAGAATATTGTCACCGTAATCCAAGACTCCAACAGGCAATTCAAATCCGTAAGCCCTGTACCCGGATTCATGACATGCCGTATCCCGCATCTCCTTATGCCCGGCAATCTTACTTACACGAAAATTGTCAATCCAGATGTACGCTCCGTCATCAAGACTGTAATTGCTTACACCTTCAGCCACCAATACAACATTCTCACCGACATAGCTATCAAGAGCGACAGACAATGTCTGCCATGTTCCGACACCAATCACTTCATCAAGCAAAGTATCGCTATACGTTGCGCCTCCGTCTTCTGACAGATATACCGACAGTGCGCCACCGGCAGGATTTATATAATCCACACTCAGCGACCAGCCATTCTCTGCAACATTGATTCCGGGAGAGAACAATCGGTCAACAGCCCCGATAGTATTATCGCCAGATTCAAACTTCATGACGCTGTTGCCATCCGCATCTTCGTAAACACTCCAAGGATAAGCTATACCGTTGGTTTTCTCCACCTGCCAGCAAGGCGGCAATTTATCTGACAGTTCAAAGTCTTCAAAATACGGAGCAGAGACAGCACCGTTGCAAGGAGTGACAAACGTGATTTCGGCAGCGTCGCTTATTCTGTCTTCAGCACATACGCTACGCACGCTGACCGTATAACGGGCAGCTCCAGGCAACGGAGTGCCAATCATGTCTCCAATCATAAAATAGCGGCCGGCAATGCGCTGGTGTGCAACCTCAACTCCGTTTGAAGTAATGGCAACATCGAAAGGGGCTGTACCTCCAGACCAGAACACCTGCTCAAATCCGGGAGTAATCATAGCCTGAAGATTGACAGGCTGATCACATGCCACCGCACAGATTACCACAGAATCGACAGAAAGATAATGCGTATTTCCACGGGCGGTACCCTTAATACCTACATTGTAGACACCATCTGAGTCTACCGAGAACCGGTATGTGAACAAAGTCCATTCGTTTTTAGTTACAGGCTGTGCATAACTTACACTTCTGAAATCTTCCGCATCATCAAATTCACCTCCAATCAACACATCCACCGATGTACCGGTATTCTGAGACAAGCTCTGTTTGGCGTAGAACAAAACCTGATAATTAAAGCCGGCAGTCAGTACAAACTGTCTGTAAATCATGGCATCGGAGTTGCCTCTTATAACTATGCTTTTATCTCCGGAGTAAGGTATGACATCAGGTGCAGCGTTGGTCCAACGGGCTGTATTGTTGTCAGCGTGATGCCAACAATACAACTGTTCACCATCATAATCTTCAAAATCATCGGTTACAAAATTACCGACATCCACGGCCACCGGTCTACATGGTGTAGAGAAAGACTTTGATACCCAATCCGTATAATTTTCACCGCACACCATACGCATGAAAATGCCGTATGATTTGTCCGGTTCAAGACGGGTCAACCGAATGGAATCCTGCACTTCAGCAACTATATCTGCCGTATTCTCATCAAATTCAGAATCTCCGGGCAGCAATACATATTCTACAAGATGGCCGTCCACATTATTGTCCGTCCATGTAACGAGTGCGCTTTCGGCACGCACCGAGTCGATTTCAAGATCCAAAACCGGTACGCATCCGGCATTTGAAATAACAATATTATCCACAGCACCCGGTATATTTCCGGTGTTACCAAAACCTACCGCATCACAATTCCATACAAAGACAAGATCGTAATATCCATCTGCCGACGGTGTGAAGTATCCCTCAAACCCGGTCCAGTCCGATTGGCCTTTCAAGGTTCCGGTGATATTGACGGCACCGGGGTCTTCAACAGACTTGCCGGCAGGGACCAATACCAGTTTCAAATAGTCGGCATCACCGGCATAGGACGTATGACCATCGGAATGATATGTAAAATTGACTTTATATGCACTGTGTGCCAGCCGGAAACTTCTTTTCGCACACATCATACGTTTTGAAAATCCAAAACTGTAAGTGTGCATTCCGTATTCTGCGACATACATTGCCTTTTCGCCGTCATAAACGCCTTTGCCTTGCGGGTCTTTCATGGAAATGCCCCACGATACAGACCCGCCATTACCCGAGAATGACCAATTGCCATTCTCGTTGTCATCTTCAAAGCCGCAGCTATAAGGAACCGTAGCCGGCAATTTATTCGTTGTGAATACAAACGGACTGCTCCACCTGGTAGTATCGCCATTGTCCGAGCCTCGAATATCCCTTACCCGAATTGTATATTCCGTTTCGGCGAGCAAATTATCAAGCAAACAACTGTTGTCATTACCTTCTACATCGACCAGCGTTTCACTATCTTGACAAACAACCATGATTTGCGAAGCCACAGCTTCATCGTTCCTGATCCAAGACACGGATGCAGACTGATGAGATATATCCGACACCCCGATTCCATGGGGAGTAAAGAACGGCGGAATATGGTTGACACTGATATTGTCTATTGCAAATATCTCGTTGTCACCAGCCGCAGTAACAAGTCTATCGGTCCAAACGGCAATTCTGTAACCTTTTCCTGTAAGAGCCGTGCCATCGAAATAAGCCTCACCGTCAGATATTCCGTTTGCATGGACATTACGTACTGCTATTTTTCCTGCAGCAGGATCCCATTTCATATCATCATCACTCAACAGATATACTACCACCTCCTTTTTGTCACGGTCGGTATTTACCGAGTACGAAAGCTGCAATCGTTCTATATCCCCGTCTATCTCCGGCAATACCAGCCATATACCTCCTGCAGTGAAACCGTCTGTCAGCTTACACGATTTTCCATCGATCGCGACGGAAGAGTCGTCCGTAATCTCAAAGTTGGTATTGGGCGGATAATTGCCGATACCATTTCCTGTAACAGCTACAATACATTTCAAATCAGCTTTCGAGCCATACGATTCAAAATCTTCTGTATATCCTACGGGTTGCACGCCGCATGGAGTTTCAAAGTAAACAGGGCCTAACCACCGGCTGTACTGACCATCGCCACACACATTACGGACATAAACTTCATACCTCATTCCCTGGTTCAATCCACGAACGACTCCGACTTTGGAATCAAACGTTGCATAACCGGCATAATCATCAGCAAATTCCGCTCCTGATTCCAATACTGCGACATGCCATTTACTTCCGGTCATGGAACTGACAGTAAGTTCCACAGAATCGGAATAAAGAGCCGATGCCGTGATACCGGCAGGTTGCGGGCAACCGACCGATGCCACGACTTCAATATCATCTACATAAAGATTTGCACGGCCGCGATTGCTTGTTCCCCTGAAACCGATTGAAATATGTCTGCCCACGATGCTATCGGCAAGTTCGTACACAAATACATTCCAATCCGGACTTACAATACCTTCATGCAAGACAATATCAAATGTCTCTGCCCCGTCTGTTGAAACCAGGACATCCATCTTGGCGTTGCCAGGCGCTGACATTCTGAACGAGAGGTATGCCTTGCCTATGTCAGTCAGGTCAATAACCGGAGTCTGTACCATGCAGGTATTGCCGGTCCAGTTACTTGATGACTCAAACATCAATGAATTTGTGCCATTCACGCTCTCCCTACCTATCGTCCATTTATTATTTACGTCATTGGAACCGGTTTTAATATTGTCAATCCAACATTCGGTCAGGTCGCCCTGAATCATATTGTCGAAATTTTCCTTGAATGGGAATGACGCCACGCCACAATCCGTGGTAAACGATATTTCGGCAGCATCACTTTCTCCGTCATCGCAAACCGATGAAATCCCGGCAGTATAGAAAGTCTGTGCCTGCAACCCGGTTATTGCATACGGAGACAGTACCCCAGGATATATCTTTTCCTCGCCATCAGATGATTTCACTTTTATGTTGCATACAGCGTTTTCATTAACCGAACTCCAAGTCAACAGCACTTTGTCATTTTCAATATCGGAAACCGTCACACCTGTAGGTTTGGGACAGGCCGAAAGGTTTCCGACAACAAAATCATCGATATAAAAAGAACCTCCTGAGGTGATTGCTGCGACAATGGATATGTTTGCGGCTCTATTGGCTGCTTCATCGTCCGCCAGACCTGCGAAATACACGGTAAACTCCTTCCAGCCATCGTTTCTGGTAAGGAGAAGCGAAGTTTCCACTTCGTAAACGTCATCGCCTTTGCCTGCCAATACCATAAGATTCACATCTTTATCTGCCGTATAAGCTCGGAATGTGAGCATCTTGTTATCCAACCGGCCATCCTCTATCTGCATTTCCGGAGAAGTTATGACCACCACACCATTTGCACCGGTTGTAATCTTCGCACTGGCATCCCCAGAAAATCTATTATCGGTAGCACAGGCAATACGTCCGCTGCCGTCACCATCCAGTCTCCAACAGTCATATACTTCAGGATCATCAAAGTTTTCAACAAACGGGAATGTTTTTGCCTCACATCCGGTGCGGAACAAGAACGGTTCTATGGTCCATGTACCGTACTTTGTATTTTCACCAGTTCCGCACAAGCTGCGTATATAAAGGTAGTAAAGAGTGTTCGGTGCCAAGCCGTCGACTTTCACTCCCTGCGTGTTGCCGCCACTGACAGTTTTTACAGGCATTGTTTCATTCCCTTCAGGATCTGTTTCCGTATCAGACACAAGGAGTTGATACGAATCGGCACCTACCGATACCCATGAAATCAAGGCGGATGAATCGGTTATCATATCGGCCACAACTTTTGTAATGTTGACATATTCACACAATGATTCGGCTATTCCGACATTATCCAACTCAAACTCCTTTGATGTCCATTGGGGAGTAGTTACTTTTATTCTTATATGGGAAGCATCGGTAATTGGGACAACAGAATATACCTTATGTATGTAGGGCTCCCGGACGGTAACATCCATGTCGAACCTATCAGAAGCAACATAAACCACATCGTTGCCGCTACAATACGATATCTCCAGTACGGCGTTGTTGCACGGACGCACATCCAGCTCAAACTGATATTTTTTTCCTTGCGACAAAATGACGGGATACAACAAACAACTCTCACAATTCCGGTCGAGCACCATTGTAGCGGAATCCCTGCCGGCAGCCATATCCGCCGCATTGATGTTTCTCCGCCATCCTCCTGTCCCAGAAACCGTCTCCACAGTCCAACAAGCAAATTTTCCTTCAAATCCATCAAAAAACGGATTTTCTTCCGTTACGACATACGATTCGCAAAGAGTGGAAAACCCATAAACATTCCATACACCTTCTCCACCATCGGCACATACAGAACGGATATACACTTCATACTCCGTATTCGGGATAAGGTTGCCCAAATCAAACGAGGCAGACTGTCCGTTCAAACTGATGCCTTCACCCCTGCTGAAACCTGCCACACCATACTCTATATCAAACAGGGCCTCTTCGCTGCAAGTAACGGAAACCGACACCGAATTTGCTGTTATATCATGAAAATCAAGGTATGCATCAGGACATGGCGGTAATTTCCGAAATAAAACATTGTCCAAGTTTGATTGTACCGTATTTGTATTTGACCACACGTATCTGAATGCGATATATTTTTTATCGCCCTGATAATCAAATGATATATTATGTCTGCCAACCATAGGTGTCGTAGCACCCCAGCCGGTTTCAGGACCCTTAACAGTATCAAGCCCTTCAAATGATCCTGGCATACCGGCATCAGACATGACACCTATCACCATAACCGTGTTGGCAGAAATGGACAGATCAAAAGAAAGCCGGTAATCAGAAAGCGATTCATATTCCAAATGCGGCATCACCATCAAAACAGTATCCCGACCCGGCCATCCTCCTTTCGGTATGTTCAACCCATTGGACCACGAATTGACGACAGGCAACAAGTTTGCAGGTCCGGAAACAGTCCAACACGCATATTTCTCAGATTTGAAATTCTCGCTATACGGATTTTCAGAGACATCCAAGACCGCACAATCGGTGCGGAATTGGAACCTGCCGCTTGCAACCATGCTCTCATCGTTTTCCTGACAGAGAGCTTTGACCGAAAAATCAACGTCATACGATGTATTCTCGGTCAACCCTTCCAAAACATATTCCGATTTATCTCCCGGTATCATAACCGTTACCGGTGATGCCAGTCCATCATAATTATATACCACTTCCCATTGGGACGGAACTGTAGCCGATGTCCATGCAACCGTTGCAGATGTAGATGTAACATCGGATGTCAGGGCAAGGTTTTCCGGCTCATAACAAGACGGTTGCTTCATGACAGCCACGTCATCTACAAACAAATCATCTCCGTTGCCCGACACGCCTTCAAATACGACATACACGTCACCTCTGATATCATCGGGAATCTCAACTTCACACTTATACCACCCGTCGGACATACCATTATCTTCAAGAGCACTGCTTGTTGAAAATATTCGGGTATCATATCCGACAAAAGGAGCCGTCCCTACATACACATTCAGAGTGGCCGGTGCAACCGACGAATGTTTTCTATACACATAAAAACGCACGACATAACGTACTCCGTCATCCGGGACAGTCAAATACGGCATGACCAAAGCGGCCGAACTGACATTCTCTCCAAGTTCATCCAACACAGGCGCATAGTGAGTCAGCGTAACAGACCTGCCACCACCGTGATATCGGGCAGCTGAAGTACTCCATTTCCGGACAACACCGTTTACCATTTGCCCTTCATTCAGCCAACATCCGGGTAATGCAGTACTCTCGAAATCTTCAGACAAGGGTAATTGTGAAGATACACAAGCGGTTCTGACCTTGATTCCGTCAAACGCCCATGGACTGCCACATGAAGCCTTGAATTTAAGGTTATATTCAGTATCCGGCATAATATTTTCGTCAAGGGTCTTATCCGACGCACTTACCGTTCCAAGCAATCCTTTTTCTTCATCGTACACTTCAAGATCCGCCTCCTGGTACATTGTCCAGTCAAACGTGATGCTTTTATCGGTTATGCCAGTAACCTTTATATCTTCAGGTCTGGTACATGGAGGTATTTCATCCACACTGAAATTATCGATATACCAATTCGATGTCATGCCCTTTGCCACCAGCACAACCACAGCATTCACAGCTTCTTTCAACGGGGTGTTTTTGGTTATGGCCACGACATTGGTCCACTTTCCAGGCTCGACAGACACATCTTTCAACTTGGCATATGTACCTGCCGATTTAATATCGGTCTGCAGACCAATCTCAAAACTGCCGGTTGCAGAACCGGCATTATACAAGAAGAACGATATTTCAAGGTCATCGGCCTCATGATCTACCGGCTCAGTATAAACAAACACGTCATCGTCATGGTTTCCTGCCGTCACTTCAATTGAACGTCCTACGCCAGAAACATCAAAAGCATCGGAGACAGAAAGTCCGTCTTTGCCGTCACTTCTTACAGTCTGCCAGCAGGACGACACATTCCGCCAGTCGTTAAAATTGTTGTTTATCGGGAAATGCGGCTCGCACAAAGTCTGGAAATACAATTCTTTCGACCACTCCGCTTTGCCAAGATAATTATCTTCGCAATTTGTACGCAGACGTATGGAATATGTTGTATTCGGCAACAGCCGGTCAACCGTAATCCTACGCATACCTCCGAGATCCAGCGCATAATCGCGAACTACATCGCCATTCAGCATCAACATAACTTCAACCGAATCCGATTGATATCCCATAACAGAAAAATCCCATAATACATCAACCTCATCATGAGTTATCCTGGCAAAACGCATTGTCTCGATCCGAGCACAGCGCGGAGCCTTATCCACAACCACATTGTCGATACAGACTTTTACATTGCTGTTGTTTTCAGGATGGGCAGCATCCCCGTTACCGGCAGCGAAACACAAAGACAGTTTTCCATTGGCCGAAACCGGCAACGGCAAGACTGCATGTTCCCATCCGTCTGTCGTGACATCAAACCTGCACAGCGGTTCATCCTCCAACGTCAGTCCCCCGTCAAATGAAACATAAACAGCCAGATAACCACCTACATTCTTATAGTCAAAACTTACAGCCAAGCCTTTAACGGAACCAAACTCCGCAGTAGCCAGAATGTTCCATGGGGCTATACCGAGAAATCGGGTCGACCATTCCATACAATATGTACTTGCAAATCCGCCTCTATACAAAGACCACTTGCTCATATTATCGAACTCTTTCTGAGGTGTGTCTTTCCAGCCTACCGGCAAACCGGACGTAGTAGAAACCCTCTCAAAATTTTCAGTAAACACAGGTCCGGTCTGCGCAACCGCCATAGGCCAGAACATAACAACCGCGGCCAAAACAATAAGTATTTTTTTCATATCGATCAAATTAGATTATTATCAAATTCAGTTGTTTCTACGGAATCACTATAATTTTCAAGGGATGTCTGTCAACCACCACAATATACACTCCCTCCAAAGCAGGGGCTTCAAAACAAGGGTTGTCGATTCCGATGTTTTTTCTGCCATAAAAACGTCCGTTGACATCGTAAATATCCACCAATAGTGTTTCCGATACGTTCTTTATTTCCACTTTAGCATTTGCTCTCACCACATTGGTTTCCAAAAGCACAGGACAGCTTGCAAAATCACCGCGAATCTCCGGAACGACAGGACATGACATCAAAGTCACACCATCGTCAGACCTTGTCAGCTCAACACAATATTCCGCATCGGTATCGAGCGTCATGCCAGGTCCGACATAAAAGTACGGAGATGAAGCCCCCGGTATAGCTGCACCATCCTTATACCATTGGTAGGCAGAAAATTCATAACCGCCGTTATACATTTCATTAGTCAAGGCCAATACGTCATTCCATTTCTGCCTTATGATATCCGACGGATAAAGGACATCAAACTCATATTCCACAATCTGTTTTCCACATGCCATATCCATCATCTCCAAAGTCACGGCATAGCGGTCCGGCTTCACAGTGCAGGGTACCGACACTTTCAATGCGGAATTTTCCAAAGGCAAAGAATCGACATCCTCAAAGCCTTCGTTTCCGGCCAAGTCGCCGAATTTCAAATTGCAATACGGGATGCTGCCTGACCGTACATTCACCGGAATGAAAAAATATTCATCGCCCGTACCACAAATCATTCCAGCGTCACCTATTTCCACTTCCGCACATTCGGACTGTATATACACCGTCACTGTATCGCCGGCACAATCCAACCTGTTGTAACACACAATTTCATAAGTCCCGACAGCCAACGAATCTATCCGACCGTTTATCTCCCCGTTGACAGAATAGTAAGTCCCCGGCAATGTATCGGTTATAATGATGCCTCCTGAGTTCGGGCCGTCAGTAACGTTCCGCACTTCACAGTTGAATGTAACCGGCGGCAATACATCCAGGTGAAACCGGATTGTACTGTCGCACCCACCAGACGACAGCAGCCGTTCTACAAATACACCATCGGGCATTTCATCCGAAGAGAAATAATATCTGCCGGTTCCAATTTTCAGAGTATCGCCATAACAGATTGCCGTATCAATACAGATTTCATATTTATCCACTACGTCAACATGCATTACATGAGTACTGTCACAACCGGAAAACGATTTCACGGATGCCAAAGGATAATCGCCGGCCTCGGAATATACGACTCCCGCTATGGTCAAAGTCCGGCCTTTGCACAAAGACACATACGATGTATCGAATACATCCTGTATAGGTCGGACACGAACCATGGTGTCCAGCTCTTCCCAGCATGCTCCCCCGGACATAACCGCTTTCAACTTGACATGTACATCCCCTCCTTCATTCGGCACAGGTATGCGCAAGCTCTTTTCTTTTGAGACAGAGCCGTCGTCCAACGTCCATTCAAATGACTCTACCGGCTCAGGCAGCACCACACCGTCCAAAGTTTCCACCCTGCTTTTATTGTCAAACCTTACCGCATTCTGACAATTTACAGGATCCCACAGCACATCGATTTTCGGTTTCGGATAACGTGGCAACAATGAGGCAGTAAGAGTGAAATAGCAATCAGTTTCCAATGACATAACTTTGCAGCTATACGTAGCAGTATCATTGTTATCTATATGCAGTTTCCGCTCATCCGCCCCATACACAGGCACATCAGGGTCGTATGTCCTGTACCAGTGATAACGGAAGCCTTCAGGAGCCACAATTTCATCGGACTGTAATCCGCCGCAAGAAACGCCTTGAATATCACCACTTGTGCATGACAAAGTAAAATAAGCATAACCAAAATGGGCACGGTGTCCGCAATCATAGGCAGACAGACGCACATGTATATCCCTGGCTCCATTTTCGGCATATTCCGAAAGATTCACACCTAACGTAGTCCAGTCTTTATATATAACCACAGTAGGACGATCTATATCCGCCACAGACCATCCGTTGCTACCCACAAGATCCATATCGGCAAAGAAATCTATTTTTCCGCATTCCTCATCAAGCAGACCGGCAGACTCCCCCGCCCCATCCATCAGTTCCAATCTGAATTTAGGCATCATATCGTCAGAATGCCCGTCCGGGACTTCCAGTACAACAGCATACTTCATCACCAACACCACTTTGACACCGGAATCAAGATGCAAAGTATAGTCTATGGCTTCAGAACGAGCGACATCCCAATTTCCCAACCTTACCGAAGCAAAATCACCCTGCGGTATGGCAGACAATGCGCCGCCGGTCATCGGATCCCGTTCACTGACATCTGTGTTCACAGTATGCCTGGAAGGGGCACCGTCGATACCATCCCTGTCGATTCTTATTTCTCCAAATGGGTTCTGTGGCGACGCCCCCAAATAACAAGTGACGCCGTTTCCCTCCAGATTCGTATAATCCAGACACAGATCCGCATTTACAATCACACCCAAATGTTCATACCATATACTTGTATCGCTTTCAGCGCCGCATATTGTCCTGACATAAAAATTATACATACCGTCAGCAAGCCCCGGCAGCACGACGGAGCCTCCCCTCACGTTCTTGACGGTGTCATTCACTCCTGCATATTCCGAAGTATATCTTACCTCATAAACAGCGTTATTGTTTGCATTCCATGTAAGAGACACATCATTCCCAACCACATTGTGCCTTATACCGGAAGGCGCGCCACAGTCACTCACTTTGGCTATCTGTATGTCGTCTATACAACACGACAGAGCAGCAGAATTTTTTTTGTTGTTCACCCACAGGAAACACAGCAGCATCTGAGTTCCGGTAGAAACGACTGTCGTTTTATTCACTTTCCACGAAGAACTGCCGCAGAACATCCGTCCTTTATACGGCTGAGCATCCTGCACCCAGTCATGCACCCTCGATATCGAGGTCTTTATATCAGACATAGGATCAATCCAAGCCACATACAAGCCGTCCGCCCCCTCCTCCCCGTAACATTTCCAAGCATACGACAGGTCATAAGTACCCTTAGGCAGCGTCATCCTTCTCGCCGCCACTATATTCACCACATGATTGGAATACACCGCACTCGTGTCACCACCTGCCAAACTCAAGTCGGATACCAACAGCGAATGTCTGCCATTAAAGCTCTCTTTAGCGGACACATACCACCTGTTAGGAGCTACAGTTTCATCAAAGAGACCGTCATTAATAATCCACTGCACATTTTCGGTCTCATCTTCCCAACCATTGAAATAAGGCAATTCTATGGTTTGCGCCGAAATGCAAAAAACAAAAAGAGACAATACTGCAACTGCAAATACACATCGTGCCATAAGTTTTATCCGTTTTTTAATGATTCACCAATACCATAACTCCACTACAATAGAGGGTACAAAGCAATAAAAAAAAAAAAAAAAACAAGTCTTTTAACATAAAAATAATGCAACAGCGTCTGAGTGTTAATATTAACATTCAGACGCTGAAAAATACGCACGAAAGTCCGTTTTTTAACAATTTAAGACCTTGATATAGTACATCAGTGAAATACTTGGGGAAAATGATACGAGTATCAAATTCGGCGAAACCAATTTTCAAGAAACATGGTTTCCGGACAGAGACAATACATATCGAGTCAATAAACGGCACACTGCCGGGCTCCAATATGCGTTACAAGTGATCCGGTAATTTGTATGGTTTAACCATCCGTTTGAAGACTGATACGGATGTCCGGTACAATAAGAGCGTGGCATATGCGCAAATACGCCGCAAAATGACCGGTACTGCCGCCACAGTCTATACGTTCGGGGCAAGGAGACCAAGGAATTTATATATCACAACGGGAATCAGGACACTTGCCGCAGTGACGATGACCATATACCTGTTTTTGTTTTGTTCGGGTACCGGTATTATGTCATCCGAAGCAGCCCACACCACATAGAGTATATAGGCATAGAAAAAACGTATAAAGAAAAGGCTCGGGAAGATACCCAGCAGTATATTCACGGCAAAAATCACCGCCATATCGGCGGCCGCCAAGGCTTCGACATTCCATTTCGGCACTCCGGACACATACCGGCGTGAAAACCACCCGACAAAAAAGCAGAGAAAATAGTATGTCATCAGCATCACGATAAAGGTGAATATCGAATTGAGCACCGCATTTTCGATATTGACGCTTTTCAATGAGAACAGTGCACCGACAAAACAGACTCCGGCAGTAAGCAACGACATTGGCACAATGAAATAACCGGCAATGCGGTGCGAATGGAAATATTCGGAAAAACGGGCATACTGCAGTGTCTGCGACGGCCGAACTATGATGTTCCAGACCAACGTGATGTCAAAACGCAGACAGTTGACAGCATTGGTAAAGAGACTACGGATATCTGTCGGTACAATATTCATCTACGATAACGGATTCTTCTGTTTGCCAACGGTTTGTTTTCCTCAGGTACAGGCGTTATACAACATAGGATTTGAGTCTGGCAATCTCATCGGGCCAGAGTGTCTCATCGGGAGTTTCGAGTATAAGCGGAATACCGTCGAAACGGGAATCGGACATGATACGTACAAACGGAGAAAATCCGAGCAGCCCCTTTCCCAACGAATCGTGGCGGTCAACACGTGAAGCGAGTTCCTTCCTGGAATCGTTGATGTGCATGCCGCGCAGATATCCGAATCCGATGATCGAATCAAACTCATGCCAGACACGGTCGAAACCGTCGGCGGAAAGCAAATCGTAACCCGATGCAAACGCATGCTGGGTATCGATACAGACTCCGATACGCGACTTGTCGTCGACAAGATCCATGATTGTACGCAGGTGCTCAAACCGGTATCCGACGTTGGTGCCCTGTCCGGCAGTATTTTCGAGTACGGCAGTCACTCCTTCGGTCTTCTGCAATGCAATATTGATGCTCTCGGCTATCGTTTTCAGGCAGTCCGCTTCCGATATTTTCTTCAGATGCGAACCGGGATGAAAGTTCAGGCGGTCAAGCCCCAGCATGGCGCAACGCTCCATTTCTCCGACAAATGACTTGCGGCTTTTCTCCAGGCCTTCGGCATCGGGCGAGCCGAGGTTGATAAGATAGCTGTCATGCGGCAAGATGTCGGCCGCAGTATAGCCGTATCCGATGCAACGCTCCTTGAACAGCGAAACCGACGTTTCGGTCAATGCAGGGGCAAACCACTGCCGCTGGTTCTTGGTAAAAAGAGCGAAGGCTGTCGCTCCTATGGCATGGGCATTGACCGGTGCGTTCTCCACCCCGCCCTGGGCACTGACATGAGCTCCTATATGTTTCATATCCGTAAAAGTTTTTCAGTGTCAAACAATTTCGATCAGATGCGGTAGCGGCGACGGCGGACCAACAGGCAGGCCGCAGCAAAGAGAGCCAGCAAGAGAAGCGGCAGACAGACTGCCATGACAATGACAGATGTGCGGTTGGCATCGACAACGGCACGGTTGAGCAGACGCAGTGCAATTTTCTTGTTTCGCAACTGCATCAAACCTGCATCATCGGTAAGATAGAGCATGGAGTTGACAATAAAATCGCGGTTGCCATGTATGTGCCGCGTCACACGGTCGTATCCGAGCGGAAGAACCATCAGCCCTTCGGGATGCTGCTCCACATCGTTGCGTATAATGTCGGCATCGGCCACTACTATCATGCGGGTATCGACGCTTTTCGGAACGACAGTATCATAAGTCACTCCGAGAGGAGGCATCCGATGATCGTATATCGAAGTGAACCTGCCCTCGAGAGCCACAGCCACAGGCACATATCCGGTAACGAAATATTCTGACGGCTCCACTTCCACAGCCGCACTTACACTGACCTGATTCGGTGCAAAACTGACATGCGTGGCATTGGATGTGGCAAGCAACAGTGATTTCCGAACGCCTGCAGTATCGCCCACAATCTCTATCCCGGAAGCAAAATCGGCCTTTACCGCCCCTACCGATTTCGTGACGGGATGAACAGGCGAGGTCTGCAACAACGGTGTAAAGAACCAAGGTACAGATTCAAACCGGGACTCCTCGCCCGGACGTGCCATGTTGACCGGAATATAGGCGCACTGCATATCTTCGAGTACAGACGGAGTAATGCGTACCCCATAACGGAAAAGCATATCCGAGAGTTTGACATCGTTGGCTATGACAGGCGAACTTCCGGCATCGGAGAGCATATCCGATGACATCATGGTGCCATCCACCAGCCAAAGCACCCTGCCGCCACGCATGATGTACTGGTCAATGACAAATTTTTCGATCTCGGTAAACGGTTTTACGGGACCGGCTATCACAATGGCGGCATAGTTGTCAAGCACTGAAACATCGGACGTAATCGTCCCACGGTCGACAAAAAAATAACGGCTCAGTGCATCGGCGGCATCGTAGACATACTCTTCATCCAGTTCACCGTGACCTTCGACAAACGCAATCCGCCTGGCTTGTTTCGCGGTCAACAGCCTGACGGCATCGGCGAACTGAAATTCAAGATCCTCCACAGCTGCATTGACAGCCTCCTCACCACTTGTATTTCCAGAAGGCTGCATGAGACAGACCTGCACCGTATCGACGGCACTGCACACCTCGGCCCATGGAAAGATAATCTGTTCGGACATCCGTCCGCCCCTCTGGCGGACGCTTACACTCATACCGCGCAAGCCACGCCGTTCGAGCATTTCATACAAAGCATAACGTTTTTCATCGGATTCCGCTTCATTCGGGTTGAACCGGTTGAGAATCATCGGACGGCGCATATAGCTGTTCATTTCATGCACCATATCTTCGGCCGCACGCGACAGGCGCAACATATTGGCATCAAGATCTCCGGTAAGATAAATGGTCACGCTCAAACCGTCATCTACACCGTGCAACAGCCTGCGTGTGGCATCGGATAGCGAATAACGCTTTTCGGCAGTAAGGTCGATACGGAAAAAAGCATCGGACGTGAGCATGAAAAACAATCCGGCAACTGCCACAACCACGACAGAAACAATACTGACAATCAACCTACGGGACATCTTCATTGGAATCAATTATTTTTTGTTCGTTTCGATTTCCGTATTTTATTCAGTATCGGGACCTCGGCAAGAGGCAAAACGTCATCTTTGGCAGTACCCTTGTCGAGTTCGGGATAAGAAATACGGGTATGGTAGATATTCTTCAACTTGTCTTTGAATACCACTTTGGCCACCTCCACATCGCGGAATGACAAAGGAGCATTCTTGAACTGCCCGTCGGCAATCTGTCCGTCGATAACGGATTCAACCATACGGTCTATGGCTTCGACATCATAAGATTTCAGACTGCGAGAAGCAGCTTCGACGGCATCCGACATCATGAGTATGGCTTCCTCCTTGGTAGACGGCAGCGGTCCGGGATAGGTGAACAGCGACTCGTCAACCGGTTTGTCTGGAAACTTGTTCTTGTACGAATTGTAGAAATAGCGGGTCTTGCTTGTACCATGATGCGAGGCTATGAAACTGACTATGGGGCGAGGCAGATCTGCCCGTCCGGCAATACGCACACCTTCGGCAACATGGCTTATGATGATCTGGGCAGCCTCCTCATAAGGCAACTTTTCGAGAGGATTGAACCCTGACAACTGGTTTTCGGTGTAATACATCGGATCAGCCATCTTGCCAAGGTCGTGATACAGGGCTCCGGTACGCACCAAAAGGGCATCTGCATCGACACGCTTGGCAACTTCGACAGCAAGGTTGCTCACCTGCAACACATGCTGGAACGTTCCGGGACATTTTTCACTGAACTCCATAAGCAGCGGACTGTTGATATTGGAAATCTCGACAAGGGTCATACTGCTGAGAAATCCGAACATCTTCTCAACCAGAAATATGAGGAGATAGGCAAACATGGAGGCTACGGCATTGACAAAGAACACGAGGTACATCCAATAATCAATATCGGCGGGCTTTACACCGTGCGAAAGTTCGATTGCCGTGAACGAAATGACGTAAACCAGAAATACAAAAGCCGCAGAACGGGCCAACCGGCCCCGAGAATCGAAGTTCTTCAGACTTGCCACCGCCACCATTCCGGCCAATATCTGCAAATTGATAAATTCCATGGGATTTGCAACCATCTGGGATGCCACCAGCACCGTAATGATATGTATGTACAGAGCCGTCCTCGAATCGAAAAACACACGAACCACCAGCGGCAACATGGCAAAAGGTACCAGATATTCGCTCACTCCATACCTGAGCACCAGAGACAACAATGCTATCATAGTAAGAGACAGCGACATCATAAACACCACCGACTTCAACGACGACAACACTTTGGTACGGAATATATAGAAATACACATACAGCAGCATATAGAGCACCACCACTATGAGTATATCGCCCGCCACATTCCAGTAATCGTTGTCAGAGAAAGAAAGACTGCCTTCGTTAGTCCGCTGCAAAGACTTCAGTATCTGATATGTGCGTGGAGTCACGACCTCACCCCTGTCAATAATCCTCTCACCTTTCTGCACCATACCGGATGTAAGCATGACAGCGGAAAGTATCTCACGTTCGGCATGTTCGGTCTTGGATACATCGATTGCAAGATTGGGTTTCACAAATGCATCTATCCCGTAACCGTCCAATATCCTGTCATCGGTCACACCCGCCTCCCTGAGGTTATTCACTATGAAGTCGTATGCCGTCTTTTGCGTGAACAACCTGTCGGCCGGATACACACAGGCCACATTGCCGGCATCCACCACCTCAATGGATGAGGAATGCCACCGCTGCAGTTGCTGCATCTGTTCCAGAGGCAAAATCCCGGCTTCATAGACCTTTGCCAATTGCTCTGCTATAAGCCGGTATACGGTGACATTGGAATGTCCGTACATTCCGGCAAAAGCCAACAGCTGCTTTTCGGCCACAGAAGTATCCAGTTCATAATACGGCACAAGTGCTGCGAGAGCACTGTCGCGGTCGGCAGCCAGCCGCTCATCTGTCTTGTAGACAGGGAAATCCACAGGAGCCATAAGCAAATCATAAGCCCACGGCTTGCCTATTTCAAAATAACGGTCGACACGCCCGGTATGCGGCATAAGTATGTACACAAGTGCCACCGTGACAAAAAAGCAGAGTATCTGCAACAGTCTGGAGAGCCACTCCGGCAGTTCATCGGAATTTTTCATAGTCCATCGGAAAACTTTTTACTTTTTCATGGCAGCCACGACACACGGCACCGTCTCATACATTTCATTGATCAACGCTGCATAATGCTGCTGAATGACTGCACGGCGCAGTTTCAGCGTGGAGGTCAATTCGCCGGATTCGATTGTGAATCCACGTTTGATGAGGCGGAACTTCTTGATTTTTTCAAACGGAGCCATGTGTTTCTGTGCTTCGGCTATATGGTCTTCAAATAGTTTCTGCACCTCCGGAGCATTCAACAGATCATCGATACGGTCATATTTGATACCTTTGGTTCCGGCAAACGTTTTGACGGCCTCAATATTGGGTGCAATGATGGCCGTCACGAAATTGCGGTTGTTGCCTATCACCACCACCTGTTCGATGTAGCGGTCGGCACCGAGCGCTGTCTCAATCTGCTGAGGTGCTATGTATTTTCCGTTGGAAGTCTTGAAGAGGTCTTTCAAACGGTCGACCATATAAAGGCACCCGTTTTCGTCTATCTTGCCTATGTCGCCGGTGCGGAACCATCCGTCGACAAACGATTCAGCCGTTATCTCCGGTTTGTTGTAATAACCTGCGCACACGGTCTTGGCTTTCACCAGTATCTCGTCATCGTCACCAATCTTCACCTGCACGTCAGGCATAGGAGTACCGAGCGAACCGATAATATAGTTTTTGGCCGGATAACAAGTGACCGTAGCGAGAGTTTCGGTAAGACCGTAGCCATAGGTCACAGGCAGGCCGAGACTTAGGAAAAAACGTATCAAACCATCGTCCATGGCAGCGCCGGAAATGGGGAAAAGCCGTCCGCGGTCGATACCCACCACTTTCTTCAATATGGAGAAAATAAAACGGTCGGCAAACTTATATCTTACGTACAAGCCTATGGAAGCGCGTTTTGCCACCCTGCGACAGCCGATGTTATACTCTTCACCTACAGCAAGAGCCCAAGCCACCATGGCCTTTTTCAGCGGAGAGAAGGCATCTATCTTCTCCTGCACGCCGGCGGCTATCTTCTCCCAGAAACGAGGTACGGAACAGAGCAGTGTAGGGCGGACCTCCTTGATAGTCTTCTGTATGTCGGAAGGGCGCAGATTGAGATATATTTTCACATCTTTCATCATGCAGAAATAGCACCATGCGCGTTCAAATATATGTGTTATAGGCAGGAACGCCATGGAAATGTCATGCCGGTTAACCATTGTCAGACGTATGTCATGAATACGCATAACCTCCATCAGATTGGAATGCAGCAACATCACTCCTTTCGGTTGGCCAGTTGTACCAGAAGTGTACATGATGATGGCCAGGTCTTCCGGTCTTGCGGATGAAGTGCGCTTTGCCACAACCGGCTGCATGGCCGTGTCTTCTCCTTGAGACATAAATTCGCTGAAATAGACGGCCTGTTCTACCCCTTTCAAATCCACAGCTTCGTCAAAAACCACTATCCGGCGCAATGTCTTACTGCTCTTCAACACTTCAATGGCATTGTCATACTGCGCCTGCTCGCCCACGAAAAGCAACTCGATGGCAGCATCATTGACAATATAATCTATCTGCTGTACCGATGAAGTTGCATATATCGGCACCGACACCGCACGATTGGCATAATCGGCAAAATCGGCAATCATTGCCTGCGGCATATTCTGCGAACATATACCTACCCTATCCTGTTCCTTTATGCCGAACGCAGCAATGGCACGCGCCACTTTTCCCACCCTGTCGGCAAATTCCGACCAGTTTATATCCACCCACTTGGCCAGTGCATAATCGCGGTAGCACAAGACGACGCGGTTACCATTTTTATTGGCTTTGAGGGCTGGCAGTTTTGCAAAATGAATAAGTTCCATAGTCAACAGATTTGTGCTCCGGCATGCCCCGAGGCGGGTATGGAGGGAGCGATAAACTTATGTGGGAACGGGGACTGAGACGGTAGATACCGATACAGACCTATCCCAATTTACATTGTCGCAAAGGTACGAAAATATTTGTGAAGTACGCAAAAATGCGGGAGAATGTGCGGGAAAATGACGAGAATAGTACGAGGAAGGTACGGAAAAGGTGTTGTAGGGCAGGGTTTGAGGGGGGGGGGGGAAGGAGGGGGTAAAAAATGGAGAGGTTGCGACATAACGGGTGGTTATGAGGCAATCTCTCCGAGATGTTTAGGATGGACGGGAGACAGGGGTTATTCAACCACGTGCCATACGGTGCCGTCGTAGGGGTATTCGACAAGACCACGGCCGTTGATGATGGTGGCGGTGAGGTCTTCGTTGATACCTGTGTGGAGGGAAAGGGTATCGGCTAACAGAGTTGGAAAGTCGGCGGCTTTTATACATATTGCGGAATAGATAAACCTCACATCGCGGCTGTCGCTGTCGTGCGGATGGAGTGTTGCTGTAGAGACAAAGCTGTCTCTGTAAAATTCACCTCGAACATTCAGAATTATATTGTATTCTTCTTTCTGCAAAGTTACTCCGTAGGTGGTAATTTCATAACCTTGGCTTTCTCCATATTTTGGGCTCAGCCAGCGCTCTTGGTTGAATGGATAGACTTTGGCGGTAAAGGAGATGGTATCGTGGTTTTGATTGGTGAATGATACTACCTGGCCGTCGGTGTAGGGGAGGTAGGCACAAAAACGCGCTTTCGGGAACTCGATGAGGCTGTATGAGGGGTAGCACGATGACAGCAAAACGGATGCCAAAAGGGATAGCACGATGATGATTTTTCGATTCATGATTGTATTGGTTTTAATGTTTAACAATTACTTTATAATTACCAGATTGGCCATCTGATGTCTGGACAAAAACTATGTACATACCATCACTCAATGATGACATAGAAAGGGATGCTCCAGAAACAACGTTCTGCTGTGTATGTAAAACAGCACCACTCAAACTCAGCACCTTTATGTCCGCGACAACATTTTCAGAGAAATAAATCCAAATGTTATCGTCCGTTATAGTTGGAATCACATCAATTGTTTGGCTCTGAGAGATAGAAGATAGCCGGATGCCGTTATCAGGAATAGCTTTCTTTTGGGTATAATTCAGTGGGCCAACATTTACATTCAACAATTGTTCGTACACACTACGAGCTGTGGCTATATGGCTCATATTTTCCTGGCTAACCGTGAAATTCATGCCATTCATCAACACAGACGGGTCCCCCATCAAAACGTATTTTTCAACCTGATGTCTTCTAATTGAGACTTTACAAGAAGAATAATAATCCATCATTCCGTTGTAGATAAGATTTCCTACACAATTATCGTTTATACCAATTTTACCCAATCGCTTGAATATTTTCTTATCCATATAATTATTCTCAAATCTATCAGATAATGCGGTTGCGCCCAAAAAGGCAACACCTCCCCTATTGTAAGAATTTTTTAACCAACACATTCCCAAAGATGGTTGTAATTCGCCACCATTCATTTCCATAGCGTTTGTCAAGCATGCTATAGAAAACGTTATAGGACAAATAGTCGATACCGGACAATCTTCAATGTCGAAATTATATGGGGCAGAAAAATTAACATACCAACCATGACCTCTGTACACAAACATCCACACATTATTTTGCAATGCGCTTTTCATAGCATTTACTGCGGCTTGCATATTAAAAAACGTACGACCATCATGCGGGTATATATAATCCAACCGAGAACTCAGGTCAATGGCAATTTTTTGAATATTAGAAAAAACAGGTTTTGTCCTTTTCCTATGCCAGAAAACAAGGATACACTTTTCTGGTAATTAACTATTTCCTGCTCAAAAATGATGGTTTTGAGAGCAATATTGTAGATGTCTGTGACACTTGATACAGGCCAACGTCCGACACAAACATCAGGGGACATAGGCTCTTTTGATATATTAGACTTTTCGAGACAGGCATAATATATATCGGTCAGAGGATTGTTGTATTTATCGCGAATTCCATCGGAATATGGGATGAGTAGAGGGCTACCAACTATGAGAACAAAATCAGGCCTACTATTAGAATGATACGCATTCATTAACAAGTTTCGTACTTTTACAGATTGTCTGAAATTTTCATCTGCCTGTATGTCAACTATATAACCCGTTGCATCTTTATACCGACAATATTCAATTAAAGCCTGCTCGAATTCAGGTAAGGTAACAATAAGCAACCGACCTTTTTTGCCCGAGCCTCCACTGATTGTATCAGGAACGCAAAACGACCACCAAGAGTCGAAAAAAGTTACCGGATTATACTTAAACTGTAGCTCTGCATTTAGAGACTGCAATGGAACGTCTATATTTAACCTAATACGCTTAGGAATCCTCACCAGTTTCTGCTTTGGATTGTATTCTACCGGAAACAAATTAACAGATACACCAACACAACCCAAATATCTATACCTCTCGGACACAAATACATTGTTTGTCACATCGCAACTGTACCATGTATCGGAGTAATAGAAACCCTCATTCATTTTACATACCGCAGAACTATCTTCCAACATTTCCATAGCAGGACAATACGGATGCTGTAATTGTATGTAAGTGTACGGATCATATATCGAATAGCCCGTATGGGTGGGAGGAAACATATGATATGTCACACTACTATCACTACTTGGAATTTGGAGATTCACACTTTTAATAGGCAAAGCCGGCATACCTGTGCTATCCATTTCAGAAAAATCATCATCTCCAACAAAACAAATAGTAGAAAACGTACCACACTCCGTATGAACAACCACTTCGTTAAATTCAGGCAGAGTATAGTCTATAGAATACCCGTCACTCGTGGCGGATAAAATTAACCCCGGAGCTATTTCTTTAGTTCCATAAACAAATTGAAATCCTTGGGCAATGACGCAACTATGTACCGCCACCCAGCAAAACACAAGAATGATTACTTTTTTCATATAGATGCGGCAAAGGTAGTGTTTTTTGTGGTGGGGTGTCCGTTTTTTAAGTTAATTCGTCAATGGAATGGGCGAGATATGGCGCGTCGTGGCTTTGGGACGGGTGTTTCGGGATGTGTGATGAGGAGACGAGGGGTAGCTTGGATTGTTAATTTAACAATTCAAGTAT
>JBJECG010000041.1:0-6965 GCA_051870875.1 Candidatus Aphodosoma sp.
GCTGATGGCGCTTCATTGCCGCAGCATACCATGCCTGTGAAAAACCGTTTCGATTACGGTATAGTGGGAGGTATGGGTTTTGAATTCAATACCCGTTTCGGAATATACACAATTGATGCACGTTACAGTTTCGGGCTTGGCAATCTGTTCGGTTCCAGAGCCTCAGACCATTTCAAGACTTCATCGAACCAGAACATTACGCTTTCGTTGGCTTATCTTTTCCCTTTGAACAATAGAAAATAATACTGCTATTTTATACAATATGAAAAAACGGGTTTTTCTTACAGGTGCTACCGGACTGATGGGTATGGCATCGCTTAAAAAACTTCTTGAATATCCCGATAAGGTGGAGGTCACTATCCTTGTACGTGATACTCCTGCAAACAGGAAGAAAACAGCTCCTTTTGCCGGAAAAGTGAGAGTGGTGTGGGGG
The DNA here is from genome assembly GCA_051870875.1 of Candidatus Aphodosoma sp. GTDB lineage: Bacteria > Bacteroidota > Bacteroidia > Bacteroidales > Paludibacteraceae > Aphodosoma. The sequence continues at coordinate 434 of JBJECG010000041.1, forward strand.
GATCTGATGAATCTGGACGATGTGAAAACGGCTGCTTCTGGCATCGATTATGTACTGCATCTTGCCGGTATGGTTTCCCCTTCAGCTGATTATTTCCCCAATCGGACACGTCGCGTCAACGTCAGTATAGCACGCAATGTGGTGGAGGCCGTCAAGGCCCAGCCTAATGCCGATGACATAAAGGTATGTTATATCGGGTCGGTTTCGCAGGTGTCGGATCGCAACGAACCCGTCCATTGGGGGCGCACGGGCGATCCGGTTTGTATCTCCGTTTACGACCATTATGCCATATCAAAGGTCAATGCAGAACGCATTTTTGCGGAAAGTGGCATCAGACATTGGGTGTCGCTCCGGCAGTCGGGCATTCTGTATGCCGGAATTCTGAAAAATCTTGACCCTATCATGTTTCATGTCCCGTTGCGCGGTATGCTCGAATGGGCTACTGTCGAAGATTCGGCACGCGCCATGGCAAATCTGTGTCTGCTTGACTTGCCGGAAGATTTCTGGTGCCGGTTCTACAACATAGGCTCAGGTCCTGAATACCGCCTTACAAACTACGAATTTGAATGCAAACTGTTGAAAACCATTTCTTGCCCGCCTCCGGAAAAGATTTTTGACCCTAAGTGGTTTGTCCTCCGCAATTTTCACGGACATTGGTACACCGATTCGCAGGTTCTTGAAGATTATCTGCATTTCCGCGAGAATTTGCCTGTCGACGAATATTTCCGACGTATGGGACGGCAGGTGCCGTGGTATTACCGGCTTGCTGCCATAGTCCCTCCGTTTGCAATCAGGATGGTGATGCGTTCGTATGCCTACAAAAAGCAGTGGGGTACTCAGTGGTGGTTGAAGCATAATGATGAAAAACGTATTGCCGCCTATTACGGTACCCGTGAGAAATGGCAGAATATCAAACCTTGGGAAGAGCAGGATCTTTCCCGACCGTCGGAAATACAGACCATGTTGGATCATGGTTATGACGAGAGCAAGCCGCGTTCGGAGTGGGACATAGACGATATGCGTCATGCCGCAGAGTTCCGTGGAGGCAAATGCTTGAGCGAGACAATGTCAGTGGGCGACTGGAGGACTCCGCTTGAATGGGAATGCCAGTTCGGACATCGTTTCAAGGCATCGCCCGTGCTTGTACTGCTTGGCGGACATTGGTGTCCGGAGTGCCTGCCGACCCCTTGGAACTACGATGAAATAGCCAAGGGCAATCCTTTCTTTGCCCAGGTCTGGCGTCCTCAACATGATGAAGATGAACACAACTATTATGGTGAAGAGATTTTCGACGGTTGGGAAAAATGATTATTGTAAATAGCTTGTTATGAAGTTAAGATGCTTGTATATATGCTGCCTTGCTTTGCTGGCAGCATCATCCCCGGCAGCCGGAGAGGTGCGGGATTCAATCGAACCTATTCCGTTTGGTGATATGGAACAGTGGGTTACGCGCTATATTTCTGAAAGCAGGCTTTTGGGGGGACAGACAAAGAAGATTTACGTCCTGGCTCCTACCGATACTATCAGGGCCAACACGGCCTACGATTACAGCAATACCGTTTGGGGCATATCCAATGCCTACGCCAATGTTTCGGGTATAGCCAAGGCTGCATGTACCACACAGCCCGACTATCGTGATGACGGTACATTGTGTGCACGCCTTGACACTAAAATCGAGACGGTATGTGTGCTCGGTATTATCGACATACAGGTATGTATAGCCGGAACACTTTTCCTTGGCGCGGTCAACGAGCCTGTACGTTCGACAAACGATCCTTATGGAGCCATTGATATGGGAATCCCGTTTGACCGTTGCCCGAAAGCAGTGATGCTTGACATCAAGGCCAGGGTCAACCCCGAACGTAAGGTCGTCAAGGCTTTGGGCTTTGGTCGTTCCGTTATAGACGGGCATGACGAACCGGAAGTTTATGTATATCTTCAACGGCGGTGGGAAGATGAGCAGGGAAATATCTTTGCCGAACGTGTAGGTACCATGCGCAAGCGTTTCGCCGTCTCTATTCCTGAGTGGCAGAATGACTGCCGTCTGGATATTCATTATGGCGACATCACCAACGATGCCTGCTTCAAGCCGTATATGGGCCTGTTCCCTGCCGGCGGCCAGTTCAAAGCCCGTAACTCCAAAGGTAAGATGATGAAGATTACTGAAGTCGGATATGCCAAACCGGGTACTCGGCCCACTCATGTCATTCTGATGATTACCGCCGGATGCTATCCTGCTTTTTACGGTGCTCCCGGCAATGCCATTTGGGTAGACAATGTCCGTTGGGTATTCTGATCCGGTCGGGTAAGTAACTGCAGGAACTTTACTGCCTTTTTGTGAATTGCCTCCATTAGTCGAAGTTATGCGTAATTTGTATCTGTTCTTTTCTTCTGCAGCATCGGTCTTGGTTGCTGCTTGTTGCCTTTTTTCGTGCGGAAAGCAGCCGGTTGATGACTCATGCCGTTATATGGTGGTCTTGACCGACTCTGTCTTCTTTGGCACAGATGATATCCAAGAGATGGATATATGCTATTCTTATATTGACAATGTCGGGAAAACCTATTTCGAGGCTCTGGGACTCTTTGACAATCACAACATGATAGTCGGTGATTTTCCCAAGCTCTCGCAGACTATGGCCTCATATTTCGATGAAGCCCGACTGCCTGATCCGCCAGTATTGCAGCACCTCAGATACACATTCACCTACACACTCATTGGCATCAATCTTTCCGGCGATTGTATGCAGATACCGCTCACATCCCGTACCTTTACCAATCAATGACGTTATGCGTCAGGCATCGGACTTTTGGTAATCTTGGCAAGCGAATTTCATCTGTGAAAATGGAGCCTTTATTTGAGAAACGGGTCAAGCAAAGCCAATAAGTCAGCTTTTGACATGGCACCGCTCTGCCGGAACAGCACTTCGCCATTGCGGAACAGCATCAGTGTAGGTACAGACTGGACCTGATACTGTCCTGCTGTTACGCCATATTTGTCCACATCCACTTTGATGATGCGGATTTTATCGCCGAGCGTTGCCTTCACCTGCTCCAATACGGGGTGCATCATTTTGCACGGCTGGCACCATGTAGCGAAGAAATCAACCAATACCGGTTGGGTGCCTGCTATTACGTCTTTGAATGTTTCCATTTGGTTTGTTGCTATGTTGTCAGTGCAATTCATATTTGTTCACTTATTATCTTGATAAGCCGGTCTATCTCCTCTTCCCGGGTCGACCAGTCAGTCACAAACCTCACCGGTGTATCCCTTTCCCGCATCGCGCCCCACAGTTCGAATGACACTGTCTTGTGCAGCTTCTCTATCTGACTGTTGGTTAGCACGATAAACTGTTGGTTGGTGGGCGAATCCATATAAAGCCGGTAGCCATTTCCGACAAAGCCGTTTTTGAGTTTCATGGCCATATCAATGGCATGGCGGCCTATCCTGTAATACAGTCCGTCGTGGAAGAGAGTGAGGAATTGCAGGCCCAACAGGCGGCCTTTGGCCAAAACGGCACCGCGCTGCTTGCACAGCGGGAAGAACGAAGGGAAAAGTTCCGGCCTCCTTGTCACCACCGCTTCTCCGAACAAAGCCCCGCACTTTGTCCCTCCTATGTAAAACGCATCGCAAAGCCGGGCAATATCTTTGATGGTCACATCATTGCCGATACCGGCCAGCCCGTAGGCCAGCCGTGCCCCGTCCATATATAGTGGTATGTTCCATTTATGGCATACCTCGCTTATTTCGGACAGTTCGTCAAGGTTGTACAACGTCCCGACTTCTGTCGGAAAAGTCAGATAGACCATCCCCGGTTTTACTATGTGCGGGAATGTGTCGTCCTTGAAGTATTCTGATATATATTCGTCGATGGCCGATGCCGACAGTTTGCCGTTCTTTGCCGGAAGTGCTATCACCTTGTGCCCGGCAGCCTCTATCGCTCCAGACTCATGCACGTTGATGTGCCCGCAGTCGGCTGCTATCACGCCTTCATTATAGTCGAGCAACCTCGTGATCACAAGCATATTGGTCTGAGTGCCGCCTTCGAGAAAGAACACGGAGCCGTTATCCAGTCCGCACTCATCGAGAATGCAGGCCTCGGCTGCCTTGGTAAACTCATCAGCCCCATAGCCGACAGTCTTTTCCAGATTCGTTTCTGCAAGCCTTGCCATCACATCCGGATGCGCGCCGGCCATATAGTCATTGTTAAAATAAATCATATCCTTAAAATATAAGCATAATGTGTTCTTGATTTGTCTTCACGGGAAACAGCTCGTCTTTATCAGGCTGCAAAGTTAGGCATTTATCTCCGGTTACAGATATAAAAAGACAATAATCCACTTCGAAAATCCGCTCTGATTACGCCTGTTTTCTGACTATGACAAATCAGTCATTCCCGGCTTGTACACGACAGGAATACCATGTCTTAATTGTGGCGGACTAAAGATACTGGCAGTAGATCGTTGATCGCTTCCGTTCGGTCATAAAAGCTACAGAGCTGCATCATCTTGTTTTCCAAAGACAATGTAGCTCTGTCGCTTTTATATGTCGCAATGAAGTGTGTCTAAAAGACTTGTCATTACACTTTCTGCTTCCGTTTAGGTTGTTTTGTGTAGGTGAAGTAGCGGGCTGCCCGGTGCGGCACTCCTACTTCTGTCTCCGGCAGGGCGGATATGCCCTCAAGCTGCATCATCCGCTTCTGGAAATTCCTCACATCGCTCGGCTTTTGGTAAATCGCATCATGAAGCGAACGTAACTGGCTCATCGTGAATTTTTTCGGCAGCAACTCAAACATCAGGTTCGGCTCGAATTTCAGCATACGGCGTATATTCTCCAATGCCGCCCCGATTATCTCTTTATGGTCAAACGCCAGATGCTCGTGCCGGTAATCCTCGATATTCAGCCAAATAGTCTGTCCCTTTTGCCCCGACTGCTGCTTCACACGGTTGTTGATCTTGATCAGCGCAAAGTAAGCCACCGTCACCAACCTGCTTATTCCCAATCTCGTCACCTTCTCCATCCAAGGTCTGTCCGCCTCCGTATTGCGCACCGGTTTGCCGAATGCTTTGAATTGGCTCAAATAAATGTTGGTAAGACCGGTACACTCTTCAAGGATGCGGTATGCAGCACTGTCCAAATCCTCGTCGGGGTGGATTATGCTGCCCGGCAGTTTGCGGTTGTTGTATTCGTTCAGTTCTTCATCTGCCGTATCGTCATTGCGCTGCACGAGTAGAACTTTGAAGCGTTCTCCGTCAAATCCGAAAACTACGCAATCTACAGATATCTCGGGTTTGTAAACTGTTTTTTCGCTCATATTAAGTGTCTGATTTTGGGGTGCGGATATCAAGTCGTTTTTTTGCAGCATAGCAGCTGCTTGTTCAGGTGTATGGTATACATATTGTCGGTTGCCAATGGCAAAGTTACACATAATTTGCAAGATACGAAAGCAAATTATTGTATTTCGCACATTATCCTATGGCGGCTTATTGTATTTTCATGCATTTGGCGGACTCGCTGAATCAGCAGTAAGAGACTGTGTTGTTGCCGTTTTTTCAGGATAAAAGACAGCGTACCATAAAGGAGAGACCCGGAAAAGTCGGCCGTGCCCCTCCGCCGGGTTGCGGTGGATGACAACCTCCGGCTGCAAAGACCCCTGGTACGATACTTACGTTTCGTTGTCCTGGCTGCACATCCGTTGCCGTCAATCGGTGTGGATTTTCATTTGACCGACTTTGCCGGGCTTTATCAATGCTGTATCTCCGGAAAAATATCTTTGTGGAGTGCATGACCGAACCGGATACAATACACTATATGTATTTAACCGGATACCCGTCTGAAAATGTTGTGATACATCCGTTTCTACGTTAAAAACAAGTGTGCGGGCCGATGTCCCGGATTTGGCGTTTTAAGTTTGTCTGTCCGACATTGAGGTGCAAATGGAAAAAGTAGTGTGCCGTTAACTGAAATGCCCCGGAAAAGTTTCTGACTTTTCCGGGGCATTTCATAATGATACAAACTTGTCGCTTTATTCCGGGTTTATATCGGACAGTTCGTTATTTCAAATATTCATTGAAAAACTTCTCTATCTTGTCGAACGGTATGATGTCCGTCCGGTCGTACAAATCGGTATGTACGGCTCCTGGTATAATCAACAGTTCCTTGTTGTCGCCTTTCAACTTTTTGAATGTGTCTTCGCTGAAATAACGGGAGTGGGCGTTTTCTCCATGAATGAGCAGCACAGCACTCTCTATTTCATGGGCATACGCTAATATCGGCATATTCATGAAAGGTAATGAGGATGTTACGTTCCAGCCCCCGTTGGAGTTGAGCGAGCGTTTGTGATAACCGCGGGCGGTCTTGTAGTAAGCGTAATAGTCTTTCACGAACTGTGGCGCATCATCAGGCAGCGGGTCTGCAACACCTCCGGCAAGCGCGTATTTCCCTTCTTTGAAGTCTTTTGTCCGTTGGACGTTCAGCGCACGGCGTTTCTCCATCCTCTTTTCGGCGCTGTCTTCTGTATCGAAGTAGCCGTTG
>JBJECG010000042.1:0-6889 GCA_051870875.1 Candidatus Aphodosoma sp.
AAGTATGTTTTTTAGGGGGGGGGGGAGGAATGTCGGGAATTGAAAAATAGGAAGGGTCAGTATTGGATTTTGTCGGGGTTTTGGGTCCAAAGGTCAAAGGCCCGGATGGCTTCGGCAGAGAGAAGTGTCGATGATGGGAGGCGGCGGGAGGAGATAGGGAGGGAGATTTCATCGTAGATGAGGGAGTCATCGAAGCCGATGCGGGCAGCATCGGTTTTGGTGTTGCCAAAGTAGAGGCGGTCGATGTGGGCCCAGTAGATGGCTGCGAGGCACATGGGGCACGGTTCGCAGGAAGAGTATATCTCACAACCGCCCAAGTCAAACGTATTCAGTTTTTCACAAGCCGCACGGATGGCATTTACCTCGGCATGGGCTGTCGGGTCATGATCGGCCGTCACACGGTTTACACCGGTGGCCACGATCTGCCCGTTGCGGGCAATGACAGCCCCGAACGGACCACCACCGTTGGCTACATTCTCCACAGAAAGTTCTATGGCCTTCCTCATCAATTCTTCTTTAGTCATAATGTCATGATATCAATACAATAAGTCAAATAACTCACAAAAATCAGTTTATATTGTCAGTCTGTAATGTAACGCAAAACCGACTGTCCAACGGACAGCGAGGCTATCCGGGTGTCATTCAAACGGTAAGGTAAGCTGGGTGTCGAGGAGACGGAATGTCATTCGATGGTATGGAGAAGCTCCGTACTCGGCAATGGCAGCACGGTGCCGACGGGTAGGATAGCCTTTGTTCACGGCCCAGCCGTAAGCCGGATATTCTACGGCAAGACGGCGCATATAGTCATCGCGGTATGTTTTGGCAAGAATGGAGGCAGCGGCTACAGACATGAAACGGGCATCGCCTTTGACTTCGGTGGAATATGGAATGTCGCGGTAAGGTTTGAAGCGGTTGCCGTCAACGATGATGTGCCCAATGGAGAGACCTTTTGCCTGCAGTCCGGAGGTTACCCCATCAATGGCCCGGTGCATAGCCAAAATACTGGCATTCAGTATGTTTATCCGATCTATTTCTTCAACGTCAGAGACACCTACAGCCCAAGCCAACGCTTCGCGTTCGATGACCTGGCGCAGGGCATAGCGTTTCTTTTCTGTCAGCTGCTTGCTGTCGTTCAATTCAGGCAAATCAAACTCCGGCGGAAGAACGACAGCCGCAGCATAAACATCTCCGGCCAGGCAACCGCGCCCGGCCTCATCGCAACCCACTTCTATACATCCGGATTTCAGACAGTGCAGCAACATGGCAGAAAGAGAGTAATCGGATTCACGGACTCAACCGGCTGTCATTTCATGACAACACTCCACAACACACTGCCTACCGCGCCCAATGTATTGGCATCGATGCAGTTGATATTGTCGGACGAGGTATGCCAAAATTCAAAGAAGCCGCTTTCGGCGGAAGGGGTGTGCTGTATAATATCAATACATGGGATTCCTGCACGGATGACATTGACATGATCATCGGTAACGGCACCGCCCTGCCGATTGACAAAAACAGAAGAAAGCCCCATATCGGCAGCTTTCTGCCACACCAAATCAATCACAGAAGGGGCATAGCGGTCAGATATGTACTCACGGTAGAACTGAGCACCTGGCGCGCCGACCATGTCCAACAGGATTCCGTACTGGGCTTTATATGATTCAACATGCGGATTTTCAGCCCAATAAGCGGAACCCAAAGCCCATCCTCCATCGGATAGCAGAGATTGTTCCCACTCAGGCGCGCCCCAGTCTTCGAGGTCGAAGAGGATAAAATCGACTCCGACAGGCGATTCGACAACAGAGAGCAGGCGGGCAAGTTCCATTATCACACCGCAACCGGAAGCACCGTCATTTGCCCCGACAATCGGTTGGCTGCGGAGTTCTGACAACGGTTCGGCATCGGCAAAAGGACGGCTGTCCCAATGCGAACAGACGAGAATGCGCTGCGGTTTGTCAAGCCCGTACGAAGCTATGATATTGACAAGCGGTTTGGTGTCGCCTGAATAGATACGCTGCTCTCCAGACTGAACGATGACTGTATCGGCACCATGCCGTTGGAAATGGCTGACGAAATAACCGGCACAAAGTGCATGGGCTTCACTGCCAGGCACACGAGGGCCGAAAGCGCACTGCTCCGCCACATAACGATATGCACTGTCAGAAGAAAATGCAGGAACCTCATTGTATCCCTCAGCCGGTGACTCAGCCTGCTGTCGGCCTTTTTCTTCAGAGACACACGACATAAAGCATGTAACAACGGCAACGAACATTGCCATCAAATGTGAGACATGTATCATGGAAACGATTGACAATAATATCGAAACGGCGTAAGGATATTTCTGAAACACTGTCCAAAAACACAATTCCAACGCCAATACAATACAAAAAATTACCGTCAAATGGCAAAATCCAGTGCAATGCTTGACGATGCCACGGCGTGCATGTGTTTTTTCACGATATTGCAATGGTACGGATCATTCTGATACACATCAAGCGCATCCCACGAATCCACCACCACTTCGAGTATAATGTCATACGAACGTGAAGAATGGAGTTCGTCGGCATGAGCCTGGATATCGACAGCCGAAGGCACTTTGCCTACCATGGAACGGAGAACAGAAAGTGTTTCACCGACCAATTTTTCAGTCGGTTCCGCCAATTTGAAACATACGATATGCTTAACCATAACTATTATTATTTAATTGTTCAGAATAAAGTCAGCAATGTCAACGGCGGGCATCAGGGTCGGAATACCACGATGCGTAAGTGCCGTAATTGTGGGCAATCTTCCGGTTGATTTCGGCAGCCTGCTCCGGAGCCACCTCTTTTACCATTCTGGCAGGGACTCCGGCCCACAATGTATGAGGCGGCACTTTGGTATTGCTGAGTACCAACGCTCCGGCAGCAATGATGGCACCTTCGCCTATCACAGCTCCGTCGAGAACAACAGATCCCATGCCGATGAGGGCATAATCTTCGACTTTTGCGCCGTGGATGGTGACATTGTGGCCTACGCTCACCCAGTCGCCAATCTCGATGGTCGATTTCTGATAAAGGGTGTGAAGTACGGCTCCGTCCTGAATATTGACGTGCTTGCCTATACGGATGGAATTTACATCGCCACGCAGTACAGCGCCAAACCATATACTCGATCCTTCGCCTATGACAGTATCGCCTATGACAGCCGCATTGTCAGCCAGAAACACATCATCGGCTATCTCAGGAGTGAAACCGCAAACTGATTTTATAATTGCCATAACTAACAGAATATTTCAGATAAATATGTCTTGATTGAAAACCGCGAATAAAAAGCAACCAAGCATTTGACCCGGCATAAGGACCGAATCAAATGCTTAATTAAAAGATATTGGACATTCATACCAAACACGAATGACGGCAGTATGAGTATCGTGTATCAGATTTTTTTGAAAATCACACTTGCATTGTGTCCTCCGAAACCGAAAGTATTTGAAAGTGCAGCACGGACAGGACGTTCCTGCGCCTTGTTGAACGTAAGGTTAAGTTTGTAGTCGATTTCAGGATCTTCATCTCCTTCGTGGAAATTGATGGTAGGAGGGACGATGTCGTTCTTGACAGCCAAGACGGTAATCAAACCTTCGACTACACCGGCAGCACCGAGCAGGTGACCGGTCATCGACTTGGTAGATGATATGTTCATATCGTAGGCATGGCTGCCGAATACGCTCTTGATGGCCTTCAGTTCGGAAATGTCGCCAAGAGGAGTGGAAGTTCCGTGTACGTTGATGTAGTCAATGTCTTCGGGTTTAAGGCAGGCATCCTCAAGCGCGTTCTTCATTACCATCATTGCACCGCGGCCTTCGGGATGGGGAGCGGTGATGTGATAGGCATCGGCACTCAGACCTCCGCCGACCATTTCGGCATAGATTCGTGCTCCCCGCGCCACTGCATGCCCATATTCTTCAAGGATGATGGCTGCACCGCCTTCGCCAAGTACAAAACCATCGCGGCTCCTGGAGAACGGACGTGATGCGGAAGCTGGGTCGTCGTTGCGGGTGGAAATAGCTTTCATTGAGGAGAAACCTCCCACTCCTGCTTCGGATACAGCGGCTTCGGCACCACCAGCCACCATGGCATCAGCCTTACCCAGACGGATATAGTTGAAAGCGTCAATCAGTGCATTGGTAGATGAGGCACATGCCGAAGTGGTAACAAAATTGGGACCGCGCAATCCGAACATGATTGACACATGGCCGACGGACAAGTCGGAAATCATTTTGGGTATGAAGAAAGGACTGAATTTCGGGCCACTGGTTTCCTTGGTTTTGGTGTAATAAGCCATTTCCTCCTCGAAAGTACGGATACCGCCAATACCAACGCCATAAATCACCCCTATGCGATCGAGGTTCTCTTTCTCAAGTACAAGACCTGAATCATCGATGGCCTGCCTGGCTGCCGCCACAGAATACTGGCTGAAGAGATCCATCTTACGAGCTTCTTTCGCATCCATATAGTCGGCAGCATTGAAGTTCTTGACTTCACATGCAAACTTGGTCTTGAATTTAGACGCATCGAAATGCGTAATGGGGCCGGCACCGCTAACCCCTTTAACAACACTGTCCCACATCTCTGGGACAGTGTTGCCTATGGGGGTTATAGCTCCGAGTCCGGTAACCACAACTCGTTTCAATTCCATAGAATAATAGTAAACTTAAATAGTAAGAAATTAAGCTTTGGCGGCTTCGATGTGCTTGATAGCTTCACCTACAGTAGTGATCTTTTCTGCATCTTCCTCTGCAATAGTGATATCGAATACACGTTCAAATTCCATGATAAGTTCTACAGTATCAAGAGAATCTGCGCCAAGGTCATTGGTGAAGCTTGCAGCCTCAGTCACTTCACTTGCATCAACTCCCAATTTGTCGACAATAATTTCTTTTACTTGGTTTGCTACTTCAGACATAATCTTAATGTTTTAGTTAATAATGTACTTGTCTATTTTTTCAAATCCGACTGCAAAGTAAATGTTTTTTTTTCATTTGGCACTCACTTTACCATTCAAAGGAGGCGTAAAATTGCACAAACAGACATTTTTGAGTAATTATCCACGGTCAAAACGTCTGTACATACAATTGCATATTTCTTACTTTCAAATATTTATATTCACATATAGTACTACCGTCCAAAATCCGCCCTTTTAGTTAAAATTACCAAACACACTGTTTTTGCTTTTGCGTTCATTGTGCATTATACCATCCGGCAATCACCGATAAAAGATACGGCAAACACAGTTATCCTCAGTCAAACTCAAAAAAACAGGCAAAAACGCAGATTTCACACCCCACCCCGAAAACAAAAATACGGGTATGCTGGCAGATGTACTCCGGATGTACAAAGGTTTGCCGTTTGTTTGCGTGTCTGCTTTTGCCGTTTGCAGATAATTCCATCCAAGACGACCACTGACATACACATCTAAAATAAGCTAAAATAAAAATATGATTCATTGCACGACAACAGAAAAATGGTATCTTTGCCGGATAATTACAATAATGGGCAAACATATCAATTCAATACGCCACATGATATCACTTATAAAAAAATACTTCAATTCGCTTACGCCGAAACAGGAAGAGCAGTATGAAGCTCTCTATGAACTCTATACGGAATGGAATGCCAAGATAAATGTAATATCGCGCAAAGACATTGAAAATCTGTATGAACATCATGTACTCCACTCATTGACGATAGCCAAGATAATCCGATTCGTTCCAGGCACGTCGATAGTGGACGTAGGCACCGGCGGAGGATTTCCGGGGATACCATTGGCCATAATGTTTCCGGAATGCCGTTTTCACCTTGTGGATTCGACAGGCAAAAAGCTGAAAGTTGCACAATCGGTGGCTGATTCTGCCGGTCTGTCCAACGTGACAACGCAACACATACGCATAGAGGAAGTAAAGGAAAAATATGACTTTGTGGTGTCGCGCGCTGCAATGCCGTTGGTCGATCTGGTGAAACGGACACGAAAAAACATCAGCAAAGACCAGCACAACTCGCTGCCAAACGGACTTATCTGCTTAAAAGGAGGTGAACTGCAGGCCGAAGTAGCCCCAATGAAAAACATAGCTACGCTATATAGTGTAACCGAATTTTTCCATGAACCATATTTCGAGACAAAAAAAGCCATTTACCTGCCACTGTGACGGCTTCCCACAAAAAACGGATGCCTTAGAATCGAGACAAGATACTCCCAAAAGCCCATTATCCATGAAAATCAAGCAACTGACCAACAATCCATTTCAGGAAAACACATACATAATATGGGACGAGCAGAGCCATGACGCAGCAATAATAGACTGCGGGGCACTGTTTGACGGAGAAAAGAAAGCCATATCCGGCTATATAACAGAAAACAGTCTGAATATAATACGACTGCTCAACACACATCTGCACCTTGACCACTGTTTCGGCAACCATTGGGCCGCCGAGACTTACGGCATAAAACCCGAAGCCCATGCGGACGATTCACCGTTCATAGCACGCTTTCAGGAGCAACTGGATGCTTTCGGACTTCCAATGCGAGTACCGGCCGAGCCACTGGGATGCTTCCTGACAGACAACGGCACAATAAAAATCGGAAGCATAGAACTGCAAGTGATACACACCCCCGGCCATACTCCGGGAAGCGTATGCTTTTACAGCAGAAGAGATAATATGGTACTGACAGGCGATACCCTGTTCTGCGGTTCGGTAGGCAGGACCGACCTGGAAGGCGGCTCGTCCGGCGACCTGGTACACTCCATAAAGACCCGTTTGCTGACTTTGCCCGACAAAACCGCAGTCTACTGCGGACACGGACCGTATACCACAATAGGAGAAGAACGGAAGAACAACCCATTTTTACAAAC
>JBJECG010000043.1:0-31869 GCA_051870875.1 Candidatus Aphodosoma sp.
CTCGTCATCAATGCACTTTACCTCCCCAGTGGCGAGAAACTTCTCATAATAGGAACTCAATGAATTTGTGGATGCTATACATTATTAATGATAGCGAATTGTTTAACTAATAATGTATCAGACATGAGCATTGAAAATTTTGAAACGTATCTTCGTCAAGGGAATATGGCGGAGAATACGGTCGCGGCTTACCTCTATGCCGTAAGAGAATACTATTCCCAACACAAGGAACTGAACAAGCGCAATCTGCTTGTTTATAAAACTTATCTCATTGAGAAGTTCAAGCCTAAAACTGTAAATCTTCGTATTCAGGCAATGAACAAGTATCTTGATTGCATGGGGAAATCTCGTCTGAGACTTAAATCCGTCAAGGTACAACAGCGTAGCTACTTGGAAAATGTAATCAGCAATGCCGACTATGTTTTCCTAAAGAACAAACTTAAGAAAGAGGAAAATCAAGAATGGTATTTCGTGGTTCGTTTCCTTGCTGCCACCGGAGCAAGAGTCAGCGAACTAATACAAATGAAGGTGGAGCATGTGCAGATAGGCTATTTCGACATCTACACCAAAGGTGGAAAGATACGCCGTATCTACATTCCGAAAGCTTTACGCAAGGAGGCAACAGAATGGTTAAACAAGGCAAATCGTACCACGGGCTATCTTTTCCTCAATCGCTTCGGTGAACGTATCACTACCAGAGGTATTGCTCAACAGTTGAAAAACTATGCTTCAAAATACGGTTTGAATGAAAAAGTAGTTTACCCTCACTCGTTCCGTCATCGCTTTGCCAAGAATTTCTTGGAGAAGTTCAACGATATTTCTTTGCTTGCCGATCTGATGGGGCATGAAAGCATAGAAACCACTCGCATTTATTTGAGACGCAGTAGTGCCGAACAACAAGAGATTGTTGATAAGGTCATAACTTGGTGAGACATTAGGAAGGGTGGTTCGTCCATCCTTCCTAATTCCGCTAAACACACATCGAATATATTATCCATCCTCCCAATGTCAAACAGAAATATGCATATAATATCCAAAATCCAATAACGGAGATTTTTGCTATCCAGCCATTAAGAGAAAACGAAGTATAAGATTTCGCAAATCTATTAACTTCTTTCCAATGTTTTTCATGAGTAGCTTTCAACTCAGCCATTTGTTTTCCAAATAGGCATTTTTCTTCCTCAATCAATTTGTGGCGATATTCAGCGAGGATGGATTTATCCGTTTCGCTAAGTTTTACAGTTATAACAGTATTCTCTACTTGAATAAAAGTGCGACAAATAGCATTGGCTATATTATCGGACTTTTTTATAGCTGCATTGAGAGTTTGTGTTGATTTTTCAAGGGCTTCCATTGAAGAATCTACACAGGCTTTTATCTGTTCCAATTCTTGAATAGCGGCTTTGATGTCCTCTATCTGATTTGTAAGATTGACAAATTCGGTGTCAAATTCTACACGATTTTCTATTTCACTAATATTGTCATCCTGATTCATGTACTTACTATCCTGCACAGGCAAAGGAGATTGGTCAAATTTACTTTTACGCATAGTGTTGTATGGTTATAAATGAAATGCTATCTGCTTCTGTTACGCTTAATGGGCTTACAGAGCCATTTTGCCATTTTTGCACAACGGATTGCCCAGTTATGTTCATCCTCGTCTTTGTCTTTACCCCATCCACTACCGGGACTGCCACCACCTCCGCATGAAGATGACATAGAAGTGGCTGCATCCAAATATCCGGCAAACAACAAGGTGGCAACTTTAAGCAAATCAGCGTGTTTGATTCCTTCATCCGAATCTACAAGTTCTTTGTTAAACACAGACTTTACAGAATGAGGTAAACTTATATCAAACATTTTTTCATCTACTGCAATAGAATAATGATGAAATGGAGGATTTAACTGTGTTACCGTTTTGCTATTCTCTTGCACATTCATTTTTTCATCTTTTGATTGAGGCAGAATTGCTTGCTCAGATGAATTGTGTAATCCAGCCCATGTAGCTTCAATTTTTGATGGCATTAATTTTCGACTTTTACCCAATATTGAAGATTTATAAATGGAGTTCCCCTTTCGTATGGCATATCCTTTGACTACTCCTGCATCGTCTTTCGTTAGTTTTATGTCATATCCCTTAGCATTAAGCATTTGGTAATAAGTAGCCCAATCAAATTTGGGCATGGCTTTCAAAATGGCAATACAGTCTTTGCTGATTTGCTGAATATTTTCGTTACGACGTTGCGCAGATTGTACCCAACCTCGTTTCTCATTGATGATGTTGGCTGCACGAACAGCACGTTCACCGATGTAATGCGCATCATTTGTATTGCCATTATTATCAATTCGGTTAGCCACAATATGCAAGTGTGGAATGCCACTCTTGCTATCAGTATGCAGCGAAACAACATACTGACTGTTTTTGATATTGGTCGGTCTTAACCGACAATCTGATTTGCCAGGTCTTTTGTCAATACCATCAAGCACAGAAATGAATTCATCTGCCAAATCCTGCCAGTCTTTCATCGACCAATCTATCGTTTCTTCTTTGGCTGGAGATATTTCAAAACGCAGTGCGTTCAAGGTTATGGGCTTCGGATTATACCTGTCTTTCATACATTGGTGCTGGTGTTGCATCATCCGTGACCACATAGCCAAAGGCTCTATATTTTCGGACAAGCCATTCACTTTAACAAGTCGTGCCTTGTCTTTTTCCATTGAATATTCAATGGCTCTCGCTCCGTGAGAGATTGCATTCCCTTGTGCTATCATAACTTCAAATTTGATTTATACTGTCCCGAATCTGTCCCCATCGTGCGATAAGCCTGTTGACTGCTTCTATCCATGCACGCATATAATTTTCATCACGGAAATATCTCTTTTTCATCTCGTCAGGTTTACCTTTGAGAACATTCTGAATGCGGATAAGGTCAGCTCTTGCATCCGATAGAGAATTTAGACCTTGCACTTCCTCATTAGAAAGTCGCTTATTCGGATGGTGATTTTGGAGTAATTTTCGTCCATAGTTACTGAGCGTCATTCCACATTCAGCTGCTTTTGCAGCAACCGTTTCGTACTCTTTTTCAGTCAAACGAATATCAATATGACGGGTACGAACATTCTGTTTATCGTTGTCTTGTTGTATATCCATAGCTGTTTATAACTGGAATTTATTTATAAAAATATTCTATTCATTGCGAGCCTGAGAGTAATGCAAGAAGCCTCCAAGATGACAAATGAGTGAAACTATTTTGTCGGACGGTGGTACTTCTTGCATAGGATACCCATTAAAAATGGAGCATTATCAACCTCAATGCAAGCATTGCATTTGTCCAAAGGAAATCCGCTTGTCAACCAATACGGGAAATGACTATTGGCATCAATATTTATTTGGATAATCAATTATTTTTCTCTTCCCTTAGTTGGGGCTTCTACAAAACCATGTCTCTAACTTGAATCCACCAATTCCAAATGCAAACAATCGATCAAAGTCTGCAAGTTAGGATTTCGCTTTATCATCTTTTGAAGTATCATCGCTGGTGTATCTGTCATCAACAAGAAATCTGCAATATCCAATCCGCTCTTTCGCTGTTCGTCAGTTGCGTATTGTTCCAAGCTATCGCTTAATATCGCTTTGGTACAAATGGGCGAGAGTAAATCCAACTTTGTTTTCCAAACATCTTTTGCTCCCAAATCAGGACACAGCATAACAGACCGACCTTTCAATGCGTTTACCGCATCAGCTTTAAAGCACCCATGCATTCCACCTGTTGCCAACCATATAAAATCCGGCATATAATGGGCAGCTATCAATGCTGATTTTTCGCTTTCAACAATCGCAACCGATTGGGTTGGGTTCTTAGACAAGAGGTGTTCGCCAAAGAAACATTGCTTCAAATGATACTCTTGAAGATTCAATTCTGTATGTACCCAGCTCACATAACTTCTCGGTTCTTTTATCCGATGTCCTGTTGTTCTATCATACAACATAATCTTTCCTGTCCGCACGTTGCCTTGCCAATCAATTTGCCAATAAACCGTAGAACATCCCCATTTCTTTGAAGTTCCAACATGATACAGTTGGAATATCCGGGATGTCTCATCTTTGCCCAATACCCCTGACAAGTAAATGTACAATGGATTCATGGGATAGTTAGTCAGAGAACGCTCCATTAGTTCTTTATCAATAAAGGAAGGTGATAAACACGGCTTGGGATTACTTACTTTGGTAGAATTACACTTGCTATAATTCATCAGCGTTGGATTGTCATTAAAATAATCCAAGGGTGTATAATGGTATTTGCAAGATTGTTCATGGTCACATCTACCCACATAATCCGGAAAGGTAATCTTTCCTTGACTATCTATGTATTTGACAAAGCACTGTTTCTTTCCACACTTAGGACATGATAGTTTTGAACCTCGCTTATATTTTTGAAGGGAAAATCTATATTCGCTCATACTTCATTGTTTTATTGTTGCAGTCCGTGCAGTTTGCACTTATTGCAGTTTTGCAGAAACCTATATGAAAACAAAGTGCAAACTGCAACAACTGCAAAGTGCAAATGAGGTTGTCTATTGCAGTTTCTCATATTCACCTCGTTTTACTTTCTTGATAATTTTATTTGTGGCAAGACTGACCAAAGAATACATTACAGACCTTTCTGATAGTCCGACTTCTCTCCCTGCTTGAATTGCATCGGAAGTTGTAAACTGTTTAGGAAGGCAATCAAGTAATTCTTTTTTCTGAGGTTCAATACTCTCTCTTAACATATACTTCTGAATGTCAGAATAACAACTCTCAAAATATGCACTTAAAGCAATAGCCGATTTTGTTGAATCTATATCCACAAAATCCTTATGCACCTCCCCACAAGCCCAGCGAAAGATTTGCAGGACTAATGCCAAACGAGCTGTTATCATTGGAGCTTTAATCACTCTGCTATCTACCAGTCCATCATCTTGAATTTGATTGATGGTTCGGATTGCATTATTACGCCAATTTGTAAAATAGGCTTTAGCTTCTGAAGAAAAATCCAGAACAGTTTGTGTATTTTTATCATCTTCATTCTCTACAAAAGGTAAGCTAATCACCTTGTCAATTATTGATTCCCACATAGTCGAGTATTTATCAAAAGACGAATCTACATCTGATTGCCAATCAGCAATTTCTTGGGACGATGGATAAACAAAAATAATTCTGTCAAGCAGTCCGTTTTCTTTATAACCTTTCTCTATCAGTTCGTGCATACGAGTTGTTTGCATCGTACCGACAATATTTATAAAGGGATATTCTATATGAATCGGTATAAGCATACTGCATCTTGAAATATCCAAAGGCTTACCGCTGAATGCTGTCAATAGCTGCTCAATAAGTTGCCCTCTGCTGTATTGGTTCACGGCATTAAACATCCCCATAATCTCATCCACATACACTACAACACCTCGCTGGTTACCATCAAGCGCACGCATTAACGCCTCTGGAGTAAAATCCGATATAATAGTTCTCCGTAAGACAGGTTTGTTTGGCAAAGGAGTAGTGTCTTCTTTCTTACCTTTATTGCTTTCTACCAGATTGTTGTATTGCTCCATCTCCAGTTTGAATTGCTTGATAGCTTTGGCATCATGCTTGCGAATGGGACGGAAAGCAAAATCCAAAGGTGGAGTTTTACCCATTCCGGGACGACCTACCAATATCATATAAAGGGCAGAGTTACTAATCCATCCTCCACGAATACGAATATTGACAGCATTACCAATGGCGGTTGAGACTGCAACCAAAAGAGAAGCCATCATGTATTCTATGGAATAATTCTCTTGCCGGGATAAAGCCAATATCATATCTTGGATTTTTATCGGAAAAGCATCCAAAGGAATCTTGTTCTCAAAGATTCCTTCAAATTCCATTCTAATGGCATTGCATAACTTGATAGAATCCATTAGAATCGGGTATTTCTTTTTGACCTTATGAATTGGGATGCTTCATTTTCCAGATCCTTTTCAGATTTTATCTTACCGGCATGAAGCCACTCGTCTATTTCTGATTTAAGAAACATGATACGCTTTCCTCTTTTATGAAATGGAATTTGATGGCAACTCGTCCATCCATATACTGTTTGTTCTGCCGGATGGCTGGGAATATACTCACACAACTCTTTCAGGTTCATCCATTGCTCGGTTGGGATATTGTGTGTTGGATTATTCAGACCGTCAATTTTGGAATCCAATTCATTCAACTTATCCATCATCCACGACATTGCTTTGGGCAAATCTTCAAATGTAATGTTCTTCTCGCTCATATTATTACTTGTTTACTGTTTGATTTTTCGGCAAAGTAACAGCGATTTCAAATACTGATTTTATGGTGCAATACATCACATAAAAAGACAGCAATGAAACACAATAATCATAAGGGTTACATATTGATTATCAATGTCAATAGTGGAGAATATCAGTAGTAGTTTTTTATGATAGTGTCGCCCATCATAAAGGAATCATAAGGCAATCACAAGAAATGACCATAGATAAAAATAAAAAGCCACCCACGTAAATTCTACGCAGGTGGCTATATAAATAACCGCTAAACAGTAAATGAATTACATCATTTTAGATAAATAAATTTCAAATAGTTTGATGTAGATTTTATCTAACAAGATGATGATTGACATGTATATCAATTTCGAGCCTCTGCCATTAGTCTTTTAAATTCTTCCATCCTTTCTAATAAAACATTATAAACATCAGCATCAATATCATTTTGATTCTTTAGGATAAGTTTTTTACGCTTATTCTTATTTTTATTATTATTTCGGTTTGCATCTTCTATAGCAATTTGCATCTTTAAGAAAGCTCCCCAGAATGGAGTTGAAATAGAATAACGATCAGAATTATTATCGTACCTTATGATATTTATTGCAGCAGATGATAGTTCATCTAATTCTTTCATTATTTCCTCATCGGTATACGACCGTTGTTTTTGACATACTCTATTCTGTATCTCTGAAAATCTGATAGAGTCTCTTTCTATTGTTACAAATGTTTTTAAGATATACCAAGCAAGTTGTCGCTTCACACATGAGTCATATATACCTTTCAATGTATCTGAGTTTTTATTCACATAAGATTCAATAGCACTTTTAAAATATTTGTCGCCAATTCTTTTATGCTTATATTGTTGTTTGTGAATTTTATTAGAATCACAAATGTCATAACACATTTGGTGTGTTAATGAAGCCAAACGATTAGAATAATATGAAATTTTTTCTATTAAATTGTCTGACATTGAAATATTAAGCAGTTTACAGCCTTGGTTTATGATCTCTTTAATCTCTTGTCCCGATAATAAAGGTACATGCAACTCTGTTATTCGTGGATATAAATTTGAATCCAGATTTATCAATTCTCGTGCAGAACCAACAGCTCCGATACAAATGATTTTTACATTGGGATAATCATTAGCTGCGTCGATAAATATTTTCAGGATATCGGCTATTTTCCTTTTTTCTTCATTAGGTACTTTATGAAAATCCTCAATTATCCATACTGCATCTATTTCTCCTAAAAATTTAGCCAACTTTTGACTTGTAAGTCTAGGAGGTAGTATTCTAACCATAGTTTCACCAAATGAAGACTCTTTTGTTACAGATATTTCTGAAGCAATAGACTTATATTCAGATTTAAGTGAACCTGTTATCGTATAAGATTTATTAGAATTCTTCTCTGCAATGTAAAACCGATCTAAATTGTCAAAAGTGTCAAGTATAATATCATTAATTGTCGTATTTGAGCTACAATGAACTTGAACAAAATTAATTTTCTTATCATACAACATCTTTCGTATAAGTGTTGTTTTACCGCTACCTGAATGACCATATAAAATAATTTGTTTCCCAGGTATGGTAATATTAGATAACAGATTCTCCTCTATCTCACCTCGTCTAACATATGCTAATTTAGCTATTGTGTTGGGAGTAAAAATTTCTTTTAAATCTTTACGATGAAAAATATTTAACAGTCCGGATACAAACTTCGCGTTATTTAACTATTTCTTGGTAAAACAAAACGTTAGATTCCAATAAGTGTTTGGTGTCTATAGCCCAAACTGAAAGTTCTTCATCAATATAAGGTTCAATTGAACGATTAGCATCCTTCGTTTGGATATATGATTGTATATACCGATTCCGCTTATCTTCGTCTTGAGGAACCATTATTAACTCATTTATAACAAACCCTTTCTCATTGATTTTGCCTATCAAATGAGAATGATTTCTTATAACTTCCTGTGCTTCTTTATATTTCATAATTTTTAATTTTATCCTAATACACTAATCATAACAAATAAAAAAGTTGATAGATTTATATTTTTTTGTTAATATGATATTTCTATGAAAATCCTAATTTCTTAAAGAATATTTGATTGCGCATTTTTGCATCATCAATAACTTTCTTAAAACTTTTTATTTCAATATATGCATTATACTTGGAGTTATAACCAAAGTATCCTTGTCTGTCAGGACTTAGAGCAAGTCCGGCCAAATCGGCAAACTCCTGAATTTTAGGCACTATATCACATACAATGTATATATATACAGGTGTTACACTCTTATCTACAATAACCTCTTCTAATCCCTCTGGCATCTCATATTTGCCTGCAAGAATTTTACCAGCATAACGCAATGCCTGGTTTATTGGATTCTCCTCATCTGGATAGTTGCTGCGTTTAGGTCGCTTGAATTCAACAATAGCAATAGGAGATGTAATCGCATTATCACCATTTCGATAAAACAACCCACTTTCATAAAATATAGCAAGGTCTGGCTCCTTGTGATCAGAACTAGAAATTACTTTATCTGATGCTATATATTGAGTGAAATTAAATCTCTCATCAAGTAACCATAAGTTATGCTCTTCATATTCAACCTCTCTGTCATCCTTTATCATAGGAAATATCAGATTGTGCATTTCGCTCTCTTTGTGAGATTTCCCTCCATCAATCCTTTTACGTAAATCATCGAATAATTCAATGATTCTACGCCTCTGGCAGACATAATGAGCTAAATCGTTTTTTGCTGTTTCTGTCACATTCTTTAAAATCTCATTTACTTCATCCTCTAATGATGAATCACTATCATCTTCAGTATCTGAGTATCTGTTCTGCAACTCCTTTAATGCAATTCTAGCATTCTGTTCTTTGTCGAACTTTATCTTTTGGAAACGCATCTCCAAATCAAAATCTGAGATTCCAATAGGAATAGATTCCATATCTACATCTTTTAATAAAGTTTTATTCCAAGGCGCTGTAGTATATACGTAATGCTCAACTTTTTGTTTCTTGTCATTATATCGTTTTTCTATATCATCAGAAAAATACTTTTTAATGATTAATGAAGTTGTTTTCATTATTTGCCTCTCAGATAAATCTGAGTATATATCATCTTCCTTACCAAAATTGAAGCCATCTCTTTCTGTTGTTACATTGTCATCGAGATATTTACCTTGAACATACGCTTTTATCATATAGTTCTTCTGAGTGCCATTTTCTGTTATCTCAAACATCGTTTCTTTAAACTCAGGCACATAGTTGTGCAATGCAGACTCTGTAACCTCTCTAAAATTTGCAGTTAGACAAATTTTATTTGTTATTGCAGAATAGTATATTTTATAAATTTTGACTACAAAATCCCATTCATTCTCACAACCTTTTATCGTAAAATTTTCGTCTTTACCTATCTGCTGAATATCGGAATTTTCTCCGATATAATCGTTCAATACTATTGAATTGGACTCGTCTTCTTCTTTGATTGTAATTTTGGGAGTATACTTTCCTCCCGTAACAAAGAATACTAGCAAACGTTCCACAAGCTTTCTGGCAATAACTTCAAGTCCTTTATCCAAATCAAAAGACTTGATAGAAGAAAGATGCAGAACTGTACCTGTATGTAGGTCGGGGTTGGATTCAATATCTATTATTTGTTCATTTTCTATTATTTCATCTGCATGACCAAATGTAAAACTACGTTGTTTGTATTTATCGTTTTCGCAAAAAACACTTTCAATAGAAACATTATTAAAGTATTTTAGATACATAAATCGTCCAAAACCTTTACCTCCTTTTGACATCTTAAATCCACTTCGATAGGTGTCAAAAGAGTCTTTGTTTTCCTCAGTAAAACCTATACCATTATCAGCTATATCTATTGATACAATATCAGACAGAGTATGAGCGTTATCTAAATTTAAAGATCGTTGGCCAGTTCGTTTTACTATAATATCAATAACACCATCGGTTCTTTCTGGACCAATTGCGTCAATTGAATTACACACAGCTTCAATGACTGGTGTTAAACTTGTCGTTTTAGACTTAATATCCTTGACGATTCTATCAATATTAATCTTACTCATCTCAAATTGATATTACATACCCTAATTTAGTACAAAGATAAGGCAATAATCTCATTTCGGATGAATTATATAGGACTTTTTTAATTTGTTGGTAATAAATCCAATTTAATTGTTTCTGTAGCTTTCTCTTTCTTTTCATCAACCACCTTTGCATACACTTGGGTAGTTCTCACATTGGTATGCCCTAACATTTTGCTAACTGTATAAATATCAGTATCTCCAGCCAGTTGAAGGGTAGCGTAGCTGTGCCTAAAGCAATGGAAGGTAATGTGCTTGGTAATTCCGGCTGCTTCAACCCATTTCTTGATAGGACGACTTATCCAAGAGGGATCAGGAAGTCCGGCAAACACCAGAAGTTCACCTTCTTGTTGTTCTCCGCAAAGGCTAAACGCCTGTTCTGAAATAGGCATATACTCAACTCCTTTTGTCTTTTGCTGAGTAAAATTCAGCCGATGGCCTCCATTGAATTGTTCCACTTCCGACCATTTCAATTTTTGAATGTCGCAATGTCGGATTCCTGTTAAGGCTGAAAAGAGTGCAGCACGTTTCAATAATGGGTCGCATGGAGTTTGTACCAGTCGGTTCAATTCTTCTATTGTTAGGTATTCTTTTCGACTCTCTCTTCCCTGAATGCCTTTGGCTTTCGCTGCAACATCAATAGTCAGATAACCGTCTATAAAGGCTTGTTTCAAAGCCGCTTTGAAAATTGAGAAGTATGTTGATGCCGTGTTTGGGGAGAGAGTACCATGTTTGGTACCACCTTGCGGAGCATTCATCATGAAGTGACGGAATGATTCTACCATCTTTAGGTCTATTTGCGAGAAAAGAATGGTATCACCCTTAGCAAATATCTTTAACAGCTCATGTACTCGCCCCCAATTGACAATGATAGAATCAGAACTATGGGCGTGCCTTGTTCGCTGTACATGGTCGAAGTATTCTATGAAATTGCTTTTAGAGCGTTCCAATTGTTCTGCCTGTTCTGCATCTACATCGGCGTACAAAGCTGCATTGTCATATTCCTTCTGTCGTAGGCTTCTGACTTTATCCGCATAAATACAAGATTCCTGGTCTAACTGAGACTTACATTGGATAACACCATTCAAATCTCGCTTAGGCTTATAAGTGGTTTTGCCATCTTTGTCTATTCTTGCATTGCGTGTCTTGTCCCATATAGGAGTGGTGATAGTGCGGTTAAGATATTCACGCAATCTTTGTGGCTTGTCCTTTCCCGGTTGGAACACTGGGTAAGACTCAACATAAAGATACCATTCTTCACGATATTCAGACTTGCGCAACTTAACAGCCACTCTTGTATTGACTAATGCCTTTTTCATCGTTTCACACCTTTATATAGATTATCAATTTCTTTCTTTGGTACATAAACAAAGTTACCTATCTGTCTGGTAGGAATAGAATACTTGCGAATATGAAGGTAAACAGTGCTTTCATTCACAAGAAACTTTTCTGTGATTTCGCCAATAGTATAACAGTCCTTTGGCTCCAGACTATAAAGTTTGGCAACTGGCTTTGGTTTTGTAAGTGCTTTCTTGCGAAGTGGGTAGAGTTTCAATAGTTCTGCCTTACAGACTAAAGTCTGCCTTTCTCCTGCATTCACACTTGAAATTGTACCCTTACGAACCAAACGATAAAGGGTTTCCTTGCTTATGCCAAATAAAGCATACGCTTCGGGAACTGTAATATATTCTTTGGACTTGGGTATCTTCTTAACTACTTCGTCCAACCTTTGCTGTCTCTGTTCTTCATCCTTGCGCCGTTTCCATGCAATTTTGGAACATCGAGGAGAACAATACCAGGATTCTATCGTCTTGGCGATAAAAGTCTCTCCACAAACCTTGCATTGTCGTTCTATCTCAAATTTCGCTGCTGGCATAATCTACTATTTTGCTATTTCACTCATTCTCAATACCACTTATTTTATAAGTGTCACATTATCTACTTTTAAGTGTCGGTACAATTATGGTACAAATATACAACAAAAATCCGAATAATCAGCAAAACCAACAAAAGATGATATAAAAAGAAATAGGGCATAACTCATTGAGTTACACCCTATATTCCTATTTTTAGTTATCGTTGTTTACCGATACTTACTTCACCTCTTCAAAGTCAACATCGGTGACGTTGTCGTTGCCGGATGACTGGCTGTTGTTGGCACTGCCTTGTTGTGCTCCGCTTGAGAAGTCAGCTCCAGGTTGTGCGCCTTGGGCTCCGGCTGTATTGGCGGCGTTGTACATATCCTGGCTTGCAGCGTGGAATGCGGCGTTTAGTGCTTCTGTTGCGCGGTCGATGGCCTCGATGTCCTGGTTTTTGTGGGCTGTCTTGAGGTCTTCGAGGGCTTTTTCTATAGGTGCTTTTTTGTCTGCCGGTATCTTGTCACCAAGTTCCTTGAGCTGTTTTTCGGTCTGGAAAATCATGCCGTCAGCCTGGTTGAGCTTGTCGATGCGTTCTTTCTCTTTCTTGTCGGATTCGGCATTGGCTTCGGCTTCGGCTTTCATGCGCTTGATTTCCTCGTCGCTCAAACCGGACGATGCCTCGATACGGATTGACTGCTCCTTACCGGTAGCCTTGTCTTTGGCAGACACTTTGAGGATACCGTTGGCATCGATGTCGAATGTCACTTCGATCTGAGGCACACCTCGTGGTGCCGCAGGTATTCCGTCCAGGTGGAACATGCCGATCTGCTTGTTCTGCGATGCCATCGGGCGTTCGCCTTGCAGCACATTGATCTGGACTGACGGCTGGTTGTCAGAAGCGGTGGAGAACACTTCCGACTTTTTGGTCGGGATAGTGGTGTTTGCATCAATGAGCTTTGTCATGACACCGCCCATGGTTTCGATACCGAGGCTAAGAGGTGTGACGTCAAGCAGAAGCACGTCTTTCACTTCACCGGTCAGCACTGCGCCCTGAATGGCTGCGCCAACTGCCACCACTTCGTCAGGGTTAACGCCTTTTGAAGGTGTTTTGCCGAAGAATTTGGCCACGAGATCCTGAATGGCGGGGATACGTGTAGATCCTCCAACAAGGATTACTTCATCGATGTCAGATTTGCTGAGACCGGCTGCCCGGAGTGCGTTTTCACAAGGTGGCAGACATGCTTGAATCAGGCGGTCGGCAAGTTTTTCGAACTGTGCACGGGTAAGGGTTTTAACCAGGTGTTTCGGTACGCCGCCTACAGGCATGATGTACGGCAGGTTGATTTCGGTGGAAGTGGAGCTCGAGAGTTCTATTTTGGCTTTTTCGGCAGCCTCTTTCAGACGTTGCATAGCCATGGGATCCTGACGGAGGTCGGCTCCCTCTTCGCGCTGGAATTCGTCAGCGAGCCAGTCGATAATCACGTGGTCGAAGTCGTCACCGCCGAGGTGTGTGTCACCGTTGGTGGATTTCACTTCAAACACACCGTCGCCGAGTTCGAGGATAGATATATCGAAAGTACCGCCACCAAGGTCGAATACTGCGATTTTCATGTCTTTGTTAGCTTTGTCAAGGCCGTAGGCAAGGGCAGCTGCAGTCGGCTCGTTCACGATACGGCGAACGGTGAGACCTGCGATTTCACCGGCTTCCTTTGTTGCCTGACGCTGAGCGTCGGAGAAATAAGCCGGCACGGTGATAACGGCTTCGGTCACTTCCTGTCCGAGATAGTCTTCTGCGGTTTTCTTCATTTTCTGAAGCACCATAGCCGATATTTCCTGCGGAGTGTAGAGACGGCCGTCGATGTCGACACGCGGGGTGTTGTTGTCGCCTTTCACCACTTTGTACGGCATACGGCTGATTTCTGTAGATACGCGGTCGTAGGTTTCTCCCATGAACCGTTTGATGGAGTAAACGGTTTTTTTAGGATTGGTTACTGCCTGACGTTTTGCGGGATCTCCCACCTTGCGTTCTCCGCCGTCAATAAATGCTACTATTGAAGGGGTGGTACGTTTTCCTTCGCTATTGGCAACTACTACAGGTTCGTTGCCTTCCATTACGGCTACACATGAGTTTGTGGTGCCGAGGTCGATTCCAATGATTTTTCCCATGATTGTATTGTTTTTTGTTTTGTTATTATTCTGTGTTTGTTGTGCGCTTTGCAGCGCGTTGTGCGACTTTATGCCGGCAAATGGTGTGCCAAAGGTGGAATGGGGGTGTTTTTAGGGGTTTTTCAGTAAAATGGCCGTGGCGTGCTGACAAATTGGCAGGGTAGGGATGGGAGTGGTGTGACGGTTGTTGCAGAATTGGCAAATGACGGGTGTTTTTGTGTCACGTTTTTTGATTGGGTAATACGCAGATTCGGGATGAACGTTTCACTGAAAAGGGAGCGGTTATGCCGTGTTTTCATTGAGTGTTCATCCCGAACCTGCGTGTTTTTGCCTATGTCCGGCAAGTTTTTTCAGGCATATTGGGGATGCCTGACGGTACAGGCTGTTCGGGCAAGTGTGGCGGCTGTTCAGAAATCCGCATTCTGAAACAGCTTCGCGGTGAAGTGATGCCGTGTCATGTTGCTGGCTATGCCATGAGTTTGGAAACGGTATGCAAATATTTGAAGTACAGGGCGTAGTAGGCTACGCTGATGATGCAGAGGGTGACGATGCCTGCTGTGCCCAGCGGTTGCATCATTACAATGCTGCTGCAAACTGACATGACAATCAGACCGCATGCCATGGCTATGCCGAGTTTGCCTATGGTGGCGAGCGCGCCGTTGAAACGGCTGTTGAATCTTACGTACATGACCAGGAGCATGATGAAGTAGCCGATGCCGGAAATCACGAATGCCAGTATCAGTATGACGACTGTAGCAAGGTGTTCGGTGATGTATCCTGTCAAGTCGGGCTGCCGGCCGATGCAGAGTATTGCCGGTAACAATAAGATGAAAATTACCTGAATTGCGATGAACAGGCCGAACGGGAGGATATGCTGTTTGGTCTGCTGCTGCACGGCGTGCAACAGAAAGACATCGACAATCATTCCGCACAGGCTGCAAATGGTGGAGATGACGCCCATTCCAGCCCATGCGTTATTCTGCATGATGATGCCGACAATAGAGCATGTCAGACCTCCGATGGCGGTGACGGCGATGAGCCAAGGCATGTGTTTCTTCAAAGGCGACCGAAGTGCCTGAACATTTTGTTTTTCCATAATGATTTTGGTTTTAATGGTTATAAAATAAAAGTTAATGTGTAGTTTGCCGGTGTTTTGAATCAGAGTGTATTTCAGGTTCTGATTTTGCGGTGTTTTTTGTCTTTGGTTTTACGGCCACAAGTTACTAAAATATTCTAACATGGTAAAATATTTGACGGCTTTTTTTGACCGTTGTTTTATTGTCGGCCGATTCTTGTAAAACAATCAAACAAGAAGTTAACTGCCTGCGTCATAGATGTAATCAGACAAGCCCGTGCGGAAATGTCAGAGTTTGTCTGATTACATTTATAGAAGAGACATCAGTTACCGTTTAGAGACAGAAACAATGCTCTCCAAGAAGGAGTTTGATGTGTTTAACGAAGCATTGTTTTCAAAATCATTCTTGCTGTCGTTCGAGCAAGAAACTAATGATAGGCACAAAGTGCCTAATAAAATTGCTTTTCTCATAATTTGAAATAAATGAGGTTGTTAGTAAAATATCTATTTTTACTTGCAAGTTAAAAATATCGATATTGATAAAGTGTCTGTCGTTTGTCGGCTGACGGAGCGGGAGTATTACAATATTTTTGAATACGCGCAAAAATTGTAATGGAACTTTTTTCTGTCTATTTTTGTAGAACTGTTTGTTTTCACCACAAAGTTACATTGGTTTGTTAGATAAACTGCTGTCTATTTCACACTTTGTGCTGTAAATGTCGGATTGTGTGCGACATTGACAGCATTATGTTTGTCATATCCAATTTTTTTTTGCTAATTTTGCCGAAAAGAAAAAAAGTTATGCAATACGAGGCGACGTTTCAGGTACGACAGGTTATTAAAGACCATGTATCGGTCAATCTGTTTTCTCTCAATACGGTGGTGTCGGACAAAATCTTCACAGCACCTGTGGCTACTTTTGACATACGTGACATTTATCCTAAACACCAAGAAGACCATTCCGTCATGCACACCCATGATTTTTATTTGGTGACATGGATAACAGAAGGGCGGTGTGATTACTATGTTGACATGGAGGAATACAAAATATCGCCCAACACCATTCTGCTGCTAAAGCCGGGATACATGCACCGTTTCACCAATGTTGCAGGTCTTGGGGGGATTAACTTTTATTTTACGCCTGATGTCTTGCTGAATGCCAATTCGGAGATCGGGACGCTGATTGATGTTGATTTGTTCGGGAAGAACCGAATTATTCGGATTAAGTCGGAGAATACAAGGGAGATGCTGGATGCTGTGTTCCAGGGGTTGAGGCGTGTCTGCATGAATGCGAGCGACAGTGTTGTCGACAAGGAGGAAAGGCGGCTGGAGATGCTTGTCCTGCTGCTGACTTTGTGGAAATGCGATGAGGTTAAGAAGGATTCGGTGGAGAAGGACATTGCGCAATCGACATATCAGATGTGCCTGAGGTTTCAGTCGATGGTGGATGAGAAGTATATGTCGTATCACAAGGTGCAGGAGTATGCGGAATGTCTGAATGTTTCGACGAAGCATCTGACGGAGTGCGTTAGGCGGCATTTGAAGCAGTCGCCATTGCAGGCGATCAACCACCGGCTTCTTGTCCAGTCGAAGCGTCTGCTGCTGTTTTCGCGGATGCGGGTTAAGGAGATTGCGATGGAGCTGGGGTTTGCCGATACGTCGCAGTTTGTGAAGTTCTTCAAGAGGGGGACCGGGGTGAATCCGTCGCAGTATAGGGAGGGGTAGTTATTTTTGGCAGCCGAAAGGGATTTTTCTCATTTTGGGCATTAGCAGGAGTATCTGCGACGAACGTTTTAGCATATAGGGTCCTGGTCTGGAAATGCTGTAGCTGCGTGGACTGGGCAGTGCGGCTGCTATCAGTGAGGCCTGCACTGCGTTGACATGCGATGCAGGTTTGCCGAAATAGTGCTGCGATGCAGCTTCTACTCCGTAGATGCCGTCTCCGAGTTCCACTATGTTGAGATATACCTCCATTATGCGTTCCTTGCCCCAAATGAGCTCGATCAGACAGGTGTAATATGCTTCAATGCCTTTGCGGAGCCATGTGCGGGTACAGAAAGTGAATACATTTTTTGCTGTCTGCTGTGATATGGTGCTTGCCCCGCGCAGTGGTCTGCCTTTTTTATGGTCGTTGACGGCTGCTTCCATTGCCTTTATCGAAAAACCGTTGTGTGTCAGGAACAAGTTGTCTTCCGAAGCGATACATGCCAAAGGTATGTTGCAGTTGATATGTTCCAGCGGTACCCATTGTTTTTGATTCTTCGGCATTCTGCCATCGGCAATGGCTTCAACGGTGCGTCGTACCATAAGCGGCGTGAACCGGACAGGAATGTATTTGAGTACCGTAACCCATAGCAACGAACCGACAAAGAGGACAATACAGATACGATATGAGATGCGCCATATCCGGTGTCCGGCCGATATTCTCTCCTTCTTCTTTGATTTTTTGCGTTTCACTGGCATCTGTCAAAAAGTATTGTGGTCAAGCGGGGTGTACCGGTGTCATCTTATTTATCTGAAAACGGAAGGTATTCCGGTGTCGAAGTTGATTCTTTCGCCTGTGGCCGGGTGGACAAAAGACAATGCCCTGGCATGCAGGCACAGGCGGCCGAGCGGATTGGTGCGGGCTCCGTATTTCTTGTCTCCGGCTATAGGATGTCCGATTGACGACAATTGCACACGGGCCTGATGTTTGTGGCAGGTTTTCATGTCCAATTCGACAAGAGAGTAGAGTCCGTTGTCTTTCAGCATTCTGTAGTATGTCGTGGCTTTTACCCCGTTGTTGTTCTGTGAAGATGTTTCCATTTTCAGGGATTTGGCATTTTCGGTAAGCCACGATGTGATGTTCCCATTTTCAGGGTTGATTTTGCCTTCTATTACGGCTACGTATGTACGGCTGATGAAGCTGTCGTTCCAATTGCGTTGCAGGATGTCCTGCATTTCTTCTGATCTGGCGAAGATTATCAGGCCGGATGCATCGCGGTCCAAACGGTGTACCACGAACAGGCGGTTGTTTTGTCTGTAATGCCTGAGATGTCCGGACACGATACTGAATGCGGTCTGCTCGCCGCTGTCTTTGGATATTGTGTCCACACCGTTTTTTTTGTCGACAATTATGAGATGAGCATCTTCGTAGACAATTCTGATTTTATTGTTCGGATTCAGGCGGTGTTCGCCTACGGCTTTGAGTGTAACGGTGTCGCCGGGATGAAGCATGAGGTCAAAAGCCGTTTCGGTTTTTCCGTTGACCGATATCTGCCGGTGCGAGAGATAAGATTTGACGGTTGTCCGGCTGCGGCCGTTCAGTTGTTGCATGAGATACTGCAGCAGCGGCATAGTGATTTTCACTTGATAAATCTGGTCGGGGCGGCTGTTGCG
Source organism: Candidatus Aphodosoma sp. (assembly GCA_051870875.1). Classification (GTDB taxonomy): domain Bacteria; phylum Bacteroidota; class Bacteroidia; order Bacteroidales; family Paludibacteraceae; genus Aphodosoma. The sequence continues at coordinate 18,898 of JBJECG010000043.1, forward strand.
CTTTGGTGTGAATTTTGCCATTTGCGGGTATACAGGAGTTTTGTATGATTGGGAATATCGGGCAGACCGCTGTCATACGGGCGGGTATGCGGATTGCTTGGAATGTCATCTATTCCCTTATTATGTATATGTCTTCGTTTTTTTTCTTCATTTTGTAGTTTTCACGGGCGAAGCGTTCGAGCGTTTCCTTATTGGAGCTGAGAGCGTCAAGCAGGGCGTCGTTGGTTTCGATCTCTTTGCGGTATACTTCTATTTTTCTGTTGATTTCCCTTTGCCTACGGCGAGTGGCTATACGGTTGAGTATGCTGTTGGCATCGAAGAATGTTATCCAGATGGCAAAAACGGCCAGCGTGACCGTATATTTGTTTATATACTTGTTTTTGCGCACACGGTCAGTCAAATCTTTGATGCGTATTTTCATACGTGATGTATGCCGGGTATTGTCAGCCATATATAATTTGTATTGGGATGGTGCATTATTCGGTGTTGCGGGCAATCCGGTGCAAATTTAGCGAAAAAAGTTGGAAATGTATCCGGTGCGGTATATTTGGCATAATCAAGGCGATGTACCGTTGACTTGAAAAAGTCCTGTACATCGCCCTGCCTGTGTTTGTATGGTAACGGTGTTACTCTTCCGATACTACGTTGAGGTTTATCGTTGCGGTAACTTCTTTGTGCAGACGTACGGAGGCTGTGTATTCACCGATTTCTTTGATAGAGTCTTTGATAACTATGATTTTGCGGTCAATTTCGTAACCGAGTTTGGCCAGTTCTTCAGCTATCTGTATGCTGTTTACGGATCCGAATATTGTGCCAGTAGAACTGGTTTTTGCACCGATGGTGAGTGTGATGCCGTTTATTTTCTCGCAGAGGGCTTCGGCTTCGGCTTTGATCTGAGCCAATTTGTGAGCGCGCTGACGGAGGTTTTCGGCAAGCACTTTGCGGGCAGATTCGGTAGCGATGACGGCTTTACCGGTAGGAATGAGATAGTTCCGGCCGTAACCGCGTTTTACACTTACTATATCGTCTTTGTAACCGAGATTGATTACGTCCTCTTTCAATATAACTTCCATAGTGATTACTGATTTTAATGGTTATTTCAACATGTCGGTAACGTATGGCAGCAGAGCCAAATGGCGCGCGCGTTTCACGGCTTGTGCTACTTTGCGTTGGTATTTGAGCGATGTGCCGGTAAGGCGGCGAGGTAGGATTTTGCCTTGCTCGTTGAGGAACTTCTTCAAGAATTCAGGATCTTTGTAATCTATGTATTTGATACCGCATTTTTTGAAACGGCAATATTTTTTCTTCTTGTTATCGACTGCAACAGGAGTCAAATAACGGATATCTGCATTGTTTGCCATGGTTTATTTCTCCTCTTGATTTTGAATTTTGTTGATACGTTTGTTGGCGTATTCCAACGCATATTTGTCCAGACGGAATGTCAGGAAACGGATGATACGTTCATCGCGGCGGAACTGGAGTTCGAGTTTTCTGACGATGGTCGGGTCAGCCTTGAACTGTAGCAGAGCGTAGAATCCGGTTGATTTCTTTTGGATAGGGTAAGCCAGTTTCTTCAAACCCCAAAGTTCTTCATTCTCGATTTCAGCACCGTTTTCAACGAGGAAACCTTTGAATTTTTCTACTGCTTCCTTCATCTGTACGTCAGACAAAACGGGAGTCAAAATGAAAGCAGATTCATAGTGATTCATCATAATGATAAAACTGTTTTTGTTAATAGAATTGAGTATTAGTTCGTTTGATGCGAATATGCGGATACACCAAAACGGCTGCAAAGATACGGCATTTTTTCGACTTGGCAAAATGTTTGTGCGACAAACAGTTGCAATAACATTATTTTTCTGTAATGTCATTTGTTTTTGTCCGGCTTGTTTTTACATACTAAAATCAAATCAGTATCAGATTGGATTCGATAAAGCGTGTTACCATCCGGTTGAAGGTCTCAGGCTGGTCGGTATTTGAATTGTGTCCGGCATCTTTTATCCATTCCAATGGAATACCTGTATTTTTGTGCCAAGCCTTGTTGTAACGTATGCACGAACCGGCCTTGTCTTTTTCCCCACAAACAAGCAATGCGGGGCATTTGATTTCGTAAGGCAGGTCTTTTTCCATGGCTTCGGCAAGTATCCTGAACCCATGACCTGCAATTTTAGCGTAGCGTACCTTGTCGTTGCAATAAGTCATCATCATGGTTTTCATTAAGTTGCGGCCGTATTCTGATACGGCGACTCCGGATGTGCCCGCTTTCAGGAGAGCATTCCATGGATAATGACGATAGACGGGTTCCATCCGTTTCAGCAGCCAGATTTCGATACAGGTCACATAGTTACGTTGCAGTGGGGCGGAGTCTACGGAAATGAAACCTTTCATTTTGTCCGGATAAAGCCGGGAGTATTCCTGTCCTACGTAACCGCCCATTGACTGTCCGATGATAACGGGAAAGTTGATGTGTTCGTGCTCTAATATCTCATTCAGCCATATGGCTTTGTCTGTGAGAGAGAAGTCAAATTCAAATGGCCATGATGCGGCATGAGCGGGGGGATCCCATACAAAGATATTGTATTTGCCGGAGAAACAAGCTGTCTGTTTGTCGAACAGTCTGTGATCTGCAGTCAGGCCTGGCAGAAAGACAAGTGTCAGATTGTTCACGTCAGCCGTATCCACCCAATAATGAATGACACCTGAGCGTGTTTCGTAAGTTTTTTCCGTTATCATAGTTTTATTCAGTCAATGACCACGAGGAGGGCACTGCATGATCTTGAATACGGCTTCGCGCAGCAGGTCGCGTTCGTCGGCACTGTTTGTTCCCATGCCTTTGCTTTGGGCGTCGAGTTTTCTGATTATGCCTATTGCGTTGAGTACTTGCCGGGAGTCGTATTTGCGTGCTGCATTGTGGTAGTCGCGTACGAAATAGGGGTTGATTTTGAGTTCGGCGGCTATGTTCATATCCGATTTGTCGGGCAGTGAGAGGTATAGCATCAGGTTGGCAAAGAAGTTGAACATGGTGGATACGGTGACTACGAGAGGATTGTTTTTGGGGTCTTTGGCAAAGTGTTCGATGATTCGGAATGTCTTCAGGGTGTCGCGTGCGGCGATGGCATTTACGAGTTCAAAGTTGTTGTATTCTTTTGATATTCCGATATTTTTCTCCACTATGTTGCAATCTATCCGGTTGGAGTGCTGCTGTTCGAGCAGGATGCGCAGTTTGTTGATTTCGTTGACGATTCGTGTGAGGTCGGTACCGAGGAATTCGGCGAGGAGGTTTGCCGCCTTTGGCTCCGTTTCGATATTCAGAGTCCGGCAGTGGTTTATGATCCATCCCGGGATTTCGTTGTCGTACTTGCGGCGGCTTTCAAAAAGCACCCCTTTTTTTGCTATTTCGGCAGCAACCTTGGTGCGGCGGTCTAAGACCTTATGCTTATAACAAAGGACTATGATGCTGGATTCCAACGGCCTGTTGAGATAGACGGCAAGATTGCCCCAGTTTGATATGTTTTGCGCCTCTTTGACCATGATGACCTGATATCTGCTCATGACGGGGTAGCGTTTTGCGGCCATGATTATCTGGTCGCAACTGGTATCCTTGCCATAAAGGAGCGTGTAGTTGAACTCCCGTTCGTCTTCGGCAAGGACGTTGGCATCTATGTAGTCGGCAATGCAGTCGATGTAATAGTCTTCCTCGCCCATAAGCAGGTATACCGGGCGGTAGACCTTTTGATGCAATTCGGTCATGATCTGTTCGTATGTCGGTCCGCTCTGTTTTGCCATTCGGTCATTGATTTTACAGTGTTTCTATGAGTGATGAATATTTCGGCCATTGTTCGGCAAAAATATAGCGTCTGGCTTCAAAATCGATGCGACACATCAGGTGTTGTATACCGTTGCTTACAATAAGATAAGGTACTTTGAGATGCATACAATAGATTGCAGCCTGATCGAATACTTTCTGTGTGACCGGTATGTTGTGACGTTTATATTCGGCCACAACCAGCGGTTGCCCCGAAGGGGTATATATGACAGCGTCGCAGCGTCGGTGCAGGCCGTTGAAGCAGATTTCGGTTTCGGTAGCCATGAGGTCCGGCGATACGCCGAGAGTGTCTGACAAGTACAGTGTCATGTTCTGCCGTATCCACTCTTCGGGTGTTAGGGATACCCATTTACTGCGTACCGGATCCCAGATTGCAGTTGTACCGTTGCAGTTGCGTATGTGCAGACGGTCGCTGTAATCTGGCATATTGAGGTGTGGCAGTCGGAGGTCGGTCATGTGACAGAAAGTACGGAATATCCGGTCAGTGCCGGTTTTTCTTGTTATTGTTGTTGCTGTTGTTTTTGTTGTCGTTGTTTTTCCTTCGGTCGTAAGGTATATAATTGAGTTTGATGCCGGATTGCCTCAAATCTATTTTTTCACCTGACATACGATACAGGTCGTTGAATATTACCGAATCATCGGCAATGTCCTGATTGTAGGTGTTGTAGCTGCGTTTCATGTAATTGGCGGTCATTAGGACAAGATCCTGGCGGTTGACCAGTTCGGGGTCGTTGACTATACGGTCTATGAGTTCTGAAGTGAATCGTCCGTAGTGCAATTCGTTGATGCGTGTCTGCGGTAGCGGAATGTTGTCGGGTTTTATGTCCTTTGCCCTTGTCCTGTTGATTTCAAAAGGATAGTCGATGTCGAGTTCGAAATTTGCCATAAGAGCCAGATGGTCCCATAATTTGTGCCGGAACGATTCGTTGTCACGCAGATAGGGGAATAGGTTACCCATACAGTTGATGATAGTGCGGGCACAGCGGTTGCGTTCGGCGCGGTCTTCGATTCGTTTGGCTATTTCCACCATATTCTGTATGTTGCGTCCGTATTCGGGAAGAACGAGTTCGGTATTCATAAAGTATAAATAAAGGAAATTGACGGCATAGGAGTACCGTCTGGATAATATTAAGCGTTTTGTATTATGGTTTTATATGATTTTTGATTTTGGAGTGGTGGCTTGAAATTCTTTGAGGTAAAACGGTTCGTAATATGCAACGTCAACAAATTGCTGATCTGCAAACATGCGATGGGCCAACTCGCTCATCTTAGCGGCTATGGGATCAATACCATCAACGTATTTTATGCCTGGACGGGTGATTACGGATTTGCATTTGCCGGCACCGCTGCCACCTATGTATATAGTAGCGTCCGGATGGATACTGCCAAATGAGTCTGAAGTGATGATATTGGCTTGAGGCTTTTCGATTAACTGTAAATCTGCAGTGTAGAGGGCATTGTACACTTCCATTCTTCTGGCATCAATCATGGGGCAGATGCAGTCGCCGGGTTGTATTTCTGCATTTTCACGTATCATGGAGGCTATTATTCCGAGTGTGTCGACAGCTATGAGCGGTATACCGAGTGCATAAGCCAACCCCTTGGCAGTGGAAACACCTATACGCAGTCCGGTGTAACTGCCTGGGCCGCCACTTACGGCTACGGCATTGATTGTCAGGTTGCGTTGTTTGGCTTCATCCAGTGTTTTTTGCAGCAAGACAGGCAGTTGTGCGGCATGCTGCATAGGTTCGGTGATTGTATGTTCGGAAATGAGAGATCCGACACCGTCATGCTTGCATGACAAAGCGATACTGCATATGGTCTGCGATGTTTCGACAAGTATTATATTGGGCATATTTTGCTATTTGCGGTTATGGGTTTGGTTCCATGTTTCGAGTGTGTGCTGTCGGCGTTCGGACACTATTAGCAGTGCCTGGTCGCGAATGTCGTCCGGAAGGTTGATGTTGCGGAGTTGCAGACTGCGTATCCAACCTGCCACATCCTGTTCGCGCAGCGAGTAGAAGATTTCTTCTATCATGCCTATTTGTTCGGCAGTGAAGTCGGAAGCGAGTATACCGCTGAGCGAGTCCAGTTCTTCATCATCGAAATAGACTATCCTGTCGGTATTGCTCAAAAGGGAATCGCGTTCGCATACAGCATGTGATCCGCAGCAGTCGGCAGCAATTTTTTTTGGCGGGGTTTCAGGCGTTACGTCATTGGCTTTTCGTATAACGACAGCCACACATATAAGCAGAAGCCCTATTATGGCTGCGAGTATGTACATTAATGTCATGCGGATCTAAACAAAATTACGTGTGGTATTGCACTTGCTGTTCTTCAGGTATGAGGCTATGTAGCGTTCTTTCTTTATCTGGTACACATCATCGAGCGTTATCATCAGTCCGGTGTCGTAAATGTTTCCGAAATCAGGGTCGAATACCGTGCCGAAAGTGCGCAGTGTGGGCGACAAATCGAGATATGCATGCAGCAGAGGCGGAATGCATTCTCCGAGCGCACGGACAAAACGGTTCAGGTTTTTGAAATCGGACTTGTAGTCTTTGCCATGGAATATGGCGGTGAGCCACTGCAGGTCATCTTCGGTGTAGATTTCGGGGTTTCGTGGTACAAGCAGGCTTTCTTTGTCCCGGAAATAATGGTTGAAGTAGTATGTCATGGCTTTGCGGGCCTTGACTTTTGTCGTAGAGTATATCGTGACTTTTCCTATAAGATACTTCAAATCGGGTATGTTGGCTACCAGAGCACCTATACCGTCCCACAGGTTGTCGAGTGCATAAAGGCTTTTGACTCCGCCATGTATACTTTGGTACTTCGGCTGTACAAAAGCGCGTCCCATTTCCAATGTGTGAGGCAGATAGCCGCTGATGAATTTGTCCGACTGCAGGAATATATGCCCTATTGCCATATCCGGTTGTCCGTCAGGTAATATTCTGGCATTTCTGCCATAGCGGAAACGGTATCCGCCAATGATCTCCCGAGCATCCGGATTCCATACGATGAGTTGTCCGTAAGGGAAATCCATTGTGTCGAAGCGATCTATATCCAGTTCGTTTCCACTTCCGCCACCGCCCAATCTGAACGATATTTCTCTCAGACGGGCTACTTCGCGCATGGTGTTGGGAGCTTCCTGAGCCCGGAAAATATATACGCTGTTGCCGGCTTTGCCTGTGTGGCGTACAAATTTGTCGGCAGACAGTTCCTGTTCTATAAGGATGGAGTCGACAGCCGGTATGATTGGTTGCATATTGGAGGTCATGATGTTGAGCTGTTTTTATAGATAAACAGAGGTGACTGTTACATGAAGCCGAATTTGTCTACAGACAGCCCTTCGTTAAGCGATTTGAGATAGGTATCGATGTGCCGGTTGCGCTTGTCGGCGTATATATCGTCGACTGTAATCAATATTCCGGTTTCCTCTACATTGCCGAAGTCGTCGTTGATGGCAGAGCCGAACACTTTCATCGAATTGCTCAGATTCATATAGGCGTTGATCAGAGGAGGTATGTTTTGTCCTAATGCGCGGACGACAGTGTTGAGTATCTTGTGGTTGTCCTTTATATTGTCATGGGGGAAAAGGACATTGTAGTCGTGGAAACTCAAAGGGCGGATAGGTGTCACCAGTTGTTCCTTATCGCTGAAATGGTGAGACAGGAAGCAGAGTATCATATCGCGTGCGTGAGGTTCGAATGACGGGTACATGGTGACTTTACCGAAAAAATATTTCAAGTACGGGTATTTTACGGTTAAGGCACCGAGACCGTCCCAAATATTGTCCAAAGCGTACAGGCTTTTGGCTCCGGCGTGGCTTGACTGGTATTCCAGGCGGACATATGACCTGCCGAGTTCGAGTGTGTACGGCAGATAGTCGTCGATAAATTTTTGTGAGAAACGGAACAGGTGCGATGTCGCCAGTACCGGTTGTCCGTCAGGGTCATATTTTATGTCCGGACCGAGCATGAACCGGTATCCGCCAATGATTTCTTCAGTATCCGGATTCCATAGTACCAGTTGTTTGCATGGATTTTCCATTGTGTCGAAACGGTCGATGTCGGCTTCCTGACCGGTACCGCCGCCTTCGGCCCTGAATGCGATTTCGCGCAGACGGCCTATTTCGCGCATTACATTAGGTGCACATACAGCGTCCACCACATAAATGTCGTTGCCTGCCTTGTTGGTGTGGCGCAGAAAGTGTTCGGGGGTGAGTTCGGATTTTAGCAACTCAACCGGGACTGGTGCTATAATCGGTTGTCGCATCAAAATTGACTATGCTTTTTGGTTGTTATACATTGATTCGATGTAGCGTTTGCGCTTGGGCCCGTAGACATCGGCCAGGGTGATGATCATGGCAGTGTCATAGACATCGCCGAACTCCGGGTCGAATGTCGTGCCAAATGTCCGCATGGAGCTTGACAGTTCCATATATGAATGTATGAGTGGAGGAATTGTGTCGCCCAGAGATTTGACATAGGAGTTGAGAATCTTGTAGTTTTCCTTGGCATCGGCACCGCAGAAAAGTTTGTCAAATCCGGCCCGTTCGGCATTGGTGAATGTTTCAGGGCGTTTGCTTGTGAGAAGGTGTTCCTTGTCTCCGAAGAAACGTTCGAGATAGTAGATCATGGCCTTGCGGCTCATTTCTGGACTTGAGCTGTAGATGGTGACTTTGCCGGCAAGGTATTTCACGTCGGGACTTGTGGCTACCAGTCCGCCTATGCCGTCCCACAGGTTGTCGAGGGCAAACAGGGCTTTGCGTCCCATGGCGGGATCCTGATACATGGGCTGCACCCATGCTCTGGCCATTTCTATGCAGTATGGAAAGTAGTTTTTCAGGAACTTCTCGGAGAAGCTGAAAAGATGTTCGGTGTTGACGTAAGGCTGTCCGTTGGCATGGAACGATGCCTGTGCCCAACGTGTAAAGCGGTAGCCTCCAACCAACTCTTCGTGTCCGGGATCCCAAACCACCAGTTGGTAACAAGCCGGGTCTTCAAGATCGAAATGGTCTATGTCGCATCCTGTACCGCTGCCTCCGCCTACCGAACGGAACGACACTTCACGCAAACGACCTATCTCGAGCAGCGTATTCGGCCCGGTCTGGGCATTGACTACGTATATTTCGTTGTCGGCCTTGTTGGTCTTGCGCAGAAATGTGTTTTCATTGAGTTCTGCGCGAATCAGCCCTCTGTCAATGGGATCTATAATAGGTATCATACTTAAATCAAAATGTCAGGTTACTGAAAAGTGCTGTTGCAGTTTCAAGGTATCATACGTTCTGTTTTTCGCCGTTGCCTTTTTCCAGATCCGCCACCTGCAGTCTGGTCCACTCTGCCCATTCCGTATCGGTTTTCGTTTTGTCGTATGTTGTCCAGGGTATGGGTTTGCCGAATGTGAATACGAATGTTTTGTGCCGTTTGCGGAAAAGTTCGTCTACGAGCAAGAACATTCCTATATTGAATTTCAAGCCTATCATCTTGCTTAGTTTCGTGAGCGTGTAGAACCACCACGAGTTTCTGCCAGACATGTGTATGGGCACTACATCGCGGCGGTATTTGCGTGCTTGTGTCACAAACATTTTTTTCCAGGGTTGCTCTGTCACTTTTCCGTGTTCGTAACGGGCGCATTTACCTGCCGGATAGACGAGTACCTGGTAGGGGCTGTCGAACATATCGGATATGTTCTGTACTGTGTCGCGGTTTTGTTGGGACGAAAACACATTGACCGGTATGAAGAATTCCGCAAGAGGATGGAAGTGGGCCAGTATGTTGTTGACAGGTACCCTGAAACTTTCGCCGTAATATTTGTGCATTACGCTCCCGAGAATCAATGCTTCCGGACCTCCAAGCGGATGGTTTCCTGCAAATATGCAACGGTGGCCTGGAGCCGGCAGGTTTTCCGCTCCGCGCACGGTGTATTTTATATCCAGATATTTTAGGGCTTCATCAAAGAATTTTATTCCCCGCGGATGTTCGGCGTTCATGATACACTCGTTGATTTCATCCTGGTGAATGCGTTTTTTCAGGAATGTTACAAGCCAGCGGGGTAGTTTGCGCGGCACTTTGGCTTTTACTATTTCCTGTATGTCTATTTGAAATCGTTCGTTTCTGTACATTGTCTGCCAGGTTGCTGTATCTGTTGTTTTTATCGGAGGATGCCGAGTACTTTTCTGAGGCTTGATTCGAAATAGTCGATTTCGTCAGTCGTATTGTAGAAGGCGAACGAAGCGCGTACCGTTCCGGGAATCTTGTACCAGTCTATGAGAGGTTCGGCACAGTGGTGGCCGGTCCGGACGGCTATGCCGAGTTTGTCTATCATGGTCCCGATGTCGAACGGATGGACTCCATCAACAACAAATGAGAGCACTCCGCTTTTTTCTTTCGCCTGACCGATTATGCGCAGACCTTCGATTGTGCTGAGCCTGTCGGTGGCGTAGGCAAGCAGGCTGTGTTCGTAAGCGGCTATGTTGGCAAGTCCGACCGAGTCGATGTAGTCACATGCCACAGCCAGTGCCGGACTGCCGATATAGTCGGGTGTCCCGGCTTCGTATTTGTAAGGCAGTACGTTGTATGTGGTTTTTTCGAATGTCACGGTCTCTATCATTTCGCCTCCTCCCAGAAACGGCGGCATGGTTTCGAGAATTTCCCGTTTGCCCCAAAGCACACCTATCCCGTTCGGCCCGTACATCTTGTGTCCGGAGAATGCATAGAAGTCGGCATCCAAATTCTGAACGTTGACAGGTATATGCGCTATAGCCTGTGCCCCGTCGATCAGCACCTTGGCTCCGGCATCGTGGGCCAGACGGATGATTTGCCCGATGGGGTTGACGGTGCCGAGCACGTTGCTGACATGTGCCACCGACACTATTCTGGTACGATGGTTTACGAGATTCCGGAATTCTTCAAGTATCAGTTCGCCTTGTTGGTTGATAGGTGCCACACGAAGTACGGCTCCCGTCCGTTGGCATGCCATCTGCCATGGTACAATGTTTGAGTGGTGTTCCATGGCGGTAATCAGTATCTCGTCGCCGGGTCGGCATATTTGGTCTGCAAGTGTACGTGCCACAAGGTTGATACTTTCGGTTGTGCCGCGAGTGAAAAGTATTTCCGCCGGGTCGGCTGCTCCTATATATTGTGCCACCCGGGCTCGTGCCGCCTCGTGGGCTGCTGTTGCTATTCCGCTCAGATAGTGTACGCCCCGGTGTATGTTGGAGTTTTCGTTGCAGTAGGATTGCATTATGCGGTCCAGAACCGCTTGCGGTTTTTGTGTTGTGGCTCCGTTGTCGAAATATACAAGCGGTCTGCCGTGTACGGTGCGGTGCAGTATTGGAAAGTCTTTACGTATTTGTTCTGCGTCAAACATAGTGTCTGTTTCTTCAGTGTCAGAAGTTTGAAATATAGAATTATGATGTCAACCCACATTATTGCAGCCCACGGATGTATCCGTTTCTGCGGACAAGGTAGAATATGATACCCAATACAATCCATATACCCAGACAGACCTGGCTCTCTACGGCCAGATGTCCGGGCATACCCGGTACAATAAGAAGGGACAGGAAGAAAAGCGAAAATATACATCCGATAAGACCTATCCACATCTGCTGTCTGTGGTTGTGCCGTTTGGCTATTATGGCCGCCGATATTGTGGTGTAGGCAAATACTACGGCTGCACCTGCACTTGTCATGTCTACGATCCATGACAGCACTTCACGCCCGAACCATGGTGCGGAAAGACTCATGAGCATGACGAATATAATGGCATTGCGCGGAGTACCCCGTTTTACCAGATGTCCGAAGATTTTGGGCAAAGCCCCGTGATCGGCCAAAGCGTACATAAGCCGTGATGTGGAGATATAGAATGCGTTCATGCCGGATATGACGGCACAGAACATAGCTACTCCGAGCAGTACAAGACCTACAGATCCGAGCACGTTCTTTACAACAAAACCGGTAGGCCAGTAGGCCGATTTGTTTTGCAGCAGTTCCTGCCACGGCTGGTAGCCCATGGCGGTGACACCGGTTATCAGTATATACAGTACCGCTGCTATGAGTATTGCCTGAATCATGATACGAGTCGAACGTTTGTGGCTGAAATTGTATTCTTCTGCGCTTTGCGGTATGCAGTCGAATCCTATATATGCCCACGGAGCCATCGCCACGATGCTGAATACCCCTTTCCACCAACGGCGACCTTCAGGGAATGCCGGAGCCAGATTGTCAAAATCCGGATCTGACAGCAACACAAGTGCCGTTATGATGAATATGCCACCAATCAATGTCAGGGCTATGGATGTCTGAAGCCATGCTGTCTGTTTTATGCCGTATATGTTTATTACAGCTATAAGTATTATGAAGAACGACGCTACGGCAACTTCGCCGGCGTATACATCCCAACCCGCCACTTCGTATAGTAATCCGCGCTGGATGATACCGGGAAAGAGATACCGGCTTATCATGGCCAGAGCGGTGGCATTGAGCGGGACAAGGCTCCAATAGGCTATAATCATGCTCCATCCGCATACAAATGCATGGGTTTTCCCGAGAGCCTCTTTGGTGTAGATAAATTCACCTCCGCTGATGGGGTATTTACGTATGAGATAGCCATAGCTGAGAGCAATGACTATGATGAGCAAAGCACCGGTCAGCATACCGGCAGCTGTTCCCACCGGGCCGGCTTTGGGCAGAAAATCCGTACCGGGAAGTACGAAACAACCCCAACCTATTATTGCGCCAAGTGCCAGTCCCCATACATCGATAGGTCGCATATTCCGTTTGAACGAGCCTTGTCCGTTGTTTGTCATAGATTTTGTTTGTCGGTTTACCTCATTAGACCTGGTTTGAGTGTCATTGTTTAATGCATCCGGCGCAGTGCATGTGTTCTCCGCGGAGACGTTTTTCTATAAGCAAACGCAACCTGTCTGCCAGAGCAGGACTTGAAATGTGTTCGAGCACCTCGGCGGAGAAAGCCTGAAGCAGGAGCATACGGGCTTCTTTGTAGCCTATGCCGCGCTGGCGCATATAGAACAGCGCCGCCTCATCAAGCATGCCGGTGGTAGCTCCGTGTCCGCATTTTACGTCATCAGCATAAATTTCAAGCTGAGGGCGGCCAAGAGCCCTTGCGTCAGGGCTGATACATATATT
>JBJECG010000044.1:0-6258 GCA_051870875.1 Candidatus Aphodosoma sp.
GAGTCCTTCTACATATATTGCACTGAACGGGCGTGACGGACACAGGTTTTCACACGCACCGCAGCCGATACACCGTTCGGCATTGACTACCGGGATTTTAGGCGAATCTTCGTTGTCCGGGTCGGACGGTACCATAAGTATAGCTCCAGTCGGGCAGTGACGGGCACAATTGCCGCAGTCCACGCCTTCGGTCAGCGGAATGCAGTTCTCTTTCACCCATACGGCATGCCCTATCTGTATGGACGACTTTTCGGCTTTGTCGATTCTCAGAATGGCTCCGGCCGGACAGACTTCAGAACACCTGGTACATTCAGGCCGGCAATACCCACGCTCATACGATGCCTCCGGCTGCATAAAGGTTTCCAACTTGGTTGACGGACGCAGCACATCGTTAGGGCAGACCGACACACAAAGCTGGCAGGCAGTACAATGATTTGCCATATTACGCAAACCCACGGCTCCGGGAGGTACAACAGGAGTGTTGCGTTTCGGCACTTTCTTGTCGAGGATCACCGCCATACCACCGTCCACTTTCTTCTCCTGCGCTTTCAAAGCAGCAGTACCGGCCAACAGAGTTGCTGCGGTAATGAAGCTACGGCGCGATTTGTCGACAGTTCCGGTTTCGACTGCCTTGCCATGTCCTGCAGGATCAGCGGCAGCCTTTTTTGTGCGCAACTTATACTTGATTGCTCCGTGCTTGCAGGTATCGATACAGTCCATACATGCCACGCAACGGCTGTAATCCACAGTATGGTTGCTGCCGTCAATACATGCCGACTTGCATTTGCGGGAGCAGAGTCCGCAGGCATTGCACTTCTCTCTGTCGATATTGATTCTGAACAAAGAGAAACGGGAGAGTAAGCCGAGTACGGTACCGACAGGGCAGACCGTATTGCAGTAAGTACGCCCGTTACGCCATGCCAGAATGAAAATGACCACGAACGTCACGGCTGCAATGATGAAAACAGGCAGACTGCGCAACCACACTTCGGTTTCATAAAAGGCATAACTGCCTGCTCTCCCGGCAAAATAGGCGAGAAGATTGTTTCCCCACCGGTAGAGCGGAGAGAAGAGGTTCTGCACGATACGGCCGTATGAGCTGTATGGGGCAAGCAACGCCACAAACGACCCAATGCCGGCTATCATGGCGATGACGAACAGCCCGAAAATGCTGTAACGCAGCCATTTCTTCTCAGGAGAATAGGAGAAACGGTATTTTTTCTTTTTCCGTCTGCCGCTTATCCATGATATAATGTCCTGCATAACGCCCAATGGGCAGATGACGGAGCAATATACGCGCCCGAAAATCAGCGTCAACAAGACAAGAGATATCACTACACCTACATTCAATGCGAGGAGTGCGGGCAGGAACTGTACTTTGGCCACCCACCCCAACCAGGCGTGAAGTGACCCGGTGAAATCGAGAAACAGCAGCGTGACGGAGATGAAAAAAAACAGGGTTAATACGATTCTTGTTTTTCTAAGCATGTCATTGGTTTATTTGGTGTCAGAATTGGTTGTTTGCACGTTTTATGTCCATCAGTGAGATGTGCTCGTTGCGGTAACGGGCATTGGGATTCTTCTCGCCGTTGCGGAGCAGAGGGAAGTCGTCTCTTTTGGCGAACTGTATGGCTTTCTGTGGGCAGTTCTGTATGCAAGCGAAGCAAAATTCGCATTCACCCTCTATCTTTACGCCTTGTGAAGCAAGTGCATAATTGCCCCGCGGACATACCTGCACACAAGCCCCGCAACCGATGCAGGCATCTGTAACGGTAAAACAATCATGGCTTTGGAGTACGAAACCTGTCTCAGGGTCGATGCCAGAACGGTCGAGAAAACCTTGGTGCTGCCGGCGTTCATCTTCTGTAACAGGTTCATGCCAATGTCGGCGTTCGGCAATGTCGGCATTGATTTTCTGAAGATTTTCCGGGATGTGTTTGTCAATAAGTATCTGTTCGTTCATGTCGAAATTCGGCAACCAGTTGTCTACCATCAAAACAGTAGCTATATAGTCAAACGGGTATCCGGCTTGCCGTGAGATTCCATCCCATATCTCCACGGCATTGCATTTGCGGTTGCCGTATGTGAGAACGGCAAATTTGTAACAGGCTTTAAGTTTTGCCTGTTTCATGAACCGGCGTACCATATTCGGGGGCATATGTCCGTAAACGGGATAGACAACACCTATTTCGTCTGCCTCGATTTCAAATCGCCTGAGCTTCATAAGCTGCGGAATACTCATCAGTTCAGCCTTGTCGCCTCCGAGTTGGCGTGCAACGTACAGACAGTTGCCTGTACCTGTGAAATAGAGGATGACCCGTTTGATTCTCTTTTCTGCACAAGAAGTCAACGGAAACAGTCCGGACGAAGCTACAGCACCACCTGCAATGGCGGTCCCCAGACGTTTCAATGCTTCACGCCGGCTGATTTTATTGTCAGCGTTCATATGTTTGATTTCCATTTGTTACTGCGTTTTCGCAATGTGCAAATATACGAAAAATATTATTTTTACAGCTTTTCCGGAATCACTTTTTCATGCCGAGACTGTCGATCCACTTCTGAATGCCATCTTTCGAACCAGCCACACGGTCGCGGGCGATGGAATAACCGTCAAAAACGGCTGCCTGTTTTTCCAGCCGGCGGATGGTGTTGATCGCATCGGAAAAGCGGCTTCCGCCGTGGGTGCTGAATAGTATGATGGTTTTGCCCCCAAAGTCATACTCATCGAAAAATGAACAGAGAGGCATAGGCATGTCGTACCACCAGTTGGGAAATCCTACGAATTGTTGATACGCAAGCTATCATTATGATGATACCTGTTTGTGATTATTCTCGTTTTCATATTCATGCAGTTCATTAAAATACGACTATTTTTTGTGATGATACTCTACCGGATGACAGAATACTGACTATATACGAACCCCCATGAACAGAAACGCTTCTCTCATCTGCAACAAAAGCCTTATATGAAAGTCTGCCTGTCAAGTCATACACGGCCAAATCTGCGGGAGAAGTCACCGACACGTCTATCCGGCCATCCGAACCATATACAGAGAACGAGCCGGCATCTGACCGTATATCGCCAATTCCGGCAGGTACGTCTGGCGGCAAAGCTCCTATGTTTCTGAGCCAGTCCTCAACTTCGGAAGCTCTGTTTGGCACATCAATTCCAGAATCATCGTTTTGAGGCTGGCGGATATTGTCAGGATCAATGTCTTCCGGTAAGGTTTCAGGAATATGGATGGAATTGGGCGTACATTTATACAACTTCTGCATCGTCTCATTCAGATACGTTGTCGCGCCGTAGGTGACGAACGGCACAACGACCTTTCCGGACAGATCATAAGCCTCAAGAAAAGTACATACAACCATAGCCGGCTGGTGCCACCATATAGGAGTGCCGACATATATGGTGTCGTACCAGCCAATCACATCACCCGACGGAAGTCCGGCCACACCAGGCCGCAAATCGTTGTATGCCTCGCTCTGAATCAAGTCGCTGTCATCATACGGATTGTCGGCATACGGCCGCTGCGGTTGGATTTCATAAATATCCGCCCCCGTAAGTTCCGCTATCCTGACAGCCACGGCGCGTGTGTTTCCCGTTGCAGAAAAATATACGACCAACGATTTTGCATTACCCGACGGCCCGAACTCATCCGGTTGCAGGGCACACGACGGCATTACGGTTGAAATCATAACGACCAATGTTGCCAAACGAAATTTCCTTCCATTCATAATACCTGCTTCATTAAAATTTTCACGATGCAAAATTACACTCCGAAATCCAAAGTCACGTTACACATATTACGGAATAAACAACCAATATTACGGATATGAAAGCCGGCCCATTGCCAGAATGGATGCAAACGAGTAACTTTGCACCGTCAAATGACAGACTTACAGACAATGGAAACGACAAAAAGACTGGATACAATAGAAGAATACAACCAGATGCTCGGGGCAGAGACACTGCACCCGCTGGTAGCCGTGACCGACCTTTCAAAACTCGGCAACATAAGGCATTGCAAAATAGAGTTCGGATTTTACTGCATATACTACAAGGCACTGTACTGCGGCACCATAGAATACGGACGCAACAAATACGACTATCAGGACGGTACACTGCTCTTCATCGCGCCGGGACAATCAGCAGGAGTGAACGACGGCGGAGTGTCGCACTCCCCCCAAGCCATAGCCCTGATGTTCCACCCAGACTTGCTTTACGGCACATCTTTGGCGCGCAGGATGAAAGACTATACATTCTTCTCATACGACTCCAACGAAGCCCTGCACATGTCGGAAAGGGAAAAAGCCATCATACTCGGATGCTTCAGAAGCGTGGCAACCGAACTGGAACACGGCATCGACAAACATACAAAGCAAATAGTGGCATCCAACATAGAAACCATGCTCAACCACTGCGTCCGCTTCTATGAACGGCAATTCATAACCCGTGAAATTCCGAACAAAAGCATTCTTAACCGTTTCGACAAAATCCTGCATGACTGGTTCGAATCGGGGAAAGCAAAAGAAGCAGGTCTGCCATCCGTGCAGATGTGCGCAAACCAGTTGTGTCTTTCACCCAACTATTTCGGTGACCTGGTAAAGAAAGAACTGGGCAAAACAGCACAAGAATACATCCAACTGTCCATAACGGACAAGGCAAAAGAACTGCTTGCCGAGAACGAAATGAATATCAGCGAGGTAGCATACGAGCTCGGATTCAAGTATCCGCATCACATGACCAGGATGTTCAAAAAAATAACCGGTATCACTCCAAACGAATACCGGTTACACGCCTGACATCAGGTACTGCAGCATCAGTAGACCCGCTCGCCGAATATGGCTGTGCCTATCCGGACCATAGTACTGCCCTCTTCTATGGCTATCCTGTAGTCGTGCGACATACCCATCGAAATCTCGGCAAAAGTATCAGAGCCAGCGAATACCGTAGATTTCAATTGTTCAAAGACACTGCGGATGCGCCGGAACTCATTCCGTATCTGAACCTCGTCAGCAACCAGGGAGGCCATTCCCATCACACCACAAACACGGACATGCGGATGCCCGCCCAAAAAATCCGGAGTAAACAAAGCCAGTGCCTCTTCCGGTGAAAAGCCCTGCTTGGTATCCTCACGTGCCACATGCAGCTCTACAAGTATATCCTGCACCTTGCCGGTACGTGCGGCACAACGCTCTATCTCCCCAACAAGCCGCTCATTGGCTACGCTATGGATAAGAGAAGCATGAGGTACCACCATCTTCACCTTGTTGGTCTGCAAATTGCCTATGAAATGCCACTCTATATCACCGGGAAGCCCTTCTGCCTTAGGAACAAACTCCTGCGGCCGGCTTTCGGCAAAACGACGCTCTCCAACCGCATAAGCTTCACTTACAGCCTCAGCCGGATGGAACTTTGACACGCAAACCAGCTTCACGCCATCCGGTATATTTCTGCGGACAGCCGAAAGATTCTCCTTTATCGACATGACTATAACTGCATCAAAAAAAACGTCAAGCCATAGGAGGCTCATATTTATACACATCGAGAATAGCAGTCTGCGTCACAGCCGCTATCTCATAATCCCCGAGCATACCCTCCATACTTTTTACAAGCACCTGTATGGCATGCTGCAAGTCATTGGCCTGTACCATATAGACCTGAGCTATGCGCTTTTCCACCTGTTTCTCCTCATCTACGGACAGATAGTTCACCTTGCAGCGGAACCACTTGTCGCCCTCTTCATTGTAAACCATCTCCGCTATCTTGCACCTACGGACAGATGCAACGGTAAATTCGCCGGTGGCAAAAGGCTGACACTCTTTTACAACACGAGTCTCTGCCTCTGTAAACGACAGGGCATCAACAAGATAAGGTTCTGTGACCTTCTTTACTGTACCATCTTCCGCAGTGCGGTCGAAAGTAACCTTACATTCAAACCATGAATTCATATCATTAAATGTTTTTCTCTCAAAATTAAACTTTCCGACCGTAACCATGTCTAAATGATTGCAGTCATGTTTTGACATCATGATTGCAAAATTAGTGATAATGTTCGACCACAGCAAAATTATTTCAGAAAAAATTCGTACCTTTGCGACAATGCAATATAAGGTTACAGATTCATAAATATCCATTAAAATAATAACAACAAAAAACTACCGACATGAAAAAGACTTTATTCATTGCAGCCATCGCAGCCATGTCACTTGTGGCTTGCGGCAAAAAAGAGGCAAAGACATTCAACTTCGCAG
>JBJECG010000045.1:0-6227 GCA_051870875.1 Candidatus Aphodosoma sp.
AGATACGCCCTACGGCCGATGCATTGTACAAATCTGAATACGAACCGTGGTCAACATGGCTTACAGGTATTCAGGGTATGGCTCCTGATCCGTACTATGATCCGCTGGGTTTCGTGGTAAGTGAAGCACACAGGCGTCAGCTTGATGTCCATGTATGGCTCAATCCGTATCGGGTGGTGTTGCGCGAAGCTCAAATCGACTCCCTTGCCCCGGACCATATATATCATCGCTGCCCGGAGATGTTCGTAAAATACGGTACGCAGTACTATTTCAATCCCGGCCTGGACGAAACCCGGACCTATCTCAATTCTGTCGTGGCCGATATTGTGGCGCGATACGATGTGGATGCCATTCATTTCGATGACTATTTCTATCCGTACCGCATTGCAGGACAGGAGTTCCCCGACCGCGGCACGTTTGAGGAACATCCGCGTGGTTTTGACAATATCGATGATTGGAGACGAAACAATGTCAACCTTGTCATACAGGAATTGTCGCATACCATTCATAGCCGCAAGCCCTGGGTGGAGTTCGGCATCAGTCCGTTTGGTGTATGGCGTAATTCTTGCCGCGATCCGAAAGGCAGCCATACCCGTGCAGGGCAGACCAATTATGACGACCTTTATGCCGATGTGCGCCTTTGGCTCGAAAAAGGATGGATCGACTACATAGTGCCACAGCTGTATTGGGAAATAGGTAAGTCTGTGGCCGATTATCTCGTATTGTCGCGCTGGTGGGTTGACAACTCTTTCGGCAGAAATCTTTATATCGGCATATCTTCCTCGAATATAGGTGTATTGCGTGCGCAGGCCTGGCACCGGCCAAACGAGTTGTGCCGTCAGATACGGATCAATCGCCACTATCCCGGTATCGCAGGCGAAGCTTTCTTCTCCTGTCGGACTCTTTTGGCGAATCCGCAGGGGCTGTGCGACAGTCTGAGGACAACTCACTACCGCTATCCGGCTCTTGTTCCTGTCAATTCAAACATTGCCGGCGGAGCTTCGGCTTCACCTGACAGCCTGAGGGTGGAGCAGTGGGGTAGCCGTAACTATCTGGTGTGGAATCCTGTCTGTGATTATGGCGGTTATGAGGTACGCCGTTATGTTGTCTATATGTTCAGCGCATTCGATGATGTGGACATCAACAGTCCTGCTGCCATTGTGGCTATGACCGATGATACTTGTCTCGATTTGACCACTGTTAACACCAAGGGCCTTGAAAACGTGCGCTTTGTGGTGACTACTGTCAATAAGTACCATCATGAGAGCCTCCCTTCGCAGACTGTTTCATTTGAACCTCGGCAGTGAACACTTGTTTTTCGCTCCTCCCTGCTTGCCGATATTGTTCCCATCGGCATCTGTCTGCTGACTCACTTCATGGCAGCCGTGAGCTGTCCGTGTGACCGCAAAAGTCCGTGTGACCGCAAAGTTACTTCTGTAGTTCTGTATTGTCACGAATATAAGCTTGTCCCTATATCTTTGCGGTCATTTGCTTTCAGAAGCGTCCACGGCTGAAATCACGGCACTGCGAAATCCGGCGTGTTCCAATGCCGCAATGCCTTTGATGGTTGTACCGCCCGGCGAACATACGGCATCTTTCATTATGCCGGGGTGCTGTCCTGTTTCTATTTGCAGACGTGCTGTGCCGGCTATCATCTGGCTGGCCATTTTATAGGCATCTGCCCGTGGTATGCCGTGCTTTACGGCCGCATCGGCCAGAGCTTCTATGAACATGGCCGTGTAGGCGGGGCCGCATCCGCATACTGTTCCCGAAATTCCCAGAAGCCGGGTGTCGACTTCAATCACCATTCCAAGACTTTCAAGCAGTCGGCTTACCGTACGGTGCTGCGCGGGAGAGAGCGAGTGCCTGCGTTCGCAGACAATGATACCTTCGCATACCGCTACCGGCGTATTGGGTACGGTGCATAATACGGCGGCTGACGGTTGCTGCAATAGATTCATGTAGCGTTCGTGGGTCCATCCTGCGGCTATCGAAACCAGTATCTTGCCTGTAAGTGCGTTTTTCAGCGGATTCAGCACTTCTTCCACTAAATATGGTTTTACGGCAATGAATACGGTGTCGGCAAACTCCACTGTCTCGGCAGATGTCTTGAATGCTTTGCACCCCATTGCCGCTGCAGTGTTGTACAGCTTGTCCCAGTCACGTGCAGATGCTCCTATGTTTTCAGGCAATACTGCTCCCGATCTTACCAGACCTCTGGCAATGGCTTGTGCCATGTTACCGAATCCTATAAATCCTATTTTCATGTTGTTGGTTTTTCCGGGGATGGCAATCTATTCTGTAGTGGAGGCTGTGTGTCTTACGCCGGTCATGTCAGGACAGGATTGCCGTAATTGTAGCCCGGATGATTGTATAATGTTTGTTTTTTATGGTTTTCTTTATTCCTGTTTGGTCAAACCTTTCAGACTGCCGATAATATATTGGCATGCAATTAATCATGTGCCGATTTTTAATGATATTGTCTGTTGGCTGGCAACATAATGGTAATCCCATGTTTATGTCTATCGGGAATGTCAATGATTTTTATGTACGATGGCGTATATAATAAAAGAGCTGTCTGATTTTGTATCGGACAGCTTTTTTATCTACGACTGTGCAAGCTATATTATGCTTTTTTGCAGTATTCGTCAGAAACGGTAAGTTTTTTACGACCGTGTGCGCGGCGTGATGCGAGTACGCGACGACCGTTGGCAGTGGCCATCCTTTCACGGAAACCGTGCTTGTTTTTTCTCTTTCTGTTAGAGGGTTGGAATGTTCTTTTCATTGTTATTCAGTGTTTTATTTGTTTATTTTCCCGATTTGCAGACTATGCCCGTATTGTGCAGACTTCATGCTGCTTTGAGGACGCAAAGGTACGTGTTTTTTTTCAGACTGCAAAACTTTCGGAAACTTTCTTTGTTCACATGGATGATGCCGGTGTGGAAATGGCGAATGGCGGTTGTGTTGGCATTATATTGGGGGCATGGCTGTTGGAAAGCGGGCTTATTGCATTGTACGGCTGATTTTTGCGGGTTACTTGTAAAAAAGTTGTACCTTTGCACCGCCGGAATGGATTAACTGTATTTTAATATGAATTGTATACTAAAACGTTTGTTCTCAACATTGTTTGTCACGGAAGCCGTCAGCCTTATGTTGTGTGGTGCGCAGTCGGATTCGGTTGTCCAGGCACTTTCGGGTGATACCGGTGTCGTTTCCGAAATGCCTGTGCAAAACAGAAACCGTCAGCCGCTGTCTGTCAAGTTTGATGTCCGCGCTGATTGGGAGTATCATGTATCAGGCCTGGAGGAAGTGAAGGATGAGTCCGGATTTGCAGGTAAATTTTTGAATATCATTGTTGATGGTAATATCAACAAGAATTTCTCGTACCATCTCCGCCACCGCATAAACAAGCAGAATCTTTCACAGGATTTTTTCGAAGCGACTGACTGGGCTTATCTGAAATACAAGGTTAACGACAGTTGGGAGTTCCTTGCCGGCAAATATGTTGTTGGTATAGGTGGTTTTGAGTATGATGCGGCTCCGATCGATGTGTATTATTATTCTGTGGGGGGCGGTAATATGCCGGCTTGCTATGAATTCGGTATCGCTGGCAAATATACCACAAAAGATGGCAGGAGCAGTATTTTCTTGCAGGTGTCGAACTCGCCGTATACTTCGAAGTCGTACAGGTTTGATGGTTTGTATGCTTATAATCTGATGTGGTACGGTAGTTATGGGGTGTTCAGCTCGATTTATTCGGTCAATATGATCGAGTATGCTCCATCGAAGTACATTAACTATATTGCGCTTGGCAACAAGTTCGATTTCGGACCCGTGAGTTGGTATATCGACTATCTTAACCGTTACGCCCTGAAAGGCAGTTTCTTCGGCGATTTTTCCGTCATCAGCCGGTTGACTTACAATATAATGGATCGTGTGAATGTATTTGTAAAGGGTGGTTTTGATTTCAATAATGTGCAGGCTGTCGGTACGCCCGATGCGGATATCTGGGATTCTGTGGTCGTCCCAGGGACTAAACATGCTTTTTACGGTGCAGGGGTTGAATTCTTCCCTATGAAAAACAGCAAGGATGTGCGTATCCATGCCGTATGGAATTCGAGTAACGACAATTTCAATGCACATAATATAAGCGTCGGTTTCCGATGGCTGCTCCGTGCGTATGAACAATAAAAACAATAATTATAATACAAACAATGAAATTTCTGAACAATCTTTCGTTTTCTACAAAACGGGCTCTTGAAGCGATTGTCTTTCTTGCCGTTTTCTTCCTTGTATTCGGATTCCTGGCAAACAGGATGACGTTGCCTCACATGCTCAATACCATCATGCAGACTTCCTATCATCTTTTGATGGAAACTTGTCTGTATCTTATGGGTATCACCGTGCTGACAGGTGCACTTGGCAAACTGCTTGTTGAGTTCGGTGTGGTGCGCCTTCTGGAAAAAATCCTCAAACCGTTCATGAAGCCGCTGTTCAATCTTCCTGGGGTGGCTGCTTTGGGGGCTGTCCTTACTTTCTTGTCCGACAATCCTGCCATCATAGCTTTGGCCAATGACAAGAATTTCAGCCATTATTTCAAGAAATACCAGCTGATTTCGCTTACCAACTTCGGTACGGCATTCGGCATGGGGCTTGTGGTGATAGCTTTTATGACCGGCAAGGGTTTTGGGGGCAGTGCTGTCATCGGATTGTGTGGCGCGGTTGTCGGCTGTATCGTTTCTACCCGCCTTATGCAGCGTTCTGTTATCAAGGCTTATCCCCAGTTCAAGGACGAAGAGGCTGCCGGAGGCAATGAGGACAACATTTCCTTCAAGTCAGGTGAGGGTGTCTTCATGCGAGGACTTAATGCCATTCTTGACGGTGGCAAAAACGGGGTTGATCTTGGCCTTGCAATCATTCCCGGTGTACTCGTCATCTCGACTTTTGTGATGATGCTTACATTCGGACCTTCTTCTGCCGATGGCACTTATACCGGCGCAGCATACGAAGGAGTTCAGGTGCTGCCTTGGTTGGCCGACAAGATTGATTTCGTTTTCCGTTGGTTGTTCGGGTTTGAGCATCCGGAGCTGGTGGCATTTCCCATTACCGCTCTTGGTGCCGTGGGTGCCGCTCTTGGTCTTGTGCCTAAGTTTATCGAGCAAGGTTTTATCGATGGCAATGCCATTGCAGTATTTACTGCTATGGGTATGTGCTGGTCGGGCTTTCTTTCCACTCATACAGCCATGCTGGATTCTCTGGGTTATCGCAAGCTTACTTCAAAAGCTATTGGAGCTCACACTATCGGCGGCCTTTGTGCCGGTATTGCAGCCCATTTGTTCTGTATCCTATATCAGTGGATTGGTGGTTTGTTTTAGTATTTGTCAGTCAGTCGGTTTTATCAAACAGTAAATGTTTCTTACTACTTCAAGCAATTTATACTATAGAATAAAATAGATTCAATATGCCGATCAGGCGAATGGAAATTTGTATTTCCATTCGCCTGATCGGCATATTGGTAAAGTGCAACAGTAATTGATTTGAGGAATATATGATACCATTATTTATGATACTAATAATCCAATAGACGTCCGCAATCATTCATCAGCCAATTACGAAATTCGTTGCGATTGGTTAGGTCAAGGATGTTTCGAGGTGTCATTTTTTTCTCTTCCATTTCGATGCAATTCCACGCTTCTCCCAGACATTCTTGAGCCACGATGTAATCACCAGCGGCATCCGAAGGTTGATATGTGCGTAATGCCAAGTTCATGGTTTATAGTTACGTTTTATCTCGTCAATCGACTTGCCGCCGATTCCGAAATTCTCGTCAAGTTCCTTTATTGTAACGGTGAAGAACTGCTCCGGGATATGGGTTATCTCAGATGCAGTGGCTGTCAGGCGTCCTATGAGTTGTTTCTTCTGCTCTGCGGTCAGTCTGCCGCTTTCTATTGATATGTATGGCATAATTATAATTTTTTATTTCATTTTTTGCGGGTATCTACACTTTTGTATGTGAGAAGAAATTACCTTAGTCTCAGAGCAATGATGGGAAACGGATTACCTTGTGAGTCCAACTCTCTCCTGTCAAACTCCACGAAACCTAACTTCCCGTAAAAAGTCCTTGCGTCAGGATTCTGCTCGTTCACGTCGACAAATACAGCCTGATGGTTCTTTACCGCCATGTCCACCAGCTGTTTGCCGAGTCCTTTACGCAAGTACTGGGGCGA
>JBJECG010000046.1:0-28075 GCA_051870875.1 Candidatus Aphodosoma sp.
TGTTGCTCAGGAACTTATAAATAAAGTTAAATCAAAGTGTTGCGGAATTAAGGGAAAAAGAGAACCGGATGATTGCCGGCCGCCTCCGCCGGCCATGTTTCGTTGTTAGTCCGGGACACATTGGGTATGCGGTAGCCCGAAATGATTTGTGGAAGCTTTTGTGTCTGATTCTGTGATTTTATGCCGGAAAGTCTGGTCTGAGTTAAGGCAGTCAGGCAATGCCAATCCCTTTGTCGTATATCTGTAGGTCGGAAAAATTTGCACTTATCCGGAATTTTCCTAACTTTGTGTGTAAATCAAAAGGTTTTGGTGACATACACTCTCTTGATATTTTGAGTGTGTCGCAGATTGTCATTTTTTGTCCTTAAATCAAGAAAATTTTATGGGTACACAGGATATACAGTTGTCTGAACACTTCACACTGCGTAAGTTGCTGCGGTTTACGCTTCCGTCGATAGTGATGATGATTTTTACGTCTGTCTATAGCATTGTAGACGGTATTTTTGTTTCCAATTACGTAGGTAAGGTGCCTTTTGCCGCCATCAATCTCATATATCCGTTCCTGATGATTTGCGGAGCCGTTGGATTTATGGTTGGTACCGGAGGCAGTGCATTGGTGGCCAAGACACTTGGCGAAGGTGACCGGGACAAGGCAAACGGTATATTTACTATGCTGGTATATGTGATGTGCATTGCAGGAATTGTCATTTCGGTAGTGGCTTACGTCTGTATCCGCGACATAGCATTGTGGCTTGGGGCGAGCGACATGATGATTGATGACTGTGTCGTTTATTCACGCATCATTCTTCCCGTCATGTTTGCGTTTATTCTCCAGTATGCTTTCCAGACTTTCATGGTGACTGCCGAGAAGCCGTTGCTCGGACTGTTGCTGACACTGGCTGCAGGCATTGCCAACATTGTTTTCGATTACTTGTTTATCGTTGTCTTCGGATGGGGATTGAAAGGTGCCGCGTATGCCACTGTCATAGGGCAATGCATAGGCGGACTTGTTCCGTTGGCCTATTTCGCATCTCCTAACGGAAGCCTTTTGCGGTTGGCTTCTGTTGCCCGGTTTGATGGCAAGGCTTTGGCCAAGGCTTGTACAAACGGAGCTTCCGAATTTATGACCCAGCTCTCGATGTCTATAGTTGCTATGCTGTATAACTTCCAGCTGATGAAGTATATAGGAGAAGATGGCGTGGCTGCGTTTGGCGTCATATCATATGTCAATTTTATATTTGTATCGGTATTTCTCGGCTATTCCATAGGCAGTGCTCCGGTTGTCAGTTACAATCTTGGTGCGGGCAATTTTGCGGAACTTAAAAATGTATTCCGCAAGAGTTTGGCCATTATCGGCATATCTGGAATTATGCTTACCTCTTTGGCTGAAATCACGGCATCGCCGTTGGCTTCTCTGTTCGTTGGGTATGATGCCGGATTGTATGATTTGACCTGCCGGGCTATTATGTTGTATTCTTTGGCATTTCTTTTAGCGGGATTCAATGTCTATTCGTCATCGTTTTTTACCGCTTTGAACAATGGTTTTGTTTCGGCTCTCATATCATTTCTCCGTACTCTGGTGTTTGAAGCCGGTGCAGTGATGCTTATACCGTTGTTGCTGGGTATCAATGGTATTTGGCTTGCCATTGTTTTTGCCGAGGCTGCCGCGTTGGTCGTTTCAATAGCTATGTTTTATCTGTTCCGTCATCGTTACAATTATGCCTGACATTGCAGTTCGGTGTTTGCCCGGTAAGACTTTTCAGGTTGCCAATGGGTCATTGACATGCAGTTGTACTATAATCTCAACAATGAGGTTTATCGATAATGGACATTTTGGTGACAAGCTGTCTTCGTCTGTTTCCCTGATGCTGGCAGTGTGGAATATATAGGGCGTATGTCGCTGTATATTGTGCAATACGGAAAAGGAGATGAACTGATAATTCATGTTCATCTCCTTTTCTGTGTCGTTTCTCGGTGATGGAAAAGCACACGACAATGCGGAACGAAAGCATCACCGGTGTTTCGCCTTTTCCTGTATAATGGCACTTCCCGTATAATGGCACTCTGTTATCCGTGAAACAGCTGCAACCTGTTTCCGTACGGTTGCACGGCCCTATACGATACGTGCAGACTACTCCTACTGGTCATTCGGCTGGGATTTCTGCCGGTGCAGCTTCTATAGGAGCTGTTTCGATTGGTGCAATGGGAGCTGCATCGTCAAATCCGGCCGGTGCGGATACGGGAGTTTCGAGCTGGTTTGATATTTCTGAGGTCGATGTCACGTTGCGGGTACTCGATTTGTGGAATCCGGCAGCAGCTATGCTTAGAACAACGATGGCTGCAATCAATCCCCATGTGGTTTTTTCAAGAAAATCAGTCGTCTTGCGTACACCCATGATTTGGTTTGAAGATGCGAAATTGGATGCCAATCCGCCACCTTTGGAATTTTGAACCAATACGATAAGTATAAGGATTACAGCAAGAATGACGATTAAAACGGTAAGAACTGAATACATTTTCTAATCTGGTTTATTTTGGTTATTTATTATTGTTTCTATGTACTTGATTTGGAGTGCAAAGTAAGTACTTTTTTTTGAATTGTTCAAATTTATTGACCGTAATATTTCAAGAGCTTCGGAATATTTTCTGTTTTGAATGAGTTGTCGTATTTTTATCTCTTTCTCCTGACCGGTTCCGGATGGTGGTAGCACGGTTGTTTCCGCAGTGTTTTCTGGTTGTGTGCCGGTGACAGTGCCGGATGCTGCATTTTTCGAGTCAGTGTGAGGTGCGGCCTGCCTGGCCAGCCGTGCCGTCCGCAGCCGTTCGGCAAGTTGCTGCAGTGTCTTTTGGGTCGATGCGTCTTGGCTGATATCGAAATAGTTTACCGATGGCGGTATGATCTGGTCATCAGGCAGGGTATTCGCCTGATTGTCTGGCCGTGTGTATGTGACATAGTAGTACAGGCCTTCGTGGTTAGATATGTATATGCTCCGGTGTTGCAGTTCTGATTCGAATGTCACGTCCCCGGTCGAGAACAGGTTGCGCAAGTATATCCAATGCAGAGGTTCGCAGTATGGATATAGTTGTACGAGATGTAGCAGTTCTGCACTGTCTGCATTGTCTGCGGCCTCCGGATCTGTCAGGAATCTTTGTATGTCGGCATTGGTAATCATTATGTCGTGGATTTGCCCGTATCTCACCAGTTGGCTACGGTGGAGTTGAATATCTGGTCTATTATTTCTTCGAGCATTTCATCGATGAGTGAATCCTGTACGTCATTCAGAGTACTTGTACTCGGAAATGTGCGGTTGGCAGAAAATGTGTTTTCATGTTCCTCTCCTGTCACATTATTCAGAAAATAGACCTTTACGGTGAGGTTAAGCCGGTTTTCTGTGGCCAGTGCATTCGATCCGACTGAAAGCGGTACTACATTGTAGTCGGTTATAGCACCTTCCAGATTGAGGTCTCCGCCGGTGCGGATTATTTTCAGTCTGGTTTGCTGGGCGTAGATGTTGTTCAGCTCTTCGTTGAATTTTATTGCAAGAGGTGGGTACACCAGTGCTGCATTGTTCGGAAATTCGCTTATGCTTATCGATTTTATCTTGGAATAGTCGATACTGGCTCCGTTGAATTTGTATGAAACGGTGCAGGCCGAGGCCAGTATGAGGGCGGCTAAACCCAATGCACATATGACGGTGTGTGTGCGCGGATTGTCGGTTGTCATGGTTTGTTTTGGTTAGTCCAGTCCGTATTCCTTTATGCGACGGTAAAGTGTGCGTGACGATATGTTCAGTTCCCGTGCTGCCCGGCTGCGGTTGCCGTTGTTCTTTTCCAGTGCCTTGATGATTACCTCTTTTTCTATGTCGGAGAGTGACAGGTTTTCTTCAACCCATTCTTCGGTGTCCTGTACATTGTTCTCGGATGCGACGTAATGTGGGGTTGTTGCAGCCGGAGCCGGTTGTACTATGTTCATTATTTCGCTGTGCGGCGCGGTATCGGCAGGATAGAATGTCTGGTCGTTGTGAATATGTGACGGATGTCGGCTTTCCATCAGTTCTGCAATGGTCTGCTTCATTTCGTTCATGTCTTTTTTCATATCGAACAGCACCTGGTAGAGTATCTCTCGTTCGTTGCTGAAGTTGCGGTCGTTGCCGGACGCATGCCCCGTTGTTTGGAACAGGGCGGGGAGGTTTGACGCTTCCTGCAAAGGAAGGTAGGTGCGCAGTGTGGTGTCGGTTATTTCGCGTTCGTGTTCTATGATCGAGATCTGCT
Organism: Candidatus Aphodosoma sp.; assembly: GCA_051870875.1. Taxonomy (GTDB): domain Bacteria; phylum Bacteroidota; class Bacteroidia; order Bacteroidales; family Paludibacteraceae; genus Aphodosoma. The sequence continues at coordinate 4,273 of JBJECG010000046.1, forward strand.
CTGTCACGTTTTTGAGTTGGCGGATATTTCCCCGCCAGTAGTAGTTGGATAGCAATGTCTGTGCGGCGGGTGTAAGCCGGATGACCGGCATCTGGTATTTTTCGGCAAAATCCAGAGCGAATTTCCTGAACAGCAAAAGTATGTCATCTTTTCGCTCGCGCAACGGCGGTATGTGAATGGGTATGGCGTTCAGCCTGTAGTAGAGGTCTTCGCGGAAACGCCCGTCGCGGATTGCCTGTTGCATGTCTACATTGGTGGCAGCTACTATACGAACATTGGTTTTCAGTACTTTGCTTGAACCGACACGCATGAATTCACCGGCTTCGAGCACTCTCAGAAGTCGTACCTGGGTGGATAGTGGCAGTTCTCCCACTTCATCGAGAAAAATGGTGCCGCCGTTGGCTTCTTCGAAATATCCTTTGCGGTCGGACGTTGCACTGGTAAACGAGCCTTTTTCATGCCCGAAAAGTTCGGAGTCTATGGTACCTTCCGGTATCGCACCGCAGTTTACTGCTATGTAGGGGTTGTGTTTGCGTGCGCTGTAGTGGTGGATGATGTGCGGAAAGTTTTCTTTGCCTACGCCGCTTTCACCCTGAATAAGTACTGAAAGATCGGTATTTGCCACTTGGACGGCGGTATCTATGGCGTGATTCAGTGCAGGCGACATTCCGATAATGCCGAAACGTTGTTTGACAGTTTGTATCTCAGATAGGTTCATATTCTTTCCATGTTTGATTGTGTTTGTAGTCCTGTGATGTCTGTTTCGCGGCGGACAGGATAGTTGTCCCGCAGTGTCTCGAATGACGATGGCGAGGATTTCAATGCTGCTGAATCGCGGTATATGGGGTAGTTTTTCAATAGGGCCTGAGGCAAGGTTTCGGCAGTCGCCGTTGTCTGCTGGCATGGTGAGAGTGTCTCTTTCACTTTGGCCGTTATGCCGAAATGGTCGGACACGGCACGTGTCACCTGACATGTGGCATTGAATTTGCCGTCGGCCGAATAGCCTGCTATGTGCGGTGTGCCGATGATTGCCATGTCAAGCAGCTGCCTGTCTATGTAGGGTTCGTTTTCCCAGCAGTCGATTACAGCTTGGGAAACTATATTGCGTTCCAACGCTTCAATCAACGCTTTTTCATCGATCACGCCTCCTCTGGCTGCATTGATTATTATAGGGTGGCGCGGCATCCTGCTCAATGTATTACTGTTTATCAGATGATAAGTGGGGTAATCGCCATCGTGTGTCAGAGGTGTATGAAGTGTAATGATATCCGACTCTGCAGCTATGGTGTCAATGTCGACATACAAGCCGTGTCCACAGTCCGCCTTGATAGGGTCGCAAAGCAGGATATTCATGCCAAACGCCTCAGCCAGCTTTTCAACTTCAGTCCCCACATGCCCGTGCCCCACTATGCCTAATGTACAATCGGACAACCTCCGCCCCTCTTCATGTGCGCAGACTGCCAAAGCTGAGCCGACATATTGCGCCACCGATCTGGCATTGCATCCCGGCGCGTTTGTCCATCCGATGCCCGCTTGGGAGCAGTATACGGTATCTATATGATCGGTGCCTATGGTGGCGGTGGCTATAAACCGGATATTCGTGCCGTCGAGTAAAGTTTCATTGCAACGGGTACGGGTGCGGATTATCATGGCATCGGCTTTGGTGTCAAGCAGAGTCTGCCGGGTGATGCCGGATGCTGCAATGTAGTGTACATCGGCTGCATGTTCAAACGTGCCTTTGATAAACGGTATATGGTCGTCGATTATGAATGTTGGCCGCATATTGTTTTTTGCAAGTAACTGATACCGGTTACAAAATTACTGATAATATTTCAATCCGGAGGTGTTTTGTGTCAAAAAACATGTCTGATTGGCACTGAAAAACTCTGCCTCGATATCTCATCGCGACAGAGTTTCAAAAATATATAAATTATGAAAACAATTAGTTCGTCGAGGTGGTAACGTGGATGTTATTCGCACACGCTCTCTTTTATGATTTCGGCTACTGTGGGGTGCGGAAACACTACTTTGCCGAGTTGCTCGGCTGTCATTCCGGCTTCGATGGCGACACAGGCGGTTGAAATGATTTCGGAACAGGGGTTGCCTATCATGTGTACTCCTATTACACGGTCGTTCTCATCGGTCAGAACTTTGCAGATGCCGTTGCCGCCTTCGTTTTCGGCTACAAAACGGCCGGAGAATGTCATTGCCAGCTTGTGTACGTTGTATGGGGTGCCAGCTGCGCGGAGGGCATCTTCGGTGGCACCGCACCCGGCCACTTCAGGATAGGTATAGATTACACCCGGTATGGCGTTGTAGTGCATGGCATCGGGTTTTCCGAGTATGTCGTTTACTGCCACCTGTGCTTCACGTTCTGCGGTGTGTGCCAGAAGCGATGTGGCGTTGATGTCGCCTGCCGCCCATACGTTTGGCGCGGATGTCCGCATGTGCTCGTCGGTCTTGATGCCGTTGCGGTTGGGTTCGAGGCCAAGGTCTTTCACCCCTTCAAGGTTGGGTTTGCGGCCTACGCAGACCAATGTGCGTTCTGCTTCGATTTTGTGTTCGCCTTCGGCATCGGAGTATGTCACGCATCCGGTGGCTATATGGAGGACTTTGGATGAGAGATGGAATTCGACTCCGGCTTTTTTCATTTCTTCACGGAGCATGGCTGATATTTCGCTGTCTATGCCGGGGAGAATTTCGGACGCCATTTCTATTACGGTGACTTTGGAACCGAGTGTGGCAAACAGGCCTGCAAATTCCACGCCGATGACACCTCCGCCGATGATTGTGATCGATGTGGGGAGCTCTTTGGTATCGAGGGCGTCGGTAGAGGTCCAGTATTCAGCTGTGTCAAGGCCTGGTATGGGAGGTATGGCCACTACGGAACCTGTGCAGACAAGTAGTTTTTCGGCCTGGTATGTCTGTTCTCCGCAGACGATGGTAATGATGTTGTCGGTACGTTCTGTAACGTTGGCCGTGCCGGTTATCACGGTTACTCCTGCATTGTTTACTTTTGACTTGATACCTGCTGTCAACTTGCGGATTACCTTGTTTTTGCGGGCTACGATTTTGTCGTATTCGAAACTGGGATTGTCGGTCCTGATACCGTATTTTGCCCCCATTTCTGCATAATGGTAGAGTTTGGCGGAGTAGAGCAGTGTTTTTGTAGGTATGCAGCCTACATTGAGGCAGGTGCCCCCGAGTGCTGTCTTTTCGAAAAGGACTACATCGAGTCCGGCTTTTGCGGCCATTGCTGCCGCATTGTATCCGGCGGGACCGCCGCCGATGATGGCAAGATTGTACATGGTATTTTTCATTTTATAGTTGTTGTCGGTTTCCGGTGTATACCGTCGGGAGGGTATCTGCCTGGCCCTGAAACTATGTGTGTCCCTAACGGTAGCGTATGCGTTGTCCGATACGTATGACCGATGTTTCCTTTATTTTGTTCAGTCGGCAGAGCTGGCGTACTGATGTACCGTAGCGACGGGCTATGTGCGAGAGGGTGTCGCCGGAGCGTACCCGGTGGTATGCTGCACGGCTTAGCTCGTCGAGCTGTGGTTTGTGGGAATAAGTGTCGGATTTCGTCAGCAGAAATGTGTCGGAACCATTGGTCTTTATCTGCGCGGTTTCGAAATCTATAAGCTTTGTGGGGCAGAATGCGTTGCCGAGGAAACGGATTTCGTAATGGAGGTGCGGCCCGGTGGAGCGGCCTGTATTCCCGCCCAGTCCTATCGGTTGCCCTGCTTTTACCGTGTCACCTTCATTTACCATTGTACGCGACAGGTGTCCGGAGAGGGTCTCAAGTCCGTTATCGTGGCGGATGACGATATATTTCCCATATCCGCGGCGGTCGTATCCTGCTATGCGGATACGGCCGTCGAATGTGGCCCGTATGGTGTCTCCGTAATGGACACCGATGTCGATACCGTAATGGAACCTGCTGCCACGAATACCGAACCGGGAAGTTATGTGCCGGCTGTCGGTCGGATAGCAGTAGTTTTTGCAGTCAATCCTTACTGAGTCGGGTATCGAGTCGAGTTTTATTCCGTATGGATTGATCCGGTCCGAACTCCAGATCCTGTAGTACTCGGCGAATGAGATGTCTTCTATTTCATCATTCCCGTCGGTGGTCCAGATGTCGGATATCGGGCTGTTGATGTAGTTCAGTATGTTGTCAAGATATGTGTATATGTCCGTACTGTCTGAGAATACGGATGCATGCGAGGATACGGAATTGTCCGTGTCTCCGGTGGAAATGCCGTATGCCGTGGCCGGAACGGACAGTAGCAAAGTGACGGTGATTGTGGCGACGGCATTTCTGAATTGTCTGGTGTGCATCGGTGAGTCGTGTTGCCTTTTTGTTTTTTCGAAGTGCAAAGCTATAATTTTTCCATGAACTGTGCAAGTGGTTCGCAGTCCTGTATTTCCTGTTGTTATTGCCGGTGCATTACCTCGCTTCTGTGCATTGCCTGAATGTCGTGGAATCCCGGTTTGTTCGGAAATTTTGGCTCGCATTTTCGTCGGAGATACGTGTCTTATCGTTTGCAGGTTTGTCCATTTCGGTGACAGTCAGCAGAATGTGCGCATTTTGTGCGGATATTTGTGCGGTTCGACTATTTTGCCTAAATTTGTGCCCGTTTTGCGGTTGTGGGCTACGTGCCGTTGCATCGTGTCGCAAACCGCATTTTTCAGGAATGACTGTTAACTGATAAAAAATAAATACACTTATGAAAAAACGGAATTATTTTTTGCTTCTGGCCATGATGTTTGTAACATTTGGCCTGGTATCTTGCGGACCGGATAATACTGGCGGAGGTAACGGTGGTGATGACCCTGACGACCCGCAAACGGCCGAAGACTATAAAATGACATCGGCTGTATACGGGGGTGCAACCATTACCCATTACACTGATTTCCTGGAATTCGTATTCAACACCGGCGATGTGACATTCGACAGCAAAGGCCAGGTTTCCGGCGGTTCGGGCAACGTGGTTATTATTGATATGCTGGCTGATGTAGACGCCAAGACTTTCTATCCGAAAGCCGGTGATTACAAGGTGGGCAATGCTGTAGTTGGCAGCGAGTACAGAATTTATGAACTTGAAAATGGCGTGTTGATACCTTATCATCCCCAAGTTGGTTATGGCTGCAAGTATGCAGTTGTAGAGAATGGACAAGTTGTCAAGTTGATGTATGCTGTTGCCGGTACCGTCAAGGTGAGCGGCAATGCTTCAAAAGCGAAATTTGACATAAATTTGGCAATGGAAGATAATGATGGCGCTTCTGAAAATCTCAATGTCGTGTACGAAGGTGCAATGACAATTGCAAACAAAGGCATGAGCAAAGACGAGAGATTCAGAATGGAAACGACAAGACAGACCAATGAGAGATGGTCGTTTCAGACCATGAGCGGTCAGATTTTCCTTGCCAAATATGGAGAGTTGAACCAGTTCCAATTGTCTATGGAAACTGCCGAACAAGAGACGTGCCACTTCCTCTTCTACAGCACTTCAATGGACGCTGTGCCAGCTGGTACATACACTATCCAGATTAAAGTGGCTGACAAATCGGCAGACCGCACTGTAGGTGCGTTTGAATCTGATGGCAAGTTGTGGGTTTCGGCTCCTTACCTCGGTGTCAAAGGCTCGGACGGTGGCCTTACCAATGTCTGGTTCATTGAATCAGGTACTATAACTATTGCCGCAAACAGAATCACTTTCGATGTCAAATCACATTTCGGCTCTACATTCAAAGGCGAGTACAACGGTACTGTCAAGTTTACAATTCCCGGACAGGAAGCTCCTGCAGCTTATGTTTCAGCCATGGAATGATATTTCCGGCAGAATCAGATATTACTGGTGTTCAGACTGCGTCAAATCTTTTTTGACGCAGTTTTTTTTTTGACGGACTGCATGTTATGGAAGTTGAATGCGGCCTTGCATTGTCTTGTCCATTGGCAATATGTAGCCCGTTTATGTGATGACGTTACTTATATCGGTGATTTTTATTAACTTTGCAGCCTGGATGATTTTTTGTTATCACGAATTTGAAATGCCGTTGGTATGAATGAATTTTTAGAGCTTGAAGAGCGCGTCATCGGGATGCTCAAGACTGTTTTCGATCCTGAAATACCAGTTAACGTCTACGATTTGGGACTTATATACCGTATCGAAACGAATGACGGTAAAGTGGAGATTGACATGACGCTTACCGCTCCGAATTGTCCTGCCGCCGAGTTTATAGTGGAGGATGTAAAACAGAAAGTTGAAAGTGTTGAAGGGGTGACAGAGGCTAAAATCAATCTGGTCTTTGAACCGGAATGGGATAGGGACCGTATGTCGGAAGAGGCAAAACTCGAACTCGGACTGTTGTGACGAATTGGCTATGGTGTACTTTATGGCTGACAGTCATCTGGGGTCATCGCTTTTCGAAAACCGCGATGCTGAGACCGCACGCCTGTGCCGGTGGCTCCGGCATGTGAGCCGCGATGCCTCGGCAATATATATGTTGGGTGATGTCTTTGATTTTTGGTACGAGTTTGCCCGCTCCGTTCCGCCGGGATTCGATGTGTTGCTCGACACAATGCGGGAAGTGGTTGCGGACGGTGTCCCGATCCATTTTTTCCCGGGCAATCACGACCAATGGACCTATGGTTACCTGTCTGAACGCTGTGGCCTTACCGTCCATTCCAATCTTGAACTGGTGGAAATATACGGCAGGCGTTTCTTGTTGGCTCATGGACATGGCCTTGGTGAACAGCGTCGTGTTACGCGGATGCTTAATGCCGTTTTTGAAAACCGTGCGCTGCGGTGGCTGTTCCGCCATGCCGTTGTGCCACGTTGGGGGCTTGCATTCGGATACCGTTGGAGTGCCTGTAACCGTAGAAAACACGATGCGGAAAATATTGCCCCGGACGACCGTATCGACTATTATGCTCCGCACTCCACTGATTCCGGCGCGTTTCAGGTCTGTTGGGCCAAGGAGTATGTAAAAGCACACCCCGATGTCGATTATATCGTGATGGGGCACCTGCATAAAGAAATAAACATGATGCTCGGAAATGGTACCCGGCTTCTTATACCTGAAGCCTTTTATTTGAACGGGGCATACGCTGCGTTCGATGGAGAGAACCTTTGCCTTGAAAATTTTGAATACGGCGAATAACAAGTAACCCGCAAAAAATGTCTGCAAAATGAATATCATTCGTACATGGATAAAAAACGCCCGTAGTATAGCATTGCCACAGAGCCTGCTGCCAGCATTGCTGGCTGTATCGGCCGCCTTGTTGCCGAAAGAGGATATGTTGGCTGCCACAGCGTCAAACGACTTTTCATGGTGGCTCGCATTGACGGCCGTATTTGGTGTGGCATGCGCCCACTTGGGGATGAATCTGGCCGATGATTATTACGATTACCGCAGTGGTGTGGTGGAAAAAATGTCGGTGCTGGATGCCGGCAGTGTGAGAATGCGAATGGAGAAATGTCACTATATAACCACTGGCGGTGCTACGGAGCGTCAGTTGCGCAATGCCATAGCCGCATTTTTGTCGGTTGCTGCGTTGTGCGGTTTGGTGATATTCCTGTTCCGCGGATGGCTGATACTGTTGTTTATGGGCTTGGGCGCATTGCTTGGCCTGTCCTATTCCGGAGGCCCGTTGCGCTTGAGTTTCAGAGGATACGGCGAACTGGTTATTGGCTTGCTGTTCGGTCCGCTCCTTATGGCCGGCGTTCAGTATTCGGCTTGCGGTGTCATAGACTGGAGCATACTGATGCTCGGTATATGTGTCGGACTGCTTGTCACAAACATACTTTATACCCATTCGGTGATAGACGCCGACAATGATACCAAATCGCAGAAAATGACATTCGCACGTCTGCTCAGAACCAACCGCCGGCAGTTGGCTGCTACTGCCATATTCGTGCTTGCTCCGTTTGTCATTGTCTGCATCTGTGTGGCTGTAGGCATTTGGCATTGGAGCTATATGTTTGTAACGGTACTGTTACCGTTGGCCATATTCCTGATACGTTCAATCGGTAAATTCTTCAAAGGCAAGAACGATATTGACGAACCACGCTGGTGGATGGGTCCGATGGGAAATTGGCAGGCATACAGGCAGGCTCAAATCGACTGGTTTCTCATCCGTTGGCTTCCGGCCCGCAATCTTGTCACATTCTTTTGCCTGATCATAATGGTGGCGAATATTGTATTGGCGTTTCTCTGATTGAACATTCAAAAAGTTTCCAATGAAAATATCTCAGCTGTTTTATTTAGGTTATTGGTTTTTCTGCGCCCGCATTCTTGGACGCAGGCATCCGTTGCAGACCGTACTGTTCATATCCGACCGTTGTAACTTGCAGTGCCGCCACTGTGCCGTTTATGCCAAAAGCAATCCGAATGTGATGACTTACGAACAGGTACGCCGTCAGTTGCGGTATGCCTACAGCCTCGGCTCGAGGTTCGTCGATTTCGAAGGCGGTGAAGTGATGCTGTGGCGTGACGGCAGCCGGCGTATCAACGATTTGATAGATTTGGCCAAGGAGGAAGGTTTCTTTTCTGCCACCATCACCACCAATGCGCAGCTCCCCTTTCATGGCATCAACGCCGACAGTATCTGGGTGAGCCTCGACGGTATAGGCGAACATCACGAATACATGCGGGGTAAGGGCACATTCGCCCGCCTGGAGCAAAATATTGCGTCTTCCGGACACAAGCATCTCGACGTTAATATGGTAGTCAGCTCAGAAAATTATACAGCTGTAGTGCCGACGATAGAATATGTGAAAAACAATCCCGCCATCGAGATGATTTCCATCAACTTCTACACGCCTTTTCCCGGTTCCGACACTTCGTTGGTGCTCGACCGCGACAAACGCTGCGAGGTAATCGACCGCGTTATCGAAATGAAGAAAAAAGGCTACCCCGTCATGAACTCGGTTTCAGGCCTGAAACTGATGAAGGGAAACAAATTCAAACGCCGTTGCTGGGTGACCAATTTCATTTATCCTGACGGCACCCGTTCCGGTTGTGCCGGCGAATCACAAGGCATTTGCGATGATTGCGGCCTCTGCATGGCCGGAGAGATGAATGCCGTCTTCAATTTCCGTCCCGACACCATCATTTCGGCTTTCAAACTCAGAATGTAAAATACAAAATCCCTGTCAGGCCGTTGAATCAATCCCTGTCCATATTATATCTGGTGCTGACTGCCATGCTACTGTTGTCGCCGACAATGGCAGTATGCCGCCGTCCCGACCCGTTTGTACGGAATGCAGACTCGCCTTACCCTGTTACCGAAGGTTTACAGGATCGTTGTATCGCGTTGTGGCATAGCCACGGCTTGTATTACGACCAGCGAGATGACCGTTGGAAATGGCAGCGCGCCAGAGTTATGACTACTGTTGAGGATAAATATACCATGTCTTACGTGTTGCCGTATCTGCTGCCCATGTTGGAACGTGCTGGTGCCAATGTATTCCTGCCGAGAGAACGTGACACGCAACGGTATGAGTATATCGTCGACAATGACACGTCTGAGTTTACCGGCGGAGTTTACCGTGAAATACTCCTTGCTCCTGAACAGGGGAGGAAGCATAAGGCTAAGTCGCGTTCGTATGGTTTCACTACTGCCGGGCGTGCCGGTTTCGGATTGAAAAGGGCAATGTATGTTGACCGTCAGAATCCGTTTGCCGAAGGCACATTCCGCCGGCATGAAACGAAAGGTCATATCACCGCCTATGCTCAATGGATTCCGGATATTTCGGAATCTGGATGGTATTGGGTTTCGGTTGCGTATGCTACTACCGAACATTCTGTCCCCGATGCCGGCTATACGGTTTATCATGCAGCCGGAGCTACGCATTTTACGGTGGACCAACGTCGGGGTGGCGGTACGTGGATATATTTGGGACAGTTCTATTTTGAAGCCGGCGCTGACGAAACCCGTGCTTCCGTCGTATTGGACAACTGCAGCGGACATGATGGCGAAATCACTGCCGATGCCGTCCGTTTCGGTGGCGGTATGGGGTGTATAGGCAGACGTCCTGCCGGACCTGAAGAAAAGTCGCTTTACAAAGGAGACAGGATACCTTGTACCGATACCATGCAGTGTTGTGCAAAAGAGGAATATGAAACATCCGGAGTGCCACGTTTTCTGGAGGCTGCACGCTACTATATGCAATGGGCGGGTGTACCGTATGCCATATACAGCGGAAGTCAGAGTATGAATGATTACCGTGATGATTACAATTGTCGCCCGATGTGGGCAAATTGGCTTATGTACGGTTCTGAATCGGCACCTGATTCATCCGGACTCGGTTTTGATTTGGATGCGGCCATAGCGTTTCATTCCGATGCCGGTACTGCCGTCGATTCGATTATAGGTACTATGGGTATCTATACTTCGCGGGGGATGGGGCGGACAACAGAATTTCCGAACGGAAAAAGCAGGAAGATATCCGGCCTGCTCGCTGAAAGCGTTGTAAACCAGATTGTGGCTGACATTCGTGCTTTACATTGTACACGATGGACAGACCGCTTGTGTCATGACCGTAATTATGCCGAGACACGCCGTGCCGAAGTCCCGGCCATGATACTCGAATTGCTTTCACATCAGAATTATGACGATATGCGTTATGGCCTGGATCCGGCTTTCAGGTTTACGGTATCGCGTGCCGTGTATAAAGGTGTGGCACGTTTCATTGCACGGCAAAACAATCTGTCGTGTGTCATAGCTCCGCTTCCGGTGACCGGGTTTGCCATCGAAACGGCAGATGACGGAGATTCGTTGCGCCTGTCTTGGCACCCCGTCATTGATACTGTTGAAGCGACTGCCGTGCCTGCGGCATACATTCTCTATACGAGTGTCGGCGGCAAGGGTTGGGATAATGGTACGCTGGTGGATACGACATTTGTGAAAGTGCCTTTCGTTGAAAACCTACATATGCTGTACCGCGTAACGGCTGTAAATGCTGGGGGTGAAAGTCTTGACAGTGAAATATTGTCTGCTCACCGGACACGCTATGGCAAGGGGACGGTGATGGTTGTCAACGGATTCGACCGTGTCGCTGCTCCCGAAGGTTTTTCATCGGTTCCGTATGTGGGATTTCCTTCGTGGATGGACAACGGTGTGCCGGACGGGCGTGACTGGTTGTATGTCGGGGCTCAGCATGATTTTGACACTCGCAATCCGTGGATTACCGATGACCATGCCGGTTGGGGGCAGTCTGACAGCGATTTCGAAATCTCTCCCCCTGTCGGAAATACGCACGACTATCCTCTGCTACACGGAAAATCCATAGTCGCCGCAGGATACAGCTATGTGTCATGTTCGCATACGGCACTCTCCGACAGTTTCGGTTTGTCGGCATATCCGGTGGTTGACATCATACTTGGAGAGCAGCGCTGCACTTTTTCCGGACCAGACAGTACAACCGTCCGATTCAAGACATTTCCGGACAATCTGCAGACCGTTTTGCGCCGGTACACATCACAGGGTGGGGCATTGCTCGTAACAGGAGCGCACGTGGTGAGCGATTCGTGGATGTCTCCGGCCGCAACCGATGATGATCGCCGGTTTGTAAACGAAGTGTTGCGTGTCGGATGGCGTACCGACAGGGCATCTCAAAACGGTCGCGTGTCCGCAACTGCCGTCCCGGTATATTCCGGAGAATGGATGTTCTCCCAGCATCCGAATGACTCTGTTTATGCCGTAGAAAGCCCTGATGCTCTCGTCCCGGCACATCGTAATGCTCATACTGTACTTCGTTACACCCAGAATACCAATAGCGCAGCTGTGGCTTGTGATGCGGACGGCTATCGTACCATAGTGTGCGGATTCCCGTTTGAGACTGTAATGGACGCTGGTGACCGCAATCGTTTCATGTGCCTGACACTGCATTATCTGTTGAATGGCGAACATATTGGCAGTCAATTGGAAAAACATTAAATTATCAGATATGGTAGATGCAGTAATATTTTCAGACAATGCACAGGCTGCCGCTCATACGGTAGCCGAACTCAGAAAACAGATCCCTGTCTATTCGTCAGACTCTTCTGCTGCCCGGGTGATTGGCAATATTCATATTTTTTCAGATGTCCAGATCAATATTGCTGGCACCAAAAATATAAGCACATCAGGATTTTTGTCTTCTGACATCATAAAGATGGTATTGTCTTCTGTCTCTACGCCGCATTTCATTCTCATTGATGCTTATGCTGCCGTATCATTGGATAAGTTCAGTATTGCGCGGTTGTCTGAATGTATGGCTGTCTGTCCTGAAGCCAATATGGCGTATGCCGATTATTCTTGCATGAAGCAGGGTGTCTGCATTTCACTCCCTACCATTGGATATCAGGAGGGGTCTGTTCGCAGCGATTTCGATTTCGGTCCCGTGGTAATGTACGACCGAAATGCTTATATGGCAGCTGCCAGAGATATTGCAACCAAAAAATATACCTGCGCAGGCCAATATGCCATGCGTCTGAGATTGGCTGCTGACGGCAAGGCCGTCCGTTTGCCAGAGGTTGTCAGTTGTCTGGAAAATCCTGATATCGCAACCGAAAACGACCGTCAGTTCGGTTATGTCGATCCCCGCAACCGGGAAGTCCAAAAGGAAATGGAAGTGGCCTTTACAGATTTTCTCAAGTCAAGAGGTGGTTATGTCGATCCTGGTACTTTACGGCATATCGACCCGTGCCTGGGCACATTCCCCTGTGAGGCCAGTGTCGTGATTCCTGTCCGCAACCGTGTCCGTACTATTGACGATGCCATTGGTTCGGTATTGTGCCAGAAGACCCGGTTCGATTTCAATGTTATTGTGGTTGACAATCACTCGTCCGATGGAACTGCTGAGAAAATCAGACGGCTTGCTGCTGACAACCCGTCTATTGTTCATCTCGTCCCTGAAACGGAGCTGTTGGGTATAGGAGGTTGCTGGAATTTGGCTGTCGATGACAAACGGTGCGGCCGTTTTGCAGTTCAGCTTGATTCGGATGATGTGTATTCCGATGAACTTGTATTGCAGACTATTGTGGATAAATTTTACGAAGAACGCTGTGCGATGGTGATAGGGTCATATACTATAACCGATGCCGATATGCGGCCGATACCACCCGGATTGATTGACCATGCAGAATGGACTGCCGAAAACGGGCACAACAACGCCCTTCGTATCAACGGCCTCGGTGCGCCGCGTGCATTCTATACACCTGTCCTTCGTTCCGTCCATTTTCCTAACGTATCATATGGCGAAGACTACGCCGTAGGCCTTGCCATCAGCCGCCAATACCACGTAGGACGCATCATGACATCGCTCTACAACTGCCGCCGCTGGGAAGGCAATTCCGACGCTTCGCTCAGCCATGACCGTATGAATGCCAACAACTTCTACAAAGACTTCGTACGTACGTGTGAACTTTCCAAACGGAAACGGTAAATTATAAACTTTGGCGGATTTTCTGTAATCCTGACGAAAGCCGTTGGATACTACGTCTGCATTTACTGAACCAATGCCGGTTGTTGGCCGTGCAGACTTGTCTGGCGGGTATCTTATCTGTCAATATGATACTCAATTCTCTATCATACATGACCGGTATGCTTTTTTTGTGTAACTTTGCAAAATGGTTGCAATTCTCCTGCTTCTGAATATTATACTATGAAAATCAACGATATAGAGTTCGGCGACAAGCCATTGTTCCTTGCACCTATGGAGGATGTCACCGATCCGGCTTTCCGTTTGTTGTGCAAGGGATTCGGTGCCGATATGGTCTATACCGAATTTGTCAGTGCCGATGCTCTGATCCGGAGTGTCAGCCGCACAGAGCAGAAATTGACCATTCACGATGAGGAACGCCCGGTGGCTGTCCAGATTTATGGCCGCGATGTCGATACCATGGTAGAAGCTGCACGGATAGTGGAGGCGGCCGGGCCGGACATCATCGACTTGAACTTCGGGTGTCCTGTCAGGAAAGTGGCCGGAAAGGGCGCAGGATCGGGTATGTTGCGCAATGTACCGCTCTTGCTTGAAATAACGGCCGCTGTGGTCAAGGCTGTGAATATACCGGTCACAGTCAAAACCCGCCTCGGATGGGACGAATCGCAGAAGATCATCGTACCTCTTGCCGAATCCATTCAGGATTGCGGTGTACAGGCTTTGGCAATACATGGGCGTACACGTGCGCAGATGTATACCGGTGAGGCCGACTGGACATTGATTGGTGAGGTGAAAGACAATCCGCGGATGCACATCCCCATTATAGGAAATGGCGATATCTTTACTCCCGAACAGGCTGCCCGGGCATTCGCACGCTATGGCGTAGATGCCGTGATGGTGGGACGCGGCTCTATAGGCGCGCCTTGGATATTCCGTCAGATGCGCCACTACCTCGATACAGGCTGTGAAATGCCGCCCATGTCGCGCCGTGAAATGATCGAGGTGTTGAAAGGTCATGTATTGAAATCCGTCGGATGGCTCGGAGATGAGCGGAAAGGAATAGTACACTCCCGCCGGCATATAGCAGCTTCGCCTGCATTCAAGTGTATCGATAATTTCCGCCAGACACGTATAGCCATGCTGCGTGCCGAAACCACGGACGAATTGTTTGCTTTGATGGATTCAGTTGCCGATATGGAAACTGCAAATCAAGTCATTTAACTTAAATTCAAAATATTATGATTAAACGAATCATCGAATGTGTGCCCAATTTTTCTGAGGGCCGCGATTTGGCTGTGATTAAACAAATCACCGACACTATCGAAAAAGTGGAAGGTATCAAACTGCTCGACGTTGACCCGGGAGAGGCAACCAACCGTACGGTTGTCACTTTCGTCGGAGAACCCGAACAGGTGATGGAAGCTGCCTTCCAGGCCGTTCGCAAAGCTGCCGAACTCATAGATATGCGCCATCATCATGGTGCCCACCCGCGTATGGGTGCCACCGATGTTTGTCCCCTCGTGCCTGTTGCAGGCGTTACACTTCAGGAATGTGCCGAATACGCCCGTCAGCTTGGCAAACGTATAGGCGATGAACTCGGCATCCCTGTCTATGCCTACGAAGCCGCTGCTTTTACACCCGGACGTAAAAACTTGGCTGTATGCCGCAAAGGCGAGTACGAAGCCCTCAGCAAACGTTTCGGCGTCAAGGAAGAAAATCCTGACTTCGGTCCTGCCGTTTGGAACGAAAGCACTGCCAAATCAGGTGCTACCGCTGTCGGTGCCCGCGACTTTCTCATCGCAGTCAACTACAACCTCAACTCTACATCTACACGCCGGGCCAATGCCATTGCATTCGATGTCCGGGAGAAAGGCCGCCCAATGCGCGAAGGCGGTTCGCCCGTAGGCAAAATCATGAAAGACGAAAACGGCAACAACATCATGATTCCCGGAACTCTGAAAGGTACAAAAGCCATCGGATGGTATATCGACGAATATGGTATCGCCCAAGTGTCAATGAATATTACTGATATTCAGACTACGCCTCTCCATGTGGCATTCGATGAAGTATGCCGTTGCGCCGCTAACCGAGGCTTGCGCGTCACCGGTACCGAAATCGTTGGTCTCGTTCCGAAATCCACACTCATCGAAGCCGGTAAATACTTCCTTCGCAAACAACAGCGTTCTGTCGGTCTTCACGAAGAGGAAATCATCAAGATAGCCATCAAGTCAATGGGGCTGGACGACCTCAAACCTTTCAAGCCGGAAGAGAAAGTCATCGAATACCTTATTGAGGACAAGAGCAGGAAGAAACTCGTAGACTTGACTTGCACCGGTTTTGCCAACGAAACCGCAAGCGAAAGCCCTGCTCCCGGCGGCGGCTCGATTTCCGCTTACATGGGTTCGCTCGCTGCCGCTCTCGGCACTATGGTAGCCAATCTTTCAAGCCATAAGCCTGGTTGGGATGCCCGTTGGGAGGAGTTTTCCGTTTGGGCTGAAAAAGGACAGGATATGATGTCGCGCCTTTTGTGGCTTGTTGACGAGGATACCGAATCGTTCAACCGCATAATGGCAGTATTTGCAATGCCTAAATCTACCGATGAGGAGAAAGCAGCACGTGCTGCCGCTATGGAAGCTGCCACACTCTACGCTACACAGATTCCTCTCGAAACAATGAAAGCATCGGTTGCCACATTCCCCCTTATCCGAGCCATGGCTTCCGAAGGCAACCCCAACTCCGTGTCCGATGCCGGCGTAGGCGCACTCGCTGCCCGTGCCGCCGTTCTCGGTGCATGCCTCAACGTGAAAATCAATGCCGGTAGCTTGAAAGACCGCGCTGCAGCCGACGCTCTTGTGGCCGAAGCCGACAAGATTGCCGAACAAGCTTGTCGTGAAGAGGCCGAAATACTTGCAATCGTAAATTCGAAAATCAAGTAATTCGGTTTCTCTGTCAATACAAAACCATGAAGTCTGTGCCAATGACGATTGGCACAGACTTCATGGTTTTGTATTTTTGTCATCTTGTTGATGTCGCTGTTGTAGAGTGAGTCCCCGTGGTCTACTTTATCTTTATTGTGGCGGTGAGAGGGTAATGGTCTGAAAGTTCGGTGCGGTGGATGGCTGCTTTCGTTGCCTTCAGCGATGGAGAAAAAAGTATATGGTCGATGGGAAAGTACATGAATGATGAGTTGTAGGTCCAGTAGTAACCCGGTTTGCCGGCTTTGATGTAGGCATCGTTCAGTCCCGATGCTATTATGCGGTATGTGTATGATTGCGGCACATCGTTGAAGTCGCCTGCCACTATCACAGGATAGCGGGTACGGCTTATTGTGTAGCGGATGGCTTCTGCCTGTCTGGCTCTGATTTTCATGGCCGTGCCGAGCTTGGTTTGCAACCGTCGGGTATGTTTTATCTTTGCATCGCGTGGAGTGTTCTCATCCAGCAATGACGCCAGATTCTTGTCACTGGAATTCAGTTTGTTCGATTCCAGGTGGTTGTTGAGCACCCTTATGGTATCGCCGTTTATGTCTATGTCGGAAAAGATGCTTATGTTGTGCTCCGACCGGTACTGGATTTTTTCTTTCTTCACTATAGGAAACCGGCTGAATGTGGCCAGCCCGCTGCTGCTTCTGCTGCTTTGGTTCTTGTACCAGAGGTGGCGGTATGGATAGAGTTTGTCAAATTCTCCGAGAATATCCGACTGCGACAATGCCCGGTTGTAGAACCCGAATTCCTGTAGACATACTATGTCGGCATCGGTTTCTCTTATGTATTCCACAAAAGATTTCAGGTCCTTGCTGCCGTTGAACATCTCTACATTGTAGGTAAGTAGACTGACAGTCCTGTCCGTATCGTCAGACTCTGCCTTGTCTGGTTGCAGGCGCAAGGATATGGTTTTGTGCCATTCGCCGTATGACAATGCAAGACATAAGACAGTGATGCCAGCCAGTTTCCAGCGGCGGACAATGCAGGCAACGAAGCATATTGCCACTGTGGCACACCAAAATAGAGGAAATGCCAGTCCGAAATACGCCGGTATGGTCATGACATCTGGCGGTATATACGGAGCAACACATCCTAAGCCGTAAAATGCAAGAATGATGCCCGTGATGACATACAGAATATATGAAGTGACGCTATGCATGGCAGAATTTTTGGCGCATGGTCTTTTTACTGATGCAAAGGTACACTTTTTCTCAGAAATGGTGGCGGATTTTTGTGACGGAAGGATCTGTTACAAGTTTGTTGTGCTAATCTATTATTTTATAAGGCTTGTGCATTAAGAAGAAAAAATTGCCTTCCCGATAGGGACAGGACATTTTCTGCATATTATGATGTGTGAGGCGTGAGAGAGCCGTCGGTCTTATGCAGCACGTAACAATGCATTAGTCACGCATGTAGTAGTCGGCCAGTATGTCGCGTATTTTGTCTGAGGTGAGTCTGCCGTACACTTTTCCCGCGATGGTGACTACCGGTGCCAGGCCGCATGCACCCACACAGCGCAGACAGTCCAGTGAAAATAGACCGTCATCGGTGGTTTCTCCTACTTTTATGCCAAGCTGGCGTTGAAGCTCTTCGAGTACCTTTTCCGCACCGCGGACATAGCAGGCGGTGCCCATACACACCGAGATGGGGTAGCGGCCTTTTGGTTTCATGGTGAAATAGCTGTAAAAAGTCACCACTCCGTAGACTCGTGATGCCGGTATGTTAAGCGCATTGGCTACAACTTCTTGAATCTCCTGAGGCAGGTATCCCAATATATCTTGCGTTTCGTGAAGTATGGATATGAGTTCGCCGCTGTCGTTGCGGTGTTTGGCGCAGATGGCGCGTACGCGGTCAAATGTGGCTTGTTTGCAATTGTCGTTGTTCATGGCAGGTGTCTATTTTTTGTGATAATGGGTGTGTAACAGTTTGTGCGAAAGTTCGCTGCATGGTGCTCCAAGAAACTCCTCGTACAGGGCGGCGATTGCTGGGTTTTCATGGCTTTTGCGTATGGAGTGACTGGCATCATCGGCATATAGGGCGGCTTGGCGGCGGCGTAGTACATCGATGTGTCCGCGGTGATAGGGTTGGCCTCCTCCTCCGATACAGCCGCCTGGACAGGCCATCACTTCTATGGCGTGAAGCTTGCATTCGCCGGCTTCGATTGTCGACAGTAGTTTGCGGGCATTGGCAAGTCCGTGTACTATGCCTATCCTTATTGGTGTCTCATGAAAATATATTGTGGCGGTGCGGATGCCGTCGAAACCTCGCAACTCCTCGAAATTGATTCGCGGCAGCGGTTCGCCGGTGTAAATTTCGTAAGCGGTGCGCACTGCAGCTTCTATTACGCCGCCGGTGGTGCCGAAAATGACACCGGCTCCGGTCGATTCGCCCATCGGGTCGTCGAACTCCCCTTCGTCCAGTTGCATGAAGTCTATGTTGGCATAGCGGATGAGTTGGGCCAGTTCGCGGGTAGTGATGGAAATATTTACATCAGGGTCGCCGTCGGTATAAAATTCAGGACGTTTGCATTCGTACTTCTTGGCCACACAGGGCATGACAGATACCACTACTAAATTGCGGCGGTCGATGCCTGATTTTCGTGCCAGATACGTTTTAGCTATCGAGCCGAACATCTGTTGCGGTGAACGTGCCGTGGATAGGTGTGGCAGGAGGTGGTCGTAATGCTGCTCCATGAAGTTGACCCAAGCCGGGCAGCATGAAGTCATCAATGGCAGTTTTGCGTTTTCATCGCCAGACGATGCAGCCTTTATCCGCCTGAGAAGTTCCGTCCCCTCCTCCATGATAGTGAGGTCGGCGGCAAAATCTGTGTCGAATACGCGGTCGAATCCCAATTGGCGCAAACCCGTTACCATACGTCCCGTGACATTCTCTCCCGGTTTGCAGCCGAAATCTTTGCCCAAGGCAATGCGGACCGCGGGGGCGGTTTGTACAACCACGGTTTTTGTCGGGTCGGCCAGGGCGTCCAGCACTTCATCTATATGAGGATGTTCACTCAAAGCTCCTGTTGGGCAGATGGCCACACACTGACCGCAGTACGTGCAGTTGCTGCCCGATATGTCACGGCAGAATGCCGTGCCTACTACGGCGTTGAACCCGCGGTTTATGGCCGATAGCGCACCTACCGACTGTATCTTGTTGCATGCCTCTTCGCACCGCCGGCATGCTATGCACTTGTCCATGTTGCGGATGATGGATGGCGATATATCCAACGGGAAGTGCGACACCTCGCCCTGGTACGTGATTTTGCGTATCCCGAGATCGTGGGCTACTGTTTGCAGATCGCAATAGCCGTTTTTAGGACAAGTCAGACACTCGTTTGGGTGATTGCTCAGTATCAGTTCCATCACTGTGCGGCGGGCGTTGAGCACGCGCGGTGTGTGGGTGTGGACCACCATCCCATCTGTACATTCAGTCTTGCACGAAGGGGCTAAGTTGCGTCTGCCTTCAACCTCTACCACGCAGATGCGGCATGCCCCGGGCTGGTTGTCGTAGTTGAGTTCGTGAAGGTGCATGTGGCACAGTGTAGGTATCTTTATGCCTGCTTGTGTGGCTGCCTCGAGTATGGTCATACCGGGGCGGACTTCTATATCTCTGTTGTCTATTGTTATTTTCATTATTGTAGGAAAATTTGATGGTGGTTGATTTGGTGAAACCCTATAGTCCCATATGTGACTATTTCGCCGATATGGCACCGAACTTGCATTTGCTTATGCAGTTGCCGCAACGGATGCACACCATCGGGTCGATGATGTGGGCATGCTTCACTTCTCCGGTGATGGCATTGACCGGACAAAGACGTGCGCACAGAGTACACCCTTTGCATTTGTCGGGGTCTATGACATACTGTGTCAAGGCGCGGCATTGGTGTGCCGGACAGGTATGTTCTTCTACATGAGCCAGATACTCATCGTAGAAATTATCTAAAGTCGACAGTACCGGATTGGGTGATGTCTGACCCAGACCACAGAGTGCGGTGTCTTTTATCACTGATGCCAGGTTGCGCAGGTTCACCAAGTCTTCTTTGGTGCCGTTGCCTCGGGTTATTTTGTCAAGTGTTTCATACAGCCGTTTGTTGCCTACCCTGCAGGGAACGCATTTCCCGCAGCTCTCCTCCACCGTGAAATCAAGGTAGAATTTTGCCACGGCTACCATGCAGTCATCCTCGTCCATCACTATCATGCCGCCAGACCCCATCATGGAACCCGATGCCAGCAGATTGTCGTAGTCAATCGGTATGTCGAGGTGCTTTTCAGTAAGACATCCTCCCGACGGTCCTCCCGTCTGGACAGCTTTGAACCGTTTGCCCCCTTTTATGCCTCCGCCTATGTCGAATATCACCTGCCGCAGTGTAGTACCCATCGGCACCTCTATCAGTCCTACATTGTTGACCTTGCCTGCCAAGGCGAATACCTTCGTGCCGTGGCTCTTTTCTGTCCCGATTGAGGCAAACCACTCGGCACCGCGCAATATGATAGGCGGTATGTTGGCGTATGTCTCCACGTTGTTTACATTGGTCGGCATGCCTTTATACCCGCGCTGGCTCGGGAATGGCGGCTTTACGTAAGGTTCGCCGCGGCGGCCTTCCATTGACTGTATGAGGGCTGTCTCCTCGCCGCAAACAAATGCTCCTGCCCCGTAGCGTATCCCGATGTCAAATGAAAATCCGCTGCCGAGAATACCCTCTCCGAGCAAACCGTATTCACGGGCCTGACCGATTGCCACTTCCAGGCGGTGGATAGCCAGCGGATATTCTGCCCTGATGTAGATGAGCCCGCGGCTCGCACCTGTGCAATAACCGTTTATGGACATGGCTTCTATTATCGAATGAGGGTCGCCCTCCAGTATCGAGCGGTCCATAAATGCCCCCGGATCACCTTCATCGGCATTGCACACCACATACTTTTGCCCGGCACCAGCATCTCTGGTTATTTTCCATTTCAAGCCGGTGGGAAATCCTCCTCCGCCTCGTCCGCGCAACCCGGAGTCAGTCACTGTCTTTATCACATCTTCTGGATTCATAGTCAGTGCTTTTGCCAAGGCACAGTAACCATTGCGTGCAAAATACTCCTCGATATTCTCGGGGTCGATTGTACCGCAGTTGCGCAATGCTATACGCAGCTGTTGTTTGTAAAACGGTATATGTTTGCTGTCTGGGATATGTTCGCCTGTGGTAGGCAGAATATAGAGCAGCCGCTCTATCCGTTGACCGTCAATGATATGACTTTCAATAATTTCGTCCGCATCATCTGGCGACACATGCACGTAAAACGTATTGTCGGGCACTATCTTTACTATCGGCCCCTGCTCGCAGAAGCCGAAACATCCGGTGCGCACTACTTTTACCCGTTTGTCCAGTCCGTGCAGGGTGATCGCCTGCTCAAGCCGTCGGATGATTTCCGCACTTGCCGATGCGTTGCATCCGGTGCCGCCGCATACGAGTATGTACTGTTCGTAAGGTTGTGACTCGAGGTTTTTGATTTCGGAGTCGCTGATCCCTTGTACCCTGTTGCTCAGTTCGCGTAAGGCAAACTGTGATGTGCAGACTTGCCGGAGGGTATCCAGATCCTGCGGCGAGTTTATTTTCTGTCTTTTCATAAGGTTTTTCCGGTTATAGATTGGCCGATATATGTATTATGCCGCAAATATACGTATAAAATTTTGTCTTTCGAATATTTTTGTAAATAATTTGCAAAAAACGGCTGTAAGGTGAATTTGATTGTATTTTCTGGCGGTTTTGACGGTGTCTTGAAATTTTTGTTCTGTGGTCAAGTCCCGTTTGTGACAATATTCGTGGCGTGATAAGAAAAATATTTGTGCAAAATTAAAAAAAACACTATCTTTGCAACGCTCAAGATGTGGCGGACAATTACAATTCACAACATATAGTTATGTCAAATAAAACAGAAAAACAGGTAGATGAGCTGCAGTCTGTGGACCAGGCTCTCAGCAAAAGCGAACAGTTTATCGAAACAAATCGCAGACAGTTGCTTGTCGGATTCGGTGTAGTGCTGGCGGTAGTAGTGGCTGTCGTATTGTTCAATACATACTATGTCAAGCCGCGTAATGTGGAGGCAGCCGACAAACTGGCTGTATGCGTACGTTATTTTGAACAGGATTCGTTTGCTTTGGCTTTGAACGGTGACGGCATAAACGACGGTTTCGCCGAGATAGCAGACAACTATGGTATCACCGAAACTTCAGAACTGGCATCTTTCTACGCTGGCATTTGTTGCTATAAACTCGGCAATTACGATGAGGCAATCGGTTATCTCAAAAACTTCGATGCCAACACGGTCAATCTCAAGCCCGCCAGCATCACTCTCATCGGTGACTGCTACGTAGCCAAGGAAGACTATTCAAATGCAGTGAAGTATTTCGAAAAAGCTGGAGCCGTCGACAACGATTTCACCGCTCCGCGTGCCCTTGGCAAAGCCGGTATCTGCTACGAAGAAATGGGCAATTACAAGGCCGCTGAAAAATGCTACCGCATTATCAAAGACAAATACTTCGCATCGCCGCTGGCATCTGAAATGGACAAACGTATCGAACGTTGCCAAATAATGCAGAACGGCAAATAATCAGAACTGTAAAACCAAATTTACCGGCAGAGGGCGGCGGAGGCTGAATTGCACTTCCTGCGCCCTCTTCTTGTTGGTTCCTTCTTGTGGGAAACTTTTCTTGTCGGACTCTTATCTGCAAAATTTCAAACAAAAAACAATATTTTATGGCAACCAAATATCACAACCTCTCCGAATACGATGCTGCAACACTCCCATCGGCATCCGAACTTGACGGCAAACGAATAGCTATTGTCGTTGCCGATTGGAATGATGACATCACCCGCCCGATGAAAGACGGTGCTGTCGAAGAACTCCTGAAAAACGGTGTTCAGGAACGAAATATCGAAGTCTACCACGTCCCCGGAACATTTGAACTTACCTATGCGGCCTCAAAATTGATGAAAGAGACTTCTGAATCCGGAAAAACGCAGTCAAGATACGATGCAGTTATCGTTATCGGATGTGTGATCCAAGGCGACACCCCGCACTTCGATTACGTTTGTCAGGGAGTGACACAAGGTGCCACAATGCTCAATGCCAAGGCTGTATGTCCCGTGATATTCAGTGTATTGACCACTCTCGACAAACAGCAGGCATTGGATCGCGCCGGAGGCGTTTTGGGAAATAAAGGTGTTGAAGGCGCAGTTA
The DNA here is from genome assembly GCA_051870875.1 of Candidatus Aphodosoma sp. Taxonomy (GTDB): domain Bacteria; phylum Bacteroidota; class Bacteroidia; order Bacteroidales; family Paludibacteraceae; genus Aphodosoma. Next base: position 27,919 of record JBJECG010000046.1, read on the forward strand.
CCGCGTTAAAAATGATAAAAACGTTTGGCGGTATTGGATAATTATTGTACCTTTGCATTCGCAAAATAAGGATGGGCAGTTACCAGAGTGGCCAAATGGGGCTGACTGTAACTCAGCTGGCTTTCGCCTTCGGTGGTTCGAATCCATCACTGCCCAC
>JBJECG010000047.1:0-5904 GCA_051870875.1 Candidatus Aphodosoma sp.
TTGCCTCGATGTTGTGGGCAAATCCGTTTTTACCGCACAAAGTTACGTCTTTTTCCTGACATAGCACATCATCGGAAGCCATTTTTAGCCGATGTGTTGTTTTGACATGCCGTTTTTCCCATTGCTATCCACCGGCTGTATTATCTGGGACGGGTGGAAATCATGCGCAGACATTACACAGCCTGTCGCGGCTTGGTACTGTACGTTCCGGTGCCGTAGTATTCCGGTCTGAAAACAGCAATGGCGGCATGCTTGTATTTCCTTTGCAAGCATACCGCCATTTGTCGTTTGTTGGGCTATGACCCGGTCAGGTCAGATTTTTGCGTTGTGCATGTCGCCGGTTTCGGCAAATGCCTTGTGCATTGCGAAGCAGGTATCCATATTCATCGGAGTGTGGGCCTTCGGAGCTGACTCTAAGTAGTGGCGGAGCATGTCGCGGTACTCTGGTGCCACGCAGTTTTCTATGATACAGTGTGCGCGCTGGATTGGCGATTTGCCGCGGAGGTCGGCTACTCCGTGTTCGGTGATGAGCACTTTTACCGAGTGTTCCGACTGGTCGAGGTGTGATACCATCGGCACGATTGACGAAATCTTGCCGTCTTTGGCTGTAGACGGAGTGGTGAAGATGGATATGTAGGCGTTGCGGGTGAAGTCGCACGAACCGCCGATACCGTTCATCATCTTGGTGCCGAGCACGTGGGTGGAGTTGACGTTGCCGAAGATATCGGCTTCAAGAGCTGTGTTGATGGTGATAAGGCCGAGACGACGGGCTACCTCAGGATTGTTTGAAATCTCCTGCGGGCGGAGCAGTATCCGCTCTTTGAAGAAGTTGAGGTTGCTGTAAACGTCTTCGAGTACTGGCTGCGATACTGTGAGAGAGCAGCCTGATGCAAACTTACAGTGTCCCTCTTTCATAAGGCCGATAACGGCATCCTGGATTACCTCGGTGTACATCTCGAACGGCGGGATGTCGGGGTTTTCTCCGAGAGAACCGAGTACGGCATTGGCTATGTTGCCCACACCTGACTGGATTGGGAGAAACTCTGCCGGGATGCGGTCTGCTTTGAGTTCGGCTGCGAGGAAGTTGGCTACGTTTTCTCCTATTTTGGCGGTAACTTCGTCAACCGGAGAGAATTTGCCCACTTCGTTAGGACGGTTGGTGTGGACTACTGCTATGATTTTTTTCGGGTCAACCTGTACGTAAGGCAACCCGCAGCGGTCTGACGGTTTGAATACCGGTATCTCGCGACGGTAAGGCGGGTCGAGAGGCTCGTAGATGTCGTGCATACCGCACAGCTCGGCGGGGTGGGCTGCGTTGAGCTCAACGATGATGTGGTCGGCCAGACGGCAGATGGTTGGCAGGATGCCTACGCCCGAAGTCGGAACGATTTTGCCGTCCTCCGAGAGCGAGCAAGCCTCTACGACAGCAAATTTCGGTTTCGGAAGGAATCCGTAGCGCAACTCCTGTGCCAAATGGCTGAGGTGCATGTCGAAATAGTGTGCTTCCTGTGCGTTGAGACGGTTGCGTAGATCCTTGTTTGACTGGTAAGGTGTGCGGAACAGGATGGCGTTGGCCTGTGCCAGAGCGCCATCGAGGCTGGCTCCGGTCGATGCGCCGGTGTACATGCCTATTTTGAACTCTTTGCCTTCGGCATGGGCGGCTTCGGCCCGTGCTGCTATGGCTGTTGGTACTTCTTTCGGACATCCAGCCGGCGTGAAACCGCTGAATCCTATGATGTCGCCATTGTTGACAAATGCAGCTGCTTCGGCTGCCGTCATTACTTTATAGCTCATTGGTTTGTTTATTTTATTTTTATTTGTTATTTGACTAATTCCATGGTGTCTGATGCTATGGTAAGCTCTTCGTCGGTAGGTATTACCACTACGCGCACTTTTGAGTCGGGAGTGGAGATTTCCACCTCTTCGCCGCGGCAGTTGTTTTTAGCCGCATCGAATTTCACCCCGAGATATTCAAGCCCGCGGCAGATGTATTCGCGGGTGACGAGCTGGTTCTCTCCGATACCGCCTGTGAATACCAGCACATCAACGCCGTTCAGTGCGGCGGCGTAGGCACCGATGTATTTCAGCAGACGGTACTCGAACATTTCGAGAGCCAGTTTGGCACGTTTGTCTCCTTTGGTTATGGCGGCCTCTATGTCGCGCATGTCGCTCGATACGCCCGATACGCCCATTATGCCAGACTTCTTGTTGATGATGGTGTTGAGGGCTGCGGCATCGAGATGCTCTTTCTCCATGAGGTAGGTGACCGCACCGAGGTCGACATCACCGCAGCGGGTACCCATTACAAGGCCTTCTACAGGAGTGAGGCCCATAGAGGTGTCGATTGACTTGCCGTTTCTGATGGCTGTGACTGAACCGCCACCGCCGACATGTGCGGTGATGATTTTGCAGTTGTTGTAGTCCATGCCAAGGAATTCGGCGGCGCGGCGCGACACGTAGCGGTGGCTTGTCCCGTGAAAGCCGTAGCGGCGTACACCGTATTTTTCATAGTATTCGTATGGCAGGGCATACATGTATGCGTAGTCTGGCATGGTCTGGTGGAATGCCGTGTCGAACACTCCTACCTGGGGTACATCGGGCAGTATTTTGGTGATGGCCGCCACTCCTTTGAGATTGGCCGGATTGTGGAGCGGTGCCAGATCGGTGCATTCCTGCATCTTTTCTATCACTTCGGGGGTGATGATGACCGATGTGTTGAATTTCTCACCGCCGTGGACCAGACGGTGCCCTACGGCGTCAATCTCCTTGAGAGATTTGATGCAGCCGTATTCGGGGTGGACGAGTGTTTCGAGAATAAGCTGTACGCCCACTGTGTGTTCAGGCATATTTTTCTCGATTACCTTTTTCGAGCCGTCGGGCATGACTAATTTGAGGAATGAATCGGGAAGACCGAGCTTTTCGATTCCTCCCTGAGCCATCACCTCTCGGGTCGACATGTCGTAAAGTTTGTATTTGATGGATGAACTTCCGCAGTTCAGTACTAATATTTTCATGATCCGGAATGTTTTTTGACTGTTGACGTAATATGGGTTGACGGAAACCGTCCGTATTGTGTCGGTCCGGTTTCCGTCATTATGCTTGTCAGTGCTTTTTGGCTGCTATAGCTTGGTTGCAGGTGATGGCAATCATTTGCTCGATATCGCTGACTGAGCATCCGCGGCTCAGGTCGTTGACAGGAGCGGCCATACCTTGGAGTACCGGACCGATAGCCTCGGCACCGCCGAGACGCTGTACCATCTTGTAACCGATGTTTCCTACTTCGAGCGACGGGAATACAAGTGTATTGGCATGGCCGGCAACCTTGCTGCCCGGAGCTTTGAATTCACCCACTGAAGGCACCATGGCCGCATCTGCCTGGAGTTCGCCGTCTATCATCATGTCAGGAGCCATCTCCTGGGCAAGGCGGGTAGCGGTGGTGACTTTGTCTACCAACTCATGTTTTGCACTGCCTTTGGTCGAGAAGCTGAGCATGGCAATGCGTGGCTCTTTGCCTGCCACGGCACGCATTGTCTCGCCGGTTGCCACTGCTATTTGTGCCAGCTCTTCGGCTGTCGGGTTAGGCATCACGGCCACATCGGCCACCATCATCATGCCGTCCTCGCCAAACTCCTTGGCTTTCGAGAAGAGCATCAGTGCGCCCGATACACAGCTCATGCCCGGACGGGTGCGTATGATCTGGAGTGCCGGACGGAGCACATCCCCGGTCGTGTTTTTGGCTCCTGCCAGTTGTCCGTCGGCATCTCCGGACTTGATCATGAGGCAACCGAGGTAGAGCGGGTTCTTGGCCAGTTTGGTAGCCTCTTCCATGGTCATGCCCTTGCTTTTGCGCAGTTCGGCGAGGAGAGTGGCGTATTTGCCGATATTCGGATTGTTTTCGGGGTCGATGATTGTGGCCTCTTTTATGTGCCCTAATCCTTTCTCTTCTGCCAGACGTCCGATTTCATCTGGGTTGCCTATAAGAATGATTTTTGCCACACGGTCGCGAAGTACCGAGTTGGCTGCTTCCAAAGTACGCGGCTCGGTACCTTCGGGGAGCACAATGCGCTGCATGTCTGCTTGTGCACGCTTTTTGATTTCTTCCAACAGTTTCATGGTGATATATATAATTTTGAATTTGAAAATCGTTTTATGCCTGAAAAAACATTGCTTTCTCGGCAGTTCTGCATACAGCCGACAAAATTACTGAAAATCTCCGGAATAAACGAACAAAATGTGTAAATGTCTGCGTAAACACTGCTGATAAGGCGTTTGGTGCAGACGGTGGAACGGGGTAATGCAAAGGAAACTGATTCGCTGAATATCACGGTTTGCCTGTTTGTCGCTTCTGTTTTAGTTATTGCTTTCAATCCGGACAAACCGAAATTTGTAAGCAGCTTTGAAATTGTGGCTTGACCGGGTTTATGCATATTCGCATCAATCTTTTTCAAAACGGTTCCTGTGTTCCACGATGGATTTCATGTTTCTCTGGGCCCACTGTGTCAGCGAACCTATTATTGGTACAAGTGATTTCCCTGTTTCTGTAAGTTCATATTCCACCCTGATCGGGACTTCCGGGTACACCGTCCGCTTCACTATACCGTCCGCTTCAAGTATATGCAGCGTGTTGGACAGCATCTTGGTCGAAATGTCGGGCAACTCTTTGCCTATTCGGTTGAAACGGGTGGAGCCGTTCTCATTCAGGACAATAATAATCAATAGCGCCCATTTGTTCCCGAAACGGGCGACCACATTCCGGATAGGGCAAATCTCGATGATGGATTTTTTTTCTTCTTTTTTTGCCATGATAAGTTGTTGGTTAACTGTAAAAGTAACTTCGCGGTAACTTTGTTACATCATTGTAACTTCTTGCATATTAGATAAATGATATGTAATTTTGCACTGTCAAAACGAAAGCAGCAATCCGATGTAAAGTTAAATCTTTTGCACCGGACGGCAAACGGAAACGTTGTAATATTTAACAGATAAAACCGAAAAAACTATGAAACAGATTGAAAAAACAGTGTCGGCTGCCAATGTGTGCGCCATCAATGTCGGCAAATTGAATGAATTGAATGATTATGTGTTGGATCTCGGTCCTGAGGTGAAAATACCGGGCAAGGTATTCGGCGGTGCAGCCCTGCAAGCCACAGGCGGCGACTTCTCGTTTCAACTCTTCCAACCCGGTACCGAAACCGGCTTCTGCCACACCCACCACACCCACGAAGAGCTATACTTCTTCCTCTCCGGCAGCGGCGAGTTCCAGGTCGACGGCCAAATATTCCCCGTCACCGAAGGTACCGTAGTCCGCGTCGCTCCTGCTGGCCGACGTTCCGTCCGTAACAACGGCACCGCACCCCTCCTCATGCTCTGCGTCCAGTACAAAGCCGGTACCCTCACCCCCGCCGATGCCTCCGACGCCACCATCCTTCCCGACCCCGTCTGCTGGTAATACCACCCACACCCATCTTATACTTTCCACCCACATCCGCACGCCCACAATCCATATCCCCACAAAAAACAATCCCGGCACTCCAAAGAGAGACACCACCCCTCTTTGGAGTGCCCTTTTCTATTCCCGTCCCTGCCATCTGGAATCGTTCCCTCCAAAGCAAAAAAAATACATCCGAATAAAAGCAGTTTACTTTGAGCTGCCGAACCAAATAGATTCATTTCCTTTGCACATAGTTAGATTTAACTACTGACATGGAAAATATAAACAGGCTCAAAATAGTTTTAGTCGAAAAAAAAGAAAACAGGCAAATGGCTGGCCGAACAATTAGGCAAAGGTGATTATTTACGCCAAATGTTATCAACTCTAAATTCAAGGAGGTATAGTTATGAATGCTAACTACTACTGGTGCGATAAAATCGCGTTAGTTTAAAAATCATCAAATAAAGAGCGTT
>JBJECG010000048.1:0-27502 GCA_051870875.1 Candidatus Aphodosoma sp.
CACGTAGAGATCATACGTCTCGGAAGCCGTACTCCTGTGGTTTGTCCGCAGCGTATCACTCCCGAACTGGTGAACATGCTCCGCAAGTACCATCCGATTTGGTTCAATACTCATTTCAACCATCCGAACGAGATTACTCCCGAATCGTCAGCTGCCTGCGCCCGTCTGGCTGATGCCGGCATCCCGCTGGGCAACCAGTCCGTGCTTCTCCGTGGCGTGAACGACTGTACTTATGTCATGAAGAAACTGATGCACGGACTTGTGAAAATGCGTGTCCGTCCGTATTATATATATCAGTGCGACCTTTCTATGGGTCTTGAACATTTCCGTACCCCGGTTTCAAAGGGTATCGAAATCATGGAAAATCTCCGCGGACATACTTCCGGTTATGCAGTCCCTACATTCGTTGTAGATGCACCGGGTGGTGGCGGCAAGACTCCTGTCATGCCTAACTATGTCATTTCACAGTCTCCTACACGTGTGGTGCTTCGCAACTTTGAGGGCGTGATTACCACTTATACCGAACCGTCGGACTACAAAGAAGAGTGCCATTGCCCGGAATGTGAAAAAATGCGTCGTGAAGGAGTTGCCGGTTTGTTGCACGGTGACCGCCTGTCGCTCGAACCTGCTCATCTGCTACGACACGAACGCAGCGAAAAAAACAGGAAAAAATAATACTCGGCCATTGATCGTCCCCGTTCATTCACAATCCTTATGTTTGTGAATGAACGGTTGGCGGTGTTTAATGTTGTCTATAATCAATTGAACAACAGTGCGCTGTGCCTTTTATTGATGAAATATTGAAATACAGCAGTCTGTCGGTTGTAGGTATGGAGAAGAATGTGGGCAAGACCGTTACTCTCAACTATCTGCTGCATCGGCTGTCTTCGACTTCAACGAGTGTTGCCGTTACATCCATAGGTATAGACGGCGAAGGAATTGATCAGGTCACCTCTACTGCCAAGCCAGGTATTATGCTCGCCGAAGGTACTTTGTTCGTCACTTCAGAACAGCATTACCGGAGCAAACGTCTTGTTGCCGACATTTTGGCATTAAGCGACTGGCGCACTTCCCTGGGGCGGCTTGTGGCTGCCCGGGTTTTGTCACGTGGGCAGGTACTGTTGTCCGGTCCTGCCGATACTGCTCATCTGGTCGATGTTATTGCGCAGACCCGGCAGTTGGGAGCCGACATTACATTGGTAGACGGAGCCCTTTCTCGCATGAGCCTTGCTTCCCCATCGGTGACTGATGCCATGTTGCTCGCTACCGGAGCTGCTTATTCGCTTAATGTACAGCAGCTGGTGAAAGGTACGGCATTCGTCTGTTCCTTGGTCGGGCTGGAACGTGTCGGTGATGGTTTGTATGATAAATTGCACGACATCTCACGCGGGGTTTATGCCATTGATGAAAACGGCGGGTTGACTTTGCTCGATATGCCGTCGGCAGTGCTTTTTGAACGCGACAAGCAGTCGCTTTTTGCTCACGGCCATCGTCTTTTTGTGTCAGGTGTCGTGACCGACAAGTTTCTTTCTTACATCCGTATGCAGAAGGAGTGCGACGGATATGAAATTATTGTACAGGACTTTACCAAACTGTTTGTGTCACCCGAAGTCTATATGGCTTATGTCCGTTGTGGCGGACGCATATCAGTTTTATATAAAACCAACCTTGTAGGTGTTACCGTCAATCCCGTTTCACCGAAAGGCTATACTTTGGATTCGGCCCGGTTGTGTGCCGAACTTTCGGATGCGTTGCGCCGTCCGGTTTATGATGTTATGAAATTATAGAAAACAGTGTATTTGTGCGACTGAGAGATGCAATAGAACAAATAAGCGGACTGCGTTTCATAGTGGAACGTATGCCGTTGCTTTCTTCTGTGGGGAGGCGTTTCCTTTATGCCGGAGAGTGGACTGCCGACAGGGCTCAGTTGGAAGCCTGTTATGACGTATATGACCGTTTTTCGGCTGTCTTGTCCGATGAATGCCAGACTGAAAGATTGTTGGAGGCCGACCATCTTATCAGTCAGGTGCGCGATATAGAGCATACCGTTGATAGTCTGGCGGGGGGCATGATATTGGGCGATATTGAGTTTTTTGAGTTGAAATCATTCGCTTTGCTTGTCGGGCGTTTGCGTCCGGTTAACGATAGTTGGAATTTGGTCGATATGCCGTCGCTGGCGCAGGTGGTGGAAATACTTGATCCCGAACATACCGGAGTGTCGGCATTCCATATCTATGATATTTATAGCGGAGAACTTGCCCGAGTGCGTGCCAGATTGAAGTCCCTCTCTGCGTCTGCTGTCGTTTTGACTGCCGGAGGAGGGGATTCAGGTGATGCAGGTGATGCAAACGGCACCGATGAAGCTCTGGAACTCTACCAACGTTCCATGGTTCTTGAAGATGCCGTGCGAAAAGACCTTGCATCCCGACTTCGTCCGTTGGCACTGCATATCCGTACTGCGCTGCATGCCGTGGCCCGTTGGGATATTGTACAGGCTATGGTGCGTTTGGCGGCCGATTTGAAACTGACAAAACCGAAATTGACTTCCGGGGTTACCCGATACCGGAATTTGTTCAATCCGCAAGTGGCCGATGCCCTTATGCAGAAAGGCAGGGTATATCAGCCTGTGGATATTGAATTTGCTACGTTACCTACACTTATATCGGGTATCAATATGGGAGGCAAGACTGTTTGTCTCAAGACATTGGCTTTGGCGCAGACGCTTTGCCAGTTCGGGTTTTATGTCCCTGCCGAAGAGGCCGGGATAGCGCTTGTCAACCGTGTGATGCTTGTTATGGATGACAGGCAGTCCGATTTGGGCGGCCTCTCGTCGTTTGCCGGCGAAATGCGGCAGGTGGATGAAATTATACGTACTGTCCGCCGTGATGCCAACGTGCTGGTGCTTATTGACGAGTTGGCTCGTACCACAAATCCTGTCGAGGGGCGTGCAATAGTGGAAGCTATGCTTCAGATGTTGGCAGATTACAAGGTGCGCGCTTTTGTCAGTTCGCACTACGACAATATTCATGCCGATTGTCGCCGTCTGCGTGTCAAGGGATTGCGCGACAACGAATTGGATGCAAATTTCGATGCCAGTCAGATAGATCGTTGCATAGATTACTCGCTTGTGCCGGATACCGATACTTCGGCTCCGCATGAAGCCTTGCGCATAGCCCGATTGATAGGCATAGATTCCGTATTCGTAGGTATGGCGGAGAAACGTCTGTGATAATTAATTGTAATAATCTCAATACATAATATGAATAGTTGTACCGTTGAAGGAAGGTATGACAGAAAATATTTAATCGATTTATGCAAACAAGTAAAGTAGGATTGGATTTTGCTAAGGTGGCTCATGCCAAGGATCTTGCCAGGCATATTGCCGCCGATGTACAGAAATTTGTGGACCGTTACACCACTGTAGCGGTCGAACGTACCATTTGCCGTCTCTTGGGTATCGATGATGTGGATGCCAACGGTGTGCCTCTGCCCAATGTGGTAGTCGATCAGTTGAAGTCTCGGGGCGTGCTTGGTGACGGCGTAATGCTCTATCTCGGCAATGCCGTGCTTTCGCTCGGCCTCGATCCGCAGCAAGTGGCCTTGCGTATAGCCGATGGCAGTCTTGATATCACCGCACTTCCAATGCGTCCCATTGAAGAGATACATCATGCTCTCGACCGGCATATTGCAGATTCGCTGGAGCGTATCCGTGCCCGTCGTAAAAAACGTGAGGATTATATAGCTGCCATTGGCGAAGGCCCGAAACCGTACCTTTATGTGATTGTCGCCACCGGTAATATTTATGAAGATGTGGTACAGGCTCAGGCCGCTGCACGTCAGGGTGCCGACATCATTGCCGTTATCCGCACCACAGGCCAGAGTCTGCTCGACTATGTGCCGTACGGTGCCACAACCGAAGGTTTCGGCGGTACTTTTGCCACTCAGGAGAATTTCCGCATCATGCGAAAGGCACTCGATGAAGTGGGCGAGGAGGTAGGCCGCTATATACGCCTTTGCAACTATTGTTCGGGGCTTTGCATGCCTGAAATCGCTGCGATGGGTGCTCTCGAAGGTCTTGATGTGATGCTCAACGATGCTCTCTACGGCATCCTTTTCCGCGACATCAACATGCAGCGCACCATGGTCGACCAATATTTCTCCCGCATTATCAATGGTTTTGCCGGTGTCATCATCAATACAGGTGAGGATAATTACCTGACAACTGCCGATGCTTACGAACAGGCGCATACTGTGCTGGCCTCCGATTGCATCAACGAGCAGCTTGCCCTCATTGCAGGACTTCCTGAGGAACAGATGGGTTTGGGCCATGCCTTTGAAATGGATCCGTCGCTTGAAAACGGTTTCCTCTACGAACTCGGACAGGCTCAGATGACGCGAGAGATATTCCCTAACGCGCCTCTCAAATATATGCCTCCCACAAAATTCATGACCGGCAACATATTCCGTGGTCACATTCAGGACGCTCTTTTCAACATGATAGGTGTCTGGACAAACCAGGGTATCCAGCTGCTTGGCATGCCTACCGAGGCTATCCACACTCCGTTTATGAGCGACCGTTACCTGTCTATCGAAAATGCCAAATATATCTTCAACAATATGAAGGCCATCGGCGATGAGGTGGTATTCAAAGAGGGAGGTTTGGTACACAAACGTTGCGCTCTGGTACTCGACAATGCCATCAAAACCCTCGAAACCCTTGTGAAAGAGGGGCTCTTCTCTGCTCTCGAACAGGGCAAGTTCGGTGATGTGAAACGCCCTGTCGACGGAGGTAAAGGTCTTGACGGTGTGGCTGCCAAAGGCGAACGCTACTTTAATCCGTTTGTCTCGCTGATGAACGGCAAACGCTGACTGCGTTTGTCGTTCACGGATGGTTTTTCCGCATGTATTTGCAAATGTCAGATACATGCGGAAAAGGCTGCGGAAAACTAATGTAAGCCTCGCATGAAAGATATTCTGATGGAGGTAAATACGGTCCTGATGTCGCGGCCGTCTGTATCAGTCATTGCATGAGGGGTGCGGATATGGACAACAAGTCTGTGTAACGGCTGTATCCAGCATGATGATTGGTAAGTTTGGGGCTTTGTCAGTAATCTGCCGAAGAAATAAACATTGAAATGCTTTGTCATGAAACAAACGACAGTTTTATTTGCGTTGCTGTTGGCTGCAATTTATTTGGTTGCAGTTCCCGCAGACCCAACACCAAGACAATTGGTTCAACCCAATGGCGACACCATTACCGTTCGGCTTGTCGGTGACGAATTTGGTCACTGGCACGAGACATTGGACGGTAATATTATCATCCGGAACAGCCGGGAATATTGGGTTTATGCTACCGTTGTCGACGACAAGTTGGTCCCGTCCGAAATAGTGGTGACAAACGACACTGCAAATCCCGATACACTGTTGGGAGATCAAAATGATGTACGGAAATTTGTAACGTCCAGACGATCGGGAATCATGGAAGAACACTTCCGCAATCGACGTATGATGGATTCTATAATCAATAAACAGGAACAGAAAACAGGAAAAGCATCACTTTTGAAAACAAACCGATGAGTATCTGCAGCAAAAGGGCAGCTGAATCCGCTGACAGTTTTGATGCAACTTTCCGATATTAAATTCAGAGACCAGACGAATGTAAAGCAATATTTTGCGGATATGCTTGATAAACATGGCTTTGTAGCTGAAATTATTCAGTGCCTAAAAGTGGTGCCGCTGATTATCGGGAAGAAGTTTAGTATGGGAACTTGCATGTAAGCTCAACTGTTGTAGGCTCTTCTACCGCTGGGAGCAAGAGAAGACATTATGGCGAAAATGACAATGATGGTTATTGAACATAGAGGAATCGGTTGGAGGTACCATTCTGCTCAACATCTGAATGTGCATGATCTTGATATACGATTAATTGCGGTGTCGTTGACATAACCCGGCTCCACATGAAATAAGAACAGAAATCAGTAATAATAAAAACATAATAATACAATATAATTATGAGCGAAGGATTATATTCAATGGAGGCAAAGGACTATGACAAGACCTTGGACCTCAAAAAGGTAAAGCCTTACGGCGATACTATGAACGACGGCAAAACCCAGTTGAGTTTCACCCTGCCTGTTCCCGCCGGTGCCGAAGCTGCCGAAGCTGCAAAACAGCTGATGAAGAAGATGGGTTTCGAAAATCCGCTTGTCGTGTACATGAAAGAGCTGACCGAAGGGTTTACATTCTTCAACTGTTACGGATCTTGTACCCATACTGTTGATTACGAGGGTATCTATGTTCCCAAAGTGGAGTCGAATGTGATGAGCATGGAGGCTTGCGATGACTATATCCGCGAACATATCGGACGTAAGATAGTGGTGTTGGGTGCCAGTACCGGTACCGATGCACACACTGTGGGCATCGATGCCATCATGAATATGAAAGGCTATGCCGGCCATTACGGCATAGAGCGATACGAGATGTTCGATGCTCTCAATATGGGCAGCCAGGTGCTTAATGAGGATTTCATTGCAAAAGCCATTGAAATAAAGGCAGATGCGCTCCTTGTGTCGCAAACAGTGACACAAAAGGATGTGCATATCAAGAATATGGTCGAACTGGTCGAACTTCTTGAAGCGGAAGGTCTGCGCGACAAGTTGATCCTATGTGCCGGCGGTCCGCGCATATCGCATGAGTTGGCCAAAGAGTTGGGATACGATGCCGGTTTCGGCATGAATACATACGCCGATGATGTGGCCTCGTTCATTGCCGAAGAGATGGTCCGCCGTATGGGTAAATAATGGAATAGATAAGTCAACAGTGTAACATACACATTAAAAACACTATAATCATGGACAAAAATCAAATTCGTGAAGTCATAGCCAGGCGTTGTGCTATGGAATTGGAGGATGGCTATGTGGTCAATCTCGGTATCGGTCTGCCGACTATAATACCAAACTATCTTCCTGAAGGCGTGAATGTCATTCTCCAGTCAGAGAATGGCCTGCTCGGTATGGGGCCTACACCGGCCGAAGGTGAGGAAGACCCGTATCTGACCAATGCTGGCGGCGGTTACATAACCACGTTGCCAGGTGCCTGTTCGTTTGACAGTGCCACTTCGTTCGGCATAATCCGCGGAGGGCATGTCGATGTCACCATTCTTGGTGCAATGCAGGTCGATGAAAAAGGCAACCTTGCCAACTGGATGATTCCGGGCAAGAAAACCCCCGGTATGGGCGGCGCAATGGATCTTCTGGTTGGTGCCAACCGTGTCATACTGGCTATGGAACACACGGCCAAAGGCAGCCATAAGATCTTAAAGGAATGTACTCTCCCTCTTACAGCCAAAGGTCAGGTCAATATGATTGTCACCGAAATGGGCGTGATGATGATTACACCTGCCGGTATCGAACTCACCGAAATCAATCCTGAATTTACTGTAGAACAGGTGCAGGAGGCTACCGGTGCAACGCTCATCGTTTCACCTGACCTCAAACCGATGTTCTGACCATAAAAGCGTTTTTTTATTATGGAATGCAACTTTGTAAGAACAGAGACACCTCGCGAAGGTGTGGCCCTCATCACCATATCGTCACCAAAGACTCTCAATGCGCTAAACCGAACCATACTCGGAGAGCTTGACTATTCGGTGGCCAATCTCAGTAAAGACACTCGTGTACTGATTATTACAGGCGAAGGAAAGGCATTTGTTGCCGGTGCCGACATATCGCAGATGCGTGATTTCAACGATGGGCAGGGTTTGGAGTTTTCCCGTTTCGGAGCTTCGGTATTCCGCCGTATCGAGGAGCTGGAAATACCCGTCATCGCTGCCGTCAACGGTTTTGCCCTTGGCGGAGGCTGTGAACTGGCTCTTGCCTGCGACATCCGCATTGCTGCCGAAACTGCCGTATTCGGTCAGCCCGAAGTGAAACTTGGTATCCTGCCAGGATTTTCCGGCTCGGTCCGACTGCCTCGCTTGATTGGTGTCGGCCGTGCTAAAGAACTGATATACACAGGTCGCAATGTCAAAGCCCAGGAAGCGTACCAGATGGGGCTGGTCAATGCCGTTGTCCCTCTTGAGTCGCTTATGGACGAGGTATACCGCATGGCTGACCAGATTATGGCTTGCGCTCCCCTTGCCGTAAGGGCTGCAAAAGAGAGCGTAAATCATGGTGCCGATCTCGAAATTGATGCTGCCATCGGTCTTGAAAGCCGGCTGTTCGGCCGCCTGTTCGCATCTGCCGACCAGAAAGAAGGTATGGCTGCATTCCTTGAAAAACGTAAAGCTACATTCAAAAACAACTAACAAACTTATATCATCATGAAAATTTGTGTCATAGGAACCGGTACCATGGGATCAGGTATCGTTCAGGCTTTTGCCCAGGCCGGTATGCCCGTCATAATGAAAAGCCGTTCTGAAGCTTCAAACAGCAAAGCCTTGGCTAAAATACAGAAATCGCTTGCCAAACTTGTGGAGAAAGGCAAAGTGACCCAGGAGTATATGGATGCTTCATTGGCAAACATCCGCCTTACAACCGATTATGCCGATTGTGCCGACTGCGACCTCGTAATCGAAGCTGCAGTCGAGACTATGGAACTGAAGAAAGAACTTTTCCAGCAGCTTGACAAGCTCTGCAAGCCCGAAACGATTCTGGCATCCAATACATCATCTCTCTCCATCACCGAAGTGGCAGCCTGTACATCACGCCCTGAGCGCGTCATCGGCATGCACTTCTTCAACCCCGCTCCGGTCATGAAACTGGTTGAACTCATCCGCGGCCAGAAAACCACAGATGAGGTCTACAACCTTATCTCCGACCTTGCCAAGCAGATTGGCAAAGTCCCTGTTATGGTCAACGAAGCTCCTGGTTTTGTCGTAAACCGCATACTGATACCGCTTGTCAACGAGGGTATAGGCATTCTGGCTGACGGTGTTGCCACTCGCGATGAAATAGATGAGGCCATGAAGCTCGGTGCAAACCATCCGATGGGGCCTCTCGCTCTTGGCGACCTTATAGGTCTTGATGTCTGTCTTGCCATCATGGAGGTGCTGCACCGCGAATTTGGTGATGACAAGTACCGCCCTCATCCGCTGCTCCGCAAAATGGTGCGTGCCGGACTGCTCGGACGCAAAACCGGAGAAGGTTTTTATAAATACTAATAACCAAAACGTTAAAACTATATCGTTGTATGAATTTTAATCTAAGCAAACAGCAGCAGCTTTTCCAGCAGATGATTCGTTCTTTTGCAGAGAAAGAGGTCAAACCATTGGCTGCGGAAATCGATGAACAGGAGCGTTTCCCTTCTGAAACAGTGGCCAAACTTGCCAAAATAGGTGTGATGGGTATTCCTGTACCCGTGGAATATGGCGGTGCCGGTGGTGACAATGTCATGTACACCATTGCCATTGAGGAGCTTTCGCGTGTATGTGCCACTACCGGAGTCGTAGTGTCGGCACACACATCGCTCTGTATCGCCCCAATCCTCGAGAACGGTACCGAAGAACAGAAACAGAAATATATCCCGAAACTTGCAAAAGGCGAATGGATAGGTGCATTCGGCCTTACCGAGCCTAACGCAGGTACCGATGCTGCCATGCAGCAGACAACCGCTGTAGCCGATGGCGACAACTATATCATCAACGGCTCAAAAATCTTCATAACCAATGCCGGTTATGCCGATGTGTATGTCATTTTTGCCATGACCGACAAGAGCAAGGGCAACAAAGGCATCTCGGCTTTCATTCTCGAAAAGGGCATGCCTGGCTTCACTGTCGGCAAGAAGGAGAAGAAACTTGGTATCCGCGGATCTGCCACTTGCGAACTTATATTCGAAAACGTAGTGGTACCCAAAACACAGATGCTCGGCCAGGAAGGCAAAGGATTTGCCATTGCCATGAAAACTCTCGACGGTGGTCGTATCGGTATCGCTTCGCAGGCTCTCGGTATAGCTCAGGGTGCTATGGACGAAACTGTCAAATACACAAAAGAGCGCAAACAGTTCGGCCGTTCGATCGCCCAGTTCCAGAATACCCAGTTCCGGATGGCCGACCTTGCCACCCGTGTCGAGGCCTCACGTCTGCTCGTCCGTTCGGCTGCATTCAAGAAAGACCAGAAAGTGCCATTTTCAGCCGATGCTGCCATGTGCAAGCTCTTTGCCGCCGAAACCGCTATGGAAGTGACCACCAAGTGCGTACAATTCTACGGAGGCTATGGCTATACCCGCGAATATCCTATTGAACGCATGATGCGCGATGCCAAAATCACCGAAATTTACGAAGGTACATCCGAAGTGCAGCGTATGGTGATTGCCGGAAAATTGTTCAAATAATTCATCCAAAAAACGTAATTACGATATGAAAATAGTAGTTTGCATAAAACAAGTTCCCGATACTACCGAGGTAAAAATAGACCCGAAAACCGGAACTATCATCCGTGAAGGTTTGCCAAGCATCATGAATCCCGATGACAAGGGTGCGCTCGAATGGGCACTCCGCCTGAAAGACCGCTGCGGAGCTCATGTCACCGCCATAACCATGGGCCCGCCCCAAGCGGAAGCCATACTCCGTGAGGCTTACGCCATGGGTGTCGACCACTGTATTCTGCTTACCGACCGCGCTTTTGCCGGTGCCGACACTCTTGCCACTTCACATGCTCTTGCCGGTGCATTGTCCGAGATACCGCACGATGTGGTCATCACCGGACGTCAGGCCATAGACGGTGACACCGCCCAAGTCGGACCTCAGATAGCCGAACATCTCGGTCTGCCGCAAGTCTCTTATGTCGCAGACATTGAGATGAAAGACAACGAGTTCATCGTGAAAAAGGAAACTGAAGAGGGGTATCAGCTGCTGGCAGTTCCCGCTCCTTGCCTTTTCACCGTGTTGGCATCATCGGTTGAGCCGCGCTATATGACAGTCCGCGGCATCTGCGAGTGTTTTGACCGTGAAATCCAAATCATGACAGTAAAGGATATGCACATCGAATTGGAGAAACTCGGTCTCAAGGGATCTCCTACACGTGTGAAACGTTCGTTTGCCAAAGGTCTGAAAGATGCAGGTCTGCAATATGAGGTGTCTGACGAAGAGGCAGTTGACCTTATAGTTACCAAGCTCAAGGAGAAATTTATCATCTAATGCTCACCCTGATAATTTTTTGAAACGGAATATGGAAAAATCAGATTATAAAAACGTATATGTATTTATCGAGCAGCGCGACGGAGCTGTACAGCCTGTTGCTCTCGAACTGTTGGGCAAGGCACGTGAGCTGGCTGATACTCTTCACGAAAAAGTAGTGGCTCTTTTCCCCGGCTGCGGCCTTGAAGCCCAATGCCAAATGCTCATAGAATACGGGGCCGACGAAGTGGTGCTTATAGATGCCCCCGAACTCAAAGACTATATAACGGAGGAGTATTCGCAGGCTATATATCAGGCCATAGTGAAGTTCCGGCCGAGTATATTCCTGATCGGAGCAAGCACTATCGGACGTGACCTCGGTCCACGTCTTTCTGCCCGTCTCGAAACCGGTCTGACCGCCGACTGCACCAAACTCGAAATTTCCGAGGATGGAGAACTCATGATGACCCGTCCTGCATTCGGAGGCAATCTTATGGCCACCATCATGTGTACCGAACACCGTCCGCAGATGTCGACTGTCCGCCCGGGAGTGATGAAACGCGCACCCCGCGATGTTGCGCGTAAAGGTGAAATCATCCGTTTCGAGCCGAAGTTCGACCGCTCCAAAATCAAAGTACGTCTGCTTGATACTGTCAAGAACGACAAAGGTCTTGTCGACATCACTGAAGCCAGAATCCTCGTGTCCGGCGGACGTGGCGTAGGCTGTAAGGAGGGATTCGACAAACTCCGTGCTTTGGCTGATACCATAGGAGCCGAGGTTTCCACCTCTCGTGCCATGGTTGATTCCGGAATCATGTCGCATGACCGTCAGGTCGGTCAGACTGGAAAGACTGTCCGCCCTGATCTTTATCTTGCCTGCGGTATCTCCGGTGCCATCCAGCACCTGGCCGGTATGGAAGAGTCGGAGCTTATCATAGCCATAAACAAAGACAAGTTCGCACCGATTTTTCAGGTTGCCGACCTCGGTATAGTAGGCGATCTCAATAAGATAGTCCCGTTGCTCCGCGAGCGTCTGGAAAAAGAGATGGCTGCCCGCAAGTAATTGTATTTCCGTATACTTACGGTAGCATATGTATGGAAAAAGTCACTGGAAGGGTATACTTTCAGTGACTTTTTGTGAACGGCGTATCTTGCATGTTGTGCAATAGCCCATCGGTCGGAACGTATTTCCAGTGACTTTCTGTGAGTTGCGTATACCTTGCCCTTCTGAATAAGCAACTTATGCGGTACGGTTCCGTCTGCGGTTGCTCAATACGGGGATGAGGTATTTCTGAACCAAAGTCAGGCCCCATGCAAGCAGGTAATATACAGCAGCCAGCAACCAGAGCAGACAATATTCACGGCGGGTGTCGTAGAGTGTGGCACCCATGGAATTGATATGCAGGAAACCGTTGGCTCCGGCTGTGTACGGAATAATTTCCGCCAATGCAGCCCACGCGGCCGGCATCATCTCCTTGGGCCATGATATACCGGCCAGGAACAGAAATATCAGAGATGTGGATATAAGCAATACCATACCGGATTCCCTGTTGCGCATACACATTCCAATCATGATGGAGAAACAAATGACGGCCAAAAGGTACGGGACTATAAAGCACATGATATCCGTCACGTTGCCGATATGAGGCAGGTCGAAAAGACGTGGCAATGCAAGCAGCAGTATGACAGCCAGAGGATAATAGATGATGAAGTACGCAGCTATGCTTTTCCCGATCCTGGCCGGATACTGACGCAGCTCGTAGGCCGTGCCGCAACGCATACAGATGCCGAAGAAGAGAGTCTGATGCAGAATCAACACCAATACCGCAGGTATCAGAAATGAACCGTAACCGCCGACCGGATTGAACAATGCCGTTTCGGTATAAGGCGCATCCTGTACCAAAGACCAGGCAAACTCCTTGTCATAGCCCATCTGCTCATAGCGGTCTACCTGAATGTTTATCATGTCGTCAAGCATCACCTGGTTGCAACTCAGGTATATGCCTTTCATATACAGGAATGATGACATGTCGCAATAAAGCGATATATGTGCCTGACCCGACGGATCGGCCAGCTGGTGCGCAAAATCGTGCGGAAAATAGATAATGCCATGCACTTTCTGCCGCCGGAGAAGATTCTCCGCCTCCAGCATCGAACAGCAGTGATATGCCACTTTCACTTCGGGTGATGCATCCCATTTATGCAGGAAGCTCCTGCTTTCAGGCGATGCCGACATGTCTACAACAGCTACGGGCAGGTCTGTTATCTGTTCGTTCCAATAAATGAGTTTGTACAGAAACGGATAAACCAACGTTGCGAGCAAAAAGATGATCATAACGCCCCGGTCATGCAATATAGAAGTCAGTTCTTTGAACATGATGCCGATTTTTTATCATTCAACAACAGGTGCAACCGCACCCGACAATATTTTCCGCAGTCGCGGAGAGACCAACAAAGCGGCCGAAAGAAAAGCGCACAATGCCATGGCCGGAGCCAGGCTGCACTCAACAGGAGCTGCCATCAGGGCTTCATTCACATAAATGCGATAGTAATGGCGCAGAGGTTCAAGATTGGACAAAGCTTGCACCGGAGGCAGCATACCGCTTACTGGATATGTGAAGCCGGACAATGAGAAGCCCAGCATGCTGTACAGTGCCCCGATTGAAAGTGCATCACGCAAACGGGGCAGACATCCGATCAGGAAAATACCCATTGCCTCCATTGCGAACACAAACAAGACCATGCCCAGCAGCAGCCGTCCGTGGCTGCCGTATATGGGGAAACCTGCGTAATGGAACAATATGAGGTGGCACCCTATCCCCAATATAAGGTAAATGACTGTATACGGAAGCAACTTGCCTATCATTGCCATGGTGTAGTTGCCGTTTGCCGTTGCCAGCCATTCGGCCGATGTGTTCATCTTCATCTCGTAACCTATTGCAAATATGGTAAGCATCAGGCAAATAAGACCCAATATGCCAGGAAGGATGGTAGATACAAGATATACCGAATAATTGCTGTACGGGTTTGCCACCATGTGGGCGTCGATAGTGATCGGCTGGATGCGTTTCATGATCAGATGGTCAGGCATGCCTTTTTTCCGCAGCACCTCACGCTGGAATGCACCTGATGTCAGATTGACCATTGTCAGAAGTTGCTTGTACGCTGTGTTGCCACCCACGGTATAGGCATTGTTTACATAGAAATCTATCTGAGGGCGTCGGAATGCAGCCAAGTCACTGTAAAATCCGTCGCCAATCACTAGTATACCGTAGACAGTTCCTTGTTGCATCGCCAGTCTGGCATCTGGGTACGAATTGGTAACCATCAGTACATCTACAGACGGCGTGGCTTGCAGTTCGTGGCACAAACGGCGTGATATGCTTGTCCCGTCCATGTCGACCACTGCAACAGGGATTTTTTCAGCCCCTCCCTTTTGCATCAAGGTGAGGAAAAAGAATGTGGACAACACCATTACACCTGCACTTGCGAACAAATACAGCGGACGGGCAAACATCTGGCGCAATTCGCGTTTAACGACACAAAACAAAGGAGCCATGGTCAATGCTTTTGTTACTGTTTGATTACTATAGCTGTCATGCCTGGACGCAAATCAGGAATCGTTTGCAGCGGACGGCATTTCACGTCAAATGTGCGGACATCGTATCCGCCGTTCTGTCTGGTAGTCCGCCACGTGGCATACGTACCCATGGCTTTGATATGGGTGACCTTGACAGTATAAGACTGGCTGCCCAAGGCTGGCACACGTACCTGCAACGTGCTGCCGACTGTAAAGCCTTGCAGCATATCCTCGCGCACGGCAAATGTAAACCAGCAATCTGACAAATCCATTATGGCCATGACGGGGCTGCCCTGGCCGACTAATTCGCCTGTCTTCGGAAACCGTTCGGATACTTCGCCGTCGCAAGGGGACAACAGGTAGCGTTCGGCTTCGGCAGCGGCCACTTCTTTCAATATAGCATCGACCTTGGCCACTTGGGCTTCTGCAGCCGCCTGGTCTTCTTTTCGGGCACCTGCCATAGCCATGTCGTACTGGCTTTTGGCTGCTTTGGCCGTTGCTTCTGCCGCCTTGTACTGGGCATAGACCTCATCGCGTTTCTGCTCGCTCACGACACCTTTTTCAAACAGACGTTCGACACGCTCATAGCTTTTGCGGTAGATTTCTTTTCCGGCTTTAGCTTTCTGCCACAGTTCGTATGCGCCGGTTATCTGTTCTCGTTGTGCGCCATTCTTGGCTTTTTCGTTTACCGCAGCCGCCATTTCACGGGCGGCCAGAGCCTGTTCTTTTTTTGCCTCGACTTCGGGTGAATAGATCACAACCAGAGTATCGCCTTTTCTTACTTGTTCACCTTCTTCGTAAAGGTACATTTCGATGCGTCCCGGCACTTTGCCTGAAACCCGGTATTCGGTGGCTTCCGCTTCGCCCTGTATCAATTCTTCTTCCGGTTGCAAGGCGACAATGCCGACTACGGCAACAATTACAACCACGGCAAGGAGGGATGCTATGCCCAACAGAAGGCTGTTCGTTCTTTCTTTTATCATAATCTTCAGTCTGTTTATAGCTGAGCAACTCGCAAAAATTGGCTGCCAAACGAGTTTGGCGGTATTTCCGGATGACTCAGGCAATACCGCATGAATCTCCGGAAAGACGATAAATTCATTGCAACTCCAGAATGGGGTTACTTGAATATAATGATATCAGCTGAATTTTGGTGAGAAGCTTGTTTTTTCGGTTATTCGTATTGGGAATGTTTGTCTCATAAGAGCTGGCAGTTACGTCCGCCATCTTCAATATCCTATATATTTTCGGAAAATGATTTCATTTACAATAGTTTCTACTTCGGCATCTACTTTGTCTGAAGCCGCTGACAACCAGGCTGCCTGGGCTTGCATCAGGTCGGATACGGTAGCCATTGACGACTGGAACGACTCTTCGGCCATACGCAGCACCTCTTGTGCGTTGTTCAGATTGAGGTTGGCCAGTTCCAGCTTCTGTTGCGCCTCAAGCAGCTTCTGTTGCGCCTGGGTGGTTTGCAGCGTCATCATCTCCCGCGCCTCATCGGTCTTGAGAGCCAGTATCGTTTCTTCATGCCGTGCAGCTTTCACTCGCAGGATATCATCGGCATGTGCAATAGGTACGTTTACCACAACTCCGACCATAAACGATCCTGCGTGCCGCCAATCGGCGGATATGCCGTTGTTGAACGAAGGGGTGGAGTATATGTAGTTGGCTGAGGCCAGAATGTTTGGTTGAAGGCCGGCAGCCGAAATCATGGTATGTCTGCGGGCTATGATTCTGGATTGTTCCAGCAGTCGGATTTCAGGACGCTGTCGGACGGCAGCATCAATGTCTATGCTGTCATACGTTTGAGGCAGTCTGCCCAATCCGCTGTCGTCCAGGACAAACTCGCTGTTCAACGGCAATCCGCACAGTTGTGCCAGAGCCATACGCGAAAGTACCAGACCGTTGGATGCCTGCAATTGTTTGACCGCTGCATCGCCGCGTTTCGCGGATACTTTGAGCAGATCCGACTGCGTAGCCATGCCTTCCTCTACCAGTGCACTGACATCACCTTCCAATTTGACAAGCAAGTCGTAGTAATAGTCGGCCAGCTGTTTCTTCTTTTCGACGGATATGACACGCCAGTATGCTTCGTCCACTTTTACCAGCAAATCAAGTTGCTTTTCTGTGGCCTCGATTCCGCTCATGCGTTCTGCCGACTGGGCAATCCGATACAGGGATATAAGCCGTCCGCCGGTATATATCGGTTGGGTGATACCGACTTGTGCAACCATGACGTTTTTCATATCCACGGTCAAGGCATCGTACAGCTGCTTGTACGAGTCAGCCACTACGTCGGATGCTGCGCCGATTGGAGGCATCCTGTTCGGAACAAAATAGGGCATGCCGTTGGCACCGATGCCGGCTGTACCGAAAGGGAAAGTGGTTTCACCGGCCAACAGGTGAATGTCTTGTGACGCATGCAGGTATCCGGCATTTGCCGACAGGTGCGGTCCCATGGCCGCTCCGGCAGCACGACGCCGGAATGATGCGGCTTTCTGCGCTTCGGCCTGTATCTTGGCTGTGCTGCTGTTGGCCAGAGCCATTTCGTGGCACATGGCCAGACTGTAGCGTAGTGTGTCGGTACCGGCAGCAGATACAGTCACGGATACTGACAGGAGAACAATCAATGTACAGCGTTTCATAATCAATTCTTTTGAGCCAGCATCTGGATATCCGTACCTTGCAATGTCTTGTCCGATGAAGTGCTTTTGCCGGATATGCTGAGGTAGATGATGATAGTGTTGTCAAACACCTCGCCGCGGGCGGAAACGTCGACACTGTATGTCTCCAGGTCTACGGTCATGGTGCGCGTGAATGGGTCGATGTGCAGGGCCTTTTCTGATGCGGTGCCGCGTGCGGTGCAGACCCCTCCGCCGCTTTGGTTGAATGTCAGCAACAAATCGTTGCCGTCGTGCAAGCTCACCAGTTCCAATATGCCGGTCTCGGTGAGTGTATGCGACCGCACTGAGGCTGACGGATCGGTTACAGATACGATACCGGAGGCCTTGTAGCGATAAGCACCTTTGATGCTATGTACCGAGGCATCTTCCTTACAACCGAAGCATACTAACATAACTGCACATAAGAGTGTGCTTTGAAAAAACTTTTTCATACTGTAAAAACATTTTGTTAAATCCGTATTCACAGGGCACAAAATATATGCCAGGTGCAAAATATCATATTCAAATAGCCTTATATCGTATTTGATATTTCCTCTAAAGACGTTTTTTATATCAAAAAAGGAAATATGAAACATGTGACAGGAACATTTTTTGCTGCATAAATTACGTAATTTAATGATATGGCCTATGACACAACAGACAGATGACATATTTTTGTCGGACAATCTGGACCAACTCTTTCAGACGCACCGCACGGAAAACAACGGGTGGCTGAGTCTGCTTTATTGCCGCAAAGGTGGCATGCAGGTGACCATCAATGACATCCGATACCAGGTATATGCACATGACGCGGTATGTTGCCTGCCGTCATTTATACTCGGCGAATATATGCGTACGCCTGATTTTGAGAGCGACATACTCTGTGTGAGCATGAATTTTTATCGTGACATTATGAACGACTGTTTCCGGAGAGAGCCGCAATGGATAGAAAAGCAGCAGTATCTGGACCAACATCCGATTTGGGCGTTGGATGACTTCCAATGCGAGTTGCTCAATTCGTATCTGCATCTGCTGCAACTTTATCTGCGCTGCGACCAGGATTTCTACCGTCAGGAGATAAGCCGGGCCATAGCCCGTGCCGCCACGTTGGAGGTGATGAGCATTGTGGAAAAGAAAATGGATGCTATACAGACGCATCAGGAGGGGGAAAAGCATGTGTGCAGGCAGACATGCAACGATAGTGCGGTACGGGCTTTTTTCGGGTTGCTTCGGCGGAATGACTACACGATACAACCTGTGCAGTGGTATGCCGACCAAATGCATATAAGTGCAAAATATCTGTCGGCGTTGTGTAAACGGCGAACAGACAAGACGGCTTCGCAATGGATAGCCTATTTCACGGTGGAAGAGGCAAAACGGCATCTCCTCAACTCTGATGCCACGATCAAAGAAATTGCTTTCTGTCTGGGTTTTGCCGACAGCAGTTTTTTCTGCCAATATGTCCGCAAACATACGGGGAAGACACCGTTGATGATAAGACGGCAGCGCGGTTGATTGCGTTTGCTCGGTTTTGCCTGGTGTGTCCATGCCTGTCATTTGCAGGATTCAGGTCTGCCTCAGTAGGGGCGCGTAGCTCTGCCATATCGGATAATAATGTGGTGGTTTGGAGAAAGCGGATATTGTGGACCCCGATGATTGACAGGATGGCGGGTGGGCTGGAGTGGAAGACTTCAATATCGTGAATCTTTTGGGGATTCACGATACGCTCGTATTGTACGGGTGGAAATAATGTATTACCTTTGCACTGCGGGAACAGGAAGTTCTGTAGCCGGCACGCAGTCTCATGTTATCTGACTGTCTCTGGCAAAGACGATTCCTGTTTTCCATTGCATCTTCATAATGTCTTCAGGATATTATGAGCCGTGTGCTTGGTCAACCACGTAAAAAACAAGTGTTTCGGGTTATGTGCCGTGCAGGTTTTCCTGTCGGGGAAAACCCGGTCTGCATGAATTTTTATTGCCGCTTTTTATGAAACAAACTTACTCTGCCGCTTTTATGGTGCTGGGTATCGTGTGCAGTGTTTGTCTTGTCTTGTCCAATATTTTGGCTGTCAAACAGTTCGATATCCATTTGTTTGGCCTGACATTTCCGTCAACGGCCGGATTGATAGTATTCCCTGTGTCGTATATCATTAATGATTGTATCAGCGAAGTCTGGGGGTACCGCAGCACACGTTTTATAATATGGATAGCGTTTGCTGTCAATCTGTTGGCAGTTGTTATGTTCCGGATATCTGTTGCACTTGCGCCATCGCCGCATTGGGCAGGCATGCAATCTGCGTATGCTTCGGTGCTTGCCCAGACTCCGCGTATAGCATTGGCTTCCATGACGGCTTTTCTGATAGGATCGTTTCTCAATGCCTATGTTATGAGCCGGATGAAGCTGTTGCAGCGTGGCCGTAGGTTCTGGCTTCGGGCAGTGGCGTCCACATTGGTTGGTGAGCTGGCTGATACGTTCGTGTTTACTTGTCTGGCTTTTGCCGGAGTCATACCTTTGGATGTGGTGATGAACATAGTCCTTACCGAGACAGTGCTGAAAACACTTTTCGAGATCATGTTTCTGCCGGTTACGGCACGGGTGGTGCATTTCGTGAAGATGCATGAGGCAACCGATGTCTACGACAGTAAAATATCGTATAACCCCTTTTCCTTGAAATGACAGGATATGAACAGAACCAAAGCACTCGTCGTTTTCAGTGGAGGTCAGGATTCCACGACTTGCCTTTATTGGGCGAAACGGCATTTTTCAGAAGTTTGTGCCATCACATTCCTTTACGGACAAAAGCATGCCAGGGAAGTGGATGTGGCCATTGCCATTGCGGCCGAAGCCGGTGTGCCGTGCCGTTGCATGGATGTTTCATTCATATCGCAGTTGGCCGGCAGTGCGCTGACCGACACATCGGTGGTTATGGACCAGACGAAACCGGCCGGTACACCCCCAAATACATTTGTCCCGGGACGTAACCTGTTCTTCTTGTCTGTAGCTGCCGTATATGCCAGGGAGCATGGAATCGGCGATATTGTGACCGGTGTGTCGCAAACTGATTTTTCCGGATATCCGGATTGCCGCGATTCATTTGTACGGTCGCTCAATGTGTCCCTCAATCTTGCTATGGACTGGCAGTTTGTCATCCACACTCCGCTCATGTGGCTTGACAAGGCGGAAACATGGGCGTTGGCCGACGAGTTGGGTATCTTTGAACTTGTACGGCGGCGTACGCTTACATGCTACAACGGAGTGGTAGGTGACGGTTGCGGGCATTGTCCTGCCTGTCATCTGCGTCGTGCGGGTTTGGAACGGTATTTGCAGCACCGTAAAGAATGACTAATGACAAATGTTTTATGAGTGCAGAAGTTAAAAAAGTCGTGTCGGTGAGCTTTTCCCCCACACGTTCATCCTATACTGTGGCCCGTTCCATATCAGAAGGCACAAATCTTCCGGTTGTCGAGTTTGATGTCACCCATACAGCGTTGGAGCCGCTTGAACTTTCATCCGACACTCTCCTTGTATTGGCTATGCCTGTGTATGGAGGGGCGATACCTGACATTGCCAAAGAAAGAATTAAGGCATTGAAAGGAAATGGCACTCCAAGTGTAATCGTAGCCGTGTATGGCAACCGTAATTTTGACAAAGCCCTTTTGCAGATGCGTGATTTCATTGCAGAAAGGGGCTTTGTGGCAGTGGCGGCAGGCGCTTTTGTAGGTGAACATTCCTACAGTACGGATGCTTTCCCGATAGCCGTAGGTCGTCCGGATGCCGAAGACAGGGCTGATGCCCGCAAGTTTGGTGCGGCCGTAATAGGGAAATTATATGATGATGGAATCCGTCCTGTTGTTGTGGAGGGGGTAAAGGCCGGATGTTCGGGGTTGTCAAATGTCTTGGGATTTGCGCGGTTTGTGTTGGGGTATCGTCGCCGGCAGAAGAAAAATCCGCAGAAAACAGCCGTTGAAACCGATGCTTCGTTGTGTACGGGATGCGGTATCTGTGTGGAAGTATGTCCTGTAGATGCAATTGCTCCCGGAGCTGAGACAAAAACTGATATGGCAAAATGTATCCGTTGCTGTGCCTGTGTGAAGAATTGTCCGGTCAAAGCACGTAAGTTCGATTCCCCGTTCGCTCCTGTCCTGTCAAAATATTTTGCAAAACAAAAACGTAACGTGGTATGTACAAAATAAAGAAGCGATTGGAAATCAGTGCTGCCCACTATCTGACACTCGACTATACTTCGAAGTGTACCGGGCTGCACGGGCATAACTGGCTGGTAGATGTATATCTGTGCAGTGAAACGCTCAACAGTGCGGGCATGATAATGGATTTTGCCGATATAAGGCGTCTTGTGGTGGAGCCGCTCGACCATAAAGTACTCAATGATGTGCTGCCGTTCAACCCCACTGCCGAAAACATAGCCCGCCATATATGTGATATTTTGCAGCCGTACTGTTACCGTGTGGATGTGGAAGAAAGCAGCCATAATATGGCAAGCTATTGTAGATAATGGCAGGACGTATGGATTATCCGGTTGTTGAAATATTCCGTAGCATCGACGGTGAGGGGATCCGCAGCGGCAGACTGGCCCAGTTTATACGTCTGGCCGGGTGCAATCTCAGTTGTTGTTATTGTGATACACGCTATGCCTGGGATGCTTCGTCCGGGCGGGTCGCTTTCACACGTATGACCGCCGGTGATATAATTTCAGCCTTGCGCCACGATATCCCGAATGTTACCGTTACCGGAGGTGAACCGCTCCTCTCTGTCGGTGTATCTGCTTTGCTTGAATGTTTGGTTGCGGAAGGTTTCCGCCTGAATGTCGAAACCAACGGGGCAGTTGACATTTTGCCGTACCGTGATATCGTATCCGGAAATTCGTTTTTTACCATTGACTACAAGTTGCCGTCGTCTGGCATGGAGCAAAGCATGGTGCGCGACAATTATTTTCATCTCCGTGATACCGATGTGGTTAAATTTGTAGTAGGCGATGACGGCGACATACAGCCTATGCTGGACTTGATAGCTGATATGGAGCGTAGTTACACCGTTATGCCGCATATTTATGTAGGTGTGGTCTGGGGAAAATACGGGGCGGACCGGATTGTCGACATCATGTTGCGCGAGCCGCTGTTGCACGAAGCGGTATTGCAGCTTCAGTTGCATAAGTTCGTCTGGCATCCCGACAAACGGGGAGTATGACCTGCGAAAATCGGAATCGGCTGGCAATGGTGTATTCAGCATCCGTCTGATATCTGCCAAGCGGCCTTCCATTATTGTTGCGAATTAAATCAAAAACCGGGTACAACATGGATATCATCGGAAAGTTCAATGACGGGGACTGGAAAGACAAAGCTTCGGCGTATATCGGCAACACCCGTAAAACCGGCAAACTGCTTTCAAAAGTGAACCGGATGCTGTCGAAAACCGGATTCAAACCTATGATCGATGACATAAGGCTGATATGCAGCTATGTCAGTGATGTAGTGTCAGGCAAGTACAAGGATTACAGTACTGCAAATCTTGTACTTGCCATAGCCGGTCTGATTTATCTCGTAACGCCTGTCGACATTATACCTGATTTCCTGATACCATTCGGTTTTACCGATGATGTGGCAGTGTTGGCTTGGATACTTAAAACTGCAAAAGGGGAGCTGGACAGGTACAGGGACATCATGTCGTCCGAACGGCAGCAATCCCGGCAGACCCCTGATTCCTCAGAATGATACTTGCGGGCGGAGTCTTGCCGAGGCTGCAGATGTAGTTGTGCGTTCCCCCAAAAACGCATATCGGGCAAATATATGGTCATATCGGAACCTTTCTTGTACGCACCACATGTTTTATACTGCGTCTGACGGTACTCCATTTCGGAAATATTGCAAACGGGCGCACATTGCCGTAGCCGGCCAGTATGGCCGACAACGCTGTCAAGGCGCATATCAGAAGCCATCCGTATATCTCTTTCATCGATACGACAAGTGCCTGCATCTGCACAATGCCGTAATACAGGTCTGCATCTGCAGGTGCAATATGCGGATTGAAGCGGGTGATGCCGGCTCCGAGCAGTGCAGCGTTACGTGCAACCGTATGACGCAGCAACTCACTGACAAGAGCCGGACCGAACGTAGCTCCTGCTACGGCTCCAGTAAATCCGTTTACGGCAAGAGCCTGTGGAAATACCATAAACGGAAGGCCGCTTTGCACAATGGAGGTGAGAAATACGATGGAAACAATCACCGATGCCGCACCGCGGAAAAACAGCGGTATGGACAGCATCTCTTTTTCAACACCATAGTCAATGAAAAAATAAAACCATGCCAAATAGCATGAGGCAAGGGCAAATGCTATGGCTGTCATGCTCCTGTAACTCCATTTGCGCAGCGCGAATGTGAAATATGTAAATGCGCACCCGACAATAATTCCTGTAAAGACATACCAGTTGAGGTCGATGATATTGGTGTCGTCAAAACCCAGTATCACAGCGGCATAACTGTGTTCAAACACATGTTCGGTTGATACAAGTGTGAAAAAGACAAGGTATACGATGGTAGCCCGTATCACGTTGCGGTTTTTCAATGTCATAAACGAGATGTATGGGTGATGCAGGAATGAGGCCCGCCACAAGTTGATGCCAAGACAAACGAGGCCTGTTATGGTTGCGCCCCTGATTTCACCGGCATCCCACCAATCGTAGAAATTGCCGTATACACAGACAAACGTAAAGCATAGCATGAACCCTGCCCACAGGGCTGCTCCTATCCAGTCAATGCCTAACAGTGGGATGAACATGGGGCTGCGTACCGGCTTTACCAACAGCATCACCAGCACAATCATGACGGCAAGCAATCCCACAATTATTATGTGCATGTATTCCCATTGTAAGAAGAAAGCAGTGTAGACAGTGGTTATACCGCCCAACTGTATGACGCTGTCGACTATGATATATACGTAGCAGAAGAATATTGCCATGTCACGTACAGGTGTCAGCCACAGCTGTATGGTCGAATTGCATGCAAATGTGGCCTGCATTCTGAACCATCCCGCCACGAAACAAGTGGCGGCCAGCACGGGCACATTGGTGGTATGGACGCAAATCACATTGGCTGCTATCAAAACTATGCAGGCGGCGATCAACTGCGTCCGGGTGGAAAAGCGGAATTTGATGCGGAACATCACGGCGAAGTTTACAGACATGCCTGCCAACGAGGCATACCCTGCCATGAGAATGTCCTCATGCATCAACGCTGTAGTCCCTGCCATATGTGATACAGCAGCAAGATATATGCCGCCTGAAAACTGGATTATCAGGACAAACAGTATGAACAGATACGGTTTCAGCCTGCGGGGAATGAAATCGGGAACTTCCGGTATATCGAATGCCCCTTGCTGAGTATGATTCGGCATATCAGTATATTACGTTACATTCGACATTCATGCCGGTGCTGAGACGGGATATATCTTCCGGCCGGTTTTCATCGGTGAATTCTATCCTTACTGGTATGCGCTGGCGTACTTTCACGAAATTGCCCGCTGAATTGTCTTGCGGTATAAGCGAAAGCGATGCTCCGGTTGCCGTAGACAACGACTTGACCTCACCTTTGAAAATCAGATCGGGAATGGCATCGACCTTTATGTCGACTTTGCTGCCTGGGACGATGTGGCGGAGCTGGGTCTCCTTATAGTTGGCCGTTATCCAGACATCGTCCGATTCTACCACATCCAACAGAGTCTGTCCTGGCTGTACAAGCTGCCCCTCCTGTATCTCCTTGCGTGAAGTGTATCCGTCGCATGGAGCCTGAATGACAGTGTAACTTAGATTGAGTTTGGCAGTTTCCAGCAGGACTCTGGCCAGTTCTATGCCGGCTTCCGACTGTGTGATGCGCCGGCGTGTGACATCGGCTGCCGACGATGTCGCACGCCGCTGTTGTGACAGCATTTCATAACGGGCTTTCTTTGCCTCATAGTCGGTCTTGGCTTCATCGTACTGCTGGCGGGTGGCAGCCTCCTGTGCCAAAAGCTTGTCATATCGTTCCAAATCGGTCTGCGCATTGTCCATAAGTACTTTCGCCTCGGCTATGGAGGCTTCGCTCACCGCCACGTCCGCCGAAGCCGATACCGCCGACTGTTCGGCAATCCGCAAGCCGGCAAGGGCATTCTGATAGTCGGCATTGGCGCGCGCTACGTTCAGGCGCATGTCGGCATCATCTATGATGACGAGCGTATCGCCTTTCTTCACCTCCTCATACTCCTTGAAACGTATTTCCTTGATATAGCCCTGTACGCGGCTGTTCACGGGTACTATATACCGCCGCACCTGGGCATTGTCGGTAAACTCCGCATTGCCGGGATGGATGAACTTGCCCCCTGCCCACAGTCCCGCTGCGGCTACTGCAATGACGGTGATGATGTACGAAAGTGTTTTCTTGCTGTGATGTTTCATATTTTTCCTGTGGTGAATAAAAGTTTGTAATAATGGTAGATGATGTCGATATGGGCATTGGCGAGTCGCTCCTCAGCATCAAGCTTTGCATTGGCGGCATCCAGCATATCGGTGATCAATGCCATATCTGCTGAATATCTGGTTAAGACTGTTCGGTAATTCCGTCTTGCAAGTTCAGCGCTTTTCTGTCGGGTTTTCAACTCCTCATAAGCTTCCAGATAACGGATGTAATCAGCTTTCACGGCAAGCGAAATGTTTTCCTTGGCGATATCCAGTTCTTCCATTGTACGTCTGGTGGAAGCCCTGCTTTTTGCCAAAGTCCTGTCTGCCTTGTACAGAGATGACAAATTATAGCTGATACCGACACCTACATACCAATAACTCAAATTGCGGTTTACCGGAGGTATTTCGACAAGAATAGGACCATCCATAGACCATCCGGCTTGAATGCCTATTTTGGGAAAATATTCCGAACGGGCTATATTTTCTGCCTTACGGCTAATATCCACACCCGAACGGGCTATGTTCAGTGACGGGGAATTGTCCGTTGCCTCCTGTTGCCACCACGCTTCTTCATTTATGGGTAAAGATTGTACGAGTATGGTGGAATCTGGTATTACGACAGTGCCAGCTGGAAGCCCTGCTGTTGTCACCAATGTGCTGTTCAGGAGGGTTATGGTATTGTCGGTCTTTATAAGCTGCAATTCAAGGTCCGACACCAGCAGTTCATAACGGGTTATGTCGTTTTTGATGGCTGTCCCGTGCTCATGGCGTGCCTGCATTTCCTTCAATACCTGCCGTGCTGCATCCAGATTGCTTTCTGTCACCTTGCGCAAGTTGGTGTATCTGTAAATGTCCAGATAGAGACCTGTAAGTCTGAATCGGATGTTGTCGCGCTGGAAATCGGCTGCATAACGGGAAGACGTTTGTTCCGACTCTGCAAGTTTGACGGCATTTGTCACAGCACCACCCGTATATAACGGCTGTGATACATTCACCGACAACCCGTTCCCGAAATGGGGGATGGGTGCCCTCTGATAATCGCTGAAATCACGCTTGGTCGTAAATCCGTCCCCTATATAACTGGCTGACAACGATATGTTGATGTCCGGCAAACGGCCTGCACGCGCAACGCTCTCAGCACATGCGGCTTCCGTCTGTGCTGTAATTGAAGGTCGGAGTTGCGTACTGTTGGCTTCGGCGGTTTGGAAAATCTCTTCCAGTGTAATCGTCCGCTGGCCGTAAGAACACACTCCGCCACCCGACAAGGCTGCCAAAAACAACCCTGTGAGCAATCGAAAATTGTTCATGTAAAAAATAAGTGTTTGTGTGTAATGGGAAATGTGTTTTCAGGTCAGAAGTTCATGATGCAGAATCTGACCGGCGGAATCAGGGACGGCAGACGGAAGCCGTGCTTTTCCAGCTTTCCAAATGGCCCCAGCTTCTTACAAGGATATCAAGGATTACGGTAAACTTGTTGTCTATGATCATCATGGATGCAGCTCTTTGTGAATTGCGCTGCAAAGTTAGGGAAAAATATCCATCAGATAAATCCGGCGGTAACATATTTTATAAAACATTTTCAATGAATGGCATTTGCACCTGATTCGTGTTTTGACGACTTGGAAAATAGGCGTGATGTTTGAAGTGACCCCAAAAAGTTGGACAGATTATTAACTATATTGATTGAGAAAGAG
>JBJECG010000049.1:0-27110 GCA_051870875.1 Candidatus Aphodosoma sp.
CAGTGACACCATCCTTGGTGATGTGCGGAGCTCCGAATTTCTTTTCGATGATTACATTGCGTCCTTTCGGTCCGAGTGTGACTTTGACTGCATCAGCCAACTCATCGACACCTTTTTTCAACTGGTCGCGGGCGTCTATATTAAATGCAATTTCTTTAGCCATAGTAGTATATTTTATTTAATGGGTTTGTACTAAATTATTCAAAGGATTGCGAGTACGTCAGACTGACGCATAATAAGGTATTTTTCACCTTCGTATTCGAGTTCTGTCCCTGCATATTTGCCGTAAAGCACTTCGTCACCGGCCTTGAGGATCATCTCTTCGTCTTTGGTACCGTTACCTACGGCAACGACTTTACCACGAAGTGGTTTTTCTTTTGCGGAATCGGGGATGATGATGCCGCCAATCGTCTTTTCTTCTGCCGGTGCGGGGAGAATGAGCACCCGGTCTGCCAATGGTTTGATGTTCATAATGGATAATGTTTTATTGTTGTTAATATTTTAGTTTTTATATTTCCGCTTACTTGTGGCATATTCTGTCATTTACAGCGTACACAGCCGATTGTATCAAAACACATGCCAAAGAGGAATCAATCCAAAATTGACACAACAGAGTGACAAATT
Source organism: Candidatus Aphodosoma sp. (assembly GCA_051870875.1). Classification (GTDB taxonomy): domain Bacteria; phylum Bacteroidota; class Bacteroidia; order Bacteroidales; family Paludibacteraceae; genus Aphodosoma. The sequence continues at coordinate 625 of JBJECG010000049.1, forward strand.
GACAAACGCAGACAATCAGGACATGAGTTGCGGAAAAGGTTTCCACGTTGCAGACCCGAAAATTATCAGAAAACATCTGCGGAAGTACACAACACGAATGTGACAAAAAGGCAAAAATGCGGAGATGACGACAGAATAAGATCCCTACAGGCAGCAAGCAGTGATATCCACCATCAACCACGACCGACAGCTTGCGCTGCAAATGTACGGCAACAAGTTGTACAGCTGCAAAAAATAGTGTACCTTTGCGGTTGGAAAAGCCTGGTTCTGCCGTTTTGTGCAGTTTTCGTCCCGTTTTCAGGCGGAATATGACTGCTCCGCATCAAACCTTCTTATCAGAAACCAACAAATCAACCATTATGAAAAGTGATTCGGTCGTCATCATACCGACATACAATGAAAAGGAGAATATAGAAAAGATTATCCGTGCCATATTCGCACTACCGAAAGTATTCCACATACTGGTGATAGATGACGGGTCGCCTGATGGTACAGCAGCCATAGTCAAACGACTCCAGCAGGAGTTTGCGGAAGAACTACACCTGGTGGAACGCAGCGGCAAACTCGGACTCGGTACTGCATACATAGCCGGATTCCATTGGGTACTCGGGCATGATTACCAATATTGTTTCGAGATGGATGCCGATTTCTCGCATCCGGTACCCAAACTCACCGAACTGTATGATGCCTGTGCCAGCCAGGGGGCAGACGTGGCAGTCGGGTCGCGCTACGTAGGCAATGTGGTCAATGTGGTCAACTGGCCTATGGGGCGCGTTCTGATGAGCTACTACGCCTCAAAATACGTCCGATTCATAACCGGCATACCGGTAGCTGACACAACAGCGGGATTCAAGTGCTACCGCCGTCAGGTACTTGAAACAATCGAACTCGACAAAATACATTTCAAAGGCTATGCATTCCAGATAGAGATGAAGTTTACGGCGTACAAGTGCGGATTCACCATCAAAGAAGTGCCTATAGTTTTCGTCAACCGTGTGGAAGGCACATCAAAAATGTCGGGAGGCATATTTTCGGAGGCACTTTTCGGCGTCATCCGTCTGAAAATAAACAGCTGGTTCAGAAAATACCCGCAAAAACAGAAATAATATCACCCTATATCATCTACACAGCACACAAATGACAACGAGCGAACAGATAAAAGATGCCAACGAGCGTGTGGAAGCCCTGCACCGCTACCTGAACATAGAAGACAAAAAGATACAGCTGGAAGAGGAGGAGCTTAAGACCCAAGCTCCGGAGTTCTGGCAGGATCAGAAACGTGCGGAGCAACAGATGAAACTGGTCAAAGGGCTGAAATTCTGGATCGAAGGGTTCAACCATGTGCGCGATGCCGTAAACGAGGTACAAATAGCATACGATTTCTATAAAGAAGATGCCATGACGGAAGAAGAAGTGGATGAGGCCTACAGCACGGCAATATCGGCCATCGAAGACCTGGAGATGCGCAACATGCTACGCCGGGAAGAAGACAAACTCGGCGCTGTACTGAAAATAGTGGCAGGAGCCGGCGGCACAGAAGCTCAGGACTGGGCGCAAATGCTCATGCGCATGTATCTGCGCTGGTGCGAAAAACAAGGTTATAAAGCCGAAATAACCAACATGATAGACGGAGACGAAGCTGGAATCAAAACCGTAACCGTACAGATTGACGGAGACTACGCCTACGGGTATCTGAAATCAGAAAACGGAGTACACCGTCTTGTGCGTGTATCGCCATACAACGCACAAGGCAAACGTATGACATCATTTACATCAGTATTCGTAGTGCCTTTGGTAGATGACACGATTGAGATTGAAATCAACCCAGCCAACCTGTCTTGGGATACGTTCCGTTCATCAGGTGCCGGCGGCCAGAACGTCAACAAGGTCGAAACCGGAGTCAGGTGCAAATACACGTTCATCAACCCGCTGACCAACGAACCGGACGAAATAGTGATCGAAAACACCGAAAGCCGCTCCCAGCTCGACAACCGAGAGAACGCCCTGCGTCTGCTGCGGTCACAACTTTATGAACTGGAACTGCAAAAACGACGGGAAGAAACGGCCAAAATAGAGGCCGGCAAGAAAAAGATAGAATGGGGGTCACAAATACGCTCATACGTATTCGATGACCGCCGCGTAAAGGATCACCGCACCGACTACCAGACCTCCAACGTCGGTGCCGTGATGGACGGCGACATAGACATGTTCATCAAAACGTACCTGATGGAATTTGGCGGCAACGAATAATTTCCATACCGAACAAAGAAAAAACACATTGAGGCGGTGAATCAATTTGCATATAAATTGACATCGCCTTTTCTGAAACTGCGGCAGCAACATTGCCTGTGCGTACAATTTGGCAAGACAGTAAAACAAGCCCCTGCCTGGCGCACTCTTAAAAACAACAGACTCATCATGTCGGGACTAAAACAGTTGGCCAAAGAAACAGCCATATACGGACTTAGCAGCATAGTCGGGAAATTTCTCAACTGGTGCCTTGTCCCTCTCTACAGCTACGTACTGGCCGATGCCGGAGAATACGGCATCGTAACGAACCTTTACGCCTGGACGGCAATAGTCATCATCATACTGACCTACGGTATGGAAACCGGATTTTTCCGTTTTGTCAACAAAAATCCTGAAGACGAACGTATCACGCACCGCGTATACACCACGACCATGACATCACTCGCAGCCACCTCTACCCTCTTCATAATCTGCGTCCTGCTGTTCTACCGTCAGATATCGGATGCCATGGGTTATGGCAATCACCCTGAATTTGTAGCGATACTCGGCGTAGTAGTAGCCATCGATGCCTTTGACAGCATACCATTTTCCTACCTTCGGCACCTCAACCGTCCGATTGTGTTTGCAGGCTTGAAGATAATGATGATAATGGTCAACATACTGAGCAACATTTTCTTCCTCGTACTGTGTCCTGTCATATACAAATCCAATCCCGGCTGGATTGACTGGTTCTACAAGACCGACTATGGCGTAGGATACATAGTCATATCCAACCTCATATCCACCATTGCCGTCACATTGGCTCTGATACCATATATGTCAGTCGGACGGTGGACCTTTGACAAAGTTCTGCTCCGCCGTATGCTGCACTACAGTCTGCCCCTGCTCCTGTTCGGCATAGCCGGCATAATGAACCAGACTATCGACAAAATCATCTTTCCGATTGTCTACCCCTATCCGGATAAAGCCATGAGCGAACTCGGCATATACGGGGCATGCTTCAAGATAGCCATGGTTATGATGATGTTCACCTACGCATTCCGCTTTGCGTACGAGCCGTTCGTATTCGCCAAACACGGCAGCAAAGACAGCAAGGAAAGTTATGCCGATGCAATGAAATACTATATCATCACGGCACTGCTCATATTCCTCGGGATGACATTCTATGTGGAAATATTCCAATATTTGCTCAGCAGCGAATACCGCGTAGGATTGGCAGTAATACCCGTTGTACTCATCACCTACCTTGTACAGGGTATAGTCTACAACCTGTCACTTTGGTACAAGCTGACGGACAAAACCTATTGGGGTGCCATACTGTCACTGGCCGGATTCGTCATCACACTCCTCATAAACATAATCTTTGTACCGATATACAGTTATTGGGCCAGTGCATACGCATCGTTGGCCAGCTACGTTGTCATGGCACTTCTCAGTTACTTCATAGGCCAACGCCACTACAATATCGCATACCCGCTGCGCAGCATTGCAAAATATACGCTCCTTACGGTCGTACTATGGTGTGCCGGCATGCTGGTACCAATCGGAAACGTGTGGCTGCGCATGTCTTACCGCACCGGCCTGCTGCTGATATTTGTAGGCTATATGATACATACCGACTTGCCTCTCCCGTCGATACCCGGCATAAACAGGCTTATCAAAAATAAACACGGAAAAAACATTGCAAAAACGGAGAAAAACCATTAACTTTGCTATGTATACGCGGATATTATGCGGCGTACATATATATCACTGAAAACGAACAATATACTTGCTTATAATACAGCATGGGACTCTTTTCTTTAACACAAGAGATAGCTATAGACCTCGGCACAGCCAATACAGTCATAATCTGCAATGACAAGATAGTGGTAGACCAGCCGTCGATAGTAGCATTGGACAGCAGGACACAGAAGCTCGAAGCCATAGGCAGCAAAGCGTACCAGATGCGCGGAAAAACCAATCCGAACATATATGTCGTGCGCCCGCTGCGTGACGGTGTGATTGCAGACTTCAACGCGGCAGAACTTATGATCCGCGGACTTATAAAAATGATACCCCGCAAAAGCCGTCTTTTCACCTCCTCGCTCCGAATGGTCATAGGCATACCGTCTGGCAGTACCCAGGTGGAAATGCGTGCCGTACGCGATTCGGCTGATCACGCCGGGGGTCGCGATGTATATATGATACCGGAACCTATGGCCGCCGCTTTGGGTATAGGTCTTGATGTGGAAGCCCCGGAGGGGAACATGATCGTGGATATAGGCGGCGGTACTACAGAAATTGCCGTCATATCACTCGGCGGTATCGTCACCGACCGTTCGATACGTATAGCCGGCGATGAATTTACGTCTGACATTATGGACTACATGTTCCGTCAGCATAATATCAAGATAGGCGAAACAATGGCAGAAAACATAAAAAAGAACGTAGGATCCGCCATTATAGACCTTGGAGAAAGGGAAGGAGAGGAAGTGCCTGAAGATTTTATAGTGAAAGGGCCGAACCGCATCACATCGCTTCCGATGGAAGTACCGGTATCGTACCAGGAGATAGCTCATGCTATCGACAAGTCGATTTCGAAAATAGAAGCGGCCATCCTTGCAGCGCTTGAAGACACTCCGCCGGAACTGTATGCCGACCTCGTAAACAAGGGTATCTACCTGACAGGAGGCGGTGCGTTGCTGAAAGGTCTGGCGCGCCGTCTGACAGACAAGATACAGATACAGTTCCACGTAGCCGAGGATCCGCTGCGTGCTGTGGCCCGAGGTACCGGAATAGCACTGAAAAACGTCGACAAATTCCGTTTTCTGTTGAGATAACCCGTCATGTAGTGCTACACTGTAAAAATGAGGATGTGTCAGAATTGCCAATTTTGATATAGCCTCATTTTCATATCTTGCAGACAACAGTTCTCTATTAGTAAATACAGCCAACGATTCAAATACACCATACCGCGATTACCGTGCAAAAGATTCTGCTATTCCTGTACCGCCATCTCAACCTGTGGATATTCCTGATTCTGGAAACAAGCTCCATACTGCTGCTGGTAAACCACAACAAGTTCCAACAGAGTGTTGCCTTTCGTGCCGGTACCACAGTATCGGCATGGTGCTACGGTATAACTTCATCAGTGTCGCAGTATTTCGGGCTTAACAAACAAAATGCCATGTTAGCCCGGCAAAATGCCGAATTGATGAACCAAAACGCACTGTTGCAGCAACAGCTCAACATCATCGCAGACAGCATAACAGCCGACTTACAGGCACCTGCCGACATAAGGTATATCAAATCACGTGTAGTGTACAACAGTATCTACCGGATCCGCAATTACATCATCATCGACCGCGGAGCCAACCACGGAATCACACCCGATATGGGCGTGATGTCGGCTTCCGGTGTAGTGGGTGTGGTAGAACGTGTCAGTTCGAACTACGCCATAGTCCTGCCGCTCATCAATCCGGAACAACATATAAGCGCAAAAATACGCTCCACCAACCAGCTTGGAGCAATATCATGGAAAGGCTACGACCCGTACGTCATACAGATGGATGAGGTGCCAGCCCACGTTTCCGTATCGGAGGGTGACACTATAGTCACGACTGGTTTTTCAACCATATTTCCTGAAGGTGAGATGATAGGTACGGTCAAGAAAGCTTCGTTGCCGGACAATGCCCGTTTCTGGCAAATCGACATCACGCCAGCCGTTGACTTTTCCTGCATAGACTACGTAACCGTATCAGCTTACATCCGGAAATCAGAATACAAGACCATGCAACAAACCCTCAGCAAATAATACCAGCAACGTGCTCTACCGGACGAAGACGCCTTATTTCACAAGATGAAAACCATACTGGAATACATATCACTCTCACTGGCTCTCATATTGAGTCAGGTATTGCTTGTCAACCATATAGAGGTAACAGGTGCCATCAACCCGTTTATATATACATATGCCGTACTTATACTGCCGTCCAAAACCAATCACATAGCATCAGTAGTCATTGGTTTCACCATCGGCACAGTCATGGATGCCTTCTGCGGCACATGGGGTATGCATGCAGCAGCCACCACGTTGATGGCATTCGTCCGCCCGTACATCTTCACACTGTGTGCCTCACAGGAAGATACAGGCAAAGGCACAATTGCATACCATGCCATGCCAGCCACATTTGCCAAATACTCCATTATACTCACAGTCATCCACCATTCGGTACTTTTCACACTCGAGGCTTTTTCGTTCAACCATTACTGGTTTGTCATGATAAAGACATTGGTCAGTTCAATCATATCGATGCTGTTCATAGCCTTGTTCGAACACATCAGGACAATCAATTTCCAGACGCAGCAAAAACGCTGACCGTTCTTTATTCTTCCAAACCAAACTATGTATACCACCAATGCTCGATGACAAATATAAAGACCGCAGTCTGGTAGTAGGAGCTGTCATTGCACTATTTGTAATAATATTCATAGGGAGACTGGCCCAACTGCAACTTTTCGGCAACTACTCGGAGAAAGCGGAAAGCAATGCCTTCTACCGCAAAACGATATATGCTCCACGCGGATTGATATACGACCGCAACGGAAAACTTCTGGTTTACAACCAGCCGACCTACGATCTTATGGTCACCGTCAAAGAAGTCAATTCGCAAAGCAAGCACGGGACGCCAGTCGACACAGCACAACTTTGTGATTTGCTCGGCATAACACGCCTGGAATTTGACGAACGCATAAAAAATCTCAAAGACCGGCATCGCAATCCCGGCTACTCCCCACTTACTCCCCAGCGTTTCATAACGCAACTTTCTCCCGAAGAGTATGCAGTACTACAGGAACATCTGCGCAAATTTCCGGGGTTCAGCATACAAGGCCGTACACTGCGAAACTATACATACCCTTGCGCGGCCCATGTCCTTGGTTCGATAGGCGAGGTAAGCCAAAACACCATAAATGCCGACCCTACGTACAAACTCGGCGACTATGCAGGGACTGACGGCATGGAACGTTCTTATGAACGCGAACTACGCGGCGAAAACGGAGTTGAAATTCTCCTTCGCGATGCCAGAGGCAAAATACAAGGCAGCTATAAAGATGGGGAACTCGACTATGAACCAACCGCAGGAACCAACATAACCTCCACACTCGACATCAGTCTGCAAATGCTGGCAGAAGAATTATTGTCGGGAAAGATAGGCAGCATAGTAGCCATAGAACCCAAAACCGGCGAAATACTGGCTTTGGCCTCAAGCCCAACATGGAACCCGTCGCACCTGGTCGGCAGACTTCGTTCCTCATATTACCCCATGCTGCTCAACGACCCCTGCAAACCCTTGCTCAACCGAGCTACCCAGGGGGTATATTCTCCGGGGTCAACATTCAAAACACTTCAGGCTCTTGTCTGTCTGCAGGAAGGCGGGATAACCGAACATACCGTATTCCCCTGCAACGGTCCGGCTTCGCAGCCGATAAAATGCACACACCACCACGGCAGTCCGGTATCACTCGAAGATGCCATCAAAGAGAGCTGCAACCCTTATTTCTGGGCAGCATACCGCTCTATGCTTGAATTGAACGGATACGGTGAAAACAACAAAAATTTCAAGGCGCAGTACGAAAAGTGGAGAAACGACATGATTGGTTTCGGCCTCGGACCGCACTTTACCGACTCCGACATACCTGGACTCCGACACGGTGCCATACCGACACAAAAGACCTATAACAAATGGTATGGCGAACGAGGATGGAAAGCACAGACCATACGTTCAAACTCCATCGGACAGGGAGAAGTGGAAGTCACCCCAATACAGCTTGCCAATGCGGTTGCCGTGATAGCCAACAGCGGATACTACATAACCCCCCACGTCAACAAAGCCGACTCAATGCTCGACCACCGACATGAAGCTGCCATAGATACCAGACACTATGCCGTAGTCCAACGCGGTATGCGGAAAATGTATCAGGATGGATCCGGCAGATGGTACCCGGTACCGGGTGTCGAAGTGTGCGGCAAAACCGGCACAACCGACAACAGCCACGGACGTCCGCACTCAATATTCATCGGCTATGCCCCTGCCGATGATCCTCAGATAGCAATAGCAGTAGTAATAGAAAATGCCGGATTCGGTGCCACCTGGGCTCTCCCAATAGCCTCACTCTGTATAGAACAGTATGTAAACGACTCGATCAGCTCAAGCCGCAACGCTCTATACGAACGAATGAAAAACACTGTATTGAACGACAATGTCAAAAAACTTTAACGTACTAAGCGCAACAGACAAATGGACAGTAGGATTGTATCTACTGCTGATACTCTTCGGATGGTGCAATATATACGGTGCCAGTGTCACCGAAGACCAGACTTCGATATTCGACCTCACCTGCCGTTCTGGGATGCAGGCCGTTTGGATAGGCATAAGTATAAGTATGGCTCTGCTCATACTGTTTACTGACAGCCGGATCTTCTTTTTTGTACCATATATACTATACGGCATCACGATACTGGTACTCATTGTCACCATATTCGTTGCACCTGATATCAAAGGCTCCCACTCGTGGCTGCGGCTGGGTCCGGTAAGCATACAACCGGCCGAGTTTTCAAAATTCATCACATCACTCACATTGGCCAAAATCATCAGCCAGCCGCAATTCAGGCTGGACAATATACGCTCGTATGCCATAGTGAGCAGCGTGATACTGCTGCCAATGCTCATCATCATAGGCCAGCAGGAGACAGGATCAGCATTGGTCTACACTTCATTCCTGTTCATGCTTTACCGTGAAGGATTGCCCGGACTGATTCCCCTGCTGGGGCTGTGTGCCGTGGTATTGTTTGTCACAGTCATACGTATGAGCGATATTCCTGTATTGGGTGTGGAAAATACATCGATAGGGTTGTTTGCAGGTCTGTCTATCACATATGCCATATTCGTAATACTGCTGTACGTATATAAACGCGACAGGCTGAATACACTTATACTGTCGCTCTCCCCCATTCCTGTATTCGGAACGGCCTGTCTCATCCACTGGTTGTGGATACCGGTAAATATGGTTTACGTCATGCTCGGTGTGATAGCGGCCGCTGCCGTCTACACATCAGTGATGGCTGCTGTCAGATGGAGGAAGGTATACATACTTACGGCTCTCTTTCTGCTGTTATGTTCCGGGTACTGCTTTTCGGCAGGATACATATTCGGCAGTGTGCTCCAACCACACCAACAGATGCGAATCAAAGTGCTTTTAGGTATGGCCGATGACCCTACCGGTATCAGCTACAATACCAACCAGGCCCGTATAGCAATAGGGTCAGGGGGCTTATTGGGAAAAGGGTTTCTGCAAGGCACCCAAACCAAGCTGAAATACGTGCCAGAACAGGATACCGACTTCATATTCTGCACAGTCGGAGAAGAATGGGGATTCTTGGGCAGCACCTTGGTTTTGATTCTGTTTCTGGCTTTTCTGTTCCGTCTGATATTCCTGGCAGAACGGCAGGAACTGAAATTCGCCCGTGTCTATGGATACTGTGTTACAGGTATATTCGCTTTCCATCTCTTTGTCAATGTAGGTATGGTACTGGGACTGGCACCCGTCATCGGAATCCCGCTGCCATTTTTCAGCTACGGGGGCTCGTCACTACTAAGTTTCACCATACTGCTTTTCATATTCCTGAAACTGGACACCATGCGCACCGAACGTATAAGACGGTAGCAGAATGGGTTCAGACAACACGGACAACAGCCCCTTAAAGCACGGAGATGCGAACTTTAGGGGGCTGTTTCGATACGGCTTTGCAACCTGTCAGTCTTTCACGACTATAAGGAAGTAGTTTTTCTTGCCACGTTGGACGAGAATATAGCGGTTGTTGAGCAGTGCCTCCTTGCCGATGACCGTGTCAATGGCGGAAAGTTTCTCTTTGTTGAGACTTACACCGCCTGACATAATCATTTTGCGTGCTTCGCCTTTCGACGGAAATATATCCGTAGCTTCAGCAAGAAGTGCAAGCGGCTGGATTCCGGCCTCTATTACCTGACGCCCTATTCCAAACTGAGGCACCCCATCGAATACCGACACCAAAGTCTCTTCATCGAGCTGACGCAAAGCATCGGCAGTAGCGTTGCCAAAAAGGATGTCCGATGCTCCGACCGCGGCTTCATAGTCGGCCTCGGAATGTACCATAATGGTGACATCCTTAGCCAAACGCTTCTGCAACAGACGCAAATGCGGTGCCGCACGGTGTTCCGCCACCAGAGCTTCGCACTCCTCCTGCGTAATGCCGGTGAATATCTTGATATAACGCTCTGCATCCTCATCAGCTACATTGAGCCAGAACTGATAGAACTTGTATGACGAAGTATAGCGTTTGTCAAGCCATATATTACCACTCTCAGTCTTGCCGAACTTGCCTCCGTCAGCCTTCGTTATCAGCGGACAGGTAAGGGCATACGCCTCACCGCCACCCATACGGCGTATCAGTTCGGTTCCTGTGGTGATGTTGCCCCATTGGTCGCTGCCTCCCATCTGTAACTTGCAGTTCTTGTTTTTGTTGAGATATACGTAATCATAACCCTGCAACAACTGGTAAGTAAACTCTGTGAACGACATACCATTGTTGTACTCACCGTTGAGACGTTTCTTGACCGAGTCCTTGGCCATCATATAATTGACAGTTATGAGTTTGCCCACATTACGTGCGAAATCAAGAAAGGTGAAGTCCTTCATCCAGTCGTAATTGTTGACCAACTCGGCTGCATTCGGTGCATCGGATGTAAAATCCAGGAATTTCGACAACTGTGCTTTGATGCAAGCCTGATTATGGCGCAACGTATCTTCGTCAAGCAGATTCCGTTCGGCCGATTTGCCGGATGGATCGCCAATCATACCTGTAGCACCACCTATAAGAGCTATCGGTTTGTGCCCGCAACGCTGTAGATGGCGCAGCATCATCACCCCGCACAAATGCCCTATATGCAAAGAATCGGCTGTCGGGTCGATACCCAAGTATGCCGATGTCATTTCTTTTGCCAATTGTTCTTCGGTACCGGGCATGATATCCTGTATCATCCCCCTCCATTTAAGTTCTTCTATGAAATTCATAATCATACATTTGTTATTGATAAAAAATGGACATGACTATGCAGCATATCCGTTGCAAAAGACTGAACAGCCAAGCACCCAGCCACAATAGAACAAATCGTGTATAGCCACATGCAGCCTGTATGTCTTGCGTTCAGTTTCCATCTTTATCATGCTAATAGGCGCAAAAGTACAACAAAAAACGCATACCGCAAAACAGTTTCCGGCACTTTCGTCAACGTCCGTCCAAATGAGACAACACAAGATATACGCTGCAATCAGACAAGAAGCGGCATTGTCCACGCTCTTCAAGAATGTTCTTCAAAGACTGGAATCATGCGGATCATGATATTGTTCAATCACTCCCGGTACCGTTGTCTGAAACATTTCCGAGTAGTAAACAGTCTGCATATATCCGCTACGTCTTTTCCCGAAGATTGTCCCATACAACAGTTTTGTATAACCTGACAAAGATATTTACAGCATTAATCCCCTGATTTTCCATTGTCTTTATTCCCGATGCTTCTGTCAGGCTGCACAAAAACCGTCTGTCCGTTGCCAAATAATTTTGCCTCTTTTTCGTAGTTTTACACAGTAGTGTCAACTCTGTGTCCGTGGCATACTGACGCCAGAAGGAAGAGGTTTGCAGCTGTTCCTCTGCCGTATTCATATTATTTCTTGTTTTCGCGCATTCCGCCTGTCGCAATACAGGATAACTGAAATGTTAATATTAAGTTGGTTACCGTCATTTGTTCCATTTTCTCGGTTATTCCGGCATTTTTTGCTAATTTTGCGCTGGAAAACCACACAGCACACAAAATGCAACAGCAATATCCGTCGCAAATATTGGAGAATGCCGTCAACGCTTTCACATCGCTGCCGGGCATAGGCCGCAAGACAGCTCTGCGCCTTGCATTGCATATACTGCGACAAGGGCAGGAATCTGCCTCGCGGTTTACCGAAGCCATAAACGATCTGAGCCGTAACATACAATACTGCTCGGTATGCCACAATATATCAGACCAACCGGTATGCAACATCTGCTCCGACCCCAGACGCGACCACACTACCGTATGCATTGTGGAGAGCATAAAAGAAGTGATGCTTATAGAGAATACCGGACAATACCACGGTGTGTACCATGTATTGGGCGGAGTGATTTCCCCCATGAACGGTATAGCCCCGTCTGATTTGGAAATAGACTCACTTGTGGAAAGGGTAAAAAACGGGATGCCTAAGACAAAGGAAATAATCCTGGCACTCAACCCAAACATGGAAGGAGACACCACTGCATTCTACCTTTACCGCAGGCTGGCTCCATTCGATCTGAAAATCACTGCTATAGCACGCGGAGTAGCTGTAGGAGATGACCTTGAATACGCCGATGAGGTTACATTGGCACGCTCCATAGCCAACCGCGTCAGCTACAACGGCTGACAACCGGAGAAATCATATTCCGCCAAAACGAACAGTAACATCATCAACCAGAAAAAAGAAAACATGCGCCACCCTAAACACCCGCTCACAGTAATATACTACATCGTACTTCTGTTGGCCGTACTGTCGGCCATGACAGGATATTACCTGACATGCAATCTCGGCATCTTCATTCCAAAAGAGTCTGCAGCAGCCACCACCATATACACCATAGTGCTATGTTACGTCATAGTCACAATGCCGATTTCGTTCTCTCTCTTCACATTCAAGCTGAAAAAAATCCGCCTGCTCGAAGACCTGCAGCTACGCTACCGCATGTACGTAAACTATGCAGCTATACGGCTTGCAGTCATAGCCATAGGCCTTTCAGCCTCCATACTATCATATTATCTTACGCAACAAATGTCTCTCTTCTGGCTTGCCGGCATCGAAGCCATCGGAGCCATCATCTGCAAACCAACAGTCCGCCGCATCGAAGCAGATCTGGCATGTGAAGAAGACAAGCGCGAGAACGGCGGCAATGCCGACGACCAGCAGTAATCCGCACAGCAAATCAGCCACTGACCGATAAACACATTACAACTATGATACAACGCATCCAAACAATTTACCTGCTTACGGTAACCGTACTTTTCATTCTGATGCTATTCTTTCCGTACGCAACTTTTGTGTCGGCAGAAAACGAATTTGAACTTTCATTCCGCGGGACAATACCAGCAGGAAGTTCCGCATGGCAATGGACATCCACCACCGCATGGCTGTCTCTACTCAACACCGTCATCCCGGTTATCTCACTCATCACCGTCAACCTCTACCGGCACCGCATACTCCAGATACGCATGTCGATATTCAACATCATGCTCATGCTCGGTTTTTACGGACTGTTCTTCACCGTCAAAGCATTGCTCGGCAAACAATACGAATATGATATCTTCGTGTACGGGTGGACACTTCTAATTCCATTGATCGCGGCCATACTCACATACTTTGCAATACGAGCCATCGCCAAAGACGAAACACTCGTCCGCTCACTCGACCGCATAAGGTAATAACCGTACCATCGCCTCATGAAAAAAATAAGAGCGACATAAACGGCTTACCGGAAACCATAAATACAGGAGAGTTTTTATTCTGTAGAAATTAGTGTTTGAGAGGCAAGGAATCCATATACCTGAGCAGAACCGGGCATCAGCAATACCATTGTAATCTGCCCGTTCCATTACAACTGAAATCTTGGGGACAAGCTAATGGTGTGACTGATTCCAATATGTCACTATTGACATATTGAGCACGGTTGCCACACAAAGTCATATCGAAACGAAGTGGTTCCGGAAAGTTCTTTCCTTAACTTTCCGGAACCACTTCCACATTACAAATTTCATACTTTGACAGACGACATAAGCAATATGCCGTTCAGTATAGAGTTTGTCACATTCCGGCATTGATAGCTTGCGCCATCATGTCGGCCACACGTTCTATGCCGTCATCAAGTTTGCTGCCGACCATAGGACGCAACATGAGCGGAATGTCAGCTTTCAAGGTAAGTTTCATGCGCGTGTCTGAATCCGAAACCCCGACCAGCTGAATCCAGAAATTGAACTGTATCGGAAAATTGTCGGCTCCAAATTTCAGCATTTTCGGAGCTTCACTATCCACCAAACGCAGCACCACCTTACCGACAGGCGATACCGAAAATGATATGGCATCCTGCTCTATCTTCAAATCCTGCACTTTGCTTTTGTGCTGTTCCGGTACAGCAGTCCAGTAACGCTCCAAATGGCGCAAATCGCTCAAAACGGCATATACATCGTCCTGACTGCGAAACAACTGCTTCTGACGACTTTCGTAAGTGTTCATAATCCGAATCTTTGTGTTCTGTAAATTATCTTATTGTTTGTTATTCTGTATTTTACATGCTTCCCTGTTTCCGGAGTGTGATGTTTTGTCAGTTTCCAACTTTTCAATTATCGCGCCGACAATTTTACCGACATCCATACCGTCGACGTCAACCTGTATATGAGCCTTAGAGTAGAACATCCGGCGCATGGCCAGATGCCTTCCAACCACACAACAGAGATGCCTGTCACCGACATTTGCCAGCAGAGGTCGCCCTGCTCTGTCTGCAGCCAACCGCTGCACTATACCGTAGACCGACATCTGCAACCACACCACGCACCCGGCCCTGCGCATAACATCCATATTGTCGGAATAGCACGGTGTACCGCCTCCTGCAGAAATCACAGTCATCTGTCCGGCCATATCGGCCTGACGACCTTCTTCATTACACCTACCACCCACTTCATCAATGACATCGGACAGTACCTGCTGTTCAACATGCCGGAAAAACTCTTCTCCATGACCACTTATGATATTCTGCACGGTATTTCCGGTTCGTATTGCTATCTCTTCGTCCAAATCAATATGTCTGCAACCGACTTTTTCTGCCAATGCCCGCCCTACGGTAGTTTTTCCGACAGCCATATAACCGATTAAAAAAACCAGATTCATAGACAGTTGCGATATAATTACCTGATATAGTCATATGTTGGCAAAATTAATAAAAAAACTCAACACAAAAAAAGCAGATAAAAAGAGCCGAACATTTTGCAGGATAAAAAAAATAAATTACCTTTGCAGTCGCAAAAACAGGCAATGCCCGGATGGCGGAATTGGTAGACGCGTTGGTCTCAAACACCAATGGATTCACTTCCATGCCGGTTCGATCCCGGCTCCGGGTACTTAACCGGGGAGTAGATTTCTCTACTCCCCATTTTTGCGTCTCACCGCCTCACAACCCTTTAGTGTGCAGGTATATGAGATCTATCACTTTGTTAATTGTCTATATGAATTTCCGTCAAATTCGATTGATCCATCAAAGATAGGACCAAACAATTTAATTTTTACGGCTCAAGCCGAAATTCCGGTACATTTGTCAAAAGGTCAGATTGGAAACGTTAAAGGGTGCAAGCCGAAATATCAGAGCATTTGTTAAAAACAGAGCTTGGAAAAGTTAAAGTTTAGACACAGAGCTTGGCGAGACGGAAAATGAAGAAATCACGGTCGCGTTTAGATGGGACTACCACCCGAATCCACTATTCTAAAAACAATTGTATTGCCATTCTCATCTGTCCTAATATCAGTCATGATACCGATATGTCCATTTCAGAACGACAACGGTCAGTTCAGACGTGCCGACATCTTCTCCAACTGCTCGTTCTGCAATTCCCATTCGTACATGCGCTGTTCTATCATACGGTGGTTTTTGTCGTAATCGGCAGTCAGCTGAGGTGATGTTATGCCTTCGGCAAACCGGGCCTCTATGCCGGCATTGGCAGCTTCAAGAGCAGACACTTCCTGCTCCAATTTCTCTATCTGACGCTGCAACCTGTGTATCTGACGGTTTATTTCCTTACGCTCGTCGTAAGACAACGTTCCTCCGCCGGAAGAAACATCCTCAGCCTCAACTACAAATTCAGGTTTATTGCCAGCCGGTTCAGACTTGGCTTTGGCAGGAGCATTGCGTTCTATATCGCGAAGCGACTCCAACTTCTTTTCTTCAAGGAACTCACGTATACCACCTATATGCAAATGTACTTTCCTGCCGGAAAACTCGTAGACTTTGTCAACGAGTCCGTCAAGAAAGTCACGGTCGTGGCTGACGAGTATGACAGTACCGTCAAATGCCTTGATTGCCTCTTTAAGGACATCCTTGGAACGCATGTCAAGGTGGTTTGTAGGCTCATCGAGAATAAGCAGATTGACTGGCGAGAGCAACAGCCTTATCATTGCAAGACGGCTGCGTTCACCGCCTGACAGTATTTTCACTTTCTTGTCAGAGGCTTCGCCGCCAAACATGAAAGCTCCGAGGATGTCGCGGATTTTGGTTCGTATATCGCCTACAGCCACATAGTCGACAGTCTCGAATACGGTCAGATTCCCGTCAAGGAGCGATGCCTGATTCTGGGCAAAATAGCCTATCTTAACACCGTGACCGAGGCGGAGTTCGCCGGAATACGGGATTTCATCCATGATGCACTTGACGAGTGTAGATTTGCCTTCGCCATTTTTGCCGACGAAAGCCACTTTTTCTCCGCGTGAAATTTGCATCCCTATGTCGTTGAGGACAATGTGCTCACCGTAGGCTTTTGTCAAATGGCTGATATTCACCGGCAATACGCCCGAATGCGGAGCTGGTGGAAACTTCAGGCGCAACATGCTGTTGTCTTCAAGGTCTACTTCGATACGCTGGATACGCTCCAACTGTTTGATACGGCTCTGAACCTGCACGGCCTTTGTAGCCTTGTAGCGGAAACGTTCTATAAAATCTTCGGTATCGGCTATCATCTTCTGCTGGTTTTCGTATGCCCTGATCTGCTGCTCTCGCCGTTCCTTGCGCAGTTCGACGTACTTGGAGTAATTGACTTTGTAATCGTAAATCCGCCCGAGAGAGATTTCGATTGTACGGGTGGTGACGGCATCGAGAAAAGCCCGGTCATGACTGACAAGGAGCAATGCCGACGATGATCCGATTAGAAATTGTTCCAGCCATTGGATCGATTCTATGTCGAGGTGGTTAGTCGGTTCGTCGAGCAATAGTATGTCCGGTCTCGCAAGAAGTATTTTAGCGAGCTCTATGCGCATCCGCCAGCCTCCGCTGAATTCCGATGTCAACCGCGAGAAGTCGGTACGTGCGAATCCCAAACCGAGCAAGGTCTTTTCGATTTCAGACATAATATTGTCACTGCCCATCAATGAGAGACGGTCGTTTTCCTCTGTAAGGCGTTCGATGATTCTGGCATACTCTTCGCTTTCGTAATCGGTACGTTCGGCCAGTTCGACTGTCAACCGATCAACCAGCTGACGGGTTTCGAAAACAGACGAAAAGGCAGTCTGCACCTCTTCAAGCACGGTTTTGCCGTCTTTTACCAGCAGATGCTGCGGCAGATAGCCTATCTTAACGTCCTTCGGCATCGACACTTTGCCGGATGAAGGCTGTTGCCGGCCTGCAAATATTTTCAACATGGTGGATTTTCCGGCTCCGTTTTTACCCACAAGAGCTATCTTTTCCTTGGGATTGACCAAAAAGGAAATGTCTTCAAACAATGGAGTTCCGGTAAAATCGACAGTAAGATTTTCTACTGAAAACATCTGTATATGATAAAAAGTTGCTTTGCAATTAAATTAACTGTAATAATCACCGTTTCATAGGACGTGCCCCAAGACAGTCCGGCTGAAACCAACCGGAGGACAAAGGTACAAAATTTCCACCATCTGCCAAAGCTGTGATTTCCACAGGGAATGCAGCTCAACGATATTGTGAGAAACATATTTTGAGTGTATAACGACTTGCATGACATCAAAAAATTACCGATTTTTGCCACTCCCGCCAATGTACCTGATACGGCAGCGTGATTTCCGGTGCTGTCCAGGATTGAAACTGTTTTCTGTATTCACCAAGAAAAAGTCCGGTCAATATTCAAACCAAGACAATTTCCTGCTTTGGCATACGCTTCACAATATTCCGAACAGCCTGTTGTAGACAACATTGATTATATTCGGTTGATGTTTTTTAATAACATTGGGTTGAATATTTTGGCTAACTTTGCGACTGATTATATAAAAAACTCTCCGTTGCATGACATTGACCGCTGATATTGGCAATACCCGCATCAAAATAGTGCTTTTTGACCACGACAAACCAGTATATATCAGGCACTATACAGATATAGACAAGCCGGAACTGGATAATGTCTACGCCCAATATGATGTAACAACGACAATAATATCGAGTGTAAACGGCAGGGTGTACCGCCAGCTGGCCGAATATCTTGCTGCCAACCGGCATAACTACATAACACTCACCCGCAGTATGCCGCTGCCATTCAAGACAGCCTACCGCACTCCGCAAACTTTGGGTCTGGACCGCATATCCGGCATGACCGGAGCCTGTGCGCTTCACCCTGACAGTCCGCTGCTGGTAATCGATGCAGGAACCTGTATAACTTACGACCTGATAGTCGACGGTGTGTTTCTCGGGGGAAATATCGCACCGGGACTTGACATGCGCCTGCAAGCCATGCACAGGCAGACATCGGCTTTGCCGGATACAGCAACCGACACTACAGTCGCCCCCATCGGCCATTCCACCGCCGAAGCCATGCAGGCAGGAGCATTTTGGGGCTTGATATACGAAATAAACGGGTACATTGGCCGTTACAGTAAAAAATATCCGGCTTTGCGCACGATACTGACCGGAGGAAATGCAGAACAGATAGCACCGCACATCACAGACAAGGCAATTTGGGAATTGCAGCCGCTTCTCATACCGATAGGATTAAACTTTATAGCAAACAATCTGTCTAAATGAACATATCAGCCAAAAGACTATACGCACTGGTGTCATTACTGCTTTGCTGCGCAGGCATCATCACCGCCCAAAACAACACCAACTCACCGTACACAAGATACGGCTACGGACACCTTGAAGACAATTGTTTCTCTATGAGTCAGGCTATGGGTGGAGCTGCCGTTGGAATCCGCAACAGGATATCGATCAATCCTGTCAATCCGGCATCGTACAGCAGCATCGACAGCACCACGTTTATTTTTGAAATGGGAGTGTCCGGCCTGCTGTCGAATTTCAGTACCGGCACATCATACAATACAAAATTCACCGGGAACCTGGATTATGTGGCGCTACAAATGCCGATAACCAAATGGATGGGACTCAGTGCTGGACTGATACCATTCTCGTACGTAGGCTACCAATATAGTACCAATGATTCGATAAAGATACCGGCATCGGACAAAACGAACAAATACATGCAGAGCTATTCGGGTGCGGGCGGCATAAGCCAAGTCTACTTGGGCATATCGTTTGACATTGCAAACCATTTCTCCATCGGAGCCAATGCCTACTACATGTTCGGCAACATGACCCACTACAGGGCATTGTCGTACACGTCATCTGAATTGACACCTGTCAACACCATACGCACATCGAACCTGCACACCGGAAACTTCAATGGCAGATTCGGCATACAGTACCACGAAACCGTAGACCGTAAACATGCCTTTACCATCGGGGCAATATATGAATTCAAAAGCCCTATATCAGGCACCCACACATACACCACCGAAGCTGCCGACACCATAACATCGTCAATGACCCGACTGTTTGACTTGCCGTCGCTGTATGGAGGCGGATTCTCGTACACTTATGACGACAGACTGACAATATCGGCAGACTACATTTACCAGGAGTTTGCCAAAGCCCGTTTCTACGGTGTAACCGACACTCTGTGCAACAGGCACAAAATTGCTCTCGGAGCCGAATACATACACAACCCTGGAGGACGCCGGTATGCAGACAGGGTATATTGGCGTATAGGAGCCAACTACCGCAACTCATACATCAGAATAGGAAATCACGCCACACGCGACTTCTCTGTCACTTGTGGTGTGGGACTGCCTCTCAGGACATCGAAAACACTTATAAACATACATTTGGAATACGGCAACATTGGTTCGGAAATGCTTCTGAAAGAAAACTACGTAAAACTTGGCGTCAATTTCTCGCTCAACGAAATGTGGTTTGTAAAAGCCAAAATCAGATAACCCTACATAAAAAACAACTAACAACATAATTTACGTCTATCATGAGAACATTGAAAATCACGACACTTGTCATGTGTCTTACAATGGTATGTTTCAGCGCATTGTACGCACAACGGAAGAAAGTTGCCACCACTGACCAGGTGGTTAAGGAGGGAAAAGCCGCGAATACTGAAATATCCGTAGCAAAGGCTGAAAATGCCACCACTATGCCAATCATCGAAAAACATGAAGTAACCGAAGAATGTATAGTCAACACAAGCCTCTTTACTGCATATGCAAAAAGCAAGAACTATGCCGATGCTCTCGACCCTTGGCAGAAAGTCTACAACGACTGCCCCACTGCAAGCAAGAACATCTACATACAGGGTGTAAATATCATCAACTGGCAAATAAGCCAAACCACAGATGCAGTTCAACGCAATGAACTGATAGACAAGTTGATGAAACTATTTGACGACCGCATAAAATACTATGGCAACGACAAGAAGATGCCTCGTGAGAAAATACTTGCCCAAAAGGCATACTATTATTCGGTGTACCGTCCTGATGACAAAACTACCGTATACCCTTGGCTCAAGGAAGCAGTTACAAAATTGAAAACCGCAGCCGAACCCAGCTACTTCCAACAGTTCGTATTCACCTCGCACGACCTGTACAAAGCGGACAATTCATTGGCCGAACAATTCATCAACGACTACACCCTCGCCAATACCTACCTGACCGAAAACAGCACCAATACGGCCTTGAAAGATATGGATACATACAAGACCATAAAACAGAGCATTGACGTGCTTTTTGCCGCCTCAGGCGTGGCAGACTGCGACAAGATGAACGATATATTCATGCCTAATGTTGAACTCAACAAAGACAACCAATCGTATCTGCAAAGTGCCATACGCCTGTTCCGCGGTTTGAAATGCACCGAAAACGAGGCGTATTTCAAAGCCGCCGAATACTCCCATAAAATCGCCCCGTCATCAGAGTCTGCCTCAGGTATGGGCAACATGTGTTTCGGCAAACAGGAGTTTCATAATGCCATAAAATACTACGAAGAAGCTATCAAGCTGTCGGCCGAAGAATCTGACATAGCAGACAACCAATTCCGTATAGCCCTCTGCTATTTCCGTTTGAACCAATTTGCCAAAGCCCGCGAATACTGCAAACTATCACTCACCGGAAAACCGGAGCAAGGCGCACCGCATATACTCCTCGGAACCATGTATGCTTCAGCCAAAGGCATATTCGAAGACCCTACACTGGCAAAATCGGTATACTGGGTTGCTGTTGACCAGTTTACAAAGGCGAAAAACGCGGAACCGGACAACCAGCAGATAGTAGAACAAGCCAACAAGCTCATCCAAACATTCAAAGTATACTTCCCTTCTACAGAAGAAGTGTTCATGCATCCTGAAATATCAGAAGGAAAATCGTTTTACGTAGGAGGCTGGGTAAACGAAACGACTACCGCAAGGGCAAAATAAACCGCTTGACCCAGCTTTCAACGCACATGACCGTTTTGAAAGATAAATTTCTGACTCACCATAAAAACAGCGGAATGGCAATGATGATCGTCACCATTGCCGTGCCGCTGTTTTTTACCTGCTGCAATCACGGCAACAAACCCCAACTTACACAATCCATTTCCGAACGCAAAAACATACCGCAGTTTTTTGTCGATTCCATCACCACTATAGTTTCCGACTCAGGTATCATCAGATACAGGGTAACTGCACCCGAATGGTACGTATACGACAAAACAGACACTCCATACTGGCATTTCCCTTACGGTCTGAAGTTTGAACGTTTCGACAACCAATACAATATCGACGCTGAAATAGAATGCGACAAAGGCATATATTACAGCGATATGGAACTTTGGAAACTCAACGGCAACGTAAAAGCCGTCAACATTACGGGAGAAAAATTTCTGACAGAAGAACTTTTCTGGAACCAAAAGGAGGAAACCGTATACAGCGACTCGGCAATCACCATCGTACAAAAAGGACAAACCATATACGGCATAGGATTCAGTTCCAACCAAACATTCACAAAGTACCACATACGTCAGCCGAAAGGTGCATTTCCAATCGAAGAATAACTGTTTCAGGCAATATACACCGCTCAATACTATAACCATGGCAAATTTTTGGGTCATCATCATATCGCTCCTATTCTCAGCCTTGTTTTCAGGTATGGAAATTGCTTTCGTATCATCCAACAAGCTACGTTTCGAACTGGACAAGAAAGATGGCAACATCACCTCAAAAATCATATCTTTCTTCTACAGACACAGCGACCAGTACATCACCACAATGCTTGTCGGCAACAATATCGCACTTGTCATTTACAGTATCCAGATGGCCAATATTCTCACATATCCGCTGGATACACATATACACAACGATTTTCTCGTATTGATAATCCAGACCGTCATAGCCACAATCATAGTGCTTTTCACAGGAGAGTTCATACCCAAAACCATATTCAAGACCAATCCCAACCTATGGCTGAAGGTATTCGCCCCGCTAATGTACGCAGTGTACATAGTACTCTACCCTGTCACTGCATTTTCCACTCTGCTTTCGCGTTCCACACTAAAACTGTTTCATAAATACGACCCGGCGCGCGACACCCACACACTCGACAAGTCGGATCTTGACTACCTTGTCAACGAAACGATAGAAAATACTGAAGACGACAAAGACGTAGGCAACGACATGAAGATATTCCAAAACGCACTCGACTTCTCCTCAGTCAAACTGCGCGACTGCGCCAGACCTCGTCCGGAAATCATAGCTCTTCCAAAAGAAAACACCACACTTGACGACCTTAAAAACACATTTGCAAATACAGGTTTCTCAAAAATAGTGATCTATGATGACAACATTGACAACATCATCGGTTACTTCCATTCAAATGATCTTTTCAAAAACCCGAAAGACTGGCATTCCTGTATCCGCACCATGCCGATAGTACCGGAAACTATGGCCGCCAACAAACTCATGGACATATTCATGCACAAGAAGATAAGCATTGCCGTAGTGGTAGACGAATTTGGAGGCACCTCGGGCATCGTCACATTGGAAGATATAATGGAAGAAATCTTCGGTGAAATAGAAGACGAACACGACAGCTACGAATATACGGCCACCAAACTCAACGACAAAGAATATATACTGTCAGGACGATTTGAAATAGATGCAGCGAACCAAAAATTCGAACTCAACATCCCTGAAAGTGACAGTTACGTTACAATAGCCGGTTTTATCCTCAGCAATTACCAGACATTCCCCAAACTCAACGACACCATCGTCATAGACAACTTCACATTCAAAATCCTCCAAGCCCACAACAACCGCATAGACATGGTAAAACTCACAATAACCGACAAAGAATAGGCAAATCCACACATAACCTGCCACTACTTCAAGACATAAAAACATACCATACAGCGTCTTGCCGTATGTACAATATTTTTTCACAAAAGCAATTACTATACCAACTTTTTTTTGTAATTTCGTGGCTTGAAACGTTGGGTTATCCGTTGCATATGGTCGCTACGACATAAACACTTATATACCAACCAGATAACACAAAAGACGATACAATTGCAATAACAGTCAGGCAAATAAAACAATAGAATCAATAAAAATACTTTTTAATTTCAACAATGGCAACATTAGAAAAAATCAGAAGTAAAGGCATTCTCCTGCTCATCGTGGTAGGTGCGGCCTTGGTAATCTTCATCATCGGCGACTTGGTCAATTCAGGTTCTTCCTACTTCAACGAATCAAATGCCAACGTTGCAGAAATCAATGGTGACAAAGTAAAAATCCGCGACTATGCCATGCGCATCGAACAGTTCAACGATGTGGTACGCCTCGAATACGGCTCCAATATCAACGATGAGATGTCGGAACAAATCCGTCAGATGGTATGGAACTCTACTGTCAACGAGAAAATCATAGGCGATGAATGCGAAAAAGCCGGTATGATGATTACGACGAATGAATTGGCAGACATGCTTATAGGTACGCACATAAGTCCGTTGTTGCAGAACAACGGTATGTTCATGAACGAAAACCGCCAGTTCGACCCTAACATGGTACGTCAGTTTCTCTCAACCATTGACAACGAAGAAGCAGCCTCCCAAATACCTTATGACCAGCTCAATCTTTACCGCAACTATTGGCGTTATTGGGAACATGCGGTGAAAGTCAACCGTTTACAGGAAAAATACACATCTCTGTTATCAAAATCGCTTGTAGTCAATCCGCTTGAGGCAAAATATGCCTACAACAACGGGAAAGTAACGGCAGATGCCGTTTATGCCATGAAAAACTACTTCGCCATGCCAGACTCGAACATCATGGTAAGCGATGCTGAAATCAAGGCACGTTACAACAAAAACAAAGAGCAGTACAGACAAAAACAGAGTGCCGATATCCAGTACATAGCAGTGGAAATACGGCCGTCGGACGCAGACTTCAACGAAGTTGCAACATGGATCAACGAACTCAAACCTGAGTTTACTTCAACAGAAGACATAGCATTAGTCACCAACTCCAATTCCGACATCACTTACCGCGCCGAAAACCTGACAAAGGAACAAGTCGATGAAGATTTCCGTGAATTTGCTTTCAACGGCCAAGCCGGTGATGTTATGGGACCTATCTTGAGCGGCAACAACTACAAAATGGCCCGTATCGTAGAAACCGGAATCATGTCACCAGATTCTGTAAAACTCAGTCACATATACCTCCGTGCAGAAAATGCAGAAAAGACCCAACAACTTGCCGACAGCATTGTCAACGAATTGAACAATGGGGTTTCATTCGCAGAATTGGCAAAAGCGCACTCCATCAACCAGCAAACGGCAGCCAACGGTGGTGAAATCGGATGGCTCTCCGAAATGGGGCTTGACACAAAGATTGCAGTACCGGCATTTTCGGCCAAACAGGGAGCCACGTTCCAGGTAAAGGAAGGCAACGACATCAACCTCTTCCGTGTAGATGAAACAGGCAAACCAGTGGCAAAAGTCAAAATAGCAGTATTGGCACGTGCAGTCGACGCTTCATCGCGTACTCACACCAATCTCTACAACACCGCAAAGCAGTATGTCGTTGACAACAACACGATCGAATCATTCGTAGGCAACGCAAAAGAAGCAGGCTACACAGTATCAGTCGCTTCCAATCTGGACATCAATGCCAACAGCATCAATTCACTTAAAAATGCCCGTGAAATAATACGCTGGGTATTTGAGAACAAGACAGGCACGGTCAGTGACATATACGAAATCAACGACCATTTGGTAATGGCAGTCGTAACCAAACGCAATGAAGAAGGTTACCGTCCGATGGAAGAAGTTAAAACCGCCATTGCATCAGAAATCCGCAACGAGAAAAAAGGAGATATGATGATTGCCGAGATGCAAGGCAAAACCATAGAGCAGCTTGCAGCCATGGGCTTCCGTACCGACACGATAAGCAACGTCAGCTTTGCAAGCAACTACGCTGGGTCTATAGGTAATGAACCCAAACTTTTTGCCCGCATAGCCACAACTGAACTCAACAAACAGTCTGCACCTATAGCAGGCAATACAGGTGCATTTGTATTCACTGTCATCAGCAAAACAGAAAGCGACCGTCCGTACAACGAACAGGAAGAGACAAACCTGCTCTCAACACGCGAGAGCTACATGGTTCAATACATGTCGTTGGAAGCACTCAAAAAAGCAGCCGAAATCAAAGACATGCGCTACAAATACTATTAAACCGCGCTATTTGTCTTTCTCAGGACAAAAAACATTCGGCTCATATATAAAGCAATACCGGCATATATTCATGTTGAATATGTGCCGGTATTGCTTTTCATCCTCCGTTACATGTATCTTGCCATACACATATTCTATGACAGGCAATATTCAGGTAAAATTTGTACCTATGTCTGGTAAACAGATACAAGCAATTCATTATCAGCGCAGTTTTCACTAACAAATACCAATACAATCAAAATTATGGTATAATAACCGTATATCAATATATCATTGGCAAATTAGTAGTGGTGCGATAAAAATCCAACCACTGCGGTTAAATGATTAATATTAA
>JBJECG010000050.1:0-93156 GCA_051870875.1 Candidatus Aphodosoma sp.
TTGACCCTGACATGCGTGTTGCGGGGAAGCCGGGGCAGGCCGGTCAGATGCCGGCACGTCGAAAGAGAGTATCTCCCTGACGCCGTCAGCGTCAGGCTGCCCGTACACTGCGTTGCGCGGCATGTAATACTCCCTGCCGAGCATGCGGTCTATTGTCAGTTTTTTCACTGCAATGTTATCGTTCCCGCTCCTGTTTTCAAACACGAACGAGAATTTCACGGCCGCCCTTGTCACAAACAGGCTGCAGGAATGGTCCTGTCCGGGCATCCATACCCGGTGGCACTCGTTCATGGGCAGAGGACCTATAAAATTGGAGTGTGTGCTACGTACTACTACCGGTTGTGATGACCTGCCTGTGACCTGCCAGAAATCACCAGACCGAATAAATTTGGGTTTCTGCCGTCATTTTACTAACTTTGCACCGTTTCGCCAACATTGGTGAAACACACATATCATAAAAAATACCAATTAACAATTATCCTGCCATGAACGACAAAAATGACTTCATCGAAGAAGACGACCAGGAGTGTGTTGACTTCATATCGGAACACCTGCCTGAAGAGTACCGGACAAAAATAACGGACGAAAAGATATATTACGTTCTGGACCTGATTTACTCGTACTTCTACGAAAACAACCTTGTAGACGAAGACAACGATACCATACAGGAAGCCAATATAGCCGAGGAGGACATGTTGAATTTCATAATGGCAGCCGTGAAGAAAGAGAAAATCGTAGAGCTGACCGAAGACGAAGTAGAAACCATACTTGACGGCGAATACGAGTACGGCAAGACGAAAGGCATATATGTGGAGTAGGGAAAAAAATATATATATGGTTTTTGCCTTGGATGAAAAATGACCGCAGCGGTAGTCATACTCAATTACAACGGCCGCGCACTGATGGAGAAGTACCTGCCGTCGGTGACGGCCAATACGCCCGCCGAAGCCGAAATCATCGTAGCCGACAACGGATCGACCGACGGTTCCGCCGGATGGCTGCAGTCGGCCTACCCTGCCATGAGACTGATTTGCCTTGACCGCAACTACGGTTTCGCCGAAGGGTACAACAAAGCCCTGCAACAAGTTGATGCAGACATATACGTACTGCTCAACTCCGATGTCGAAACCCCTCCGGGCTGGCTGCAACCACTGACAGACTATCTGGCCGACCACCCTGAATGCGTTGCCTGCCAGCCGAAAATATTGTCGGCAGCCGACCACGGCAAATTCGAATACGCCGGTGCGGCAGGAGGATTCATAGACATATACGGCTATCCGTTCTGCCGCGGACGTGTAATGGACCACATCGAAACAGACAACCACCAGTACGACATGCCGTCAGAGATATTCTGGGCTACCGGAGCCTGTCTGGCAATAAGGAGCAGACAGTACCATGAAGCCGGCGGACTTGATTCCCGTTTTTTTGCCCATCAGGAAGAGATAGACCTCTGCTGGAGGCTGAAAGCCCGGGGCTGGAGCATAACGTGTATACCAGAATCGAAAGTGTATCATGCAGGCGGAGGCAGCCTTAGCTATGAATCTCCTATGAAAACCAGGCTCAATTTCCGCAACAACGCCCTGCTGCTCTACAAAAACCTTGACAACCGGACATACCGCCGTGTGGCATTTTTCAGACTGCTGCTCGACTGGGCGGCGGCTTTGCAGATGCTGCTGCAAGGCAAGCCGGGCAATGCAAAGGCAGTCATCATGGCGCGACATGAATTCCGGCAAATACGGCATCTCTTTGCGGCAGACAGGCTCAACAATCTGAAACAAACCGAATACACACGTCCACAAGGTATTATGCCCCACTTGCTGCTATGGCAAGTCTATGCTTTGGGTCGGAAGAAATACAGCCAGCTGAAACACGCGGTAATATAGCATTCCAGACCGGGTTAAAAATGTTAAATTGCGTCTGCCAAAACAATAGTTTCGCTACCTTTGCGGTGCTATAGCGGCTTTTGCAATGTTATGACGGTACAATCCGCCTCCGGCCGGAAACGTGCACAGGAAACAGTTTGCCCTGTCAACGGATACGACATCAATTAAACCTAAAATATCATTGATATGAAAAAATTATTGTTTCTTGCCATTACTTTGGTCATGGCTATCAGTGCGTCAGCACAAGAGAAAAAAGTAGCTGAATTTGAAGAAACCACCCACAATTTCGGTGTTATCAAAGAAGAAGACGGCCGGGTGTCTTACGTATTCGAGTTCAAGAATGCCACACAGGCTCCGTTGACCATCAAGAATGTACGTGCATCATGCGGCTGTACCACCCCAAACTGGAGCAAAGAGCCGATAGCACCCGAAGGCAACGGTAAAATCACGGTAACATACAATGCCAAAGGCCGTCCCGGGGCATTCCACAAATCCATTACCGTCACCCTCAGCAACGGTACTGAAGATTTCACCCAAATGCTGTACATCAAAGGACAAGTGACCCCAGCTCCGAAACCGGAAGAAAAGCCGGCAGAATAAACCGGGTTCCTCATACGCCACATCATTGCCATCCTTTTCCCTATCTGTACGGTAAGGAGAAAGATGGCAATATGATATATACGGACACACATCCGGTACTACCACATACAAGACAAAGAATTTCATATCATGCCACACATAGAAAACAGTAAGGAATACAAAGGGCTGACGGTCAACGACGGGGTCAAACAGCCGCCTATGGTCAATCCGTATCTCAAACGCAGGATCCAGCGTCAGCAACTGTCGGTATCGGACTACGTGACAGGTATTCTGGCAGGAAACCGCACAATCCTGAGCCAGGCAGTCACCCTTATAGAGAGCCTCCGGCCGGAACATCATGCCATGGCACAGGAAGTGATAGAAAAATGCCTGCCATACGCGGGCAAATCCATCAGACTCGGTATCACAGGCGTACCGGGAGCAGGCAAGAGCACGTTTATAGAAGCACTCGGCATGCACCTGGTCAGCGACAACCACAAGGTAGCCGTGCTGGCCATAGACCCGAGCAGCGAGCGCAGCAAAGGTTCGATACTGGGAGACAAGACACGTATGGAGCAGCTGTCAAGTGCAGAAAACGCCTTTATACGCCCTTCGCCGTCGGCAGGTTCGCTCGGAGGCGTCGCCCGCAAGACCCGTGAATCCATAGTCCTGTGCGAAGCTGCCGGTTTCGACACCATTCTTGTGGAGACAGTGGGTGTCGGGCAGTCGGAAACGGCCATGCACTCCATGGTCGACTTCTTCCTGCTCATCCAGTTGGCCGGTACAGGCGACGAGCTGCAAGGCATAAAGCGCGGCATAATGGAAATGGCAGACGGCATCACCATCAACAAATGCGACGGCAACAACATAGACAAGGCAAATCTGGCCAAAGCCCAGTTCCAGAATGCACTGCACCTCTTCCCGCTTCCCGAATCGGGTTGGAGCCCGCAAGTGACCACCTGTTCGGCCTTTGAGAATATAAACATCCCTGAAGTATGGAAAATGGTGACTGACTATGTGGCATTCACCAACAAAAACGGATATTTCGACTACAAACGCACCCAACAGAGCAAATATTGGATGTACGAAACCATCGACGAATATCTGAAAACCAGTTTTTATAACAACCCCACCATCGAGCAGGAACTGAAATTCTATGAGGAACGTGTGAACAACAGCGAAATCACATCGTTTGCAGCAGCCAACAAACTTCTGGAACTCTACCGCAGTCTATGACATACCATCCGACGAACATACTTCGCGACAACCATTCGTTTTTCATACCGTTTGTCATCGTGTGGACAGCGGCTTTCGTTTTTGCCATGATGCATGGCAAAGCCGAGACACACATGATGATAAATGCCTTCAACCACCCGTGGGCCGACGTTTTTTTCAAATACTTCACTGAAGTAGGAGGGGTGCTGCCATGGATTGTCATAGCATGTACTCTGTTCTGGCGCTACCGTGTGTCACTGTTCATGCTTGCCAGCCAAGCGGCTGCAACGCTGATGGTATATCCGCTGAAAAGACTGTTTGCAGTACCGCGTCCCTCCGTCCTGCTCAGTGAACTGGGCTGTCAGTTTCATGCAGTAGAAGGTGTAAGCCTTCACTCCACAATGAGTTTCCCGTCGGGACATACGGCTTCGGCTTTTGCATTGATGCTTACAATAGCCGTATTGTGTGACAAGAACTGGCAGAAAGCCGTGTGTCTGGCAACAGCATGTCTGGCCGGATTCTCACGTATATACCTTTCCCAGCACTTCCTGCAGGATGTACTGGCAGGCTCGGTCATCGGAATAACAGCCGTATGGCTTACAGCTTATTGGTTCGTCGGGCGGCCATGGCCCAAGTCCAATCTCATCACTACATTTGCACATACTGGCAAAATGCGAAAACAGTAGCTACCCCACCCCAACAACAATGTTCGGTCCGCACAAACCAGGTTCCCGAATCTGAAACAACAAAAACAACGTATCCGGATTTTTTTCGATGACAACACAGCAAAAAAAGAAAACCACAAGAAAGCAGCCGGCCAACGGGAATGCCCCCACCAAAAAGCAGAAACAAAAATTCTTCATTGTATTCTGGCTTATATGTACAGTCGGCATAGCATCAGTTTTTCTGATATTCAACCTTATAGCCAACGGCGTTATCGGTTACCTGCCACCACTTGAGGAACTTCAGAATCCGAAAAACAAATACGCATCGGAAATCATATCTTCCGACGGCGAACGTATCGGCACATTTTTTACGGCCAAGGACAACCGTATCAATTCGGAATATTTCGACCTGTCGCCCAACCTGGTAAATGCCTTGATATCCACAGAAGATTCGCGTTTCCTCGATCATTCGGGCATTGACGGCAAAGCATTGGCACGTGTTTTTGTCAAAACCGTGCTGTTGCAACAGAAAGGTGCCGGGGGCGGTTCAACCATAACCCAGCAACTTGCCAAGCAACTCTATTCCCCTTCGGCCGACAATATATTCGAACGTGCGGTCCAGAAGCCTATAGAATGGGTAATCGCAGCCAAGCTCGAACGTCTGTATACAAAAGAGGAAATCATCACAATGTATCTCAACAAGTTTGATTTTCTCAACAATGCCGTAGGCATCAAAACCGCCTCATGGGTATATTTCGGCTTGCTGCCGTCGGAACTGAACATAGAGCAGTCGGCCATGCTCGTAGGCATGTGCAAAAACCCGTCGCTCTACAATCCGGCATCGGCACGACGGCGCGAACAGTGTACTGCGCGCCGTAATGTAGTGTTAGGCCAAATGGCCAAAGCCGGTTATATAACGGAAGAGGCATGCGACTCTCTGTCGCAACTGCCCATAGAGCTTGATTTCCACCGTGTGGACCACAAACTCGGCATGGCACCGTATTTCCGCGAATATCTGCGCAAGACCTTGACCGCAAAGAAACCCCAGCGCAAGAACTATGCAAAATGGCAGCTGGCCCCTTACGGCCAGTTTTATCTGGACTCCATAGAATGGGCCAACAATCCGCTATATGGTTTCTGTGAGAAAAATCCCAAATCTGACGGTTCGAAATACGACATATATCAGGACGGGTTGAAAATTTACACCACCATTGACTCCCGTATGCAAAACTATGCCGAACAAGCTGTACGCACACACTTCACCGAAATGCAGGCCACATTCTTCAAAAGCCTGAAAAACAAGAAAAAAGCTCCTTATGCCAACAATACACCGGACGATGTAATAGAACGTTCCCTCAACCAGGCGATGCGTAATACCGACCGCTACCGCCATCTGAAGAAAAAGGGTGCTACAGACGAAGAGATAAAGGAGAGTTTCAACACACCTGCCGATATGATGGTATTCTCGTACGACGGCCTGATTGACACCACCATGACCCCAATGGACTCAATACGCTACCACAAGGCATTCGCACGCTGCGGCATGATGAGCATAGACCCATACAACGGCCATGTAAAAGCATACGTAGGAGGTCCGGACTTCACATATTTCCAATATGATATGGCCACTATGGGGCGTCGCCAAGTGGGGTCTACCGTCAAACCCTACCTCTACTCCCTTGCCATGAGCGAGGGTTACTGGCCTTGCGACACCACCCGCAACAATCCGATAACGCTGTACGACAAACTCGGGAGAGAATTCTCACCGCGCAACAGCTCGAAAGAAATGATCGGCGAACGGGTCACACTCAAATGGGGACTGCAAAAGTCCAACAACTGGATAACAGCATACCTTATGAGCCTCCTGACGCCAGAACAACTTGTAAACCTCATGCGCTCATTCGGCATAAAAGGCGAACTTGTACCTGTAGTATCGCTCTGCCTGGGACCGTGTGAAGTAACCGTGTCGGAAATGGTAGATGCCTACACGGCATTCCCCAACAAGGGCATCCGTACCGAACCGGTATATGTCACGCATATAGAAGACAACAACGGGAACAAGATAGCCGAATTTGCACCACGTACAGAAGAAGTCCTCAACGAAGAGACATCGTACAAGATGCTTGACATGCTGCAAGCCGTCATCAATAACGGTACGGGCATACGTGTACGGTACAGATACAAGTTCGAAGCTCCGGCCGGAGGCAAGACCGGCACTACCAACGACAACTCCGACGGATGGTTTATGGGATTCACACCCGAACTCGTCACCGGAGTCTGGGTAGGCTGGGAAGACCGGACAATCCATTTTTCCAACATGAGCGATGGCCAGGGAGCCTCTATGGCCCTGCCTATTTGGGCATACTACATGAACAATGTCTACAACGATGCCGGACTCGGCTACTCAAAAACCAGACAGTTTGACATCCCGGAATGGTTTGACCCCAATGCAGGATGCAAATAGCAAACCGCACAACAGCAAATAAAGGGGGCTTTTGAATATCAATACCCTACTTGCCAAAACCAAGCAAGACACCATGATTTCTGAAATACTCATTGAAGACATGACATTTTTTGCATACCACGGGTTTTATCCCGAAGAGCGGAAAATAGGATGCAAATACAGCGTCAGTCTCCGTATCACCGTACCATTGGCCAAGCCGGGAACAACCGATGATCTCAACCACACGGTCAACTATGAGAATGTCTACAGACTCGTGCATGAGGTGATGACGACTCCGTCGAGACTCATCGAACATGTGACACAACGCATCATGGATACGCTCATGCAGCACTACCCTATGATAGAACATCTCGATGTTACCCTGTACAAATACAATCCCCCCCTCGGCGGCCAGGTCAACCGTGTAGGCATCCATATGTACAGGTGACAACACATCCGGCAAATGTATCCGGATACCGGCAGTTTGCCATACATACGATAATTTGTACCTTTGCAACCAACAACAAGTCTAACCTGAAATATACAATCTAATCAAACAATATCATGATTTCCGAAAAACTATTAAATCCACAAAGTATTGTGGTTGTAGGAGCATCAAACGATGTGCAAAAACCAGGAGGAAAACTCCTTAAAAACCTTATCGAAAGCAATTTCAAGGGCCAGATTTATGTAGTGAACCCAAAAGAATCAGAAATTCAGGGTATCAAGTGCCACGCAAAAGCAGAAGATCTACCCAATGTGGACTGTGCATTGATAGGCATAGCGGCAAAATACTGCCTGCATACGGTAGACGTACTGGCAAACCAGAAACAATGCCGCGGATTCGTAATCATTTCGGCCGGATTTTCGGAAGAAAACCATGAAGGAGCAGAAATCGAACACAAGATAACAGACATTGTCAACTCTGTGGGAGGTTCGCTGATAGGCCCCAACTGCACAGGGTTCCTCAATGTAAACTATACAGGCGCATTTGACTCGCCGATCCCCCAACTCAACCCGCAAGGTGTGGATTTTGTGACCGGTTCCGGTGCCACGGCCGTTTTCATCAAGGAAATAGGCATGACCAACGGACTTCAGTTCAACTCTGTCTGGGCAGTCGGCAACTCAGCGCAAATCGGCATTGAAGAAGTGCTTGAATACTGGGATGCGACATACGTTCCCGGCAAGTCATCGTTTGTGAAGATGATTTACATGGAAAGCATCAAAAATCCGCAGAAACTGCTCCGCCACGCCTCATCCCTTATCCGCAAAGGATGCAAGATAGCAGCCATAAAATCAGGTTCGTCATCGGCCGGAAGCCGTGCAGCCTCATCACATACCGGAGCATTGGCCACTTCGGACGTGGCGGTGGACGCTCTGTTCCGTAAAGCCGGTATCGTGCGCTGCTACAACCGCCTTGAACTTGTCAACGTATGCGCAATATTCATGCACCCGGCAATGAAAGGCAAAAACGTGGCTATCATCACCCATGCCGGCGGTCCGGCCGTGATGCTTACCGATGTATTGTCAAACAACGGCCTTGAAGTGCCGGCCATCAAAGGCCCGAAGGCCGAAGCCCTTCTCGGAAAACTTTTTGCAGGCTCTTCGGTTTCCAACCCTATCGACTTCCTTGCCACAGGTACAGCCGAACAGCTCGGCTATATCATAGATGCCTGTGAGAACGATTTCGACAACATAGATGCCATGGCTGTCATATTCGGGTCACCCGGACTGTTCAGAAACTGGGAAGTGTACAATGTACTCGACCATAAGATGAAAACCTGCAAGAAACCTATCTTCCCCATCCTGCCGTCCATTATCAACGTAAAGGAGGAAATTGAGGACTTCATCAATGTCAAGCACCGCATCAACTTCAGCGAAGAGTGCGTATTCGGCAATGCTTTGGCCAAAGTATACAACACTCCTGCACCGGAGCCGGAACATCTCGACATGCCGGAAATCGACACGGCAGCCATCCGCAGGGTGATTGATTCGGCAGAGAACGGCTACATGACGTTGGAACAAATCAACCAACTTCTCGATGCTGCCGGTGTCGCCCGCAAACAGAATGCAGAAGTCCGCACCAAAGAAGATGCAATAAAGGAGGCCGGCAAAATGGGCTTCCCGCTTGTAATGAAAGTGTGCGGTCCGGTCCACAAATCAGATGTCGGCGGTGTAGTACTCAACATCAATGACATGGCTACCGTAGAACGCGAATTTGAACGTCTGATAAAAATACCTGAGACATATGCAGTTGAAATCTGTCCGATGTACCACGGTACCGAAATATTCATCGGTTCAAGCCGTGAAGCCAAATTCGGACACCAGGTACTTTGCGGTCTCGGCGGCATATTCATCGAAGTTCTGAAAGACGTGCAGGCTTCACTTGCTCCTATCG
Organism: Candidatus Aphodosoma sp.; assembly: GCA_051870875.1. GTDB lineage: Bacteria > Bacteroidota > Bacteroidia > Bacteroidales > Paludibacteraceae > Aphodosoma. Next base: position 9,184 of record JBJECG010000050.1, read on the forward strand.
GCCTGAAAGAAGCCCACTCCATGATAGAACGCCTGCGCGGTTACAAAATCATCAAAGGAGTGCGTGGCCAGGAACCTGTAAACGAAGACCTTTTTGCCGAAGCCATTACCCGTATCTCGGCATTGGTAAAAGCTGCGCCTGAAATTGCCGAAATGGACCTCAATCCGCTTCTCGGCTCGAAGAATGCCGTAGTGGCTGTAGACGCACGTATTCGCATTGAAAAATAGCATTATATCACTGATGACAATAAAAGCGTCATGGATGAAATTCATCCATGACGCTTTTATTGCAGCCGTCTGTTTACGGGTTTATTGTAATTGTCTGTTTACGGATCCGGCTGTCAGGAGATTGCCCCCCAACTGATATTGCCGCGTTGGAGTCTGGCAAGTTCGGCAGACAGGATTTTGTTCTCGTCATGCTCCAAAAGGTTGTCGCGTTCCAATATGTCCCTTGCTATGAGACGGGCTTCCTGTAATATCTGACCGTCGGAGGCAAGACTGGCGATCTTCATGTCGAACGGCAAGCCGCTCTGCTGGATACCATCGATGTCACCCGGACCGCGCAACTGCAAATCGGCTTCGGCTATTACAAAACCATCTGTAGAATCGCACATTATCTGCAACCGGCGGCGGGTATCATCCGCCAGTTCCATTTTCGACATAAGTATACAATAACTCTGCTCAGCACCACGTCCCACCCTGCCCCGCAACTGGTGCAACTGACTGAGACCGAAACGTTCGGCACTTTCGATAACCATAACACTGGCATTGGGAACGTTGACCCCGACCTCAATCACCGTAGTGGCTACCATAATCTGTGCAGAACCGCATACAAACCGTTGCATGGCCGCTTCCTTGTCGGCCGCTTTCATCTGTCCATGCACCATCACTACACGACAGTCAGGAAAAGCGGCAACCATATTCCGATACCCCTCTTCGAGGTTTTTCAAATCCATCTTTTCATTTTCACTGATCAGAGGGTAGACCACATAAACCTGACGGCCGGCATCTATCTGCTTACGAAGAAAAGCATTGAGCCCAGCCCGCTTGTTGTCGGAATAATGGTATGTAGCTACCGGTTTCCGGCCAGGAGGCAGTTGGTCTATAATGCTGACATCCAAATCACCATATATCGTCATAGCCAAAGTACGGGGAATAGGAGTGGCCGTCATCACCAGAATATGAGGCGGACGGATATTCTTCTGCCACAGCCTGGCCCGTTGCGCAACACCAAAGCGATGTTGTTCGTCGATAATCACCAGGCCCAGATTCTTGAAGACAACTTCATCCTCAATAAGCGCATGTGTACCGATAAGCAGCCGTACACTGCCATCGGCCAGTCCAGCCAAAATATCACGGCGGCGCCTTGATCTGATGCTGCCTGTAAGCAGCTGCACTTCTATCCCCAACGGCATCAACAGGCCGGATATACTCTGATAGTGCTGTGATGCAAGGATTTCGGTCGGAGCCATAATACAAGCTTGAAAGCCATTGTCCAACGCAATCAGAGCGGAAAGCAAGGCTATCATGGTCTTGCCGCTTCCGACATCGCCCTGCAACAGGCGGTTCATCTGCTTGCCCGTAACCATATCGGCACGGATTTCACGCATCACACGTTTCTGGGCATCAGTAAGCGGAAACGGCAGAAACTCATTGTAGAACCGATTGAAGCAATCGCCTATTTTACCGAATACATAACCCTTATATTTGATCTGACGCAACTTGGACCGGCGCATTATGGAGAGCTGGATATAAAACAACTCCTCAAATTTCAACCGCGCCTGGGCTTTGCGCAGCATATCGAGATCCCGCGGCTTGTGTATCTGGCGTATTGCAGTCGCCCTGTCAGTCAGACCGTACTGCCGTACCAACCAATCAGGCAAAGTCTCGGGTACAGACAACGAACTGTCAGACAATATGGAATATATCACCTTACGGATACCGGCCGACGCCAAAGAACCGTTTTTCATCCGTTCGGTAGTATTGTAGAATGCCTGAAAGCCACTGTTTTTACGAACATTTTCTTCGGTATATGATTCTACTTCGGGATGTGCAATAGTCCATCGCTGATTGAACAAGGACGGTTTTCCAAACACAATATAATCGACATTGACACGCAATTTTTCCTCTATAAAACGGATACCTTTGAACCAAACCAACTCCATCATGCCGGTACCGTCGGCAAACCGAGCCACGAGTCTGCGGCTTCTGCCCTCACCCACTTCGTCATATTGTACAATACGTCCGCGCAACTGGATATATGTATTCTCATCCACTTTGCCACAATCACTTATAGTGTAGAATCTGGTACGGTCAACGTATCTGTACGGATAACAAGCCAGCATATCGCCCACAGTTCTCACGCCCATCTCAGCCAGCAAAGTGGCAGCCTTTTTGGGACCCACACCGGGAACATACGTTATCGGAGTATTGATATCCATGGAAGCCAGTCTGATTTTAGAACAATGCAGCAATGTACGGTATAAAAACAACCAACCCGACTATACCCACACCTATAGCAGAAAACAGTACGGCACCGGCAGCCGCATCCTTTATGATCTTGATTTGGGGGTGCACTTCGGGTGTGACATGGTTGCAGAGGCATTCAATAGAAGTATTTACAGCTTCAAGGCCAAGTACCAGTGATATGGAGAGGATACAGACCAACCATTCAGTAACAGAGATGGAAAACAGAAAGCCTGCCAGAACCACCAATATGGCAACTACCACATGAACACGCATATTCCGGCCTGACAAGGCATATCTCATACCATTGAAAGCACATGCAAAGCCACGAAAAAAAGCACCCATCGTACAATATATTAAAACGTAATGGAACAAACTGCCTGACGGCACAACAAAGATACTATTTTTTGATAATAATACATCCGGAAATACGAGAAAAAATTGTACCTTTGTCAAAAACACCAACGCAACATCGCCTTTATAAAAATAAACCCACAAAAACCGGTTGGCACCATCAACCACAATATCCGACTGCAATAACGCGGTACCGGATTTCAACCAAAGTTCCGCACAATAGAGAATATGTTATTAAACACGCAAAATCTGACAATCGGTTACGGTACACACAAGGTACAGAGTTCCCTGGACTTATCGGCAGACAAAGGCACACTTATCAGTTTGGTCGGAACCAATGGAGCAGGTAAAAGCACCTTATTGCGCACGATAGCCGGACTGCAGAAAACATTGGGAGGCACAATAGAGATTGACGGCAGAAACATAAGCATCCTTACGTCACAAGACAAGGCAAAACTCATGTCGCTGGTACTGACCGACAGCATAAATGTTGAAAACATGACAGTCAGGCAACTGGTGTCTATGGGACGATTCCCATACACCAACTGGTTCGGCAGACTGTCTGCCACAGATGATGCCATCATAAGCAAAGCCATGGCAGATGTAAACATGAGCCACAAGTCGGAATCCAACATCAACCACATATCCGATGGAGAAAAGCAACGTGCCATCATAGCCAAAGCATTGGCACAAGACACGCCATTGGTACTGCTTGACGAACCAACCGCACATCTCGACTTGCCCAACCGTATAGAAACAATGCTGCTGCTGCGCAGGCTGTCGGTCACTACACGTAAGACATTCATACTCAGCACACATGAACTGGATCTGGCATTACAGACATCCGACAGTATATGGCTTATGACCAGAACAGGTGTTGAAACAGGCATCCCTGAAGACCTGATGCTTTCAGGGCGTTTTCAATCGGCATTCGGATCGGACAACTTTACATTCGATGCCGTTGACGGACATTGTGTAATAAAGCATCTGTACGGCAATCTGAAAGTAAGGATAGTATCGCATGACAACAGCCGGGCCCAGTCCGCCTGGCTGCGAAGAGCCCTGATGAGGGCGGGTATAATCCCTTCGGATGATGCGGGGATAACCATCATCTGTACAGACAGAGGCTACATGATTCAGTCGCCTCAGACTGCCATTGAAAACATATACTCTAAAATATCAGACTTATTGTCAGCATTAAACGGCATACAACAATGAAACGGACCATTGCAGCAATTACAATTCTATTAGCATCATTTGCAGTACTGTACGGTACAAATGTCTATACTTTCAACATCAATCAGGACATAAACAGCACCACGTGGATATATACACAAAAAGCCCTGCACGAAGCAGAAGAGACAGGTGCCGAACTTATCATTCTTCAAATAAACACATACGGAGGCGAAGTATCGTTCGCCGATTCGATACGCACAGCCGTGATGTACAGCGAAGTGCCCGTAATAGCCTTCATAGACAACAACGCGGCTTCGGCGGGAGCATTGATTTCAATTGCCTGCAACAAGATATATATGCGTCCAGGCGGTAGCATTGGAGCCGCCACCGTAGTAAACGGTATGGACGGACAGGCAATGCCCGACAAATACCAGAGTTACATGCGGGCCATCATGCGTTCGACCGCCGAATCTCATGGCCGCGATTCGGCCGGCAATTGGGTAAGGGATCCGGTCATAGCAGAGGCAATGGTAGACGAACGGATTGAGATAGACGGTATTATAGAAGAAGGCAAGACATTGACATTCACTACAAATGAAGCTGTACAGCATCATTACTGCGAAGGTGTAGCAGCAAATATCATGGAGATACTGCAACTCGAAGGCTATAATCCTGACGAATGCACCATTACGCAATACACCCCCACCGTCACGGACAAGGCAAAAGGATGGCTGCTCGGAACGGCATTGCGCAGCCTGCTGATAGTATTGATATTCGGCGGGCTGTATTTCGAACTGCAACAACCTGGTATCGGACTGCCGCTGCTAACATCAATTGTTGCCGCAATACTCTATTTTGCACCGCTGTATATAGAAGGATTGGCATCATATTGGGAGATAATCCTCTTTTTGGCCGGGATAATATTGGTGGCAATAGAAATTTTCGTCACGCCGGGATTCGGTGTGACAGGCATATCAGGTATCATTGCAATCATCGCCAGCCTGACATTTGCAATGCTCGATAACGTAAACTTCGACTTCTCGCCAATCACCATGCCAGACTTGTCACATTCGCTGCTGACAATAATGACAGGTCTGGTCGCATCGTTTGTGCTGACAATATGGCTTTCGTCAAAAATAGGCGGTAAAGGAGTATGGGCGCGTATGGCATTGAAAACCACACAATACAATCACGAAGGATATATCGGCGTAGATACCGGCATCGACACCCTGGTGGGTAAGACGGCCGTGACTGTCACAGATTTGCATCCATCGGGCAAAATCGTCGTAGACAACAATACATACGATGCTATAGCGTTGTACGGTGCATACATTTCCAAAAACAGTCCCGTAAGAATAATGAAAACCGAAGGCGGAAGATGTCATGTAACCAAAGTATAACACGTGGAACAGGCATGTCAGGCCATCATTCGCAAGGCAACCTTTCGCACAAGGCGATGCCCCGTTCATCCAGCAGCTGCCCGAACCGCAAAACGTAACCGCTCCATATACCGGCAGCAAGATACACCGACTTGGGTCTGACAAACGAATCGAACAGTTTCTGCGAAGGGTATATACCGCGGCCTATTATCAGGCAATCGACATCAAGCCGGTTGCCTTTGTTGATCTTATACCGGAACGGATTGTCACGCAATACAAGATATGTTTTACCATTATACATGAAATAATTGTCTGCAAGAGCATTTGTCGTAACAAACTGCGGTGACGGAGCATCGTACCGGAGTTGTAATGGAAGCAACTGCCGTTTCAGGAAAGCGGTATCCGAAACCGATGAAAAAACCACGTTACGCCCGTGTGAAACCACATCAAGACAAAGCCGCTTCTGCCCTAAAATATACAAACCGTCGGATTCTGTCCGTCGGATATAATTCACGGAATTGACAGTGAACCCCAAAAATAAGGAACCCAATACGATAACCAGTGCATAAAACCTTTTGTTATGGTAACGCCACATCATAAACAGATTGACAACTGATGCAATGACAAGATAAAGTACGGCGACATCGGCCTTTGTCAGCCATCCGCTGACAATGCTCATCGGCAAGTGTGATATGGAAATCACTACATTGTCAAACAAACATACGATGAAAGCCAATATCTTTCCCATAAGCATACCCAAATAAGGTACATCACCCACCAGCAGAGCTGACATACCCCCACAAAACAGTAAAGGAGTAATAAATGCTGCCACTATATTGGAAACAATGAAATATACCGGGAACTGACAGAACGAATATACCGCAATCGGGAATGTCAGAATCTGTGCCGAAACCGTCACCATAACAGCCTGCATTATCCTGTCGGCAATCACAGACCGGATACCCAGCTTACTGTATTGCCTGTAAAATTCCGGATAAAAGAATGATATGGAAAGTACAGCACTGTAACTCAACAAGAAACCAGTATCAAACAACAGGTATGGATTGGAAATCAAAGTAATGACGGCAGCTATCATCAAAGCATGGTATGTACGGTAATACTCTCCCCCGATATAGAAAACCAACATTATAGAGAACATGACGGCAGCCCTCACCACAGCAGGAGCCAAACCGGTGAGCAGCGCGTAAAGCCACAAGACCAAGATACCTGCACATACTGCCATATAACGACAAACCTTACGCCGCAAATGCCGCAAGACCAATATTACAATCATGAATAAAAACCCGACATGAAGTCCGCTCACAACCAAAACATGCTGAACTCCGGCTGCCGAAAAACCGGCTTTCCGCTCTGACGACAAGAGAGATCTTTCACCCAAGGTTATGGCTGCAACGACAGCCAGATTATCGCCCGACAATCCGATCTTACGGTATCGGCCAATCAACCTGGCACGGACAAACTCCACCCATTGGAAGAAATCCGATTTGCTGCCATATGGAGGCTGTATATACTGAAAATACGGCGAATGACAGTATGCCACCCCGCTATAACCATGTTTCAGCAGATAATCGCCATAATCGAAGGCATACGGATTGCCTTCATGACGAGGTAAGTATATTTTTCCTTTGAACAGGAAATGATCAGTCAAATGCGGAACATGTGCCAGACAGCTGTCGTTTTCAATATTAACCACAATTTTGGCTCCCGCAAGATTTTCTGATATTGAAGACAGGCAGCTGTCGGTACGCCCAATACATCCAACGACCACTGCATCGGCCCTGAAACAGGAGTTATTCAGTACCGGTTCGGTGGCAAGTTTCAGAATATACGTACAGTCTGACATTCCGGAAGCAGCGACCGGCAACCGATAGCAGGAAAGCAGGAAACCTCCGCCCGAAAGGAAAAACAAATTGCTGAATACAATGAAAATCCACTCTTTACTCCATTTGCAAAGAGTGGATATCAATATTACAACAGCTGACAAAACCAACAACAGACACCAGCAGAATGTTTGCAAGCCGACAAGGCCGACTAACTGTCCTGACCAAAAATCCGATTCCGACAATCTGTCGGCAACAAATATCCCCAATGCCAGGAACAATACTATCCGAGAAAAGACAGAACTGTAAAAACCCTTTACCAGCCAACCGTATTGCCATTTACCTATGTTGTTCACGCAATAGATCGTTGACTGTTTTTACAGGATTGAATGTGGCCACCGGAACTTCGACAAACACAGTGATCCAATCACTCATGGCACCATTCCACAAACCAGGCAGCTCCAGCACTCTCATGGATTTACCATTCTTTGATTTTTCCGAGATAAAACCAGTCTGACAATCGACATACCTGACCAGATCAAACCTATTGCCCTTGTAGTCGGTGATACCACACACTATATCAACAGGATTGAAGAACTTTGCATTTTTCATACAAGCCACGGCATCCTTGTCGGATTTGTCTATTTGCGAACTCTCCAGTATTTGGGGCGAAACCGTACCGTTTGCATTGTATGCCAGATAAGGTCCGCCACCAGGCTCGCCTTCATTCTTTACCATACCGCACACACGCATCGGACGATTGAACAACCGGCGCAAATATTCGATTTTAGCCTGTCTTGTGCCGAGTTTGTTGCTACCGGGTCTGGTACAAAGTACAGTTTCAGAAAAATGCAACATAGCATCAATGCAATCATCAGACACCTCACCGTCCAAAAGTTGCATATAACCGAAAATCCGTTGCTGGTACATCACCAAAATACCGGCTATCAACTCCTTGTATTCCACTGTAATATCTTTCAACCTATCTGGCACCACATTATCAATGTTCTTGATAAAGACAATATCGGCATCCACGTCATTGAGATTCTCAATCAAAGCCCCATGACCACCGGGACGCAACAATATCGAGCCGTCGGCATTACGGACCAATTCTCCATCGGCATCCAATGCCACAGTATCGGTAGATTTTTTCTGTACCGACAACGTAATGTCATAAGAGACACCATACCGTTGCTCGTATTCACGGCGAATACTGTCTATATAACCACAGAACAACTCTCTATGTTCAGGAGAAACAGTAAAATGTATATGTACATCACGATTGCCGCCAGCTGCATACATAGCACCTTCCACCAAATGTTCACTGACAGCTTTCCTGACTTCGTCGCCGTATTTGTGAAATGACAGCAAACCTTTGGGCAAGTGTCCATATGCCAAGTAACCCTCATCCAATAGGATTTCCAATACTGACTTATACCCGCCATCTGCAATCAACTGCGGAACTGAAGCACCTCTGACCTTCAAACAACAGGCATTCAATTCATCGTAGAAGGCAAAACCGGTGATATTATCGAAAAAGTATCTTGTTTCATCATTATCAGGTGTTGAAAACAACGAATTGCGGAATTCATACAAATCCTTGAACATCCGGCTGGCTGCTCCAGAAGCTGGGACAAACTTCAATATTTTACCACCAGCCCGGTGACTGCTGCCCTGTCCGCGATATTCCTTCCATTTAGAGACGGCAGATGCCTTCAAACCGGAATCAATACGAAGTATACCTTTTCCGAGCTGCGCAGCACCATCAAGTTTCAGGTAAGCATAACCGTTTTTCAAGTCATTCAATTGGGAAACGGCCGTCCGTTCACTGATACCTACGGATGCAAGTTGCTGAATATCCTTTATACCAAGCATATTGCCAATAATTTATACGATGCAAAGCCGACTACTCTTCCACACTTTCAACGTCAACAGCAGCATCAATGTCCTTTTTGCTTTCTTTGCCCTTGTTTTTACGGTTGTTGGTTTTTGCCTTAACCTTCACATTCTCCTGTTCAGACCACAGATCGTTTTTATACACCAAAGCGTCGAATGTCTCATCAGGAGCAAAAATGTCCTTACCGTCGTAAAGTTGTCGGATAGGAACAAGGTGATTGTACTCGATACGTTTTTTGCGTTTGTTATATTCTATGGATACTTGGGCCAGTTTGTCATACTCAAACAAGACTCGGTATTGTTTCTTGCGGTTATTTGCCCGTTTGAACATCGAAGCTCCTATTTTGACTGCATTTTTGGAAAAAGCCAACACATCGATTACTTTATGCTGCGTCTCACCGTTGGTGGTAGGCATCAGTCCGAATACGACATACATCGGTTTTTCCCTATATTCAATTGGAATAATATCATAATACAAAGCACCGTACCATTTGTTTTCAGGTATAGTTCCAGTTACATTTGGAATATACGAATTGCCTTGTGCCAGAATCTGTATTGTATTGAACTCCCTGTTCTGGAACATGGCAAAGTACTGAATTTTGTTGTCTGCCAATATTATATTCCACGAATACATGTGTATTTTCTTATCAGATGACATCACACATCCGACATTATCGAGCAAAGGAAAATCGTATTCAAAAGAATCGACTTCCATCAATATCTCAATCATTTCAACCTCTATGGCATTTGCCATATCATTTTTTGCCGCCAGATCCTCTATTTGTTCTATCTGAGCAAACATTTCCTTTACTTTCAACTCTCTTTCTTCATACGACTGTGCATACAAAGCGGAAATTGAAGAGAGAACCAGTGCAGCCGATAATAAAATTTTTGCAATCATAATTTTTACTGTATTACAATTAGAAATAACGTGGATTGTCAATTAGTCATTCAAATTAATGTGCATACGCCAGCACCATATATGCTCTGGTTCCGACGGGTCGTTGATACGTTCTTCATCCGGAAAGGGATAACGATTTTTTTCATCGCAGGCCATATAATCCTGCCAAGGCAGAATAGCCCACATACTATTGCCGGAGAAATGACGGTCAACTATTTTTCTGGCCAGCGCAGGCGTCAAGGCTTGAGGGGCAGTTCCACTTTCGCCCAATACATAGGTGTAGTACCATTGGGTATTGTCACGGTTTTCCTCCCACCACGAACGCAATGTGCTTGTGTCATGTGTTCCTGTAGAACAAACTGAAAGATACGGTACGTCTGACAAATCGGTATACCGTTGTGACGTATTTTTCGGCATACGCTCCACTTCAAGACTCAATATCTGCAAGTCAGCCATGACCTGTGGCACACATGCCGGTACCATACCCAAATCTTCCCCACAAACCATCATATCGGTTTCGCCAAGCAGCACAGGGAGCTTGCGCAAAGCTTCCGCCCTCCACAACTTTATGTGGCGATAATGGAAATAGTCATCATGAATACGACTGATGCACCACTGCTCATGGCCAGACAACCGACTGAAACTGTAGGACTGCGACACGTTTATGCGCGGATGGTAAAACCCCGGCTGCTGCTGATCTTCCAGAAACACAACCTCACAATACAAACCCATCAGTTTGTCATAAATTTCATTTTCTCCAGCCCCAAAAACGCCATCCGCAAAATAACATGTTATTTTGCGCTGGTTATCAAATTCAGACTTGAATCCATACCTGCCGTCTGACAAGCGATTCATGAATCGTGCTGCGACCATATCTGCTTTGTCAGCAAACAAGAACTCCAAACGCTCTCTTGTTATATAAGGTCTGGACAAACGTTCCTTATCAAATGCAAAACCATAGTTCTCTATTTCACCGACAGACAAAGGCATGGCCGGATTGAAATGGCCCAACACCCCCCATATACTATCCATAGGTATTTCCCATATTCTGAAAAAGCCTAAAATATGATCGATACGGAAAGCATCAAAATATTTGTCCAGAACATGCAACCGCGATTTCCACCACCGGTATCGAGTACGTTCCATTTCCCGCCAATTGTATGTAGGAAAGCCCCAATTCTGCCCTCTTACAGAAAAATCATCAGGAGGCGCACCCGCCTGGCTATCAAGGTTGAACAAAGACGGATTGACCCACGCATCAACGCTCCGAGGACTGATGCCGATAGGCAAATCTCCTTTGACAACCAGTCCTTTCGCGTGTACATAACCGATGGCATCAAGCAATTGTACGCTTAACTGATACTGAACATAACAATAAAAGTCAATCTCTTCAGGATATGCCGCACAAAGTCTGCCAACCAACTTTTTATCGTACACGGCATACTCCCCCCATTTGGAAAAATCATCAGTACCAAACATCTTGCGCAAGCAACAGAATGCCGCATAGTCTTTAAGCCAATGTTTGTTGTCCCTCAGATATGCCTTATAAGCGGTATCAATAACTATATTACCATATTCCTGTTCAAAAAACTCCCTGGCATATGACAACTTCAAGGCATTGACCTCTTTATAATCAATTTTTGCAAGCCCGTCAAGACGCCTGGCTTCAGCCATATACCTTTGCATTGACTTTCCATCATTGAGTTTGCCCAATTTCAGGACATCGAGGTACATAGGATGCAAAGCATATACCGAGTTTGCCTTATACGGATAAGAGTCAATATCCGTACCTGATGCAGTTGTATCATTGACCGGCAATATCTGTATGAGGCGGAAATTACGGGCTGCCGCCCAATCTGCCAAATATTTCAGGTCAGAAAATTGCCCTACTCCCCAATCACGGTCACTGCGTAGGGAAAACACAGGAATGGCAATGCCTGTGCCATGCCAGTCATAATCTATGCGGATGGTTGAAGATATTACCTTGTTGCCACTCATCACGGGCATCCGTCTGTTGTTTCCTGTTTCCCATTTCACCAATCCGCCGGAAAACCTGTCATACACGACAAACTTGTATTCGACATGAGTAAGGTATGTATCGCCCGGCAATTTTACAAACCATCGGCCCTGTCCGGAGGCCTGCATTTCAACTCCGGCCTTGGGATCCCAATACCCGAGCATCGGGTGATCTCCTACCATACGTATTCCCTGCCATGATTCCACACCGGGCGCATAAAGCATATACAAAATATCCTTATCCTTGAGTTCGGGCAACGGAAATACAACCTGCTGACGCATGATACATCCGGTAAAAACCTTCGTAGCGAACAGGGATGCAAGACTTCTGAAACTGAAAGTATCTTCTATCACCCAGTCACCTGCCAATGCCGGCAAATACCTGTATCCTGTGGAATCGACAGTATATGACCCGTCAATGTCGCGCAGAATATACCGGTAACGGGTATTTTTCCTCACACTTCTATCAAGACAAAAACACCACCCTGCTCCATGCTCATAAGTCATAGGATAGCATGTCTGCCCTATACGGACAAACATATCCTGCCCAAAACAGGTATTGATATTGAGAACGAACTTAATCATACGCAGGTTTACACCGCATTATCCGCCGCATTTGGAATATCCGCAGTTACTGCACACCAGACATCCTTCTTTCATGACAATTGTATGCTGGTGACATTCGGGACATTCCATTGACGCGATTTCGGTGCCGTCAGGTATATACCGCTTCAATGCACGCTCTACACCCGCTTTCCAGGTGTTGATGGATTCACTGTCGAGCTGCAGACCTGCCACAAGCTTTATAACCTGGTCAATAGGCATACCGTAGCGCAATACGCCAGAAATGAGTTTTGCATAGTTCCAATATTCCTTGTCGAACTTGTGGGAAAGCCCTTCAATGGTAGTTTTGTACCCACGTGTATTCTTATACTGAAAATCGTACCGGCGGTTGCCGTTTTCGTCTTCAGTCTTTATAATCTTACCCCTTGTAACAGATTTAGGCAACAACAATCCCTCCTCATCATCGGCAAGACCGGTAAATATTTCATAGGGACGCCCTTCTTTCAGACCGACAAAAGCTATCCACTTGTCCTTTTTATTCTGAAAACGGACAACGTCACATTCCAATTCCTTCGGACGCTGATGATCCGAGACATTATAACAAACGCAACGTTTGTCATCTTTCTTTTCATCATCTTTCTTCTTGTCGGATACAGATACCAATACACCGGAACGTGACCCTTCACGGTAGATTGTACAACCTTTACAACCAGATTTCCATGCTTCAAGATAAAGTTGCGAAACCAATTCTTCTGTAGCCGTAGACGGCAAATTGATAGTCACGCTTATGCTGTGATCCACCCATTTCTGGATTCGCCCCTGCATCTTCACTTTCATCAGCCAATCAATATCATTTGATGTGGCCTTGTAATAAGGGGATTCCGAAACAATCCGGTCGAGCTCCTCCTGCGAATAGCGGACTGTGGTGTCATATCCGTTGATTCGCATCCAATCGGCAAACTTGTGATGAAACACTATATACTCTTCAAATGAATCGCCATCAGGATCGACATAATCGACGTGGATGTTGGTATCATTGGGATTGACCTTGCGACGACGTTTGTAAACAGGCATAAATGCGGGTTCAATGCCAGAGGTGGTTTGTGTCATGATACTTGTAGTGCCTGTAGGGGCTATTGTAAGACAGGCTATATTGCGTCTGCCGTATTTCACCATCTCTTCGTACAATTCACCATCAATATCTTTCAGCCGGATGATAAAAGGATTGTCTTTCTCCCGGTCGGGGTCGAAAATGGAGAACGCACCGCGTTCCTTTGCCATGACAACACTCGAACGGTAGGCCTCAACCGCAATCGTACGGTGTACCTCTTCAGAAAAAGCCGTGGCCTCTTCCGTACCATATCGCAGCCCCATCGCAGCCAGCATATCGCCCTCAGCTGTAACGCCGACACCGGTACGACGCCCCTGGAGGGTCTTGTTTCTGATTTTTGTCCACAAATCAAGTTCGGTACTTTTAACGCTGGCACTTTCAGGATCAGATTTTATCTTCTCTATGATTTTTTCTATCTTTTCTATTTCGAGATCAATAATATCATCCATTATACGTTGAGCCAGACCCACATGCTTACGGAACAGCCCATAGTCAAAGACAGCCCTGTCGGTAAATGGATTTACGACATAAGAATAGAGGTTGACAGCCAGCAAGCGGCAGCTGTCGTAAGGACAAAGCGGAATTTCTCCGCAAGGATTCGTAGATACGGTCCGATAACCCAAATCGGCATAACAATCCGGCACCGACTCCCTTATGATGGTATCCCAGAACAATACGCCTGGTTCGGCACTACTCCATGCATTGTGAATAATCTTTTTCCACAATTCCCTGGCACGAATCTGATGTTGATGAGAGGGATGCAAAGAATATACCGGATATTGCTGTGTGTACGGCTCATCGGCTTCGACAGCTTTCATGAAATCATCATCTATTTTAACCGACACATTTGCACCGGTTATCTTTCCGGACTCCATTTTGGCATCGATAAACTTTTCAGAATCGGGGTGTTTGATAGATACGGACAACATAAGGGCACCACGACGACCGCCTTGCGCCACTTCCCGTGTTGAATTTGAGTACCGTTCCATAAACGGTACAATACCCGTTGAAGTGAGAGCTGAATTTTTTACAGGCGAACCTGCCGGGCGTATATGAGTCAAATCGTGACCTACCCCACCACGACGTTTCATCAACTGTACCTGTTCTTCATCTATCTTGAAAATGCCGCCATAAGAATCGGCTTCACCATCGATACCGATTACAAAACAGTTTGAAAGCGACGACACCTGGAAATCATTGCCGATACCGGTCATCGGGCTACCCTGCGGCACGATATACTTGAAGTGATCGAACAGGGCAAACAATTCGTTTTCAGAAAGGGGATTCTTGTACTTTGCCTCTATACGGGCAATCTCACGGGCCAAACGGCGGTGCATGTCGGCAGGAGTTCGCTCATACAGGTTGCCATCAGAATCCTTCAACGCATACTTGTTGATCCAAACCTGAGCTGCAAGCTCGTCACCACCGAAATAATCTATGGTTGCCTGCTTTGCCTCCACTTCATTTACTTTTTGCATTTCCACAGTTGTATATTTTTGATTCTCCAAAAATGGAAAAGTTGTCCAAAACAGGAAACTTACCACCGGATTGATGAGCGCAAATTTACGTACTTTTTTTCATAATGACACAACAATTTGCCGACATTTTTTGCCTTTTCCCCTAACTTAGGCTATATCACTCATTATACATGATATAGCCCAGAATACAAAACTAAAGCCGATCCGAACCATAGTTAACGGTTCAGACCGGATCCAATATCTGCAAACGCTGCGGAAAGACGGCGGAAACAAACCGCCACATCAGTCCTTATCATCGATAGCCTTAAATCCAGAGCCGAGTATTTCATTGGCGTTCAATACAGTAACAAACGCATTCGGATCTATCTCCTTTACAAATTCACGCAAAACAATCAATTGTTTGTTGCCGATAACAGTATAGATAATCTGACGTTCAACGCCACTGTAAATACCTGTACCTTTTATGAAATTACCACTTCTGTGCAATGTATGGATTATCTGTCCGGCTATCAGATCCGGCTTGTCGGTAATGATCAACACAGCCTTGTTGAACTGCAAACCCTGCATGAATACGTCCACCATTTTTCCATAGACAATCACAGTAAAAAGAGAATACATAGGTACACGTAGTTCTCCAAAAGCGATAAATCCGAACAATACAATAACAGAGTCAATGATTATAATGGAATAACCGACCGGAATATGTACAAAGCGGGACATGACTTTTGCCAACACATCGGTACCTGCACTTGTACCCTTTGCTTTAAGAATGACAGACACACCGAATGCAAATATCCCAGAACCGAAAACACAAGAAAGCAGCAAGTCTTCCCCGCCCTCTACCAGCGCATATACACCAGTCCGAGACTGCAGATAACCCAACATGTCGGTAAACAAAGCCGTAGAAACAAATGTAACGATCGTACGCATCATGTATCCCTTGCCAAACATTCTGGTGGCAATGACAATCAGCGGGATATTGAAGCACATGGATGTCAGACCCATCGGAATACCTTCCGACAATCCGAACCAGTCCACTGATTTATAATGCAATACAATGGAGATGCCATATACCCCACCGGGAATAATCTTGTGTGGCGAAAAAAAATAGACATAGGCAACTGCAACCACCAACGAACCGAGAATAATCTGCGCATAGTCCTTGGCCACTTTTGCCGGAGCAAAATCACCACCTGCAACAAACTTGTACAATCTGCCTCTTTGTGCCGTTTCCATAAAAAATACAATGTCAAACGAATTATACAACAGCAAACAAACCTGAATTCCGGAACGAGGTTATCAACCGGATGATTCAACAAATACCAAAATTCAAGATATCCGGTGCGAAAGTACAATATATTTCTGACACATACAACAAATATACGGGACACTTCCTGAACTTTCCGATTACCGAAACTCTATCGGGGATACGTTTTCCAGCTGCAAAAGCATCCGTTTGACTTCCAAACCGCCTCCATAACCGGTCAAAGAACGGTCGGCACCTATAACACGATGACATGGTATGAAAACCGATATAGAATTGGCTCCGTTGGCATTGGCTACCGCCCGGACTGACTTAGGCCGACCTATCCGCCGGGCCACTTCACCGTATGAAACAGTTACGCCGAATGGTATTTCCTGCAATTCACGCCACACAAGATTCTGAAAATCCGAACCGACAAGCAGCAGCGGCACATTGAATGACCTACGCTCTTTTGCGAAAAATTCATTGAGCTGTTTTTCAGCCTCTTCAATTATATCGGATGAGCCATCTTCAAATCTGGCCTGCAGCATTTTCTCCAACCTCCGGTACACGCGGTTACGGTTCTTATCCACCTGCCAATCACACAAACATAGCCTGTCGCCAAATGATCCAAGCAACAATACACCACACGGCGATTCGTACCGTTTAATCCTGACAATATTTTTCATAAAAATTCTTTTGTTTTCCATAATATTCCTGGAATCTACGGAATATCGCAATTACATTTACTATGTCAGTATCAAAAAATAATCTTCAATTTTGAAACACTAACCTCAAACGTAACAACTTCCACGTCCCCTCCCCCCAAAAAAAATAGACAAAAAGGCGTCCAAAAAACCGTTTGACACAATAAATTGCAAACATCATCTACACAGCCATTTTTAATATCCAAAAATCACTATCTTTGCATAGCGGTGTTGTTACGCATCATATAAGATGAGTTTTGGAACCGGCAAAAGCGGAAAATACGTTGTTCATGTGCCATTGCACTCATTGATACATGCAGAAAAACAGACACCTACTTATGACAAAAAACGAGTACCATCCATATGATTGACAAAAAGACACAAAGCTACATACTACAGCACAGAGATGAAGATATAAACAAACTTGAGTTGAAAGGCAAGCCGGACGGAGTGGATTCAACAACAGCCATGCAACAGATAGCAGCCTACCAGACGGCGCAGAAAAAGATACCTCTATGGGCTGCAAACCAAGATATCATCTACCCAAAACACCTGTCGGTGGAACAATGCTCAAGCCAGAATACCGCCATATTCAAAAGCCAGCTTGCGGGCAAGCTGTTCGGAGGGAAAAGGCCGTCAATGGCAGACCTTACCGGAGGCATGGGCGTGGACTGCAGTTTTATGGCACGCAATGCATCCGAAGTGCACTACGTGGAGTGTGACGCAGAGTTGTGCGAAACGGCAGCGCATAATTTTAAGGCGTTGAAACAAGACCTATATTTCGGACTTCCTACAGACATATCAGTTCACCGGTCAACGGCCGAACAATTTCTGAAAGGGAACAGTCTGAAATTCGACCTTCTTTACATAGATCCGGCGCGACGCAGCCCAAACGGCCGCAAACTGGTGTCCATAGCCGACTGCCAACCTGATGTAGCCCAACTTCTGCCCGCCATGTTTGCTATATCGCAGTACATAATGGTCAAATTATCACCCATGCTGGACATACAAAAAGCATTGTGCGAACTCAGCAATGTCGAACACGTCCACATAATAGCATCGGGAAAAGAATGCAAGGAACTACTGCTGACACTGAACAGACAATACACCGCAACAGAACCGACAATCACAGCCGTTGACATAAGAAATGACGGTTCGTCCATATCATTCTCAGGTTTGATTTCAACAGAGAAAAACCTAACTATCAACTACTCCGACCCACTCGGATATTTGTACGAACCTAACACATCATGCCTGAAATCAGGGCTGTTCAAAAGCATAGGCCGACATTTCAACCTGAAAAAAATAAGCCAGCACGCACATCTATATACATCACATGAGTACACGGCCGACTTTCCGGGCAGAATATTTACGGTGCAAGAAACATTGCCGTTCGACAAACGACAAATGGCTGCAACCGCAGCCAAATATCCAAAGGCAAATATCACAACCCGTCACTTTCCTCTGTGCGCAACCGACATGCACAAGAAATACAGAATTTCACCGGGAGGCGATATCTACCTGTTTGCAACCACAACGTCGGATATGAGAAAAATCATAATTGTCTGCAAAAAAGCATAGTTTTCCCCAAAAAAGCAGTCATACTCCCAATGGGAGTATGACTGCTTTTTTGCTATACAAGCGTAAACGGAAAGACTTACCAGAGTTGTTTGATAATCTCACCACCTTTGGTCATTGCAGCTTCGTTTGCAGGCAACAGTTTATGGTGACGCTCAGGAAGCGTTTTCTTCAACCCACGCATAACACTGTCCATTTCAACGATAGGATCCACTTTCAACAACCCGCCAAGTATGAACATATTGAATGTCTTGGCTTGGTTGAGCTCCTGTGAAATTTTGGTAGCTTCCACTTGATAAACGTGGATATCCTTGCGTTCAGGAAGACGTGTCATGCCTTGCGGATCGTAAATCATAATACCACCCGGTTTGACGCGAGACTCGAATTTATCCATTGAAGGCTGGTTCAGAACAACCACAATGTCGTATTTTTGAAGAAGTGGTGATGAAATCGGTTCATCACTGATGATAACTGTCACGTTGGCAGTACCACCACGTTGTTCGGGACCGTAGGCAGGCAACCAAGTTACCTCTTTGTCTTGCATAAGGCCGGCATAAGCCAGAATTTTACCCATTGACAAGACACCCTGACCACCGAAACCAGATATACAAATTTCTCTTTTCATATTTTTTGATGCCCTCATACTCAGTATGGAATACACGCTGATATGAGGGGCTTGGTTTTAATGGATTAGAATACTGTTAATTAAAAACATCCTTCTTATTTGCTGCCGACATGTCCGGCCGGCCAACCAATAATGGAAGATGATTATTCGATACCTTTTTCTGCTTTGATTTCAGCGTAAGTCTTTTTCTGAGTGTCTTTGATGTCGCCGAGAGGATATTTAACGAACATGTTTTCCTCCAACCATTTGTTGGCAGCGACAGGAGTCATTTTCCAACCTGTGTTACAGTGCGATACAAATTCAACTACAGAAGTACCTTTTCCTGCCATTGAGTTTTCGAAAGCTTTGCGGATAGCTTTTTTAGCTTTGATGATATTTGCCACTTTGTGTGTGCTCTGACGGGTGACATAGCAAGTGCCATCGAGTTTAGCAAGAAGTTCGCTTATTTTCAACGGGAAGCCGTATATATCTGTGTTACGACCATAAGGGCATGTAGCTGTTTTCATGCCTTCGAGAGTAGTAGGAGCCATCTGTCCGCCGGTCATACCGTAAATACCGTTGTTTACGAAGAAAATGACTATATTTTCTCCGCGGTTGCAAGCATGTATTGTTTCGGCAGTACCGATAGCAGCGAGGTCACCATCACCTTGATATGTGAACACCACGTTTTCAGGAGAAAGACGTTTGACTGCAGTAGCAAGTGCAGGTGCACGGCCGTGAGCAGCCTCGAGCCAGTCGATATCCAAATAGTTGTATGCGAATACAGCACAACCGACAGGAGCAATACCTACCGCTTTGTCCTGGATTCCCATCTCTTCGATAACTTCTGCGATTAGTTTGTGAATTACACCGTGACTGCAACCCGGGCAGTAGTGCATCACATTGTCGGTCATCACCTTGGTTTTACCATAAACCAGGTTTTCGGGTTTGATTATATCTTCTTTTGTCATGACTGTCTGTGATTATTTGTTGAATTTTTTAGTAAGAGCTTCATAAACTTCCTCAGCAGTTGGCACCATACCACCCTGACGACCGAAGAACTCTACGGGTACGCGACCGTTGACAGCGAGACGAACGTCCTCTACCATTTGACCGGCACTCATCTCTACTGCGAGGAATCCTTTTACGCGGGTAGCGAGTTCCTGTATTTTCTTGGTTGGGAATGGGAACAGCGTGATGAGACGCAATACTCCGAGTTTGATACCGTTGGCGCGGGCGATTTCAACAGCCGACTTACAAACGCGAGCTGAAGATCCGAATGCAACGCATACATATTCGGCATCGTCCAAATGAAACTCTTCGAAACGTACTTCGTTTTCTTCGATAGTGCGGTATTTTGCCTGAAGAGCGAGGTTACGCTGTTCCATAACTTCAGGGTTCATCTCGAGCGAAGTAATGATGTTGCGCGCACGATCAGCGGTTTTACCGGTAGTAGCCCAAGGGCATTGAGCTATAAGCTGCTCGCGGGTGCGACGTGGTTTCTGTTCAGGGAGAACCACTTTTTCCATCATCTGACCGATAACACCGTCAGAAAGCATCAAGACAGGGTTACGATATTTGAATGCAAGGTCGAATCCGAGGCTTACGAAGTCGGCCATTTCCTGTACTGTAGCCGGAGCAAGGACAATCATATGATAGTCACCGTGTCCACCGCCTTTCACAGACTGGAAATAGTCGGCCTGAGACGGCTGGATAGTACCAAGACCGGGACCGCCACGCATAACGTTAAGAATCAAGCAAGGAAGATCTGCAGCTGCAATATATGAAATACCTTCCTGTTTCAAACTAACGCCTGGAGATGATGAAGATGTCATCACCATTTTACCAGCGCCAGCACCAGCGTAGACCATATTGATAGCTGACACTTCACTCTCAGCCTGAAGAACCACCATACCAGTATCTTCCCAAGGTTTGAGTTCCTGCAAAGTTTCCATAACCTCAGACTGAGGTGTAATAGGATAACCGAAATAGCCGTCGCAACCAGAACGCACCGCAGCGTGAGCGAAAGCTTCATTACCTTTCATTAATCTTACTTCTTCCATGACCTTTGGATTACTTTTAGAGGGTTACTTTATAAACAGTTAAACAAGCGTCCGGACATACATAGCCGCAAGAGCAACAACCTACGCAAGCGTCTTGATCAACCATCTCTGCATAGTTGTAACCTTTGGCATTTACCTGAGACGCCAATCCCAGAACTTTGGACGGGCATGCTGCTACACACAGGCCGCATCCTTTGCAGCGTTCAGTATCAACAACGACTGCACCTTTGAATTTTGCCATAGTATTATAATTAAAAATTTAAAGTAAATTGTCAGTTTTCTGCACTTTGTATGTCAATCTCCATAACAAGTGTCATAGCAGGTTGAAACGAAAGCTCACCATACGAATACGGACAGTGTAGTATGTCCGGCATTTCATCCCGCAAATTTACGTAATTTTTTCCGGACAGCCAAGTGTATTCATACATAATTTTTCTACTGTGCAGGGATATATGGGCAATGATGTTGATTTCCGATGCAGAGAATGACCGGTGCAATTATAAATCGTGGTACAGAGGCAAGAATTCCGGAATCAAGGATATATAGACGAAAAACAGCAAGGCGATATATGTGAAGATATATCGCCTTGCAGAAAGTGGTTATGAGAATAATTTTTCCAAGTCCAATTGTACGGTCAAACCCAAGCGTGACGCAGGGTTACCAAATGGATACACGTTTTTCGGGCGCAATGTACATCGGGTCGTTTTCGGTGATGCCGAATGCATCGTACCAAGCATTGATATGCGGAAGAGCTCCGTCGACGCGCCATTTGCCGAGTGAATGCGGGTCAGTTTTGGTACGGCGGATAATCTCTTCAGGACGGATGTTGCCGGCCCAGACACCTGCATACGCAATGAAGAAACGCTGGTCTGGTGTCAGCCCATCGACAACAGGCAGATCAGCATCTTTGGTAGCATTCTTGAATGCGTGGTAAGCGACTTGCAGACCTCCGTGGTCGGCGATGTTTTCACCGAGAGTGAATGCACCGTTTGCATGAAGCCCCTCGTCATTTACAATGATACCGTCGAAGAAGTCACGCATAACGGCAGTACGAGCCTCGAAACGCGCTTTGTCTTCGGGTGTCCACCAGTTGTTGAAGTTACCGTCCTTATCGAAATTGCAACCTTGGTCGTCAAATCCGTGGGTTACCTCATGGGCGATAACGACACCAATAGCTCCATAGTTGAAGGCATCATCGGCATTCATATCGAAGAACGGATACTGAAGGATTCCTGCCGGGAAACAGATTTCGTTGGTAGTAGGATTGTAGTATGCATTGACGGTTTGGGGTGTCATGTACCAATCGTCCTTATCAACGGGTTTGGTGATTTTCTCCATCATGATGGCATTGTTAAACTCATTGACAGCCTTGATATTATCCCAATAAGATATTTCGGGATTGATGGTAAGCGGAGTGTAATCGCGCCATTTGTCAGGATAACCGACTTTTACGTAGAAAGCAGAGAGTTTCTCATGTGCTTTTGCCTTAGTGGCATCAGACATCCAATCGAGGTTGTCAATACGCTCGCCGTAAGCGGTCAAGAGGTTCTGCACCAGAGTTTCCATACGGTGTTTTGCATCTTCGGAGAAATATTTTGCAACATACATCTGACCGACGGCCTCGCCGAGAGAACCATCGACAGTAGAGACGGCACGTTTCCAACGCGGAGACTGCTCCTGTTTTCCAGAGATAACTTTGCCGTAGAACTCGAAGTTCTGAGCATCGAAATCGGCACTGAGATATGGAGCGGCAGCATCAATCAAATGCCATTTCATATATTGTTTCAAGGCATCCAAGTCGGTGTCATTGATAATGGCGATAGCTTCGCGGACCGGTTCAGGCTGTGATACGCTGATTTCGGCAGCGGCAGAAGCTCCGGCAGCTGTCAAATAAGCTTTCCAATCGAAACCTGGGAATTGTACTTCAAGTGAATCGACATCAAATTTGTGATAGTTCTTCTCGGTATCACGGAGCAAAACCTGAGAATAGTGTGCCGTGGCAAGACGGGTCTCGACAGCCATGATTTGCTCGGTGGCACGTGCAGCGTCTTCTTCGGTATAACCAGCCAGCACCAACATTTTGGCGATGTGCTTGCGATACTCATTGCGGATGTTCTGCATTGATTCCGATTCGTCGAGATAATAGTCGCGCTCACCCATAGAGATGCCGGACTGATAAGTCTGGAGCAGGTTTTTCTTGCTATCCATCATATCTGCATCAACATACACAGAGAAGAAGAGGTCGGCATGAAGTCTGCCCATAAGTCCTGCTATTTCGGCGCGGTCAGCAATTGCATCTATACGCTCCAAGTCAGCCAAAACAGGAGCCATACCGTCCTTATTAAGACGGGCAGTATCCATAGCGAGATTGTACAAGTCGCCTATTTTCTGAGCAACAGTGCCGGCTTCATTGGTTTTAGCAGCAATCTCCTCAATGAGAGATCTGAGTTGTTCACGATTGTTCTCTGCCAATTGGTCGAAAGAGCCGAACCGAGAATATTCATCTGTAAGGGGATTGAGTTTCTGCCAACCACCAGTAGCGTACTGATAGAAACTTACACCTGGTTGGGCTGTAGGATCCATATTTTCCGTACGGATGCCTACCGATTGTTGTCCATCTTTATTGCAGCAACCTGACGCCACAACGGCCAAAGCCATCAATGGGAAAAAAATCTTTTTCATTTTATTTGTAATTTAAGTTTTTAGTTTGAATATAATTTCTTGACCCAATAATCAAACGCACATAAACATAGAACGGCATATGCACGGTTGAAGACAAAGATATTTCAGCCGCGTCCGTATCCCTTGTTTTTAGAATTCACTCAACATCTGCCGAACGATTTCGTTGACTTTTCCGGCAAATTCTTCAGGTGTCATCACACCTTGATCGCCTTCACCCTGACGACGAACAGATACATTACCTTCATTCATCTCATTTTCACCGACTATGAGGAGATAAGGAATACGTTTCAGTTCGTTATCGCGAATTTTACGTCCGATCTTCTCATTACGGTCGTCAACTATGGCGCGAACGTCACATTGCAAAAGTTTGTCGGCGACTTCGCGGGCGTAGCCGTTGTATTTTTCAGAAATAGGAAGTACAACCGCCTGATCAGGAGTAAGCCACAACGGGAATTTACCCCCGGTATGTTCGATAAGCACAGCCACAAAACGCTCCATTGAGCCGAACGGTGCACGGTGAATCATGACAGGGCGGTGCTTCTGGTTGTCGGCACCAGTATATTCAAGCTGAAAACGTTCGGGGAGGTTATAGTCGACCTGGATGGTACCAAGCTGCCATTTACGTCCGATGGCATCGCGAACCATAAAATCGAGTTTTGGGCCATAAAATGCAGCCTCACCAATTTCCATCCTGGCTTTCAGGCCTTTGTATTCACAGGCCTCTATGATGGCTGCTTCAGCCTTTTCCCATACTTCATCGGAACCGATGTATTTCTCATGATTATTGGGGTCGCGAAGAGAAATTTGGGCTTCAAAATTCTCGAAGTTCAGAGCCTTGAAGATAATGAATATAATATCCATCACTTTCATGAACTCCTCTTTGAGCTGGTCGGGGCGGCAGAAGATGTGAGCATCGTCCTGGGTGAATGAACGAACACGGGTAAGACCATGAAGTTCACCACTCTGCTCATAACGGTAAACAGTACCAAACTCAGCATAACGTAGAGGCAGATCCTTGTAGGAATGAGGAGAAACTTTATAAATCTCACAATGGTGGGGGCAGTTCATCGGTTTTAGCAGATATTCCTCACCTTCTTCTGGCGTATGAATAGGCTGGAACGAATCTTTACCGTATTTGGCATAGTGTCCGGAAGTGACCCACAACTCTTTTTGTCCGATGTGGGGGGTCATCACCTGCTGATAGCCAAAGCGTTTTTGGATACGTTTCAAGAATTCTTCGAGACGCAGACGAAGAGCCGTGCCTTTCGGCAGCCAAAGAGGCAACCCCTTGCCGACAGCATCGGAGAAAGCAAAAAGTTCAAGTTCTCTGCCAATTTTGCGGTGGTCGCGTTTCTTAGCCTCTTCCATAATGGCAAGATATTCGTCGAGCATCTTCTTTTTCGGGAAAGAGATACCGTAGATACGTGTCATTTGAGGGCGTTTCTCATCACCGCGCCAATAAGCGCCTGCCACACTGAGAAGTTTTATTGCTTTGATCTCTGATGTATTCACAAGATGCGGGCCGCGGCAAAGGTCGGTAAACTTCCCCTGGGTATAGATGGTAATGGTACCGTCCTGAAGGTCGTTTATCAACTCACACTTGTAAGTTTCACCCCTTCCGGAGAACATTTTCAAGGCATCGGTTTTGGAAATATCAGAACGGACTACCGCTTCTTTGCGAGAAACAAGTTCCGCCATTTTCTTTTCAATGGCAGGGAAGTCAGACTCTTTAATCACAGTACCTCCGGCCGGCATCACATCGTAATAGAAGCCATTTTCGATAGCAGGGCCGATACCAAACTGAATACCGGGATACAACTCCTGCAAGGCTTCAGCCATCAGATGTGCAGATGTATGCCAAAAAGCATGTTTCGCCTGGTCATCCTCCCACTTGTGCAGTTTGATAGAACAATCGCACTCTATAGGACGGTTCGTTTCTACGATTTCGCCGTTGACAGATGCCGCCAGTATATCGGCAGCAAGGCGGGGAGAGACAGATTCTGCAATTTGGAAAGCGGTAATGCCTGATGCATATTCACGTACCGATCCATCAGGAAAAGTTACTTGTATCATAATATATATTAATGTGTTAAAGGAGACCCCCGACCACGCCATACAAGCGGCACAATCTATAGAAAGAGCCTCCCACAAAATTCGCGTCTACAGAGATGCAAAATTACAAAAAATCTCTGGAAATGCCGCAGAAAAAGGGAGAAATGACGCGATATTGACCTTTCTCCCAAAAATATAAATATCTTTTTAAGGGGTACTATTTATATGGTGTATATCAAACTGATATAAGTTATAGAATCCGATTCAAGTCCAGGATACGTACACATATCAGGTCTTCTATAAGGCATCAACGACTGGAGACTGAGCGCATCACACCGAAAATACGTTAACCTTTACACTTCGGCTCGTATTTCCTTGTTGTCTTTTTCAAGAAGGCATGACACCTGCCATCCGCATCTTTTGATCCGACAATCCTCTCAGTCGGCATATCCCAATTTACATCATCAACGACAAATCGTTGCAAAAGGCCGTCTTTTATACCTATGCGTCTTGTGGCATCGCAGATGCTCCTATCCGTCTTGAATGTATCAGGAATGGCAACGATATCAGGCATTTCCGAACAATGGTTGAAGATTTCATACATCGACAGTCTGGGACCACCCACAACTCCGGTCAGGTTCCATTCTCCTGTCACACCCTGCCTGTATATCTCTATACCTCGAATTAGAATGCCACCAAACCGTATCAGTTCATTTCCATCGTATTCGGTTTCAAAAGCGATGTCTACACCGCTACCATGAAAAAACCACTCCACACATTGGCAATCACGGCAATATGTACTTGTATCCTTATCCATTTCATTGGCATCATACAGATAAAACTCTATTTCTGCAAACCTGTAAATGACATCGCGGTCATCCCTTGAATCATGTTTCAGAATACAGTAATGGTTTATGAGTTCATTTGCCGCTTCCATGAAACACTCCCGTCGTATATCACCAAGAAAGTTCAAAGTCATGACAAAAAGTCCATTGAAAATAAATGTATGACAAAGTATTGCTGAATTTTCGGTATACAAAAACGAATACTCTTCCTTTCCTGAACTTTGAACAGGTCAAAGACGACATCCATCTTTGTATTGTCGGTATGCAGTTGAGGTATTTCCACAGCCGCAAGAGTGACATTCTTTTAAGAATGCACACTTTTATTTTGCAGCTTCCCAAAAACAACGACGGGGGGATACGATGGCACCCTCTTCTTTGAGCTGTTTCATTGCTTTATCAACCACTTTACGATCAAGGCCTGACAGTTCCGCAACTTTGCCGGCATTCACAGGTTCACCTGCCTGCCTGATTGTTTCCAATACCTTTGTTTTTTCTTCCATAATTGTATTTGTTTTGATTAATGACTGACATTTTCATTTTACCAACCAAACTCCTTTGATTGGAACAACATGACAAGATACCCGTCCTAACATTCCAACAACTCTTTGGCTGCTTTCAAGGCAGCAGCAGTCGGATTTTTGCCCGAAAGCATTTCCGCTATTTCGGCTACACGCTGTCCGCCAGCAATGGCAATGATATGCGTAGTGGTAAACATATCGTCATCGGTCTTGTAAACCTTATAATGGCTGCCGCCTTTAGCTGCAATCTGAGGCAGGTGGGTGATGGCCAATACCTGAACATACTGCGACATACCGCGCATCATTTCAGCCATACGGTGTGCTATCTCACCCGAGACTCCGGTATCAACTTCATCGAAAATGATGGTAGAAAGACCCGTTTTCTGCACAGTCAGCGACTTTAAAGCAAGCATAACACGCGCTATTTCACCGCCGGAAGCTACCGATGCTATCGGACGAAGCGGCACATTCTTGTTTGCAGAGAAAAGGAACTGCACATCATCGGCACCAGACAAGGTGTATTGGTGCGCCGGGGCTATTTCGACAGATACCCGGGCGTTCGGCATGCCAAGATTGACCAATTGAGATGTAAGATATCCGGCTATCCCAACAGCCACAGAACGACGTTTAGCAGTCAAAACATCAGCAGCCTGTTTCATGCCGGCTGCGCACTGCTCCACTTCCAAAGCCAAAGCCTTAATATCATCATCGAAATTGTCGATACGCAACAGCTTTTCTGAAAGTTGCCGCTGCAAGTCCAACAATTCGGCACATGACGAAAGATGATGTTTCTGTTCCAAAGTATATATGGTATCAAGCCGCGTCTCGACCTGCATTTTACGTGCCGGATCGAACTCAAATGAAGAATAGCAGGAATTGAGTTCGCTATCAACGTCTTTCAGATCGACATACAAAGAGTGCAGACGTTCCGCCAGAACAGACAATCCATCCATAAAACGAGAGGCGCCCTCCACCCTGCCAACCGTCTCTTTCAATTGTGACATAATACCGTACCCGTCGCTGTCGAGACATTCGACAGCGACCGCCAAATCGGTTTTGATTTCTTCAGTATGATTAAGCAACTCAAGTTCCCGTTCGAGCATTTCCTGTTCGCCCTCCTGCAATGAAGCTTCTGCGAGTTGGTCAAACTGGAATTGCAGATAATCGCGCTCTGACCGCCATTGTTCATAATCAGATTTCAACTGCTCCAGAGCTTTTACTTTCTCGGCATGATTAAGGAACGATGACCGGAACATACTTAATTCGACATCGGTATGTGCAACTGTATCGACTACAGAAAGTTGAAAACCGGCATTGTTCAACAAAAGGTTACCGTACTGAGAATGTATGTCTATGAGGTGCGAGGCAACGGTCCGCAGCACGGTCCGGTTGACAGGAGTATCATTGATGAAAGCTCTCGACTTGCCAGCAGCCGTCACTTCGCGACGTATAATGCATTCATCGGAATAATCAAGTTCTTCCCGGGCGAAAAAAGGTTGCAACGACTGATCATCCATGACAAACGTAGCTTCCACCACACTTTTAACCGCTCCGGCACGAACCACTTTAGAGTCCGCCCGGTCGCCCATAACCAACCCCAAGGCACCCATGATAACGGACTTACCGGCACCTGTTTCACCTGTAATGACGGAAAAGCCACCGCCAATATCCAGGTCGAGGCTTTCAATCAAAGCCAACTGACTTATATGTAGATGTTTAAGCATAACAAAAATTACAGAGACTGAATATCATACCATACCTCCTGCCACACACCTGATGATACGATCACTGCAATATTTCATCATAACGATTTGACAGTGTCGGATTTACAGATACAAGAACATCATGTACCGACTTTTTCTCTTCAGATGTACCTTTCTTGAAAATATTTATAAGCTCATCATTTTTAGAATCCAAAAAAGTGGCGATAAATGATGCACCAGGATTCTGGCGGTTGAGCTCACGGAGCACTGTGATTTTCCCTGCTATTTTAGCCCGCGAATTGTCGACATTAGCCGCCATATTATCAAGCCCCAAACGATGGTATTCGTAATAGTACTCACGCAATGGCTTGAAAGAGTCATCATTCAGATTGCGCGCCAACGAATAGCGGTTGCGTTTGCTGCCGAACTCCATTTTCCAACCACCGGTCTCAGTATCGTCGGAACGTGTCTGGCATGCCGAAACGATCTGCTCTGCCATGGAAAAGGCGGCAGTACCGCCAAGACGACTGTATGAATCCAGATCAAATCCGATAATCATATAGGCATAATAAGCTACAATAGCCGTCAAATTGGATTCAAAAGTAGAATTGTTAATTTCAATCTTATCAAACTCCCTATAATGGAACACCACATTTTCATCACGCACATTAAGCAACGGTGTGGTGTATGCCGAACCGTAAACGGGGCGAGAAGCCTGCACCTGCATTTCGCATTGGAACAAATCATCATCCACCGACTTGACAACCAGAGTCATGTTACAGTCTATCTTTTCCTGTTCGGCAAAAATCAACTCAGTCCAACGGTGTTCATTCACGAAATTGCCCAAATCGGATTCCAGAGTGGAGAAAATCTGCTTGTTAGTACCCTCTACCATAGATGAGTTAACCGTCAGATTACATTTCAACTCCTGAGTGGAGACAGCAAACGGCAAAAGCAATAAAAACGATAGTATAATTGGTTTGAGACGCATAATCAAAGCTATCTTATTATAGGCTTGACAATATTTTCAATCTCAGCAAGTATATCCCAAGCCACCAGTTCTTTGGACTTCAACGGATAAGTCTTTTTTTCTCCTGAAGCTTTCAATATCTCCACCTGATTGGTATCGTACCCAAAGCACGTATTGGCCCTGCGCAATGAATTGAGAACAATAAAGTCAAAATTTTTACGTCGCATCTTATCCAAAGCATGCGACTCCTCATCGTCTGTTTCGAGCGCAAATCCGACGGTAAACTGATCGGGGCGTTTGCATGCCCCAACGGCAGCTGCTATATCCTGCGTAGGTCTGAGTTCTACAATCAGATTATCGGACAGACGCTTGATTTTCCTGTCGGCAACCGTAATCGGAGTAAAATCGGCAACGGCTGCACATAAGACAGCACCGTCGACCGTACCGAAATTATCCATCACAGCCTGGTACATATCACCGGCAGACTCCACATCTATACGTCGGATATTCGGATGACAGACAGTCAATTGAACAGGCCCTGCAACAAGCACCACTTCATGTCCGGCATCGGCACAAGCCCTGGCAATGGCAAACCCCATTTTACCGGTGGAATAGTTACCAATAAAACGCACCGGGTCAATCCGTTCGTATGTAGGTCCCGCAGTTACAAGTATTTTCATAATTATTCAAATGAAACACGCATTTGCATTCAGCATTAAACAATCATCTTATCAGAGCATTTCATTGAGTATAGATACGATATTCACCGGCTCTTCCATACGTCCCTTACCTTCCGCGCCACAGGCCAATTCACCATCGGAGGGTTCGATAAAATGAATGCCTACAGACTTCAGGAAATCCATATTACGTTTCATGACAGGAGATTCGTACATCCTGGTATTCATTGCCGGAGCTATAAATACAGGTTTGTCGAACGCAATGAATGTAGTAGAGAGGGCATCATCGGCTATACCGGCATAAAATTTACCTATAATATTGGCTGTTGCAGGAGCCACAATCATGGCATCAGCCCAATCAGCATGGCTTACATGTTCGGGATTCCACACACCGACAGGTTCGAATACTTCGGTATAAACCTTATTGCGGGAAAGAGTCTGCAAAGTAACAGGAGTAATGAACTGCAGTGCATTGCGAGTTGTGACACAACGTACTTCCGCCCCCTCCTGCACCAAACGACGTACCAATTCGCCGCATTTGTATGCGGCAATTCCACCTGATATTCCCAATATGATTTTTTTTCCTTTCAACATATAGATATAAAAAATTAAGTGTTATGACTAATCTTACGGAATCGGACAACCTACATCCAAACTGAGACCAACCGCCGTCATCCAAAATCACAACGATGCCGCTTCCATGAAGAAACGCCTGCGCATGGCATCGGTTATAGGATACGTATCATACGTCATGTATTCTACATTGCAAACGAAAAGAGCCTGGATTTCCGATATAAAAAGCGTATCGAAACCCAATTTGCCGTATTGCAAATCATTGACTCGTTTCAGAGCAAGCATCAAATCGGTTCTGGTCATGTCGTCCTTTGTAAAAATATACAAACCAGCATGTCTGAAACGTCCGTAGAAACCATCGGACATTTTACGCACCTTGTTTTCCAACACACGGTTCATCGGACTGGCTTCACACCAATAGCGGTATTCTGTAGGGCCGACAATATCGCCACGCACCAGACCATAAGTGTAACCTATCTTGTACAACTCTCCGGATGTCATTTCGGACGAACCCGCCACCTCCTCCACGGCCATCTCATTGAGCAGGCTGACAGCATCAGCCTTCGACTCATGTATAGCCCGCGTCACCTCTATGCCTATGCTATGCTCACTGTCCTGCAAATCAGGACGGTCAAGATTCTCCAGCCCAGAATACAGCGATCCGAGAACGGTTTCCAAAGTCAACTTGGCATACCGTTCAAAGAAGCAGGTATCGTATTTTGTCTTACGTATTACTGTACCGTCCATAAAAACAAATACAAAAAGTGTCCGGATCACAGGTTTTCACCACTCAATATACATGTCGCCTCCTCCAATATATCCTCGTCATCAGTGATAATCAGTATGGTGTCACCTTCAGCCAAAGGGGTATTTCCACGAGGTATAAAATAGCGGCCATCACGCTTTACCATTGCCACCAGAATACGATCCGGAATATCTATATCCATGAGACGGGATCCCTTTTCCAACATCCTGGCCGTAACTTTCATTTCACTCATAACGGATTTCATGTCATCGGCAAAATCGACATCAAACTCTTTGAGTTGCGCCTTCTCCCTGACAGGCAAATCGAGTTTCAACAGACCTGCAACTTTCGGAATCATCGTTCCCTGTACGGCAAGTGATATGATGGTAATGAAGAAGACGATATTGAACATCATACGGGCATGCGGCAAGCCCTCTATAAGCGGATACGTAGCAAATATGATTGGCACCGCACCGCGCAATCCGACGAAACTGACAAATATACGTCCTTTGAAAGAGAACTTACGGAAAGGCAGAAGGCTCAACAAAACGGACAACGGACGCGATACCAGCACCATAAAAGTACCGATAAGCAATCCTATGCCGGCAACCGGCAGCAGTTCCGAAGGGTTTACCAACAAGCCCAATGACAAAAACATCACTATCTGAGCCAACCATGTAAGCCCGTCAAAAAAGCGCATGGAACTGCGTTTGTGCACAAAGCGATGGTTACCCATGAACAAGCCTCCGATGTACACAGCCAGATACCCGTTGCCACCTACAAATGCGGTAAACCCATAGAGGAAAAGCATCACTGTAATCAGCATCACAGAGTACAGTGCATCGTTGTTGAGATTGATTCTGTTCATAACCTTCACTCCCAATTTGCCGAACAAAACGCCGCAAACAGCACCCAGCAACAATTGTTGCGCAAAAAGTCCTACAACAGCCCATCCGCTCACATCAGGGGAATTGGCCATCTGAAGCAATACAATAGTGAGCATATACGCCATCGGGTCATTGCTGCCAGACTCCAATTCAAGCAACGGACGCAGATGTTCCTTCAGCGCAAGATTTTTGGAGCGCAGGATGGAAAACACCGAAGCAGAATCGGTAGATGACATGGTTGCCGCCAAAAGCAACGACTCCACAAACGAAAACGAAATGGTATAAACGACATTGTTGGTAAAGAAATATATAAACAGGCCGGTAATCAAAGTCGTCAGCAACACACCAATGGTAGCCAGCGTAAGACCCGGCAGCAATACCGGCCTTATCTCTTCGACCCGGGTATCCATACCTCCGGAAAAAAGGATGACATTAAGGGCAACGACACCGATATACTGCACAACATTCGGATTGTTCAAATCCAAAAGACGCAGGCCGTCAGTTCCAGCCACACAACCTATAAGGATAAACAGCAGAAGCGTGGGAACACCAAACCTGTATCCTGCCTTGCCAAACACAATGCTGACAAAAAGCAGTACCGACGCCACAAGCAAAAACAAATCAAAAGAAATATTCATAAAACGAATTCCTCACATTTGCAATCAAAAATACCATCCGGACATCCAAAAACGAGCCCCAAACCAGACCTGATATTATATTCAAGCCATCAATCCATGCTGCAAAGGTAATACTTTTTCATCAAACCGGAGAATTTCCCAAATAACATCAGGGTGATTGAAACCAGCGGATTTACAAACGTTACAAACCGGTACAATGAGCAAAACTACAATCCGGACAACAGTCTGTCGACCAGCTGCGGCACCCCTTCGGCCGCCCGTTTGGCGATGCATGTCACCGGATTGGGAATGCGAGGGGCTCTGAAACGGTCTGAACCGACGGCCGGATCAACTATATAAACTGGAACATCCGGACGGGTGCAGTTGACCAGCCCAGCCGCAGGATAGACATTGAGAGAAGTGCCGACTACCAGCAGTATGTCAGCCCTCTGCACCACCTTGACCGCCTCTTCGAGCATAGGCACGCTTTCACCGAAAAAGACAACAAACGGGCGCAACAAAGAACCATCAGGATGACGGGCATCCAACTGCTGCTCCCAACCATCTATCGGTACTACAGCCGTTTCATTCCACGAACTGCGCAATTTACGCAACTCACCGTGCAAGTGAATAAGGTTGCGCGTCCCGGCACGTTCATGCAAATCATCTATATTCTGGGTAATGACACAAACATCGGCATGCCGCTCCAGCCGAGCCAAAGCCTCATGGGCGGCATTTGGTTTTGCAGCAAGCAGCTCCCGCCTGCGAATATTGTAAAACCCGATCACCTGCGCACGACTGCGCTCCAACGCTTCCGGCGTACACACATCCTCTACCCTGTAATCGGCCCAAAGCCCGTCACTGTCGCGAAACGTGGCTATACCACTGTCGGCACTGATGCCCGCACCTGTCAATACTGCTATCATAATAATTGAATTTCAAACATCAATGCAACATCCGGTTCCAGAATTGTACATCGGCCAACACCAGATACACATCAAAAAGGCCAACACCACAAATGCCGGATTATTACAACGGAGCAAATTTACAAAAAAAACGTTAGTTTACCATACTTTGATTACAAAAAATAAATCAAATACGGAGCCGTTATTCTCGATTATTAGTTGTATATTTGCATCGTTTTACGAATTGAAAGCATACCGGCCGTATTTCGGTGGAAAAATACCAAAACATAAAACATAAAACACGTTGACATGAAACAACTCACAGCCCTGCGCGCCCTTATGGACGCGCATCATATTGATGCTCTCGTAGTACCCGGTACCGATCCGCACGCAAGCGAATACATAGCAGCACATTGGCGCGAACGGAACTTTGTATCAGGTTTCACAGGTTCGGCAGGAACGGCAGTCATCACTGCCAACGGGGGATGTCTTTGGACAGACTCGCGCTATTTCCTGCAAGCATCGGAACAATTGAAAGTATCTGGTCTGGAACTTCAGAAAGAGGGTATAATCGGCACACCCACCATAGTCCAATGGCTCGGCCTGACCTTGAAAAACGGACAGACCGTGGGCATAAACCCTCAAATGATATCTGTAAATGCGTTCCGTCAGATGAAAGCAGAACTGGAACATTCCGGACTGAATATAAACACCGACTTCGATCTGATAAGCGAAGTATGGACAGACCGTCCGTCAATGCCGGACGCAAAAGCAATACCATTCGGCGAAGAACACAGCGGAGAGAGTACAGCAAGCAAGCTCGCACGCTTGCGCGAAACCATGAAAGCCAGTGGTGTCGACACAGTGCTGCTCACCGCACTGGACGATATAGCCTGGCTGTACAACCTGCGAGGCAATGACATAGACTGTAACCCACAGGCAATAGCATTCGGACTCGTGACCTTGGACAACGCGACCATATTCATAAATGGCAACAAAATCACACCGGAAGTAAAAGCACATTTTGACGCATCGCACATTATTGCTGCCGAATACAACGATATCGACAAGGCCCTCAACACATTGCCTGCCGGTACGACAATAGCCATAGACCCGGCCAAATGCAACTACGCCCTATATAAAGCCATCACACCAGCAGCTACCATAACGGAAATGCCATCGCCGGTATTCCGCATGAAAGCCATCAAAAATGCCGTTGAACTGGCAGGAACAGACCGTGCAATGCACAAAGACGGTGTGGCCCTGGTACGTTTCTGGATGTGGCTGGAAGAGGCTATAGCCAAAAAAGAACGCGTCACCGAACTGTCGGCCATCGAAAAACTGCATCAGTTCCGTGCCGAACAACCTGACTTCGTGGAAGAGAGCTTCGGCACAATAGCCGGCTATGCCCACCATGGAGCAATCGTACACTATGCAGCCGATGAAGCGTCTGACATTGAACTGAAAGCCGAAAGCTTCTTCCTGCTTGACTCAGGCGGCCAATATCTGGACGGAACAACCGACATAACCCGTACCGTTGCTCTCGGGGAAGTTACCGACCAGATGAAAGCCGATTACACCCTTGTATTGAAAGGCCATTTGGCTCTCGGGCACCAACTCTTCCCATACGGCACACGCGGAGCCCAACTTGATGCCATCGCACGCCAGTTTCTCTGGAACGCCGAACTTCAGTACGGACACGGCACCGGTCATGGTGTAGGCCACTTCCTCAACGTACATGAAGGTCCGCAATCCATCCGTATGGACGAGAACCCTACCATACTCGAGCCGGGCATGATAGTATCTAACGAACCGGGACTTTACCGTGCCGGCGTACACGGCATCCGCATCGAAAACCTGGTAACTGTGGCCGACTATCCTGAGAATACCAACGAATTCGGCAGATTCCTGCACTTCCGAGCCCTCACCCTATTCCCGTACGACAGCCGCTCTATTGACATCCGTCTGCTTACGCCCGACGAACTGCTTCAAATCAACGCCTACCACAGCATGGTGTACAAAGAACTGTCACCAATGTTGAACGCCAAAGAGGCAGCTTGGCTGAAAGCAAAAACGGCACGACTGTAGTTCACGCAAATATATTCACCCGACAAACAAAGACGAGACTGCAATACCCATAAAAGGGTTGCAGTCCCGCCTGTGTTTGTTTTTCAAAAACACTTCTTCCAGTTCAAAAACACTTCTTCCAGGAAACCATTCATGCAAAAACGACTGACAACCATTCTGCTGTTACTACTGCCAACCGTTGTATCAATACAGGCTACAGACCTGGACAGTACCATAGATGCAGCATCCACTGTAATGATCCCCGCCCCACCAATCCGACAGGAAGCAGCAAAGACTGCAACAGAAGATGACAAATTTGAGTTCGAGATATACGGATTTGTACGCAACGATTTCACGTATGACACCAGGCGCACATTGGCATCAGTAAGCGAGCTATTCAGCTTCATACCATACGACAATGATTTCGATGAGGCAGGACAAGACCTCAATGCAGTACCGTCAGCACGATTTGTATCCATTATATCGCGGTTCGGATTCAATGTAGTGTCTCCGCTTTACGTCAAACTGCGCATATCAGCAAAAATAGAAGCAGACTTCTGCGGTCAGGCCAATTACATATCATTGATGCGCATACGTCATGCATACGTCAAGTTCAACTGGCCTCACCACCACATTCTTGTGGGGCAAGGATGGCACCCAATGTCAGGAGATTTGTTGCCTGAAATCATTTCATTGAATACAGGCGCACCGTTCAACCCGTTCTCCCGTGCACCACAAATACGTTATGACGCCTACATCGGCAATACACTGACACTCACAACAGCAGCCATTTACCAATTCCAGTACACATCACCGGGCCCCAAAGGGAACTCTACCTCCTACCAAATATTCGGCGGCCTTCCTGAATTCTATGCCGGCATCACATCCTCAGGCAAACAGTGGAAAATCGGCTTTGGCGCGGAATACATGCAACTTCGCCCAACCAATGAAATAGACGGCATGAAAACGACGGCATCGGTACAATCGTTCGCCACACAACTTTTTGCCAAGTATGCCACAAAACACTGTGACATAAGCGCAAAATCGGTTTACGGACAGAATCTTGCGCACCTGCTGATGATGTCAGGCTACGCCGAATACGATTATGACGGAAAAGACCCTACCTCGATAAAATACACGCCTCTCACCCAATCGGCCACGTGGCTTACAATGGGTTACCAGACGGCCAATCCGGTGCACAATGTAAGGTTATGCGTGTTGGGCGGTTACATGAAAAATTTCGGTACCAAACATGATGTGACCGGAAATGTATACGTCCGCGGATTCGACAACATAGAGCAGATGTTCCGAGTGGCACCATCGGTAAAATACTCGTTCAAAGACCTCAACATAGGACTTGAATACGAGTACACCGGAGTAATGTACGGAACAGCGCAACCGAATATGACCGTGACAGACACTCACAGAGTTGACAATCACCGCGCATATTTGATATGCATTTATAATTTCAACAACAGATTCATATCGCGAAAAAGACAGAAAAAAGTATAACCCAAACATCGAATACCAATGAAAAAAACAAATTTACTGCTCATTGCCATGTTATGTGCATCAACCGTATTTGCCAATGACACAGTGATTAATTTCATGTTGCGCAGCATGACATTGCCGGAGCTGACGCTGACAGATTCCATTGATGCACTCGGCAAAAGAATTGACAACACTCTGCTGCTGCAAACCAAAGTCAACACAGCATTTGCCGATGTGGAACATTCGATTGTCACGACCGATGCAGAAGGCCGGTTGCACATTACAAAACCGGCTGCGGGAAACGCGCTAAACATCGTAGGGTTCAACCTTTGGTCAGACCGCTTTACAACTGCAACGCTGAATGTGACGACTACATCCATGGCTGAAATTTACGTCGACAACGTGCTGATGCAAACGAAACGCACTACAGAAAATTCGGCTGGAGAGGCAAAGACTTCGTCCATAGAGCTGACGATCGAACCAATGAAACTATATCATGTTTCCATCAAATCGCTGAGTACGTCAGCCGACGAATACGATGCAATGATGCTGATTTCAGTTGCAGGCAACAACGAGAATGCACACATCAACTACTCTACCAACGAAAAACGATTCTACCAACTCAGTGATAATTTTATTGGGAAAAGGGTGACGAACACCAGCGTTTCATATTGCGGGAAATATCTTCTCACAACATATACGCATCGTATTTCAACAAAAGATATCTCATCATACAAAATTCTCACTGAAGTGAAAAGCGGCAGGACACTCTGTCCCCGCCTTAATGCGGCAATCAATTGGATGCCTCGCTCGTCGAAACTTTATTATACAGAAACAACAATCAACGGTACTGATGTGATAACCATTGACCCGGCGACAATGGCAGAAGAAACAGCGGCACACAACATACCGGAGGACAAATTCATATGGTCGCCCAACGAGAGACAGCTGATATTCGACATTGAAGAAAGTGCAGCAAAGAGCCAAGGTCCGCTCAAATACCATGCCTCTGTGATGGATCGCGTAGACGGCCGTTCACGCAGACATTTCGCGCTTTATGACATAGCAACCGCCACCACCACACGTCTCACAGCAGGCAACCATTCCGCACAAATACACGATATATCGGCCGACGGCACAAAAATACTTTTCGCCACATATACAACCGACTATTCACACCGCCAGCAAATCCGTATAAACCTGTATCAACTCAACACCACAACCTTGCAAGTCGACACCATACTGGCCGACCAATGGTATCTCAATTCGGCCCAATATTCACCGGACGCAAAGCAGTTGCTGATAACTGCCGGTCCTGACGCATTTGACGGAGCAGGCAAGAACTGCGGGTCGCATCCAATCGCAAATGACTATGATATACAAGCATTTATCTACGACATAGCATCAAAACACATCACTCCTATCACAAAAGATTTCGACCCTGCAATAAAAACTATCAGCTGGAACAAAAATGGCAACCTGTATATGTTAGTCAACGAGCGCGATGCAATAAACGCATACGAATACAATGTGGCAAAAGCAGAATTCAATCCATTGAAAATGGCAACTGAACTGGTACGCCAATTTTCAATCAGCGGGGACGGACGCACTGCAGCATACATCGGATGCGGTCTCAACCACTCGTCCAAAGCATACACTTACGATGTCAGAAAGCAGCGGTCGACCCTCGTCGCCGATCCGATGGCAACGGTCTATGAAAACATACAGCTCGGCAATACGGAAGACTTCAGTTTCACGTATGACAGTACAGAAACAGACGGTTTCATCTGCTATCCGCCAATGTTTGATGCCTCTAAAAAATATCCTATGATAGTCTATTATTATGGTGGCACCACCCCATCCCAACGCTGGAACGAATACTACTACGGAGCACATGTATTCGCATCGCGCGGATACATTGTATATGTTGTCAATCCCAGCGGTACAATCGGTTACGGACAAGAGTTCTCTGCACGCCATGTCAACGCATGGGGCATACGCACTGCCGATGAGATAATAGAAGGTACACGCCGCGCATATAGGACGCACTCATGTATAGACTCTACAAAAATCGGCTGTATAGGAGCATCATACGGAGGTTTCATGACAGAATACCTGATTTCCAAAACAGATATGTTTGCCTGTGCCGTATCGCACGCCGGCATCAGCAATCTGACCAGCTATTGGGGCGAAGGGTATTGGGGAATCGGCTACAATCTGGCAGCTGCAGCCGGCAGCTACCCCTGGAACAATCCGGAGCTCTTCATACGCCAAGGCGCACTATTCAATGCAGACAAAATCAATACACCGCTCCTTATGACCCACGGCAGCGTTGACACCAATGTGCCTATAGGCGAGAGCATCCAACTCTACAACGCACTTAAAATCCAAAACAAGACAGTGGAATTTGTAGAAGTAGAGGGAGAAAACCACACCATAGTCGCCGATCTCGACAAACAGATTCTTTGGCACAACACAATCATGGCCTGGTTTGCCCGATGGCTACAAGATGCACCGGAATGGTGGGACAACCTGTACCCTAAAGTCATGACGGAGTAAAACCGAAATCCGGCATGCATTCACCAGGTTTACACCACGACGGTAGAATTCAGACGTAAACAATGCGTACATAAACGAGATTACCCAACTTATCACATGTAAAACATGTTTTTTCTTATCTTGTCAGTACTGAATCCAACGGATTTTATGTAAATTTGCAATCATCTTATAAAGACATTGCCATGGTATGTCAGTAATGCAAACTGATTGTTTAACCGACTTGCCGTTAAATGATTATAAATTCGGAAACACGTTATCGCCATCTATAGGCAAAACACTCGGAGTATGAAATATGCACTCGTTACGGGAGGGTCCCGCGGCTTGGGACGTGCCGTATGTCTTCGGTTGGCCAAAACCGGCATTCCGGTATTGATAAATTACCAGTCAAACGCCGAAGCGGCCGAAGAGGTGAAACACCTTGTCGAATCAGAAGGAACAACAGCCGAAATTGTCAAATTCGATGTCAGCAACAAAACAGAAGTCGATGATGCGCTGTCGGCATGGGAGGAGTCTCACCCGGACGATTACATTGCCTATATAGTAAACAATGCCGGCATACGCCGCGACAATGTAATGTTCATGATGCCCGAAGCAGACTGGCACGATGTACTTAACGTGACACTACACGGTTTCTTTTACGTCACCAGGCATCTTTTACCCAAAATGATGATTCGCAGGCACGGCGGACGGATAGTAAACATGGCATCACTGTCAGGTCTGAAAGGAATGCCAGGACAGGTGAACTACAGCGCAGCCAAAGCAGCACTGATAGGTGCAACAAAAGCACTGGCTCAGGAAGTGGCAGGCCGCGGTGTGACAGTCAATGCCGTAGCTCCCGGGTTCATTGAAACCGACATGACAAAAGACTTGCCGCAGGAAGAACTGGAAAAATCAGTTCCGATGCACCGTTTCGGCAAACCAGACGAAGTGGCTGCTCTCGTGGCATTTCTCCTGTCTGATGATGCTAGCTACATAACAGGTGAAGTAATATCAATAAATGGCGGGCTTTACACTTGAAAAGTTCCTGCCCTGCCGTATCAAAACACAAACTGCAAAACCAGACATTTGAATTCCATGAAGAAAATCACAATCACGCTTGTTGCGCTTATAGGCACAATCACGATGTATGCCGCAAATCCCTTAAAACTTACAGGAGGCAATACTTCAGTTTTCAGACAAGAGGCTACGGCCAATGTCATAATAGACGACCATAAGGCAACCATTGACCGCACCGGCAAGACCGCCGATGTCTATTACGGCGAACAAAGCGATCGTAAATACGCCGCTTTCACCAGCGACCTGGATCGCGGGCACCTCAGTTTCAGGACATACTTCAACGACAAACAGCCGGGCACCATAAAAATGAAACTGGCCGAATCCCGCGAAAACACAGAATACACGCTCCATATCACCGTAAGGCTAATAAATATCGGACATTTCGGTGTTTTGCCAAAGAACGGAGGCGTTGCAATTTCCGGTACAATGGAACTGGTTGACAATGCCACAGGCGAAACTGTCTGCACATTTGAATTTGAAAATGTCAAAGGATTTATGGCACCCAAATTCAGAGACCGAGTGATAAGCACATACCGTTATCTGGCAGACTACCTCATAAAAACCATATCACCAGATGCAACTATCTGAAACGCTTCAACAAGCATACACCAAAGACAATATCACAGCGCACGACGCCCAACTTCGTGCGCAGTTCATTGCATGGGGCCCAGCCATATTCCAGGCTACACGCATCATGCTGAAACACGGCATTTTCGACATGCTCCGGGAAAGTGACAACGGACTTACAGCATCTGAAATCTGCAACCGCACCAAACTCAGCCCATACGCCATAAAATGTCTGTTGGAAGCATCGCTCTGCACAGGCACTATCCTCGTAGATACCAACACCGAACGCTACAACCTGTCCAAGACAGGCTGGTTTCTGACAATAGATTCAGCCACAAAGGCCGACATCGACTTCAACCACGATGTAAACTATGAAGGTTGGT
The DNA here is from genome assembly GCA_051870875.1 of Candidatus Aphodosoma sp. GTDB lineage: Bacteria > Bacteroidota > Bacteroidia > Bacteroidales > Paludibacteraceae > Aphodosoma. The sequence continues at coordinate 51,857 of JBJECG010000050.1, forward strand.
TTCGTCTGGAAGAATCGCTGCTGACAGGCAAACCGGAAGGCCTGCGACACTTCGGGGAATGGCAGACGATCTACGAAGGGCTTTCAAGTTTGCCGGAACAGGTACAGAAGTCATGGTTCGGATTCGACCATTTCTACAGCGACCACTCATTCGGCCAGGCATTGGAAATAGTATTCGGGGAACCGTCTCCGCGGACATTGTTTGACATCGGCGGAAATACCGGACGCTGGGCATTGGAATGCGTAAACCATGACCCGAACGTGCATGTGACAGTTATCGACCTGCCCCAACAGATAGAGATGATGTACCGCCACATACAGAACCAACCCGGCTCAGAACGCATTGACGGCCATGGAATGGATCTGCTTGACATCACACAGCCGTTTCCTGCCATGCCGCAGGCCGATGCTATCTGGATGAGTCAGTTCCTCGACTGTTTCAGCATGGACAAAATAATCGGGATACTGCAACGCACAGGCAAAGCCATGACCGCCGACACCCGTCTTTACATAATGGAAACTCTTTGGGACAGACAGAAATATGCACCTGCTGCATTGGCCTTGACCATGACATCACTCTACTTCACTGCCCTTGCCAACGGCAACAGCAAAATGTACAATACTGAAGATATGCGGTATTGCATAGAGCAGGCAGGACTTGAAATTGAGCAGATACACGACGGTCTGGGACACGGCCACAGCATAATAGTCTGCCGCCGACCGTTACGACAAGCCCATTACACCATATAACACGCTCACACCGACACTAACCATATGGACAGAACAGCAATCGAAAATACCATACGCAACTTTCTGATTGAAGAACTTGAAATAGAAGAGTACAGAATACAACCCGAAGCACGGTTAAAAGACGATATGGGCATCGACTCGCTCGATATAGTTGATATTGCAGTGCTCGTAGAATCGAATTTCGGCTTCAAGGTAAAAGCCGAAGAGATGAAGAGTATCACTACATTCAGCAGATTCTGCGACTACGTGTACGAAAAGACGAATCAGACTTCACTTATAGGATGATGGCAGAAACAAAAGAGTGGCAAGGCACGACCCATGGTTCAAAATGGATGTTGGAAACGCTGATTGCATGGCTGCGCCATACATCGTTGTACTTGCCGTATTGCTGTATGGGTGTAATAATACTTTTCTACATGCTTTTCAATCACAAGGGGTATGCAGCAAGTTACGGCTTCTTCCACCACAGGCTGGCCATGAATCCGTTGAAAGCATTCCGCCATGTATACCTCAACCATTTCAGGTTCGGCCAGATAATCATTGACAGATTTGCCATGTATGCCGGACACCGGTTCCAAATAGAAATAGACCACCCGGAACTGTTCGACGAACTGGAACAACAGGAAAGCGGATTCATACAGCTAAGCGCCCATATAGGCAATTATGAACTGGCCGGCTACTCTCTTACTCCACAGAGGAAAAACATATATGTATTGGTCTATGGCGGAGAAAAAGAGACCGTAATGCAGTCACGCTCACAAATACTGTCGGAACACCGGGTGTCAATGGTTCCGATTTCTCCGGACATGTCGCACATATTCATTCTCAACAAAGCGTTGCAATCGGGCGACATTGTAAGTATGACCGCCGACCGTCTGTTTGACTCCATGCGCAGCATAATCTGTGACTTTCTGGGAGCAAAAGCCAAGTTTCCAATCGGGCCGTTCGCTATAGCTTCACAACGCAAAGTACCGATACTTACAGCCTTTATAATAAAAACCGGTACAAAATCATACAAAATACACCTTCACAGATTGAATGGCACCGACAAGGACACTTTGGCACAAAACTATGTAAATGTTCTGGAAACTATAGTACTACAATATCCCACACAATGGTTCAATTTCTACAACTTCTGGATATAGACCTTCAAGAGATTCTGCCACAACGTCAACCGTTCATTATGATTGACAGTCTGGTTAATTGCGGTGAAAACGAAGCCACCACCCTGTTTACTGTCAAGGAAGACAACATTTTCGTAAAGGATGGCACGATGCTGCCTACCGGACTGATAGAAAACATGGCACAAACATGTGCCGCCAGGTTGGGCTACCGGAACACAGACAGCGGAGAACCTGCAAGAACAGGTGTAATCGGAGCCATAAGCAATCTGCATGTGGAACGCACCCCGCAAGCCGGAGAAACCGTAGCAACCACAATCAAAATAAAAGCCGAAGCATTCGGTATGACAGCCGTAAAAGCCGAAAGTCGTATAGGCGGCAAGACCATAGCAACGGCAGAACTTAAAATAGCCATCAGCCAACAATGACAAGCCGTATATCGGACTACATAGTATCACCACTTGCAATGGGCACACGCGAAAACTACATGTGTGTAAAACGCGGTATATCCGCAATACGACATTATGAAAGGCATTGGGGGCTTCCTGAACCGTTTGCAGCATCCATGATGGATGACAAGGTCCTGCACAACGCCTGTCAAGACATAGGAATCGACAACATCAACGGATATACAAAGTTTGAGCGGATGGCAATAGTTGCTGCTGCAAAAGCCCTGCAGAAAACTGATGTCGATGCATCGGGACGCGATGTGATATTTGTCATTGCATCGACAAAAGGCAATGTCGAACTACTGGACAACAGCGCAGACAACACGTACCAAAGCCGTATAAACCCGGCTGTAGCGGCCAAACGAATAACATCGTGGTTCGGCAACACCAATATGCCTGTGATTGTCTGCAACGCCTGCATATCGGGACTTTGCGCTCAAATAGAGGCATCAAGGATACTCTCGGCCGGACAATACAGATACGCTGTTGTCCTCGGAGTGGACGTACTGTCCCCGTTTATAGTGTCAGGATTCCAATCGCTGAAAGCCATGTCCGGCACACCATGCCGCCCGTTTGATGAAAACCGCACCGGATTGAATCCCGGTGAAGCTGCCGCATGCATCATTTACAGCAACGAGCCAGACAACGAGACACGATGGCATATAGCAAACGGAGCTATCCGCAACGATGCCTTTCATCTGTCGGGTGTATCGAAACAGGCGGAAGGTGCATACCGGGCACTGAAATCGGTTTGCGACAATTATGATACCGACAGCCTGGCTTTTATCAATGTGCATGGCACAGCCACCATGTTCAACGACGAAATGGAAGCTGTGGCCATAGACCGTATGAAACTGAACCATATACCGGTATACGGGCTGAAAGGCTACTATGGCCATACGATGGGGGCAGCCGGAGTATTGGAGGCACTCATATCGATGGAAGCGGCGGATGACAACACTATACCTGCCACGCTCGGTTTCAACGAAACCGGTGTCAGCCGCGACATAAACATTTCGGACGAGCACCGCACCGTCCTTAACTCCGATTTCATAAAAATGATGTCCGGATTCGGAGGATGCAACGCTGCCGTCCTGTTTAGCAAAGGCAGGACTACCTCTCATACAGGAAATACGAATACAGGCGATTATCAGATAACACATAAAGTACATCTGACAGAAAACAGAGTAACAATAGACAATACACCGATACATACGTCAGAAAAAGGGTTGCCAATGCTGAAAGAGTTGTATCACAGCATGGTCGGCGACTATCCGAAGTTCCACAAAATGGACCCTCTCTGCAAACTCGGCTTCATAGCATCGGAACTGCTGCTCAATGCAGAAGCCGAATATGAGAATACAACCCGCTTCATTCAGTGCGACAACCGAGCCGTAGTTTTGGCAGGACGAAATGCATCAATATGCGCCGACAGAATATACCAACAATCAATCCAGGACCGCAACAACTATTACCCCAGTCCGGCGGCATTCATATACACCCTGCCCAATATCGTGACAGGCGAGATAGCCATCCGCAACGGATATCACGGAGAAACATCCTATTTTGTGCAGGAGTCTTCTGAAAACGTATTCGGCCTCATGACCCGGACCCTGTGCCATTCGGGAGCCGACAGCGTAATTGGCGGATGGATTGACATTGACAATGAAACGAATTTCGAAGCCAATCTTATGATAATAAAAAACAAACGAAAGTAATATGGACGAACTTATTTCCTCTCTGAAACAACAGATCATAGAAACGCTCAATCTGGAAGACCTGAATTGTGATGACATAGACAACGATGCACCTCTTTTCGGTGAAGGTCTCGGTCTGGATTCAATCGATGCACTCGAACTGATTGTACTTCTCGAAAAACAATACGGCATAAAACTCAGCGACCCCTCAGAAGGCAAAGCCATATTCAAGTCAATCAATGTGATGGCCCAATATATAGCCGAGCACCGCACAAAATGAACAACGGTGTCTACATAACAGGCGCAGGCATCATATCAGCCATCGGCAACAACAAGGATGAAGTAAGGCAATCTCTGTTATGCGGCGTGTCGGGCATTAGGGAAATCCGTTACCTAAACACCCAACATCACGAATTGCCTTGCGGTGAAGTACAACTCTCAAATGAAGAGCTGCGCTCAATGCTTAATATAACCGGAGACGCTGTTTACAACCGGACAGCACTGCTGGGTATCGAAGCCACGCGCCAAGCCGTGAAACAGGCAGGCATATCGGTGCAGACAGACAATGTGTGGATGATTGCAGGCACTACAGTAGGAGGAATTGACAATACAGAAAAGCATTTCCTCGACATGCTTGAACATGACGAACATCTTGGACTGCTGTCAACACACGACACCTGTTCCACCACACATCTCATATCCGGATATTTCGGTATCGATGCAAAAAACACAATTGCCATATCGACGGCTTGTTCATCGGCTGCCAATGCCATCATTGTTGCGGCCAATATGATACGTACCGGAAAAGCCGAGGTGGTGATAGCCGGAGGGAGCGAATCACTCAGCAGATTCCATATCAACGGATTCAACACCCTTATGATTCTTGATACCGAACGCTGCCGCCCGTTTGACAATACCCGAAGGGGGCTGAATCTGGGTGAAGGGGCGGCATTCGTCGTGCTCGAAAGCGCGAAGTCCGTCATCCGCCGCAAAGCCACACCTCTGGCACGACTGTCGGGCTACGGCAATCGCTGCGACGCATTTCACCAGACAGCATCGTCCGACAACGGCGAAGGAGCCTGTATGGCCATGGCCGAAGCACTTGCAACGGCAAACCTCAAATCCGAGGATATAGACTATATCAATGCTCACGGTACAGGAACACACAACAACGACCTGAGCGAAAGTTCAGCCCTAAAGCGTGTGTTTGCCGGCACATTGCCGCCGGTATCGAGCACCAAACCGTTTACCGGACATACCACATCGGCATCCGGAAGCATAGAACTGGTAATATGCCTTACAGCCATGCTGTATAATTTCATACCTGCAAACCTTGGCTGGAAAAACCAGATGCCGGAAGGCATCATACCTTCACTTGGCAAAAAGGATGTCGTATTACGGCACGTAATGTGCAACAGTTTCGGCTTCGGAGGCAATGATTCATCGTTGATAATTTCAAGAACAGACGGTACTGACAATATACCGAACAGCACTAACGGCGCATCCGATATACGTACTATTGAAATAGAGACACTTGCCACAGCAAGTTCCACACCGGACGCTCCACTTGACAATCTGCGCGAATTTATACCACCGAAAGAAAGCAGACGGCTCTGTCCGTTACTGAAATCAGCTCTGATGACATCGCTGACCGCTCTGCGCGATGCCGGCATCACAACACCCGATGCCATAGTTGTCGCCACATCATACGGCATGTTCGGGAACAGCGAAAAGTTCCTGCTTCAAATGTGCCGTGACGGAGAAGAGGGTCTCAGCCCTACCCTTTTCATGCAAAGCACCCACAACACCGCAGCCGGAACATTGGCCATACATACCCACTGCCACGGATACAACATCACATATACCAATACAGACAAAGACGCTGCATTGGAACAATGTCTGAATGATGTGAAAATGCAAATGCAGCAAGGTAAAATAAACAATGCCCTAATCGGTTACCACAATGAAATAACACCAACACTGCATGACATGCTGTCACGTCTGAACAACCATGACAATCCGGCAGGCGTGACATCAATAGCCAAAGTAATAAGCAAACGACAACACTAACTATAAAACCACCATGTGGAGACTGTTACCACTCTCAATACTGCAATGCACCATGCTGTGTGCCGGCCAGACATTTCTGAAACTCGCCCTTCAACGAATGGAACCCTTCGGATGGAACAAAGAGTTCTGGCTCTCACTGCTGCTAAACTGGCAATTTCTAATGAGCGGAATCTGTTGTGGGGCTGCAGCTCTGCTCTGGATGTATATCTTAAAGTACTTTCCGTTCAGTCTGGCGTATCCATTAATAAGTTTCAGCTACATCCTTGCCATGTTTGCAGCCGTATTCGTCTTCCACGAAACCATCCCATTGAACCGCTGGATAGGTTGCGCCTTGATAATATGCGGCTGTCTGCTAATGATAAAATAGAACACTCACATGAAATATCTTATTATCATATCATTACTAACATTTTCGTTGGGTATGCCGGCACAGACACCTGTAACTGCCGATGAGAGTGCGGCGATGATAGCCGCTGTATGCAAAGCGAGCAAAGTCAATACACTGCAATGCGATTTCAGACAAACCAAACAGATGTCGATGCTCGCCACATCGATGGTGTCGGAAGGCAGAATGTATGTCAAAGGAGGTGACAGGCTGCGCTGGGAATATACCGTGCCATACACCTACACATTTATCCTTAACAAAGACAGAATAATGATAAAATCGGCGGGAAAAACAAACGCTATAGACATACGCACAAGCAAAATGTTTCAGCAGATTACAAATATAATGATGAGCAGCATAACAGGCCGGAGCCTGACGGATGAAAGATACGTTCAAGTCGCAATGTTCAAGACAGACAACCGTTGGATAGCAAAACTTACACCAAAACAGAAAGAGATGCGACAAATGTTTGACCAAATAGTTCTGTATATCAATCCCAATAACCACTTGGTCAACACAGTCGAACTTATAGAGAAAAGCGGCGATATAACTACCATAGAGCTGACAACCGTGAAAAGAGACATACCGATTACAGACGAAACATTCGATGTAAACTGACTCGTGCATGAAACTATCACAATACATATTGGCCTTGACAGTCAGTACCGCAAGTCTGCAACTATCAGCTCAAAACGTGCAACGGTACAATGTCCACATCCTAATGCCGAATGACAATTGGCTTTCTGGCATTGCAATCGTCAAGAAAGACAGTACAGAAAGTACGATGAGTGTAATAAACGAGTTCGGCATCAAGCTTTTTGATGCCATATATCGTGCACGGGAAGGTCAAACCCGGCTATACAATGTCATCAGACCTATTGGCAAACGGCACATACGCAAGACGATAGCGCAAGACGTGACACTGCTTTTTGATACAAAGCAGAAAAGTACAAAAGTGCGCACTATAACGGCCGCAACGGACGGCACGATAACCATAACAAACAAACGGTATAATATCAATTACACGTTAATCCCCATAGACGGATGCTACTGAACAAATTCTTCTATATCACACATACGGAAACCACCGCAGGGTGCCTGACAGTTCTCGCCAGGTTCAATCAAGAGCATGAAATATTCAAGGCCCATTTTCCGGGCAATCCAGTGACACCCGGAGTATGCCAGATACAGATGGTAAGCGAAATTATATCTGCGCATATCGGGCGCGAAGCAATATTGACCGATGCAAAGAACATAAAATACCTACTGCCGATTGACCCTATATCGACACCTGAAGTGGCAATACAACTGACACAAACAGCCTCCGGTGCCGAAAGCTGCAAAGTGACAGCCGTATTTACAGAAGACGAAAAGATATTTTCAAAAATGACATTGACCTACCATGTGGTGTGTAATAATCCCAACATATAACAACGCAACTACCATACGGCAAGTGATAAGCGATGTATCGGAGTACACCGGCAATATCATTGTAGTAAATGACGGCTGCACCGACAATACCGTACAGATATTGTCGGAAACAGGCGTTACGGTGGTAAACCACGAACGCAACAAAGGCAAAGGATGTGCCTTGAAAAGCGGATTCAGCAAAGCAAGAGAAATGGGATTCGACCATGCAATAACGTTCGATGCCGATGGCCAGCATTTTGCAAGTGACATACCAAAATTCACAGAAATACTTGATACAGACAAAGAAAGCCTGGTTATAGGCAGCCGCAATTTGCAAGAAAAAGGTATGCCTGCACAAAACACATTTGCCAACAAATTTTCAAATTTCTGGTTCAGAATACAAACCGGTATAAAATTGCCCGACACACAGACAGGATTCCGTCTGTATCCACTGCAACAGATGGGGACGCTGCGCTGGATAACATCGCGCTACGAAGCCGAACTCGAAATGCTGGTATTTGCGGCATGGCACGGCATCAATATCATATCCACCGACATAAACGTATATTATCCAAAGGCAGATATGCGTGTAAGCCATTTCCGTCCGGTATATGATTTTACGCGCATCAGCATATTGAATACCCTGCTCTGCATACTGGCGTTGTTATACGGCTGGCCGGCAAAAATCATTAGAAACATACGATGAATCTGTTTCTGAAAATATTTGACCGACTGTCGGATCACCGCACAATAGTGTATTGTGCGGTGGGGATATTGCTGTTGCTGTGCATCGTGTCGGCTCTGCAAATGAACTGTAACGAAGACATATCCGCTTTCATGCCACTTGACAAAGAGTCGGCAAAATATGCCGAAGTGTTCAACAACATGAGCGGACAAAGCACTGTAGCCGTAGTTTTCAATGATATAAGCAACTCACATCCAAGCGACAGGATATCGAATATACAAAGCGGGATAGATGCATTAGGCGAAGCCATTGCCAGGCGAGACCACAAGAAAACGATAAAAAACCTACGGCTGCATGTGGATGAAACCGCCATATTGGATATGTTGGACGACGTGTGGCATACATATCCGCTGCTACTGACAGACGAAGACTACAGGCATATGGATTCGCTGCTGAACGACACCGGATATCTGCAACAACAGATAAAACAAGACCGCCAGATGCTGATGTTGCCCACAGGCGGTTTCACCGCCAGAAGCCTGCCATACGATCCGCTGCATCTGAGCATTGTAATACCAGACAGGCTACGGCAGCTGAATGCCAACAGTGCATACCAGACAATCGACGGCTATCTGATGAAAGACAGCACAGGCATCGTTCTGCTCGACTCACCTTTCGGCATGAGCGAATCGGGCAACAACCAGAAACTACAAGAATTGCTTGATTCATGTATCAATGATGTGGCCGCGGAATATCAGACACTTGAAATAGCAGCCATAGGTGCACCACTTATAGCAGTAACCAATGCAAAACAAATAAAGTCAGACAGCCGGTTGGCAATATCACTTGCCATAATACTCATTCTACTTGTACTATACTATTCATTCCGCCGCATAAGCGACTTAATGTGGATAGGTATATCGGTCATTGCAGGATGGTTGTTCGCATTAGGTGCCATATCGCTGATACGCGATGGCATATCGCTGATAGCCATAGGTATAGGCTCCATTATTATTGGTATAGCTGTAAATTACCCACTACATTTCATCGAACATCTCAAGCATGAATCCAATATGAAGGAAGCATTGAAAGAGATGATTCCGCCATTATTGATAGGCAACATCACAACTGTAAGTGCATTTCTGTGTCTTATCCTGCTCGATTCCCAAGCGATGCGAGACTTAGGCTTGTTCGGTGCACTTACATTGGTCGGCACAATACTTTTTGTACTAATCTGTCTGCCAGTATTCTTAAACCGCAGAAAAGCCAGGCAGAGACGCCCTATTTCTAATTTTACTTTTGGCAGCCTACAAATACCTGCACATAACAAACATACAAAACAGGTTGTATTTGTCATGGTAACAATATTGACCATAATATTCGGATATTTCAGTACCGGGACTTCGTTCGATTCCGACATGCGGAATATCAACTACATGACACCCAGACAACGCGAAAACCTGCAGTTTCTGACCACCAATGCCGACAGCAGCAATGACAGTCTTGACGTAATATTTGCCGTAGCAGAAGGACACACACTCGATGAAGCCCTGAAATCGAATGAAAGAATGATTGACCGTCTAAAGGGGTACGGAGAAATAAGACGGCTGACAAGTATAGCAGGTCTGATACCATCTGACAGCCTGTGCACCATACGGCTGGAAAAATGGAACAATTTCTGGAAAGTCCGTCATGGTATTCTTGACAGATTCAATGCAACAGTGATGGAAAACGGTTTTGTACCATCGGCGTTCAGTCCGTTCATCAATATGACAGAAAATGGAGTCAACCCCGTGACAGCAGAAGACAATCCCATATACAAACATATAGGACACAACTTCATACTGCACTCCGGCAACGGCTACAAGGTTGTAAACTTTCTGCATGTGGACAGGAACAGAATGACAGATATAAAGACCAAACTTGGCGGAGCACTGCCAAATTCATGTTTCATTTTCTCGCGTGCAGATGTAAGCAACCATCTTGTGGAGATTCTGTCAGATTCATTCGATTATATAGGACTGGTGTGCGGTTTGACTGTATTCATATTCCTCTGTCTGTCATTCCACAGCATAGAATTAAGTCTGCTGGCATTCCTGCCGCTGGCAGTCAGTTGGATATGGATTCTGGGAATAATGCAAATATTTGGCATACAATTCAACATAGTGAATATAATACTCGCCACACTAATTTTCGGTCAGGGAGATGACTATACGATCTTCATCACAGAAGGACTGATGTATGAATACACGACAGGCAAAAAACGTCTTGAAACGTACAAAAACAGTGTGGCACTTTCGGCCGTCATAATGTTTATAGGCATAGGATCACTCATTGTCAGCAAACATCCGGCCATGCGTTCACTGGCCGAAGTGTCTATAATAGGTATGATAACAGTCATAATAATGACATACTATCTGCCTCCGCTCGTATTCCGTTGGCTGACAGAAAAAGACGGCAAACGCCGCGAATATCCGGTTACGCTGTACCGGTTAACGGCTTCGCTTGTCGCGATCATTACGTTTATATGTGGGGCCTATATTGTTATAACTCCCTATATATACCTCATATACAACCCATTCAAGAAAACGACAGCCAGAGAAAACCATCTGCACAAGCTAATACAACATGTATCCGGATTCTTAGTACGCCACATACCCGGGGTAAAATTCAATGAAACCAATACCACAGGCGAAACATTTACGAAACCGGCGGTGATAATATGCAACCACCAATCGTTGCTCGACATACCTGCCATAATGCAGCTGTCACCAAAAACGGTTGTACTGACCAACGCCCGTGAATGGAACAATCCATTCTACCGCAAAATAATACATGCCGCCGAATTTTATACCATATCGAACGGATACGACGCTACCCTTACTCATTTGAAGGAACTTGTGAAAAAGGGCTACAGTATAGTGGTTTTTCCCGAAGGCACCCGCACACCCGACGGCAACATAGGCCGATTTCACCGAGGAGCGTTCAGTCTGGCAAATGATCTGGGCATTGACATTCTCCCCCTCTACATACATGGGATGTTTGACATACTACCGAAATACGATTTCATGATACGCCGGGGGAATGCGACATTGGAAATAGGCGAACGGATTGACCATGACATATTTGCAGACAAAAATGACCGAGCCATAACAAACCTGATACACCACATGTATGTAGAAAAATATGCAGCAATCAGGCAACGGCTGGAAACCTCCGCATACCGCGCACCGTACATCGCCTACAAAAAGAAATACACGATAAACTTACAATAACAACATATAATATGAAAGATGAAATAAGACTTCTGCTGGAAGAAACTCTGCCACTGATAGATTTCGACTCACCGTTTCTTTTCTCAGAACTTGATTCGCTTGGTATCACAACCATACTGATGCTTCTGTCAGACAAATACGGCATAACGTTAGACCACAACGATGCCACACCCAAAAATTTGAAAAATCTCGACAACATAGTGGCTCTTGTAGAACGTAAAATTGCAGAAAGACAATGACTGTCATGACATTGGAAGATTATCTTCACAGAAATGCCATACTGTACCCCGACAAGACAGCTGTAATATGCAACGGCGAAACAATGTGTTATGCCGAACTGTGGACAGAAGTGGAATATCGTGCAAAAAAACTCTTGTCGGACGGACTTCAAGCCGGCACTCCAATAGTATTCAGGACCACACAGAATACCGAATTTCTGATCATGTACTTTGCCATACACCATGCCGGAGGAGTGGCTGTACCATTGGAAACTTCAACACCTGACGAACGTTTCCAAGAAATAGAAACCCTCGTTCGGAATGCCGACATTCCACGTGACACAGCCGACATCCTGTTTACGACAGGCACAACAGGCAAAAGCAAAGGTGTGATGACAAGCAACAGCACCATCATTGCCAATGCAGAAAATCTGGCGGACGCTCAACAGTTCTCACATGACCTGACCTTCATAATAAACGGCCCGCTCAACCATCTCGGCAGCCTTTCAAAAATATTCCCCACCATAATCACAGCCGGAACACTGTATATTCTGGACGGAATGAAAAACATAAATGCCTTCTATACGGCATTGGAATATCCGTGCAGTAAATTCGCCACATTCCTTGTGCCGTCAAGCATACGTATGTTATTGACATTAAGCGGCAATAAACTGAAAGAATATGCCGGCAAACTGGATTTTATAGAAACTGGAGCCGCCCCGATTGCCCAATCCGATATGGAACAACTATGCACCTTGCTGCCCTATACCAGGCTGTACAACACTTACGCATCAACCGAAACAGGAATCATCTGCACCCACAATTTCAACGGGAACAAATGTATTGCAGGCTGCCTCGGACGACCGATGAAACACTCGGCACTGTTCATCACCGATGAAGGCAATGTGGCATGTCAGGGCAAAACTCTGATGACAGGATATGTAGGAGATCCGGCACTGACAGCATCAGTGCTCCGTGACGGGATTCTCTACACGCATGACAACGGAACAATTGACGAAGACGGAATGCTGCACCTAAGCGGACGAAACGATGACGTGATCAACGTGGGCAGTTACAAAATTGCACCGTCCGAGATAGAAGACATAGCCATGTCTATGCCTGAAATAGCAGACTGTATCTGCATAGCCGCACCACACCCGATAATGGGCGCGGTACTAAAACTGCTCATCGTACCTGCCAAAAACTCGGTTATCGACAAAAAAGCAATAGCCCGGTACATCCGGTCTCATACAGAATCATACAAAGTACCGACACTATATGAAACGGTTGCACAAGTCAGACGCACATATAACGGCAAATTAGACCGCAAACACTACAGAAAACAATAAATACCATCACGACAAAATCCATTCCCCCCAAAAGCAAGAAAAAAGCAGACACCAACAATGCCGGAACAGGGCAGTTTGTCCAATATACAAACAAAGCAATCCATTCTGCTGAAAACCACAAGGGAATCAAAGCATTATAAGACTGACAAAAGTGATTTTCAGCCAGCCTCTTTACTGACACAAGCAGACACTTAATCCTACAAACATTAAACAATACGGCCATATCCTTTAAGGTAAATATGTTATAGACACCTTTGAAAAAATATCCTTATCCGGTATAATATCTGACACAGGTGATAAAATAACAGCAAAGGTTTTGTGCAGTCAAAGTTTTTGCCTACTTTTGCGCCCTATTTGCACTTTGACCCCAATGCAGGGCAAAGCAGTAACGAACAATAAATGTATATCTTATATCCATGAAATTATATTGTTTCAATCCAGAGCATGATATGGCTATAGCAAACGGCAGTGAAAATTTCCAGGCACCAGAGTCGGCAGTCCTACTGGCTACCGACCTTTCACTGCTGCCGGCCTGGTTTGCAGATGAAGGGTCAATGGTGATCAGCGAACAGACCTTTGCACCGGACATCCGGCCAAGCGGATTGAATATCAAAAGCGTAAATCCATATTCCGGGGATATGCCTGCATACTGCACGGTAGAACCTTGGGGATGGGACGTGTCTGTACGCAAACGACTGGCAGCATCAGGCATAGACATGTCATCTATGCCTGGCAACAGCTGTCTCGATATCTACCGCGGACTGTCGCACCGCCGTACCGCTTCGTTTGCCATGGAATACATCCGCGAACGAATGGAACACCCTGAATTGATACCAAATCCGGCAATAGAACTGAAGACAGAGACAGAAATCAACCGTTTTGCAGCCGAACACGAAGAAATAGTCCTAAAATCGCCGTGGAGCGGAAGCGGCAAAGGCGTATTCTGGTCAAAAGGGCCGTTGACACAAAGCCTTAGTGGTTGGTGCAGGCGAGTACTTGACAAACAAGGTTGCGTAATGGGAGAACTGGCCATGAACCGCATTCAGGATTTTGCTATGGAATACCGCGTCATGAACGGCAAAACCACATTTGCCGGATATTCGCTGTTCATAACAGAAAGCAGCGGCATATACCGAGGCAACCGACTGATGAGCAATGATACTATAGAACATGAATTGCAACGTTGGGTGGATACAGACTATCTGAGATGGCTGCGCGGACAAATGCTCAATTTCATGGACGAACGCATAGCCCCCTACTACACCGGATACGTAGGTGTAGACATGTTCATCTACCGCGACGGTGAACATACCAGGATAAACCCGGCCGTAGAAATCAACCTCCGCATGACCATGGGTATGGCAGCCCGCATCATTTATGACCGCTATGTACACCCAAAAAGCAACGGATGGTTTTATATCGACCATGAACCGCCCGGACAACTTCTCACAGACCACACAGCCAAGCGCAACAATGAACCAATGCAGTTGGCAGACGGCAGGCTCTCAAACGGATATCTCTCACTCTGCCCCGTATTGCCCAACACAGTCTACAGGGCATCGATACTGTTGACCCCAAATCATTGATAGCCAAACAAAAACATCAGCGGCCTCAATAATGTACAACAAATCATACATATTGAGGCCGCTGATGTGTTCCGAACCAACCATCCACACCCCGACAAAATATGCCGTTTTATTCCACGACAGGAAGTGTGACATCTGAAAAACCAACGCCATTAACACCTCTCTGCGAAACAAAGTCCGACAAATGCACGCGCACGGTAAACTGACCTATACCTTTCATATATTCAGTAGGAACCACAACACTTAAAGTACGCTTGTCGATCCATGAGTATTGTTTTTCTTTCGGCATATTCCGGCTCATCTTCTTCAATTGCTCACTTAATACCTCCCCATTGTCCGCCATCATCTCCACTCCACGCTTCGGCGACATATCCTCCGAAAAGACGAATGTCACTTTCAATGTATCTGTCTCTGACAATGATATTTTTCCATCAACATTGAAATAGGCATTGACTACAGACGGAGATGTTGCCAGATCGGCTGTATCAGATACAAAATCTTCAAGGAAAACAGCCAGCCGAGGTACAAAGTCCTCAAAATGCCTGTATCTGCCACGGTCAGTATAGAAACTGTCAAGCATCAACTGATAAGCTTTGTCCTGCCAAATAAAGCCTTTTTGTTTATCAGCATACAAAGATCTCTCCACATACATGGAACCAAGGTTACAATCTCCCAAAAAGCACAAAGTTCCCAAACGCGTAAACCACTCAGGCATGACAGCCTCTTTGTCGTATGCAGCATCGGCCAACCTGCCGGCTACCACCGGATATACCTTATCCACGGCGGAAGCAAATTCACCGGCATGACGTTCGGCTACAGGGTTCGCCAATTTGTGCATCAGTTCGTGTATCAGAATTGTTATTACCGTAGTATCATAAGTAGCAACGAGACTGTCAGTAGAATAGCAGCAACCTACCAAAACGGCATTGTCGCTACCGGCAACCGGTATGTTACCATAATTTGACGGACCGTTTGTCAACGAAAGATATACAGTATATGAATTGATATCCTCACCCCAAAAATCAGCGAACCATTTCAAACCGACATTCATCACATTTTTCTGAAACTCTGATTCTGCTGTCCGGTACAAATCACCATGTTGCCTGAAAAACTTCTTGAAACTGGATTTGCTATAAAAATCATCCATCAAACGGACATATTCGGTAAACCGTCCGGCGGTCCAGCGTTTGTCCATTCTTTCCAAACAAGCGGCGGCGGTGTCGGAAACAGCAATTACGTGTCCGTCCCTGATTGTCATACGACCAGCAGCATTTGACACGGCATCGTATCCAATATATGCGGTTTCCCTCAATTCATCGCAATATTTTATGAGCGGATGTTCTCTATACGGAGCAAAAAACGTGTCGATATCAGCGGCATATGCCGGAATATTACACTGGGAGTATTCATTGGCACCCTCCAAACGCCATACTATGCTGTTGAGTTCAAATCGTTCGTCAACTGTAACGACAGGTTCTACACCACGCCAGGATGCAAAAACATGACAACAGACAGCTGCCATGACAATACAAGAACAAAATCTCTTCATAGAATAAAAATTGCAGTATAACATACCCAAACACATACAGAACGTACAGACAACATATTTATTGTACTGCAACAAACCCTAAACCTTCTTGTTCATGTCGGCACCTTCGGTATATTCACCTTTAAGCGTAGGAAGAGCAATATGATAATGGGCTGCTATGACTCGCAGGATTATAACCGACATGGCAGAAAGAATCTGTGTCGGGATAGCGCCAATCCCTGCCTCCATACATATCCAGTAAACCAAACCGCCAAACACACAGGCAATGGCATAAAGGTCACTGCGGAAAACGAGCGGCACCTCATTGATGAGAGTGTCGCGCAGAATGCCACCTGCAGCTCCGGTAAGCGTACCCATGATGATAGCCACCCACATGGGAAAATCGAAACTGAGCGACTTTTCTATTCCGACTACAGTAAACAATCCAAGACCAATGGCATCGAACCAGAATATGGTATCATTCATGTGTACCAAATATTTACGGAATATCAGAGCAAACAACAATGCAATTGCCGACACAACCAGATAAAAACCGTCTAACATCCAAAACGGGGTGACACCCAGCATCATATCACGCAATGTACCGCCACCTACTGCCGTAACCACCCCGACCACGTACGCACCAAACCAGTCAAAACGCTTGGCACTTGCCAAACGGATACCGGAAATGGCAAAAGCAAACGTACCGATAAAATCTATTATAGTAATAAATCTTATCTCCATAAAATATCTGACAAATTCTTCCATACAGTATTCGTAATAACCAATTAAAAAACAATTATACCATTCATCGCCACATATTCAGAGCCCAATGTGCCGGTACAGACATCAGTATACCAAGCCACAATCACGACAAAACATATTGTTTCATACTGCCGTACATTTACCGACAATGTTGCAAGAAGCGTTGCCCGGTCCAATGGTCAGGCAACGCTCCATCAATAAAGCATCATAATGAACAAACTACCGGTTTGACACATTACCAAGCAGTTTTGTCTTCATCGATTTGACGCAACAACTCCCTGACAGCAGCTTCGAGCTGTTTGTCCTCACCTTTAACAACCGACTCAGGATCATTATCGACAAGAATATCCGGTTCAAGTTGCGTATTCTCCAGATAATATCCCTCTTTGGTAAGATATCCTATGACAGGGATGCCGAAATAGAGGGTCGGATCCTGAAGGGTTTCCCAGTTAACCGAAGTCATGGTACCCGGGACAGGCATACCGACAATGGATCCCATCCCCTTATGACGATAAACCCATGGAGTGCCATGTGCGTTTGAATAATTCGCCTCAACCACAAGCATGATGCTCTTCTTGTTGTAGCGACGAGAGGGCATATCACAGCTTTTCCGTCCCTGGGTGGTCTGTTCGAGATATTTTTCTCCGGAAAAAAGAATTTCAATATCCTCATGCAGACGCCCCCCGCCATTGTAACGGGTATCGATGACAATACCGTCGCACTCGTTGTAACGGCCCAAAATATCGGCATAAACCTGACGGTATGAACCATCAGCCATACTGCGAATATGAACATACCCCAAACGTCCTCCGGAAAGACGCTCGGTAGCTTCGGCACGCCCTTTCACCCAACGACGGTATAGAGCCTCACTCAAGGCACCTGGCGCTACCGGTTTCACCACTTCATCCCACCGCAGACCAGTTTCCGGATTGTATACAGACACAAGCACTTTTTCACCGGCTTTTCTATTCAACAGCGGATAATAATCCTGACCAGCTTTAATTTCAACACCATCTATTTTTTCAACAATACATCCGGCTTGCATTTTTGAATAGTCAGTATCAAACGGTCCATAGACAAGGATTTCCGAAACTTTCAGTCCATCACCGGTATACGACTGGTCATAAAACAGGCCAAAGTCGGCAGTAACGTCACCATCAGGGACGGAAGGTGCAAAATATCCGGAACCTGTATGCGAAACATTGAGTTCGCCGAGAATTTCAGAAAGCAATTCGGAAAAGTCGTAGTTGTTGTTGATATAAGGCAGGAACGGCAAATAGTCTTCACGAAGCCTATCAAGGTCAACGCCATGATAATTACTGTTATAGAAACGTTTTTTCTGCTGGACGAACACGTGATTGAACATAGCTTCACGCTCAGCCGCGACATTGACATACATAACTGCACTGTAAGGCAACGGATCCGCCGAATTGTTGGCTACATTGATTTTCTTGCATGAGCGACCGAAAGCATAAATGTTTTTGCCATCCTTGTCAAGCATCAGACTCACACTGCCTATGTTTTTATTGATAATTTTGGTATCACGTTCGCGAATGGAAGTCTGCCACAGGTCATACCCTTTCTCAAATGCCGAAGTAAAATAGAGTTTTTCCCCGTCTTTTGACAGGACGGCAGACCCGAGCTGTGAAGACATGGGTGTAAGGCGCACTATGCGGTCTTCGAGATGTGCGAGGTCAACGAACACTTTTTTAGCATCATTTTTCGTATTGTCATTAACATCAGATTTTTTATCCTTCTTAGCTTTCTTGTCTTTTTTACCTTCGTCATTACCGGCTTTTTCAGCCAGCTCCTTCATACGAGCCTCTTCGGCTTTTTTCAAATCATATTCCTCTTTCGAGAGCCGGTATTTATCGTAAGTATCCTGATTGAGGTAAGCGATGAACACATCGTCCTGACTGCCCCAGGAAGCATGGGCACGCATACCGAGACGGTTTGACACATAAACGATGGCATTGCCATCCAAAGCCCAACGCGGACTGCCATCGATATAAGCAGAATTGGTAATATTGTAGATCTCACCTCCACTGACAGCCGAAACTATGGCGACATCGGTATACGGTGCGCGGACATGGGTAATAATCTCCATGACAAACCACTGACAATCGGGCGACCATTGGTAATAGAAACCATAGTCATTAGTATCGTAATATTTCGAGCCGTCGGTAATCTGACGTACCTTTTTGGTTGCAATATTGTAAACCATCAGACGCGAACGATCGGCAATAAATGCAATTTCCTTGCCGTCAGGCGAGAATTGCGGGGCGAAACGCTCCTCATCTTCGTCATCAAAAAGCGGTTTCTCTTCGATGAGGGTTGCATTGGCAAAATTCACCTCTCCATCACGGACAATGGAAGCAGTGTAAAGGGCCCAACGCCCAGTACGTTCGGATGCGAACACTATCTGGCGACCATCGGGATGGACAGATACACCACGCTCGGCAGCAGCAGTATGGGTAATCTGTCTGGTAGTAGCATATTCGTTTGTAAAAGCAAAAACATCGCCGCGGGCAACAAACACTATCTGACTACCGTCTGGCGTCATATCGAATTCAGACGGGGAGGTAACGGCAAGACGTCTGACACTGTCAGGATCAATCTCAGCACGCATGGTGATATTGACTTTGGATGGCAGGCCGCCGATTTTCTGAGTATAAATTTCGCCTTGATAGCCATAACATAGTGTGCCATCAGCAGCAGCGGAAAGGAAACGGACAGGATGCCCGGTAAAAGAAGTAATCGCTTCCGGCTCGTCCATTTCATCCGGAGTGGCGGCATAGACATTGAACGAACCGCCGTTACGTTCACTGAGGAAATAAATGCGGCCGTCGGCACCCACCACAGGATTGCGGTCTTCGCCTACATTAGTTGTCAACTGGGTATGCACGCCCGACTTCAGATCATATTTGAAAATATTGCGGGCCACACTTGACACATGATGTTTGCGCCAGTTGTTTTCGCTGCCCGTAGCCTTTTCGTAGTAAATGATATCGCCGGTAGCACTTGCATTCATGGCAGGAACGGTAAAAATCCGTACCGGACGGCCAGCATCAAGACCGACAGCATAAACCTCTTTTATCCAGCTGCTCGGAAACTGTGCACTTTCAGCAGGTTTCTGGATATAGGCGTTGAAATAAACCTGTTTGCCGTCAGACGAAAAACAAAGCGGGGCTTCGTTGTGCGAATTGGTTGTAAGACGTACAGGATTGCCGCCGGCAATGGCAATTGTAAAAATGTCAAAATTACCGTGGGTATCAGAAGCATATGCCAATGTATTTCCGTCCGGACTCCATACCGGCATATATTCATACGCATCCGTAGCCACCAGTTTACGAGCCTCGCCACCGACAGCGGGAACCAAATAAATATCGCCCTGATAGGAAAACGCAATAGTGGTACCGTCAGGCGAAATGGCATTGTAACGCATCCACAAAGGAGTGGCCTGCAAGGCGACAAGCGCAAAGATTGCAGCCAAAGTCAGAATAATCTTTTTCATAAAATACACAAAAAGCAGTATATAGAAATTTTGTCAACAATAAACCAAAAAGGTCAAATACAATAACATACACTCACGGGAAGCAGGCTTTCCAGCCAAAAACATCCGGATACAAAGGTACAATATTATTCCTTACAGTTCAACAGACGGCACTGAAAAACGGTAAAAACAATATTTTGCATCGAAAAGTCCGCTATTGTCGGTATCGACAAAAATCAATACCTTTGCCCGTCAAAATTCATTACAGAAATGTGCAAAGACAAACTATTCACATACAACTATATAGCTATATTGGGAGCCAATTTTCTGCTGTTTTTTGCATTTTATCTCATACTTCCCGTACTGCCTTTTTATCTGCAAGAAACAATGGAAGCCCCCAATTCCACAGTTGGTCTGGTACTTGCCACCTATACTGTTGCCGCCCTCACAATACGTCCGTTTGCAGGCTACCTGCTTGACAGCGTATCCCGCAAACCGCTATACATAGCCATGTATGCACTCTTCACCGCTACATTCGGAGGCTACATAGTGGCAGTATCTTTATTTATGGTAGTAGTAATCAGAGCCATACACGGTCTGGCATTCGGCATGGTAACGGTAGCCGGCAACACTATAGTGATAGACATCATGCCTTCATCACGACGTGGAGAAGGCCTTGGATACTACGGTCTTGCAAACAACATAGCCATGGCTATCGGGCCTATGGCAGGGCTTTTCCTACACGAATATGTATCGTTCGACACAATATTTTCAATCTCCATACTCTCCGGTGCGGCAGGATTGGCACTGGCATCAACAGTGAAAACCCGCCAACGCCCGCCCGTCCGACGCCCGCCATTTCAGTTAGACCGTTTTCTGCTGTTGAAAGGCGTCCCGGCGGGAGTGGCCCTGCTGCTCATATCCATACCATACGGCATCACTTCATCGTATATTGCACTGTATGCACGCGAACTTTCCATTGATATATCGAGCGGACTTTTCTTCACATTCATGGCTGCCGGCATGATGGCATCGCGCATATTTGCAGGACGGCTTGTAGACAAAGGCTATATACCGCAAGTGATAAAGGCCGGTATGATAACTGTAACACTGTGCTATCTGTCGCTGGCCAGTCTGAAACCGTTGGTATCAGTATCTCCTTTATCGGCCGACATAGCGTTTATTGCAACGGCCCTGACAGTAGGTGCCGGATTCGGCATCATATTTCCGGCATACAACACGCTGTTTGTCAACCTCGCCGACCACAACCGGCGTGGTACGGCCACATCCACCTACCTCACATCATGGGATGTAGGCATAGGCATAGGCCTTGTCACCGGCGGTATAATTTCGCAACACACCTCGTTTTCCTGGGCTTACGTAATAGGAGCTTCACTTTGTCTGCTGTCCACTATACTGTTTTACCTATGGGTATCTCCCCACTTCATCAAGAATAAGTTGCGATAACAGATAACAATTGTCTTGCAAAGAGCAAAAATCACATCATACCAATATTCATTACAACCATTATCATGCTGGCTTTTCTCAAACGTTGGACACTTCCACTTGCCATGCTAATAGGTGCAGCAGGCTACAAATACATAGGCTTGCTGTCGCCACTGTCGCCAATACTCATATTCTGTATGCTTCTTCTCACATTCAACAAGCTGTCTGTCAAGGAGCTGCATTTGCGCATACAGCATCTGTACCTTTTACTTATAGAAACAGGTGGTGCGGTAGTACTGTTTTACGCGGTAAAACCAATCGACCCAACAGCAGCCCAGGCAACCATGGTATGTATGATCTGCCCCACAGCCACAGCTGCAGCCGTGGTGACTGACCGGCTGCACGGCTCGGTAGCATCAATCACAACATACACCCTACTGTGCAACCTGACGGTAGCCATAGCCGTACCGGTGCTTTTCCCCGTTCTGGCACCGCAAGCAGACCATACTTCATTCATCGGAGCTTTCTGGACGATAATAAAAAAAATCTTTCCATTGCTAATATGTCCGTTCATTCTCGCCCAGATACTGCAGCGTGCCACACCACGCTTGAGCAGAAAGATGGCTTCCATATCGGATCTGGCATTCTATATGTGGGCCATGGCACTCACCATAGCCATGGGGATAACGGTAAAAGCCCTGATAGAGTCGGAAGCAACTCCCGCAACCATCATCATGATAGCATCAGGAGCACTGGCAGCCTGCATAATACAATTTGCATCAGGAAAATACATAGGACGACTGCATTCGGACGAAATAGCATCCGGACAGTCATTGGGCCAAAAAAACACCATCCTCGCCATTTGGATGAGCCATACATACCTTGACCCGCTGTCGGCTCTCGGCCCCGGAATATATATAATTTACCAAAACATATTCAACAGCTGGCAGCTCTACCGGGAACAAAAAAGGCAGAAAAGCTGAACCGATAAACACGATTCTCCATTTTCTTTGCTTTTACACTGTTTTATTCGCATTTTCCGGAGATTTTTTCGTAACTTTGCGCCTGCAAATGCCTATTGAACACGTATATGAAAGAGAGAATAGAACAACTGATGAATGTCATAGACTCCATAGAAGCCCGAACATCGGACGAACTGGAAGTCCTACGCATCAAATACCTGAGCAAAAAGGGAGAAATATCCGAGCTTTTCAACCAGTTTCGCAACGTACCCAGTGACCAGAAACGAGAAATAGGCCAACGGCTCAACCAATTACGCGACTCAGCCCAGCACAAGATAGCCGAACTGCGTGCAAACATCGATTCAAACAAACAAGAGGAGGAACACCTTGACCTGACACGCACCGCCGAACCCATCGATCTCGGAACCCGCCACCCTCTTTCATTGGTACGGTCAGAAATCACCGACATATTCTCCCGTATAGGTTTTACCGTCGCTGACGGGCCTGAAATAGAAGATGACTGGCATGTGTTCGAATCGCTCAATTTTCCGCCAGAACATCCGGCCCGTGACATGCAGGATACATTCTTCATAGAAAAAAATCCCGACATTCTGCTCCGCACACACACATCCAGCGTGGAGACACGTGTGATGACCACGCAAAAACCGCCTATCCGGATACTTTCGCCAGGACGGGTATACCGCAACGAAGCCATATCCTACCGTGCACACTGCTTCTTCCACCAGGTCGAAGGGCTTTATGTCGACAAAGACGTGTCGTTTGCCGATCTGAAGCAGGCACTGCTATATTTTGCGCGCGAAATGTTCGGAGAACAAACCCAAATCCGTCTCCGCCCGTCATACTTTCCGTTCACCGAACCGTCGGCCGAAATGGATATATCATGCAACATCTGCGGCGGCAAAGGTTGTCAGTTCTGCAAACAGACAGGATGGGTGGAAATACTCGGCTGTGGTATGGTAGACCCTAACGTGCTGCGCTCATGCGGTATAGACCCGGATGTGTACACAGGCTATGCTTTCGGCATGGGAGTGGAACGCATTGCCAACCTTAAATACCAGGTAAAAGACCTGAGAATGTTTTCAGAGAACGATGTCCGTTTCCTCAACCAGTTCAAATGATGCAACTGACACCGTCAACAACCAAACAAGCAAACATACAGTAAATTCCTCTCAATGGTACGATTATACGACGAAAATCCAAACCCCAATACGGTCAGCAAAATAGTTGAAGTACTGAGAAATGGAGGTGTTATCATCTACCCTACCGATACGGTGTATGCTTTGGGTTGCGACATATTCCAGGCAAAAGCACTGGAAAAGATATGCAAGATCAAAGGTACGGATTCACGCAAAGCCACATTTTCGGTAATGTGCGATTCGATAAGCGGCATAAGCATGTACACAAAGATGGACAACTATACATTCGACATCATCAAACGTAACACGCCAGGTCCGTTTACGTTCATCCTAAGCGGCAACTCACGTCTGCCCCGGCTGATGAAGGAGCGCAAAACCTTGGGCGTACGCATCCCCGACCGGAATATAGTGCATGCAATCGTGAAAGAACTCGGCAACCCGATTATCACCACTTCATTGAGAAATATGACCGATGAGACGGAGTATGAGACAGATCCGGAACTGATTTACGAACGTTATGGAAACACGGTTGACCTTGTCATTGACGGAGGCAAAGGCAATACCAGTCTGTCGACCGTAATAGACTGTACAGGACAGCAGCACCAGATAATAAGACAAGGCATCGGAGAACTCAGATAACCCAACCATGCATCCGATGCCAAGCCCGACAAAAATGACAAACAACAACATTCAGCGGCGCAAATATTTTTATTGAATCATTCCCTCTGTTTCGGCCATTTTTCGTATCTTTGCACCGCTAAAGTACCACAAGATTAACCAAAGACAAACTACCGATATGAAAATTACATTCCGTATTCTTTTAGTAGCAGCCATATGTATCATGGCTTATTTATGCGTAACAAGCATCACCACTCCCATCGAATTTGAAAAAGCCCAGGAATATCGTGAAAAAGCTATCATCAAGAAACTGATAGACATACGCAGTGTTGAAATCGAATACCAAAAACAAAAAGGCTTGTTCTGTGCAAATGCCGACACACTCATAGACTTCATTGAGAACGGACAGGTGCCCATGATATTGAAAGAAGGTACCCTCACCGACGAACAACTCAAGAACGGTCTCACCGAAGAGAAAGCCATAAAAATAATACACAGCGGCAATGCAAAAGAGATTGCCGCCAACGGACTTGAAAATTTCCGCCGTGACACCAGTTACATCAGTGTATATGAAAGCCTGTTCAGCGACAAATACTCACGCGACGAAATACCGTCCATTATGGAAATACCGTTCTCAAACAAACAGCGTTTCCGTCTGGATACGGCACGTATCACCAATCCTGTGACAGGCATCACCCTGCCGCTCTTTGAGGCTTCCGCCTCATACGACACTTATCTGTATGACCTCAACCACCAACAACTTGTCAACCTCAAAGACAAGCAGACAAAACTGAGCCGATTCTGCGGTCTTAAGGTGGGTTCTGTAACAGAATCAAACAACCACGCAGGAAACTGGGAATAAAACCACTGCCGTCACGCAATGATACAAAACATAGATCTGATAGCTCCAACTTTCGATGGTAGACTGTCAGCCACGCAATATAGTCTATCCATCCGGCATATGCCTGATGGATATTCTTTTTCTATTACAGACACGGACAATGTATGCCAACTTGTCAAATTCACAGGCATCAACAACCGATCCGCATCATCAAACGCCATAAAGGCACTAAAGTCAGATCCGCTGTTGCAACAACAATATCTGAAAATAAATTACTACCAGTACGGAACTTATTCCATAAACCCCGCCATATTCAATGAGATGAATATGACCATACCCCAATTTGCCGGGCAAGGAGCAGTTATGACGAGCCATAAGAAAGACCTCGTCACACAACAGATCAACGCCCAGCTGTCAATATGCTACACACCCTCTTCCACGCCATACACCATACCGGGAAGTTCACAATTCCACTATGCGCAACTTCTGATACTTGCAGCACTCAACCACCCGACAGCAGACGCAGTATGGGCAGAAACATTACCTGAAGTAACGACCATAGCGATAAAATCGCATCACAAACTGCTTTTGGCCAACACATACCCAACCTCATCACAGACAGATGCCGTATACCACATATTAGCCTGCTACGAAATGACCGGATTATCTCAGACCGACACCCCATTGTTTCTCGTTGATGCGACAAACGATCGACCGGGATCCATACATGAAATACTGAAACCATACATATACACCATCAACCCTCTCACTCCCCAATTATGGGACAACTTGCCAGAAGAATATACCGGCAACAACAGGTTAAACAGATTCATACTGCAAACAATATAACATACATCTGACAACAAACACATCATGCGTATAATAAGCGGAAGATTCAAGGGACGAAGGTTCGCCCCTCCGTCCAATATAACAGCCCGTCCAACTACAGATTTCGCAAAGGAATCGCTCTTCAACCTCATTACCAACATGATCGATACCAGCGGTATCACAGCCCTCGACCTTTTTGCCGGGACGGGTTCGATAAGCTACGAACTTGCATCACGTTACGCCACACATATCACATCAGTAGAAATGAGCGACCGCCACATAGCCTATATACGTAAAATGTGTTCTACCCTCGGAATAGACAATATCAGGACAGTCAAACAGGATGTCTTCCGGTTTCTTGCAAATACAGGTTCAAAATATGATCTGATTTTCGCCGACCCACCTTACCAGCTGCCCAATATAAATGAAATACCGGATGCCGTAATCAACAACGGGCATCTGAACACCGGCGGCATTCTCATAGTGGAACACGGCAAATCTACCGACTTCACAAGACATCCTGCATTTTTCGAACACCGTTCCTATGGCAATGTCCATTTTTCGTTTTTCAAATAGCGCCAAAGCCCCGGCCTGAACAAACAAACAGATATACAGAAAAAGATGAAACACCTGGTACCGATACAACTTCGATTCAATGATACAGATGCCCTCGGACATGTCAACAACTCAACGTATTTCAGTTTCTACGACTTAGGAAAAACCGAATATTTCCGTACTGTACGCGGCAGCAATATGTTCGAACGCGAAATAGACATAGTGGTATCCCATGCCGAAGTGGATTTTATCGAGCCAGTATTCCTGACCGATGAGATAGCCGTACAGACTCATGTCAACCGAATGGGACACAAAAGTTTCAGTTTGGAACAGCAGATCATCGATCTGAAATCAGGTTCGGTCAAGTGCCAATGCACAACAATAATGGTAGGCTATGATTTCAAGAACAAGTGCTCCATCCCCATTTCCGACGAATGGCGGCACTGCATATCCAACTATGAAGGCCGTCCCGACTTTTTATCAAACAAGCAATAAACCAGACAATACGACACTGTCATTCACGCCACCATGACTTTATCCGAACGTTACAAATCGGTACTTGAATATTTTATCAGCTCCAATGCACCCGACCAGCCGGAACTTGTATACAAAGATCCATTTTCGCTATTGGTTGCAGTAGTTCTCAGCGCACAATGTACCGACAAAAGAGTCAATATCGTCACACCCGCCCTTCTGGAAGCATACCCTACCCCTCAGAAAATGGCATCAGCATCGCCGGAAGAAATCTTGCCGTACATACGTTCTGTTTCATATCCGAATGCCAAGGCGAAGCATCTGTACGAAATGTCGGTGATGCTCAACGATGAATACAATGGCACTGTACCTGATACACAGGAAAATCTGATCCGTCTGCCCGGCGTTGGGCGCAAAACCGCCAATGTGATTCTGGCGGTATGTTTCGGCCGGCCGGCAATGGCAGTCGACACCCACGTTTTCCGTGTAGCCAACCGTATAGGCCTTACCGACAACAGCCGTACACCACTGGCCACGGAACAGACGCTTACACGCCATATTCCGCCTGAACTGATACCGCGGGCTCACCACTGGCTGATACTGCACGGCAGATATGTATGTACGGCACGGGCACCTCACTGTCAGGAATGCGGTCTTGCAGCTTGCTGCAAATATTTTGCGACGAATACCAAAGCGAAACAAACGGACATGTAATTATCCATGATTCGGATTCTGAACATATTGATATCAAGCATACTTTTCTGCACCTGTTTTCCCGCCAATGCAAAACAGGACGAGAAAACCTGTACACTGTACGGACATATAGTCAATCAAACGGGAGAACCTATGGCAGCCGTCATAGTCGAATCCGGCAACGAGGTTTTCACGTTATCGGATACCAACGGTGATTTCGCCCTCACTCTTCAGAAGCGACATCTGCCGGCCACTGTCACATTCAAATATGTCAAATACTACACCAGAAAAATAGAAGTGAAAACCTGTATGTGTGCCGACACCCTGCAAATAATCATGTTACCCGGCAGTGATGACAAAGCATACGAATATTCGGCCAAGTTCCGGAATCATGTCTGCGGATTCGGCATCTATCCGTCGTACTCATACTTCAATGCTTCATTCGACAGATTTACAGAACTCAACGATACCCAAATCAGACAACTCAACGTCAATTCCCATTATATAGGTTTTGGACTTGACGCTTACATACACAATGTGTATATCCAACTCAATTTCGGATTTGCACCTTTACAGACTTCATTCTCACCGCAATACCGTCATCTTACCGATTCATACGCAGTATCATTCAATGCCGGCTACACGTTCAGTCCGGTACGGAACCAGACTCTGTTGATATCACCATTCATCGGAATCAACCATTTGTCATACAACGAATATGTCGCGCCACGCAACAGACATATAAACCTTGATGACTATTTCGCCCTCGGCTATGTGGATTACAGTGCCCTGCAATACACCGGATCACTCGGACTCAAGATAGCGGTAAGAATAGCCAGTTTCGGACATCTCCGCAAGCAAGGGATATATCTTGCCGCCGGAGCGGCATACAACTTCCGTATAAACCGCCATCCTTACCTTTTCACCCGCGCAACACACATACACACATCATCGACAATAGATGTGTTTCCAATAAATGCCCAGGCATCAATCATCTATCAAATAGGACCAAAAGCATTGCCCAAATAAGGCGCAAGCGATTTACAAAAACAGTTTATATAATTTATCAGAGTAACTGCAAGATTCCAACTGCAATGAATTTGGCGGCGAATTTTCAAGAGTTACCTGACAATACATAAATTCACAACAAGATCATGGCAAATAACATAAAAACAGGAGACAGAGTACGCTACCTCAACGCTGTTGGCGGAGGCATCGTGCGCGGATTCCAAGGCAAGAACATTGTACTTGTAGAAGAAGAAGACGGATTTGAAACCCCTGTCCTCGTCAACGAGGTGGTAGTGGTAAAGCCGACCAACCAATATAATTTTCCCGTCGACGAACATATCGAGAAAAACGACGGCGCTCCGACAGGCAAAACCGTCAAACAACAGGAGGAGGAGCCGGAACCGAAAACCGTCATACCAGAATACAGCTGGAACGAAAGAGACGAAACTCCTGACGGGGAAAGATTGTCTGCTTATCTGGCTTTCGTACCGGCAGACATCAAGCAACTGCAAACCACAGACATGGAGCTGTATGCCATCAATGACAGCAACTATTACATACATTTTGCCCTCTATAGCGTCAACAAACATGCGACATTGCGCTACTCCGACACCATAGAACCGCAAACAAAACTTCTTTTAGGCAACATCAACAAACTGCAACTCAACGAAATCGCCGACCTGCGATTCCAGGCTTTCGCTTACAAAAAAATAGCATTCGCCCCGAAACCTGCCATAGATGTCCCCATACACATCAATCCTGTAAAATTCTACAAACTACATTCGTTTACCGAAAACGACTATTTCGATGCCCAGGCCTTTATCGTAAACATAATCAAAAACGATATTCTCGATCTCGGCATCCAAATCGACCCGGCCAGCATACAGAAAGCCATATGCTCCAAATCCGAGCCTGAACCGAAGCGTCAGCAACCCAAACCCAAAAGACAGCACAACGAACCTTTGGAAATAGATCTTCATATCAACGAACTTGTCGATACCACAGCCGGAATGTCACGCGCCGACATTCTCCAACTGCAACTGTCCACATTCGAGCGTGTAATGAACGAAAACATCAGATACAAAGGGCGCAAAATCATTTTCATACACGGCAAAGGTGAAGGCGTGCTCAGAGCCGAGATTGAAAAACGTCTGAAACGCAAATACCCCGAATGCCAGTTTTACGATGCATCGTTCCAACAATATGGTTTCGGAGCCACACAGGTAGTCATACACTGAATCCCGACAATATCCACACAAACATTACCTCAAACCATATAAATCCGTAATACAGTGCCTACCGATTTCAATAAAATACCAGAGCCGTCATTACGACGTCTGCCGTGGTACCTGTCATACGCCAAGATAGCCCTCAGCCGAGGAGAGACCAACCTGTCAAGCACGCAAATAGCCCAGGAGATAGGCATAGATGCCTCGCAAGTGGCCAAAGATTTTTCATTTGTCAACATTTCCGGCAAGACCAGAGTCGGCTATGACATTCACCAACTGATTGACACTCTTGACCGTTTCCTCGGATTCTCAAACTGTCACCGCGCATTCGTATTCGGAGCAGGAAGCCTGGGTTCTTCTCTCATGCACGATGACGGCCTGAAGCAATACGGCCTGCACATAGAGGCTGCATTCGACATACGTCCGCAAATCGTCGGCACCCAAATAAACCATATCCCCATACAACATACAAATCACTTCTGGGAGCTGCAGAAAGCAATGAATGTGCAGATAGGAGTCCTGACTGTCCCGGTGGAACAAGCCCAGGATGTGGCCGACATGATGATAGCCGGTGGTATCAAAGCCATCTGGAATTTCACCCCGTTCCGTATCAGGGTACCGCAGAACATAGTCGTGCAAAACACGTCGATGTATTCCCATTTGGCCGTAATGTACAACCGGTTACGGGCTGAGAGTGCAGACAATGCGGAACATGAAGACCTGACCGGAGACTGACCGCCATACGCCACAGACATGTTTATGACAAAACCTCCCTATATACACCGACATTAAAAACACCAATAAAGTTTCACAGTCCGATGAAAATAATTTGCGTAGGATGGAACTATCCTCTGCACAACGCCGAAATGGGAAGGGGCAATGCACCCGAATACCCGACAATATTCATGAAACCCGACACAGCCCTGCTACGCGAAAACCGACCGTTCTTCATACCCGATTTTTCCGGTCAGGTAGAACACGAAATAGAAATTGTAGTAAAAATCAACCGTCTCGGACACGATATAGAGCCGCGCTTCGCCCACCGCTACTATTCGGAAATAGGACTTGGTGTAGATTTCACCGCACGCGACCTGCAAAACAAATGCAAGACAACCGGAGCACCGTGGGAAATATCCAAGGGGTTCGACAACTCCGCAGTCATCAGCAAATTCATGCCGCTTTCATCACTGCCGCCTATAGACAACATACACTTCTCACTGCTGAAAAACGGTATTCTACAGCAACAAGGCGATACACGGCAAATGATTTTTCCTGTAAACAACATCATATCGTATGTCAGCAGATTCTTCACGCTGAAAATAGGTGACCTGATTTACACCGGTACGCCGTCCGGAGTCTCAAAAGTCAATATCAACGATCATATCGAAGGTTATATCGAAGATATCAAATTGCTTGATTTCATGGTAAAATAACCTTGTACACGGACTGACAACCCAATCTATCCTGACTTTTTCTGGTGTTTCCATGCGTTTTTGCAGGCAAAACTTTGTAAATCCAAATAAAATAAATATCTTTGTCAGACGTTTTATCCGTGCAAGAGTTATATTGCGACAAGACAACTCACTCGCATTATTCATGACTATCAGACTATTGTATATTCCTTTGATCACCGTGGCGTTGCTCTGCATCCCATACCGGCTTCATTGCCAGGATACAACAGGCGGTATGCAATGTTCGTACGGTACGGCATCTACAGGCCGCTACGCCGAGAACTCGGTATTGGGCAGCGGCGAATGGATTAAAATCCGGGTATCGCAAAACGGCATATATAAAATCACGTACGAACAACTGGTAGCAATGGGAGTGTCAGCTCCTGAAAATGTCCGTATCTACGGATACGGCGGGGGGGGGTTGTCTGAAAATTTCAAAGACAGATATACCGATGACCTTCCCCCAATAGGCATGTACATCAACAAGGGTGACGACAATACCTTCAACAAGGGCGATTATATCCTTTTCTATGCACAAGGCCCCATCTCATGGAGTTATGACTACACCGCCAACAGCCTGAGACACACAGTCAACCCTTACTCTGACTACGGCTACTATTTTATCACCTCAAGTAAAGGTACATCCGACAATATGCAATACGCCAAACAATTGGAAAAGGACAATGATGAAACAATAGACTACTACAATGACTGTTACCTGCACGAAACAGACCGCATCAACATATTGTCTTCAGGCAAAATGTTTTTCAACGAAGAATTCAACAGCACCAATCAGTCGCACTCATTCACAGCCAATATTCCGGATATAGTACCCAACTCTCATGCCACAATAGAAATATCCGCAGCCCAAAAAGCCAACAGCAGCGAGAAAATATCTGTCCAAATAAACAACAGTGCCATAGGTGCATTGACACTCAACAAATTGGAGAACAATGCAAAAATAGCCGTTGCGCGAAACATCATACCGTTCACAGCCACATCCGACAATTTCAACATAAGCCTGACATATTCCAACCGCAACCAACTGGCATACCTCGACTATTTTGTTCTCAATACCAAACGCTATCTAAAAAAAACAAATACCAATCCCCTGTACTTTTGTTTCGCAGACAAGGTATCGATGCCCGGCAATTACGAATTTCAGATATCGGGCACAGACAACAATACCATGGTGTGGGATGTGACCGACATCACAGACATCAGAATAATGCACACTACAACGACAAACAGCATAACCTCATTTGTAGACAAGGTCAATATTCCGAGGCAATATGTTGCATTCAACCCGAAATCGGATCAATTTCCAACACCTACCGTAATAGGCCGAATACCCAACCAGAATCTGCATGCCGAAAGCCAAGCGGACATGATCATAATATCACACTCTGATTTTATGAACGAAGCCCACCGCCTTGCCAAAGCCCACAATGAACTTGACGGAATGAATGTCGTTGTAGCCGATGCGGAAAACGTATACAACGAATTTTCATCCGGTACTCCGGATGCAACGGCATACCGCCGTTTTGCCAAAATGTTTTACGACAGAGCCACATCAGAAACCTCGGCGCCGAAATACCTTCTGCTTTTCGGTGACGGTAGTTTCGACAACCGGCAAATACTCAAGGCAAACACGGATAAAAACATCTACCGTCTGCTGACATACCAGACAGACAATTCGTACTCAGATCTGGCATCAGTTGTCACCGATGATTACTTCTGCTTTCTCGATGACTCCGACGGGCGCAACATTTCGGCCAATTCAATGGATATGGCAGTAGGC
Source organism: Candidatus Aphodosoma sp. (assembly GCA_051870875.1). Classification (GTDB taxonomy): domain Bacteria; phylum Bacteroidota; class Bacteroidia; order Bacteroidales; family Paludibacteraceae; genus Aphodosoma. The sequence goes on from JBJECG010000050.1 coordinate 85,700, forward strand.
CGTATCCCCGCCTATACTATAGAACAGGCAAAGGCTGTTGTAGACAAAACAATACGCTACATGCAAAACGAAGAATACGGGACATGGAAGAACCAAGGTATATTCCTGGCTGATGACGGCGACGGCAACGATCACATAGAAGGCTCAGACTCGACATGTAATCTTACCCAGCAACTTTATCCAGATTTTCTCACAAGAAAACTCTTTTTCGATTCCTACAAACAGGAAAGTTCGGCCTCGGGAGAAAGCTACCCAATACTACGCAAAGAGTTTATGGATTACATCAGTTCAGGCGTACTCATGATCAATTATATGGGACATGGCGGGTACAACGGTTGGGCAAACGAACAGATACTGAAATTTGATGACGTAGCCAATATGTACAACACCAAGCTACCGTTATTCTACGCCGCCACGTGCAACTTTTCAAGGTTCGATGATTTTCTGGAGTCTACCGGCGAACGTCTGGTAACCCATGCCAACGGCGGTGCCATAGCTACCATCTCGGCCGCACGAACCGTAATCACACGTCAAAACAATCTTCTCAATTTTGAATTTGCCAAGGAAATACTCAATTCAACCGACGGCAGACCCAATACCATTGGCTACTCCCTCATGCAAGCCAAGAACAGACGTGCAAAAAACAACGACATAAACCGTCTCAGCTACACTATCCTCGGCGATCCGGCCGTACGTCCAAACTATCCGACATCCCATACCGTCATAATAGATACCATCAATGACAAAGCTATAAAATCAACGACAGACACTGTCGGAGCTTTAGATATGGCAGTATTCAAAGGATACGTATCAGACAAAACCAGCGACAAAGAAACCGCAGATGTTTCATTCAACGGATATGTCAATGTCAAAGTATTTGACAAACAGCAAACACTCACCACCCTTGCCAACGATGCAGATTCCCGTCCATATTCATACACCTACCGCTCTACTCCAATCTATACTGGGCAAGTAATGGTAACCAACGGACGGTTCGAGGTACGATTCATAGTACCGAAAGATATAAAATACAATTTCGGAGCCGGAATCGTTATAATGTATGCAGCTGACCCCGAACGCGGTTTTGAAGGGAACGGACACTGCAACAATCTGATTATAGGAGGGGAAAACCCTGACATAGAATGGGAAAACGATGGCCCTGAAATCAGTATGTATCTCAATAGCAATCAGTTCAAAAACGGTGATCGGGTAAACGAAAACCCGTTGTTCGTCGCCAATATATCGGATAAAAGCGGTATAAACACCGTAGGGACAGGATTCGGCCATGACATAATACTCAAACTCGACAACGACCCGCAACAGGAATATATACTCAACTCATACTATGAATCGGTTTACGGAAGATACGACAAAGGTCACATACACTACCAACTTACAGACTTGCAAGAAGGAAAGCATACTCTCTATTTCAGGGTATGGGACATGCAGAACAACTCATCGTCTGCACAACTGGATTTTGAAGTTGTAAAAGGTCTGGCTCCGGAAGTAAACAACCTGACGGTCTATCCCAATCCGGTAAAAGGACAGGCCAATATCATAATAGAAAACGACCGGCCGAACCAACCGGCCGAAGTATATGTATATGTCTATGATTTCTCAGGTAAAATGGTATGGACAAACAACGGATACTACACCACGGACACCTCCAACCGTATCACCATGCAATGGGACATCAATGATGCCGGCAGCCGGGGAATCGCAAACGGACTGTATTTAGTCAAAGCAGTCATGACAGATACCAACGGAGAAAAAGACAAGAAAACTACAAAAATACTGGTTCAAAGACAATAAAACCCCTAACATAGCCGTTGTATACAGTATACGTGGGCTGTCTGACCAAACCAATGGGGAACTTGCCTATAAGCAAGTATCGCATACATAATCAGTACAGAAAATGTATTCACGACAAAACAAAACCAAATTCAATTATAATCTTAGTATGAAAAAAACTATTATTGCAGTAATGGCACTTTGTGCAACACTTACCTCATTTGCACAAAACCAAAACGAAAACCCATTATTCAATCCTCTCATCACCGGAGTACCGTCATTGTCAATATGCCCTGATGCTGCAGCCGGCGGTATGGGTGACATAGGTGTGGCAACAAACTCCGACATCAATTCCCAGTATTGGAACTCATCAAAATATGCACAAAACGCAAGTAGTGCGGGTTTTGCGTTCTCATACACACCTTGGTTGCGCAGTTTGGGCGTAAACGACATCCATCTGGCATATCTCGCCGGCTACTATACTCCAAGCAAAATGGCAGGTACCGTCAGTGCATCGCTCCGGTTCTTCTCCTTGGGAGAGGTTCTGCTCCGCGAAAGCGCCGATGCCATACCGGTAAAAGCCAACCCATACGAACTGGCATTTGATCTCGGCTACTCACGTATTCTGGCAGAAAATTTCTCCATGGGAGTCGTATTGCGTCTGGTGGCATCTGACCTAAGCGCAAAAACAGACGCCAACTACTACACAGGTTATGCTTTTGCTGCCGATATCAACGGCTATTACAACCTGCCTATCGACATCAAGACCGGTACTTCACGTTTCATGGTCGGATTCAACATCTCCAACCTTGGCACAAAAGTCACTTATGACAAGGGAGACAATTTCAATTTCCTACCTTTGAATCTCCGTCTCGGTGTCGGCTATCAAATACCGTTCGACAAATACAACCGTCTGCTCATATCTTTGGAGGCAAACAAATTTATGGTACCTTCCCGCTACTCGCGTTTCACTGAAGGTTTCGACCCTGATGACGAAAGCACATGGGCCATGTCTGCACAGCAGTACAACGATATATCGACAATGAAAGGTTTAGGTATGTCGTGGTGTGATGCACCAGGCGGTGCGGCTGAAGAATTCCGCGAAATAAACTGGGCTGCAGGATTGGAATATGCTTACAACGAACAGTTCTTCGGACGTTTCGGCTACAGCAACGAGGCAAAAGACAAAGGCAACCGCAAATATTTCACAGTAGGTGCCGGCTTCAAACTTTCGGCATTCAAACTTGATGTCGGCTACGTCATTTCACTTGCCCAAAACAATCCGCTTGACCAAACACTGCGCTTTACCCTCTCGTTCGATGTAGATGGTCTCAAAGCTCTTGCCGACAGAGGTAGCGACAAATGAGCAACGACAGATATATCTCATTCACCCAAACACAATAAATAAATTAAGGACGAAGGCACTACATTGCTCTTCGTCCTTAACTCTGTAAAAATGACAAACATACGTATCGGAATGGGATACGACGTGCATCGTCTTGTCCCTGGACGGCCTCTTTTTCTCGGAGGTATAGAAATACCGCACAGCATGGGACTTCTCGGACACTCGGATGCTGATGTCATCATACATGCAATATGTGACGCCCTGCTTGGTGCAGCGGCACTCCGTGACATAGGCTTTCATTTCCCTGACAAATCCGACGAGTTCAAAGATATAGACAGCAAAATACTTTTGCAGCGTACGGTTGCCCTACTCACTGATAGAGGTTACACCATAGGCAATGTAGATGCAACAATATGCGCCGAATCTCCCAAACTCAATCCGTACATCCCTACTATGACAAAAACTTTGGCCGACTGTATGAAAATTCCGGCAGATGCCGTAAGCATCAAGGCTACGACAACTGAAAAACTCGGTTTCGTAGGTCACGAAGAAGGGATGGCTGCATACGCCGTGGCTCTGATTGAAAAACAGTGAATCAGATTGAAAAGACAAATTGAAGAATACGACAAAAAACAACTGACAACGCCATAAATCCATACGCGCCATGACTAAGCCCGTAGAAACGCCATTGATGAAACAGTACTATGAAATCAAGAACAAATATCCTGATGCAGTGCTGCTATTCCGTGTAGGCGATTTTTATGAAACATTTGCCGAAGATGCCATACGAACAAGCGAAATCCTCGGTATCACCCTCACCCGCCGCGCAAATGGTGTGGCCCAATATGTGGAACTTGCAGGATTTCCCCACCACGCGCTGGATACCTATCTGCCGAAATTGGTACGTCACGGACTAAGAGTGGCAATTTGCGACCAGCTCGAAGATCCAAAAACCACCAAAGGATTGGTAAAACGAGGCATTACGGAACTCGTAACTCCGGGAGTAAGTACCAACGACAATGTACTCGAAATAAAGGAGAACAATTTTCTGGCTTCGGTACACATCACCCCCAAAGGTATAGGAGCCAGTTTTCTCGACATATCAACAGGAGAATTCCTCCTGACGGAAGGCGAAGCAAACCATATAGAAAAAATCGTCAGTTCGTTCGCGCCGAAAGAGCTTCTCTATGAGACAGACAACCGCAGCGAAACAATCAACCTTTTCGGCGGCAAATACCATCTCCAACCGATGCCCGAATGGGTATTCACATTCGAGTCTGCATATGGACGACTGCTGAAACATTTCGATGTGAAAAACCTCAAAGGCTTTGGTGTGGAAAACATGAAATTGGGACTTGTGGCCGCCGGGTCAATCATCCACTATCTCGACCAAACGTACCACAACAACATAAGTCACATCACCACACTACAACGCATTGAAAGTGACCGCTACGTATGGATGGACCAATTCACCATCCGCAATCTGGAACTTATCGGAGGCATACAGTCAGGCAGCCGCACACTCTGCCAGGTCATCGACCGCACAACAACTCCTATGGGCGGCCGTATGCTGCGCCGTTGGCTTCTCTTTCCTCTCAAGGAACGACAACCTATAGAAAACCGTCTTGCAGTTGTCACCCATTTTTTCCGCGACAACGAACTTCGCCAGACTCTATCGGAATCGCTCTGCAAAATAGGAGATCTCGAACGCATACTCAGCAAAGCAGCCGTAGGACGGATCACGCCACGCGAATTGTCGCAGCTCTGCACAGCACTGTCATCTGTCGGAGAAATAAAGCGGTTGTGTGCAGCATCCTCAGATTGCGAACAACTGACCCGTATAGCCGACCGCCTGAATCCGTGCGAAGTACTTGGCCAGCGTATAAAAAAAACGCTTGCCGATGATGTACCGTCTCTGCTAAGCAAAGGAGGTGTAATAGCCGACGGTGTAGACAATGAGCTCGACGAACTGCGCCGCATAGCATTTCACGGCAAAGATTATCTCAACCAGATACAGCAAACAGAATCTGCTCGGACTGGAATTCCAAGCCTGAAAATAGGCTACAACAACGTCTTCGGCTATTTCATTGAAGTGCGAAATACCCACCGCGACCGCGTGCCATCGGAATGGATCCGCAAACAGACACTCGTAAATGCAGAACGATACATAACAGAAGAACTCAAACAATACGAGGAAACCATACTGACCGCAGAAGAAAAAATCGCAACTATAGAAACACGCCTCTTTACAGAACTTGTCACTTCTGTAATAGACTATATATCAGCCATCCAAGTCGACTGCAACGAAATATCTCAACTCGACTGCCTTCTAAGTTTCGCTCTCATAAGTTCAGCCAACCGGTACAACTGCCCTGTCATTGCCGATGATGACGTTATAGACATAAAACAAGGCCGTCATCCGGTCATAGAAAAACAGCTGCCAATAGGCGAAGAATATGTGCCGAACGATGTCTTCCTTGACAACGAAAAGCAACAGATAATGATGATTACAGGTCCCAACATGGCGGGTAAAAGCGCACTGCTCCGTCAGACGGCACTCATCGTACTGATGGCACAAATGGGATGTTTCGTTCCTGCTGATACAGCCCGTATCGGATTGGTGGATAAGATATTCACCCGAGTGGGGGCCAACGACAATCTCAGTGTCGGCGACTCAACATTCATGGTAGAAATGAACGAAGCCGCCAGTATCCTCAATAATATGACCGACCGCAGCCTTGTCCTCTTCGATGAGCTCGGACGCGGTACCAGTACATACGATGGCATATCCATAGCGTGGGCTATAGTGGAGTATATACACGAGCATGCAGGCGGCCATGCCAAAACCCTCTTCGCCACCCATTACCATGAACTCAATGATATGGAACGTTCGTACTCACGCATAAAAAACTATAATGTGACGGTACGTGAAGTAGACAAAAAAATCATCTTCCTACGCAAACTTGCCCGTGGAGGCAGCGAGCACAGTTTCGGTATTCATGTCGCCAAGATGGCCGGTATGCCACGCTCCATAGTCGACCGCGCCAACCAGATACTGGAAACCCTCGAAGCCGACAACAAACAGACAGTTGTCCCGCTTCACACCATGCAGACAGCCGCCACACGTGAAGGCTTGCAACTGAGCATGTTCCAACTTGATGATCCGGTACTTGCCGCCATACGCGATGAGATACTCGGACTCAGTATAGACAATCTCACTCCAATGGAAGCTCTGCTCAAACTCAACGAAATAAAGAAGATAGTCACAGGCAGAAGTTAAATGACGTCAGACAACTCACACAAACGAGTTACTTATGACTGCACCCTGCAATATAAGCACAGATGGCAATAAAGCGCATAAATTATGAACAGTATCGGACACAAATTCATACTCACCACATTCGGTGAAAGCCATGGTCCTGCCATAGGTGGAGTCGTTGACGGTTACCCATCCGGTATGGCTGTAGATTTCGGTTTCATAGACCATGAACTTGCACTCCGTAATCCGTCTACCGTCACCGGTGGCACAACCCGCCATGAGACAGATAAAATAGAATTTCTGTCCGGCATATTCAACGGAGTGACACTTGGCACCCCCATCGCCTACATCATACGCAACAACGATGCAAAACCAGCAGACTACTCCGCTATCAGACACACATACCGCCCCGGACATGCCGACTATACCTACGAGGCCAGATACGGCATCCGCGACTATAGGGGAGGTGGCCGCGCATCGGCCCGCGAAACGGCATCCCGCGTTGTGGCCGGTGCCTTGGCACAACTGTGGCTTCACACACAAGGTATCAGAATCACCGCCTTTGTTGACCAAATAGGCGATATCAGGCTGCCACACCCCTACACTCACTATGACCTCAATTCGGCAGAACACAACCCTCTGCGTACCCTCGACCGCGACATTGAACACAAAATGACAGAAGTCATAAACAAAACATCCGTAAAAAACGACAGTATAGGGGGAGCTGTAACTTGCGTGATCAAAGGCATGCCTGCCGGAATAGGCAATCCTGTATTTGACAAACTACAGGCATCATTGGCACACGCCATGTTGTCAATACCGGCTGCCAAATGTTTTGAGTACGGACAAGGCCTGAACGCAGCCTCAACATACGGTTCACAGTCAAACGATGAAATGTACATCGAAAACAATACTCCATCTTTCCGTACCAACTACGCAGGGGGACTGCTCGGCGGCATCACCACAGGCGAAGACATATATTTCCGGGTAGTATTCAAACCAGTGGCATCGATTGCAAAACCACAACAGACCGTAACCGACAATAACGATGAAACCACAATA
>JBJECG010000051.1:0-5529 GCA_051870875.1 Candidatus Aphodosoma sp.
CTTATAAATCGCTTTTAATGGTTAGTCAATAAATAATCAATTATGCTTTAATGGCATTCAACATGTTGCCATAAACATTGTTGAGGTCGGATACGTTCTTAGCTAATTGGTCGGTCATGTGTCTGTAGGCTTCCATTACTTTTGCAGACTCGCAGACAGCTTGTTGAAGTTTATCAAAATCGGCAGATACGGCATTAAGTTTCGAACTTTGAGTTTCAATGGACGAAACTTGTCCCTGGATACCTTTCAACTGAAGTTCATAGGCGGTATTGATAGATCCGAGGTTTTTGCTCAGTTCATTGGCACGGTCAGCAAATGTCTTTGTATTTTCCTGTGCAGCGGTCATATTTGTGGCAATACCATTGTAAGAGGAGAGCAGTGTATTGGATGCCTCATCGAGTTTTTCCTGTTTGGTTGCGAACTGAGCTGCTGCTTCAGATGCTTTGGCAAGATTGCTGGCATATGAATCAGTCAAACCAGCGACACGGCTGATACCGGCCAACTGAGCTGCCGTTTCACTCATGTTCTTGATGCTTTCAGTGATACGTTTTGCATCTTCTTCAGGAAGTTTTTCAAGTCCAGGGACAGCTGCAGCCGCAATGTTTCCGGCAGATGATCCGCCTCCGAAGCCTCCAAGAGTACCGCTATATTGGATAGGATCCGGTTCTTTGGCTGTAAGGGCAGGGAACACATGATCCCAATGATAGTCTACATGCGGTTTATCCAAGACACCTATCAGAAAGAGAAATGCTTCAGTACACATACCTGCTGTAAGCACAACACCTGCACCCGGCCAGTGCATGATCTTAAAAAGAGCACCTATGATTACGACTGATGCACCAATGGAGTATACCGCTCCAACTACACGTTTTCCTGTGGGTGAAACGTACCACGCCATAAAACCTTTTTCTCCATTAGCTTTTGCAACTTTCGTGCTTTTGTCTTTTGCCATAATTTGTTTTTTTCTTTTATTTAGATTGTTGTAGATAATAGTTGTTTTCCGAGTTATACCATTTAGTCTGCTATATGAGAACGGATGCAACGGAAACCTATCGAAGGACGGCATTTTTCCTGGAACTCAAAATCACGCATACCGCATTGCAAGTAAGCTCCCACGTCTTTCCAAGAACCGCCTTTAATGATTTTACGGCGCATGATTTTAGGGTCTTCGCTTGTTGCATTGTATCTGTAACTGGGGTTGAAGTCGTGTGTTATTTCATTCAACGATTCGTTGTAGGCATCTCCCGTCCATTCAGAAACGTTTCCTGCCATATCATACAGGCCATAATCATTTGGATCAAACGATCCGACCTGAGATGGGATAAGATATCCATCTTCAGTATAGTTGCCGCGCATAGGCTTGAAGTTGGCCATGAAGCAACCTTTGCTGTCGCGGACGTATGGACCACCCCAAGGGTATTGGGCGTTGAAGCGTCCGCCGCGTGCAGCGTATTCCCATTCACCTTCAGTAGGCAAACGGTATTCCTGGGCCCGTGGCATCTTGCTCTGCGTATCATATAAGAATGTCCTCCAATGACAGAATGCCGTAGCCTGCTCCCATGTGATACCAACAACAGGGAAGAATGCATAGCTCGGGTGTGCGAAGTAGTTCATCATAGCAGGTTCGTTGTAGCTGTACGTGTACTCAGTCAACCAGCAGAGAGTGTCAGGATAGATGTTGATGATTTTACGCGAGATGAGGTCACTGCGTGTTCTCAATGGTTTTACAATCACTGTATCTACAATCTTGCCATCTGCCCAATAACAACTGTCAATACGTACCATAGCCCCAGGATTGTATGATGCACTCTTGGCATTGTAATAGTTGCCCGGTTTTTTCGCCTGATCCCATGCAATCCACTCGTACTCATAGTTCATAACATGAGAGTTGAGCTGTTTGCCGTTGAGTTTGTCAGCAGACTGGAAGAATACTTTGTTGACTGCGAGATAAGTTGCGTTTGCCTCTTCGTCTCCATCGTACGTCCAGCGGGCATTCCACGGAATTTTCACTTTCCAGTTAAGCAACGTGTCTGGTTCGGCACTTTCGTTGTACGGATCGTACTGGACACTGAAATAACGGGCTTCCTCAGCTTCCACGCCAAGTTCCGCTTCCATACGTGCCAATTCGGTGCGGGCGATTGAGTCACGTACCCAGTATACAAATTGACGATATCCACCATTTGTTATTTCCGTGATATCCATCCAAAATGCATCGATAGACACTCCTTTCTGCGATGGCTGGATAGCCCATGTTGCCGATTCGTCAACAGGTCCCATAGTGAAAGAACCACGCGGAATATGCACCATACCATGAGGTGTGGCTTCCGGTACCACAGGGGAATAAACCCCTACCAACTGACCTCGCTTGTTGTTGGAGCAACCGGTAATAATCAAAACGGTTGCCAAGACTGTCAAAAAAATGGCTTTTCTCATATTTATAGAATTCTAATGCTTAATTGCAGTGGTTTAATATAGTAATTTACAAGTCTCTCTTTGCTTTATTAACGTGTTGCATACACCGTTTATTGTGTCACAGCAACCGAATACTTTTGTATTTGCTTCCTCGATGTCCGCCGAAGATATCGAAATCGTATGATATAAACAACTCGTGCGAGCCGTGCGTGGCCCTTATCATTGCAGATGCCGGGATATCGTAGCTGTACCCCATTTTCAGTCCACCAATAATTTCAACTCCCAGCATTACGGATACGGCATCCTGTATACTGTACGCCAAACCGCCCCAAAATCTTCCCTTATAGTCGAGCAACAAACTGAGCTGCAATTGCCATGTAGCGAAATCGCTGTATAATGCCGCCGATGGTTTGAGCGAGTATGCCTCATTGCGCAACTTCCAATTGTAACCACCCATGACCGCCATGGTCTGCCTGACTTTATAACTGTACTTGTCACCCAGCCGGATGTCAACTCCAGGGACATGCAACACGCTTATGCCGGCGTACCATGATTTTGCCGTGAAATGAATGCCAAGTCCCATATCGAAACCTATACCGGTCTGCGTACCTACAGGTATAGCCGGATCGGAATTTGACGGTGTATGGTATTCCGATTCCACCATGCGGACACTGTCTCCATAACATATCAGATTAATCATTCCTATACCGGCTCCTACGCTTAGGATGCCGTATTCTTCAAACTTGAAGCGATAAGCGTATTGCAGATTGAACTGCTGGTTGGCAAATATGCCGTACACATCACTTACAAACTCCAAACCTGCGGCGTGGTACGTCTTTCCCACCTTAAATGGTGTCGCCACTGTAAGCAACGTTGTTTTCGGAGCGTTTTTTATTCCGATCCAATCAAGGCGCTGAGCAACCAGCACCCTCATCATATCTTGTTCTCCGATGGCAGACGGATTGTAGTATTGCTTCATGCTCATATACTGGCTGAACAATCCGTCAAATTGAGCCCGGGCAAAGTCCGTTACTGTAATCATTAGCATTACAACAAATGCTGTCCTGTATAGTCGCATCAATGTTACGTCTTATCTGTAAAGTATTTGCTTTTGACGATTATGTAACGGTTTTCCGACTCTGAAATTATGCTTATTTAGTTTTACAGTTGAATTGTTCAATATTCTTCTTCGTTGAAGAAAAAGTCCTCTTTACTTGGATAATCGGGCCAAAGATCTTCTATGCTTTCGTATATTTCGTCTTCGTCCTCTATGCCTTGTAAATTTTCGATTACTTCAAGTGGTGCACCGGAACGCATCGCGTAATCAATCAGTTCATCTTTTGTCGCCGGCCATGGAGCATCTTCCAATTTTGATGCAAGTTCAAGAGTCCAATACATAAAATCAAGTAGTGCTTGTTGGATTATATTTCAGGTTTTCGTTCAGTAGGATTGTTGCATATACAGTAATAGTCCCTTTCAGTTTGCAAAAATAGTGCTTTTTTTGAATATCGGACTACTTTTTCCATAAAAAATCATCATCAGATGCGTTTTTTGTATAATGCCGGGCCAAAACGAAGAGCAGATCCGAAAGGCGATTGATATATATCAGTAGATTGTTGTCAACGTTATATTGCTGATTAACAGTTATTATTTCTCGTTCCGCCCTTCGAGCGACAGCTCGGCACACATGACAAATGGCAGACAGCTCATTACTGCCATATACTATAAAATTCGTTAATTCAGGGAGTGTTTCCTGTATGTCGTCAATATTTTTTTCCAATTTTTCGATTTGACTGCCGTCTATTTCAAACTGCAAGGATGAATTTTCACCGTCATTTTCGGTCGCAAGGTTCGCCCCAACAGTAAAAAGGGTGTTTTGTATGTCAAGCAGCAATTGTTTTTTGTCGGGTTCAGTTGTTTTAGCCCTGAGCAGTCCGAGAAAAGAATTCAATTCATCAACAGTTCCGTAGGCATTGAGACGGGATGAATTTTTGTATACCCGTTTGCCTCCAACGAGAGATGTCATACCTCTATCTCCGGTTTTGGTGTATATTTTCATGGTGTCAGAATTTTATGGTATAGTGTTGTTTTGGTATGTCTGGCTTGAAAAATGCCAAGCCCATATGGAACAAGTCGAGAGACAACGTGACATCTGGGGCCTCTTGTATGTCGTGCCATATCATTTCCGTTTCTTCTGTATTGTGCGGGGCTGCCATTATATAAATGGTGTCTGCCGTGGTTTTCGGGGCTGCCAACCGCAATATTTCCGACGCTTTTTCATCGGTGAAGGCAGCCGCTATATGCAGTATGTCAACGGAAGCTACATTTTCCAACAGTGACGACAGGTTTTTGTCAAATGTACCTTGTATCAGGTTTATGTTCCGGCGGTTGTATCTCGCTATATTATATCCGGTCATTTCGGCCACCCGGGCTACAGGTTCGATGGTGTATACTGAGGCATGTGTGCTTGCAGACGCAAGATAGAGTGCGGACATTCCTGTATTTGAGCCAAGTTCGATAATTGTCTTCGCCTTGCTATACACAGCAAGGCGATGTAAAAGCTGCGTGTATTTTTTTGTGGTTGTACACGGAAATGCGATATGCGGAGTTTTTGCACCAGTACTTTTTATGTCATCGTAGCAATAGTAGGCGTTTCTTTCGTATATGACATCATTCAGAAGGGCAAAGACGTATGGAGAATGTATTCCGAAACCTTTGAGGTGTCCTGCATTCAAGATGTATTTTATATATGCTTTTGTCTGAAACGGTACAATCACAAGTGTAATGGTTTGAATCCAAACGGATGCGCAAAGATAATAAAAATATTTTTTACAATGTATCCGAATGCAGACAAAAATACCGGCCTGGCACAAATAATTTTTAAGGTTCAAATATTAACCGTTTCAGGTTACAGTATGTTGAATATACGATAAATACAAGAGTTTTCGACCTTTGATCCGCGGTCCGGAAATACCTACAAAACAATCTGCGGGACATACAATTTGCGTGAATGGGGAAAAAACGTTACCTTTGCAAGCGCGAAGCCGCAGAGGTATAGTACGTTACTTGTTGCCAATAAAAGCGGTGGATCAACTATATCACTATGCACAGAGCAGG
>JBJECG010000052.1:0-25869 GCA_051870875.1 Candidatus Aphodosoma sp.
CGTATAGTATGTCAGAGCCGAAGCTTTGACGGTGAGGTCGTCATCGATGAAACCACGTATTGAAAGCACTATTTTTTTGAGCAGACGCACAAGTATACGCATACCCCTGCCCAATTCGTTTTCGGTGACACGGAATATGTCGTGCATCAGGAAATCGATGAGTTTTTTTATCCGCTGCTTCAGAGCCATGATGAGGAATGTTGTTTGTTTCAAGAAAAATAACAGCAGGAGTATAAGCCGGGTTCTGTACCGTATCACAGGAAGATACGGAGCTTGCCATCAATCTACTACGTATGTTGCCACACGTCTCTATCGGTCTACCCTCCGACATGGGGCGAGCAGCCCTCATAACGTCGGTTTACTTGACCTTTCAACCCATAAGTCGTACTGACCCGCAAATGTCGCCACTGCGGCGGTCGGCTCTTACCCGGCCTTTTCACCCTTACCCGGCTGAGCGCCGGGCGGTTGTTTTCTGTTACGATACTTGAGCCTCACGGCCCACTTCGCGTTAAGGAGTATGGTGCTCTGCGTTGCCCGGACTTTCCTCTCCAACCGTTCTGTCTTGACGGATGCAGCGGCAAGCCCTCCTACTGTCATTCAGACTGCAAAGGTACAAAAAAATTTCCGATAGCCCGGTATCGGCCACGGTCTTGGCACGAATGCCGATTCTGTCGATGCAGCCAAGACATAAAACTTTGTGAATATGATGAATAAAAAGTTAGGAATGTATGGCTCTGCCGCCAATTTCATATCTGTATTGGGCTTTGCCGTGTCGATGCCGTTCGGTTTTGATTACGGAAGCTACTTTTCTTCGATGTTCATTGCATTGAGCTTTGTGTCTATGGTGTGCGGATATGCTTTTTCGGCAGATAATGAATCAAAGTCAGCAGGTTATGTTTCGATAGCTTTTGCCGTAGCATTGGTCTTTCATACTGATTATTACCTCTTTGCCGCCTATCGGGAGTCCGATAGAATCCCGGATACGAAAACCGTTCTTGACCAATTGACGATGACCGCACTTCGGACATACTTTTTCACGCTCTTTTGCTTCTATATGCAAGATAATTAAGTTATCTTTATTATTTACAAGTATATTAGCGGTTGTACAGACACAATGCATGGTATAGAAAACTGCTGTTCACAACTGTACATTTGGTTGTGTGATTCAAATATACAATTTGTTCAGCGGTTTTCTTTTTCAGATAAATATCACCCAAAAGGTCAGATTAACTTTTTTTTATTTCATTTTAATACAAGTATACTGATGTGAAAATAACGTCTCTAATTTTTTGATAATAGGTTTATAAGTTGTAACTTTGCATTCAATTCCAGTTCGCCGAATCAAACTTTTTATTTTATGTACGCAGATAAAAAGCAGAGAAATTAAAAACTACACAGAATTTCGGCAATTTTATTATGCAACATCAAAGTCGGATACCAAAAATAAATCAATTGTCGTTTTTATGGTTAAATTATACTTGTATAATCTCCAATTAGCCTTCGGCTACTTATACTGTTTGCAATATGACTTATGCTATTGCAAACAGTACGCAATTACTTTTTACATTCCCATTTTAAAACCACTTTAACTAATTACAGAATGAAAAAATTTATCTATACTGCATGTATATTGTTTTTTGCGGCGCATATGTCCGCAGACAACTTTACAAATAAATTCAAGACACAGCAGTTAAATTTCAACAAAGACATAGATACTACTGTTGTAGTAGACTTGAACATTCCTGCCAAAATAACATCCCTGTCGATAAGCGGTACGTGCAAGCTGTCGGATTACCACCGTGCACTTTTCAGGGTCGTATTGACGGACAAAACAGGTCACGAGTATCTGGTTGCAGAATACATAGGCTATTTAGAGGCCAAAAAGACTATCAATTTCAAGAATCAATGTATTGAAACAATATTATTGGATGGGGTTCAAGCCGACAAATTGAAAGTTATCATATCGCAAGCCAGGGGACACATCAATTCCATAGAATATAGCACTGACAATGACCTGACAGTGAAACAGCAGGCGAAATTGGCAAAAAAGATGCAGCATAAAAATTTGGCTGACAAATACAATGACCACAATAAAGCCCAGCAGATGATTTGGCTTTCCGACACATTGTGCAATACGGCTAACCTGTCCTATATGGAAAAGAAGAGCATGTTCGGCAACAACAGCGACTATTTTATGACTGACGGTATTGAGTACTACAGTGGCGGTTTTTTTGTAGTAAGCGATTCAGAAACCCCATTATCATCAAAAATCGGTATTAATATATCACCAAGGTACATTCCCAATTTTACATGGTCAAACAAACATGGTCGAAATTGGAATACACCTGTGAAATCTCAAGTAAAGCCTACAAACAATAACGGAAATGGCGGATGTTGGGCATTTGCAGCTGTTGCAGTGGCAGAATCATTTGCCAATTTGTATTATAACCAAAAGATTGATTTGGATTTGTCCGAACAGCAGGTCATCTCTTGCAGTCATGGCGGTACTAACGCATATGGCGGTTCGCCGACAGTTGCAGCTATATACATTGTGCAAAACGGCCTTGTTGATGACACATGTTTTCCATTCTCAAACAGTGACGAGCCTTGCGACAACCAGTGTGCAAATCCCTACCAATTTTTC
Source organism: Candidatus Aphodosoma sp. (assembly GCA_051870875.1). Lineage (GTDB taxonomy): Bacteria > Bacteroidota > Bacteroidia > Bacteroidales > Paludibacteraceae > Aphodosoma. Next base: position 2,645 of record JBJECG010000052.1, read on the forward strand.
ATGCCTGAAAAATTCAGTAGAAATATACCGTTGACAGAAGATTCCATCAAGCATAATCTGATACACCACGGACCGTTATTGGCATCGATTAACAATAATTTCTACAATCATGCCATGTCTTTGGTCGGTTACGGAAAAATAACAGAAAGTACTACTGTAAGTTACTATTATGACGGACAACCCTCGACTACTGTTACAGTTCCTGCAAACAGCCCTTTAATCGGCCGTACATACTGGATTTTCAAGAACAGTTACGGCACAACGCTTAATAACGACGGGTATCTGTATGCAGTTTTTGATGATTTCTCGATGCTTAGCAGTGTATCTGGTTATTATTCAGGAGTTCACTCTATTACCGGGTATAGTGATGCCGACATTAAATGTGAAGATTTGGACGGTGACGGATATTATAATTGGGGTATCGGACCTAAGCCTGCTCATTGTCCTAATTGTCCTGACAAACGTGATGCTGACGATTTTAATCCTTACATTGGAGGTATGGACGATTATGGTTATGGTGTGGATTTATACAATAACAATACTGGTTCTATATTTTTAAATCCGATACTGATCGGACCTGACACAATTACATGTGACGGTACATATCGGCTCTTTAACTTAAACAGCAATTATACAAATATCGCCTGGCAGATTGTAAATAATACTATGCCTTCATTCATGGGATATAAATTGCACCACACAACAACTCAGGGTTGTCCTATGGCAACTTTCATTCAGGGAAAGTCCTTTACTACCAATCTCCCATACGTAGGAAATGCAACAATAAAAGTATCAATGTATAACAGTTCAACACAGCAGACTAAAGTTATTGAAAAAGAAGTGTATGTGGTAGGCAGCAATACTCCTTATGTTGATACAACCCTGAATAGTATGGCAAATAAAGACGATACACGGACGTTTAAGGCACTTAATTGTGACCAGATATTTGCAAATAATATTGCGTGGACGATAACAACGCCATCTCATTCTGTTAAAAATTATAGAGGTCGTTCCGTTTCATACAAGTTTACAGAGGTCGGAACTTATTCTTTCGAAGTGAAAAACTTAGCTTCTTGTGATCCGGACAATTTATTCACTTTTTCGGTAAGCGTAACGGACTACGAGGCGGTTGCCATGTCATACAATAATCCTGTACATAATGAACTGAACATATCTATCAAAGACAATGACAAACAGAACGATGATCAATATACGATTGAAATTTGGCACGACCAATTCGGTAAAATGAAAAGTATAACTTCGGAATCAGAGCATATTGACATCAATACGGAACAGTTGAGTCTGGGGTATTACACAATCAAGCTGTATAAAAACAATGAATGTATACAGGCATCGCGAGTATTGATTGAGTAATGACATCAGAGTGCTCATTTTTATTATAAACCAACAGTTAATCTCAGTATTATGAAACGACTAATTATGTTTTTAAGCTCATTTGTAATGAGCGCGGCCGCATTTGCCAGCCAGCCGATGATTGCAGATGGCAGGCAATGGAATGTGGTAAACATGAATGCGGACAAACAGCCTGGTAAGGCGGTATACACCACCCAAGCGCAAAAAATCGAAGGTGATTCGGTTGTTGATGGAGTGACGTACAAGAAGTTATTCTGTTCGACCGACAGCGAACTTTCAGAATGGAACTTTGAAGTACTGGTGCGCGAAGGAAACGGTCAGGTGTGGGTAATGACAGACGGCAGGGAGCATCTGCTCTACGACTTCAACATGAAGGTAGACGACCGCGTTCCGGTGACTTCCGTCAGGTCAATCCAGATCGGCATTAAAGCGCAGGACTACATCGTGGCGGCCGTCGACACGGTTGAAGACAACAACGGTGTGCGTATAGCCAGGTTTGAGCTGACCGACGGCATTCACAGCACCGTAATCTATGATGGATATGGTGCCCGGTCGGGATGGATGCGTCATGAAAACGACCAACTCGCCGGCGATGGTACAGACATGCTCCGCTGCGTGTACGACCCGGACAAACAACTGGGACTCAAACTGAATTTGCCATGGGACAATGTGGAGTTTGACGATGACGAATGCTACCTTTGGGCAACGACAACCGCTGCGGCCAGCGATGTACCAGCATTATCAGGCAGTATTGTCTACGACAACGCAAGCCAAGCCATCCGGTTGGATACCGACGGTGCAACATCGCTGACCGTATACAATGCGCATGGTCTGGCAATATTCCAAACTTCTGTCGCCGGCAATTCAATACCGTTTGCAACCCGGACGGGCATATACATCGTAACAGTAACGAACAAAGACGGCAGCAACTATGCTGGAAAAATGTTCATACGATAAACTCGCTCACCGGATAATGATTTGAAAACCGTGCGCCTTCATTTTCTTGCATATCCTTGCATCGGTGAGGCTTTCTGCGATTTTCTTCATAAGTCATTGAACAACACACTGCTATCATCATTTCTCCATTTCTGATTGATTTTACCAAAAATATATGCTAATTTTACGGCCAGAATCACCTCTTGTATTCCTGCAACCAGATGGTTTTCAGCCGTAAAATTCGGAACTCAAACGGACGAACTGATTTTACCGGATTTTATCATCACGGATCACGGAACCGCGTAAACTATGACTGCATGCCGCAATGCACCAAGACATAAAACTTTGTGAATATGATGAATAAAAAATTAGGAATGTATGGCTCTGCCGCCAATTTCATATCTGTATCGGGCTTTGCCGTGTCGATGCTGTTCGGTTTTGATTACGGAAGCTACTTTTCTTCGATGTTCATTGCATTGAGCTTTGTGTCTATGGTGTGCGGATATGCTTTTTCGGCAGATAATGAATCAAAGTCAGCAGGTTATGTTTCGATAGCTTTTGCCTCGGTATACACGGCCATCATTTTGCCGGTATATTTTGCACAGCTTACCACTGTGCGTCTGAATTCTCTGACGCAACAAGCTGCAATGCTCCTTGATTTCCGACAGTACGGATTGCTGTTCAATTATGACCTGCTTGGTTACGGGGTCATGTCATTGGCAACATTCTTCGCCGGACTGACGATAAATCCACAGACGAAAGCGGACAAGATGTTGAAATGTCTGCTCATGATACATGGTGCGTTTTTTATCTCTTGTCTGGTTATGCCGTTGCTCGGAGTATTCAAAGCCGACAGCCCGGCATGGACAGGTGTGGTGGCATTGGAATTCTGGTGCCTGTATTTCAGTGTGACCGACATTTTGTCTTTCGTGCATTTTTCAAATTGCGGAGAATGATTTTCCTGTACTTTTGTCCCTTTTTCTCTGGTTTTCCAAAGTTTTTGAGTAACTTTGCAGATTGAACACACGACACAAAAACAAGACATCCCGACTAACACACGTCATGGACAAAATAAAAATCATCATATTTGCAGTGCTATGTTTTGTCACGCCGATACTTTCGGCCAGACAATTCACCGTTGTCATCGACCCCGGACACGGCGGAAAAGACCCCGGGTCTGTAGGAAAGACGGGGCAGGAAAAAAACATAAACCTCAACGTAGCCAAAAAACTGGGGAAACTCATAGAATCAAATCACGATGACGTAAAGGTGATATACACACGGACCACCGACACATACGTGACTTTGCAGGAACGCCCTAACATAGCGAACCAGGCAGACGGTGACCTCTTCATATCCATCCACACCAATGCTGCCGAAAGCCCACAAGCGTACGGAGCTGAGACGTTCACATTGGGACTGTCCAAATCGAGTGCCAACTTTGAAGTGGCGAAACGTGAAAACTCCGTCCTTCTGCTTGAAGAGGGAAACAAGGAAACCTATTCCGGGTTCGATCCGACATCGCCTGATTCATACATCATGTTCGAGTTCATGCAAAGCAAGTATATAGATCAGTCAGTAGAGATGGCCTACTACATACAACAGGAATTTGTATCCGTAAAACGACTCGACAGAGGTGTGCGCCAGGCTATCTTCTGGGTACTGCACCAAGTGAAAATGCCGTCGATATTAGTAGAACTGGGATTCATCACCAACCCGGCAGAAGAAAAATTTCTCATATCGAATGAAGGACAGGACAAACTTGCAAAATCGATCTACAACGCATTCGAAAAGTACAAGCACGAGTACGACAAACGCACTGTAACCCAACTCACAAACGACAAAAACAAAACAACCGGAAACGGAACAAGGACCAACCACCAGGAAGACAAAGCTGAAACGGAGATAACAGACAAGCGGTCCGACAACACAAAAGTCCTGCAAAACGACAAGCCAAACAAACCGGACACCCCTGACACCACCAACGACACCGCCACAACACAAGCCGGCCAGAATCAGAAATCGGCCATATTCCGCATACAGGCATTCAGCACCCGTATGCCGCTGCCAGACAAACATAATGAAATACGGAAGATAGGGAAATTCCAACCCATAATCCACATAGAAGAGAAAGGATGGTACAAATACTTCTGCACCGAAACCACTTCATGGACAGAAGCGCAGGCCAATCTGGCCAAAGTGAAAACCATCTGTAAAGACGCCTTCATAGTGGCATTCGTCAACGGCAAAAAAGTCGCCGTCACAGATCAGATGAAGCAACAACAGTGAAACCCGAATACAGGAGACAAGCACCTGTCCGGACTATGCCCTGGCGCATCCTGTTTCAACTGTATGCAAAAGACATGGGAGAAACAATACATACCAGCTTACCAGTATAAAACATATCTTTAACATATAAACCAATTATGGCAGCCAATAAATTTTTCACCAAAGAAGTCAAAATCGGAATCTCGTTCGTAGTTGCATTTGCACTGCTCTATTGGGGTATCAATTTTCTGAAAGGGGTCAATCTTTTCACTCCTACCAACCACTACATACTGAAATACGAACGCATCGACGGCCTTGTAGTCTCAAACGGAGTATTCGTCAAAGGATACAAAATAGGTCAGGTGCACGACATAAAATATGACTTCTCAAAACCCGAACCATTTGCCGTCACCATCAACATCAATGATGACGTACACCTGCCGCAAGGCACAGTAGCAGCCCTCTTCGATGAAAGCATGCTCGGAGGCAAAGGCATCAACCTGCTGCTTGCCGACAACACCACATACCACAACGCGGGCGATACCCTTGTCACAACAATCGATCCGGGGTTGATGGGAACGATTACCGGCATCATACCGTCGCTTACCGCTACCGTAGCGCATGTCGACAGTCTTGTCGTATCGCTCGACCAACTGGTCAACAGCACTGAAATACAACAGTCACTCTCAAATATTGAAAACATATCGGCCAAGCTCAGGCATACGGTCAACTCAGTCAATAACATCATAGACAATGATTTGCAGACAATAATGTACCAAATCGACACCACCATGACAAACATCAATGTCCTTACATCAAAACTAAGTGTAGCGGACTATGCCGACATACTCCACTCCATAGACACCACCATGACAAACATACAGGACTTCTCACGACGCATCAACGATCCTAACGGCACCGTCGGACTTCTGCTCAACGACCCGGCACTCTATCGGGAAATAACGTCAACTGTCACTTCTGCCAACAACCTGCTCATAGACCTGAAGTCGAATCCCAAACGATACGTACACTTCTCACTGTTTGGACGTAAAAACAAAGAGAAAAAAGAATCAAAGCAGTAGAAGCACTTAACCCGAAACATTCTAAATAACGACATTTTCAAAAAACAAAAACGCCCATAAAATCCATCAAAGCAACGTCCGAAGTAACAAAGACTTCGGACGTTTTTATCTAATAGCGAAATCAAAAAAACATATAAAATCAAAAAGCTAACAATCACCCCATTATACATGCAATTACAAATCAGACAACTGCTAATCAAGCACTTAAAACGAATATACTGATAAACAAACATATACCGGACCACCATCTGTCCCAAATCCCTTGCTTGTTTGCACGCTAAAAATAAATGCCCTACTTTTGCAAATGCAAAAACATACTATATCCGTCACAGATCTTCCTCTTATCAGCAAGCACTTTCAAACCGGCAGACACTCATCAGAAAGAAGGGAAACAACAGGAGCTGCTAACAAGAAACTATACAAAACGACTTATGTCCAACCACGTAGAATTATGGAACAAATGCCTTGACATCATGAAATATGATGTAAGCGATGCCATGTACAACACATGGTTGTCGCCTCTTGTCCCATACAGCTACGTTGACAATAAACTAACCCTGCAAGTACCGTCGCCGTTCTTTGTCGAATACATTGAAGCGAACCTCTCAAACATCCTCTATACATCACTGCAGAAAGTATTCGGCCCCGAAGTGCAACTGTACTACAAGGAAGTTGTGCTGAATAACGACCTCCACCCTACCACAACCACCCTTACATCCGCCAGGCCGCAACTTCCGGTACAGCAAGAAAAAAATCAGGTCACCAAACGGACTCCATTTGCAAACACCTGCTATCCTCCACTGGAAAACTCCAATCTCAATACCACCTACAACCTCGACAGCTATATCGAAGGAACCACCAACCGTCTGGCACGTACGGCCGGCATCAACATTGCCGCCAACCCGGGTACATCCCTTTTCAATCCCATGTTCATCTACGGCGATTCGGCTGTTGGCAAGACACATCTGGCAAACGCCATAGGTTTGGCCACAAAGCAGCGTTTCCCCGACAAAAGGGTACTCTACATATCGGCCAATCTTTTCCAGCAACAGTTTGCAAGTGCCACAATCAACAATACGACCAACGACTTCCTGCTGTTTTACCAAAGTCTCGACTTCCTCATCGTCGATGATATACAAGACTTCTGCGGTACGACAAAAGCCAAGACACAAAACACATTCTTCCATATATTCGAACATCTGCACCGTCTCGGCAAACAGCTGATATTGTGTTCTGACCGGGAACCTGCAAAATTGCAAGGCGTGGAAGACCGCATACTGAGCCGCTTCAAATGGGGACTGACCGTGAAAATAGAGCGACCAGACTACGCGCTCCGTCATGACATAGTCAGATATAGAGTGGAAAAAAACGGGCTCAACATACCGGAAGATGTCATAGAATTCATAGCCCGTAACGTAACGACCAACATACGTGACATAGAAGGGATTCTGATTTCGCTGCTTGCACGCTCCACGTACACAGAAGCCGACATCAATCTTGATCTTGCAAAACAAGTGGTCGGCGACATCATAGAACCATCCGCCAAAACCAATGCCACCATCTCAATAGAGCGAATTTGCGATGTTGTGTGCCGGTACTACGCCATGCCGATAGAAGACATAAACTCCAAAAGCAGGAAGCAGGAAATATCCGAAGCCCGGCAGGTGGCAATGTATCTCGCCAGAAACCACACGGACTCGCCGCTGTCCACAATCGGGGAAACCATCGGCAAGCGCAATCACGCCACCGTAATCCACGCTTGCAAAACCATTCGCGACCAGATGGATGTCGACACACAACTTTCACGCCGCATACACGAAATAGAGGATATTCTGCACAAATAACTGTTGTAACAAATCCCCAAAACAGCAATCACTTTTGTTATCATAATTCCAAAAATATTATTACCTTTGTTCTGTAAAAACAAACCTTGTAATTATGATATACAAATTTCTGATCCTTTCGGATGAGGCGGACAACTTTTCGCGCGAAATAGAGATAAACTCCGACGCTACATTTCTCGAACTGAACAATGCCATACTCAATTCGGTCAATTACCAGCCGGATCAGCTCACATCATTCTTCCACTGCATGAACGGATGGGAAAAATATGAGGAAATAACCCTCATCGAAATGGATACCAATCCCGAGAACGATTCGTTCACCATGGACAGCACCCATATCGACGAATTCATAACCGATGAAGGAGACAGGCTGATATTTGTGTTCGACATGCTCACCGAACGATCATTCTTCATCGAACTGAAAGAGATGAAACCCGGCACACTGGATAAGGCGCAATGTACACGAGCAACCGGCAAAGCACCCAAACAACTGACTTCGGAGGACGAGTTCCTGCTCAATCCTACGACGCAATCAGGCAAGCAGGACATACTGGACGATGACTTTTATGGTGATTCGGAATTTGATATGGACGAACTCGATGCCGAAGGTTTCGGCGATGTAGGATTGGACGAGCTGGGCGAAAACTACTGATATGCCACTTGCATCCTGACGTGCGGCAGTCATTCCAAAATTCACACTCTCTTGGGCACTCTATTTGTTCTTCTCGGACCTACCGGAGTAGGCAAAACCGATTTAAGTCTTGCTGTTGCGGATATGCTGGGTTGCAGCATCATATCATCCGACTCCAGACAGATATACCGTGAAACAAGAATCGGTACGGCAGCCCCGTCGGAAAAGGAGCTGCAGCAAATCCGCCACTTTTTCATAGGCACATTGTCTGTTACGGAACAGTACAGTTCCGGACAGTATGAAGTCGATGCCATCCCCGTCATAGAACAAGAAATAGCCATGCACGGCAATACACTTATGGTAGGAGGCTCGATGCTGTATATAGATGCCGTATGCCGCGGGATAGACGACATACCGACCATATTGCCAGAGATACGCAGCGAAGTGATGCGGCTATACAACAACGGGGGAACCGATGCACTACGGTCTCACCTGCAACTACTCGACCCTGTGTATTACCGCAATGTTGACCACAGGAACGCCAAGCGCATGATGCACGCCATAGAAGTATGCTGGCAGACAGGCAGACCATTCTCGTCGCTACACACAGGACAAGCGAAACAGCGCAATTTCCAGATCGTGAAAATAGGATTGGACCGTGACCGCAGCGACCTTTACAAGAGAATAAACCGACGAGTGGAGCTAATGGTTGAATCGGGGCTTGAAGCCGAGACATGCAGTCTGCTGCCTTACCGGCACTTCAACGCTCTAAATACCGTAGGTTACAAGGAGATGTTCAGTTACATTGACGGAGATTACACTCTGCCCCGTGCCATAGAACTAATACAGCGCAACACACGAAGATACGCAAAAAAGCAGTTGTCATGGTTCGGGCGCGACAATGAAATCAACTGGTTCCACCCTGATGACACAGGCAGCATTTTATCATTCATAAACAAAACGAAATAATTCCGGCCAAATGCTCAATACCATACTCATAGGAATATTCATAGGACTATGCGCATCCGTACCGACCGGGCCGCTGGGAGTGCTGTGCATCCAACGCACCATATCCCGCGGAAAGCTGCACGGATTTGTCACCGGTTTGGGAGCTACAACATCCGACTTGATATATGCCATTCTCGTGAGCCTCGGCATGTCGTATATCATCAATTTCATAGAGTCCAACCAAACAGTCATCCAAATAGCAGGATCCGCCATCATAGGACTTCTGGGGCTGCACATATTCCTCAACCGTACCCAACAATCCGGACCTACAAGACACAACTCCCAGACACATAAAATAAGCAAAAGCGAACTTTTCAACGACTATATATCCGCACTGTTGCTTTGCCTGAGCAATCCACTCATCGTATTCCTGTACATCGGTCTCTTTGCCCAGTTTGCAGTATTTGACCAAGTGAATCGGCTGAAAGCCGTCATATGCCTAGCCTCCATTGCCGCCGGAGCTGTGATATGGTGGCTTATACTGATATTGATAGTCGGCAAATTCCGCAGCCGGTTCGGCATGCGCGGGCTGTCCATTCTCAATAAAATCACCGGCTCGGCACTGATGCTGTTTGCATTGGGCACAGCCATCTTGGCACTTAAAAACCATTTCATGCCATGACATCCCCAGCCAATTACGGATTTGTACGTATAGCCTCGGCAATACCTGCAATAAAAGTAGCCGACTGCGAATTCAACACAGCCCATATAGAAGCACAGATAGACGAAGCCGCCAGCCACGGAGCCTCGGCAGTACTTTTTCCCGAACTCTGTATCACGGCATATACATGTGCCGACCTTTTCAGGTCGCACCTTCTGCTGCAAAACTCACTGGATGCACTTAATGACATTGTGTGTTACAGCCGCAACCTCAAGACAGTAATTATCGTAGGGCTTCCAATTATGGTAGACAACGCCCTGTATAACTGCGCTGCCGTAATACACCAAGGCGATATACTCGGCATAGTGCCGAAAACCTACCTGCCAAACTACAATGAGTTTTATGAAATGCGCTGGTTCGCCTCGTCACTCGATGCCACAGCCACCGAAATATCACTGTTCGGGCAAACCGGCATTCCTTTCGGTCAAAACATCGTATTCAGAACTGAAGAGTACACGTTCGGCGTAGAGATATGCGAAGACATGTGGACGCCAGTACCTCCGAGTTCACTGCTTGCCCTGCAAGGCGCACAAGTGATATTCAATCTCTCTGCATCGAACGAACTGATAGGGAAAAACCGCTATCTGACCGACTTGATAAAACAGCAGTCCGCCCGTTCGATATCCGGCTATGTATACAGTTCGGCAGGATTCGGAGAATCTTCGACGGATTTGGTCTATGCCGGCAATGCCATCATAGCAGAAAGCGGAACTGTACTTGCCCAGAACAGGCGTTTCTCCAATGACCCGCAAATAATCTACGGGGAAATAGACATCGACCGTATCCGTGCCGACCGCCAGAACAACAGTACTTTCCGTCGTGGGACAAAAGCCATCTTCCCGGATATCAAGACCAGGTTTGCCGATTTCTCCCAACATATCATACCATTCGCTCCTGAACGCCATATATCACCCACTCCATTCATTCCATCGGACGATGAAATGAAATCATCGTGCGAAGAAGTGTTCAACATACAAGTAACCGGACTGGCAACCCGTCTGCACCACACAGGCATGAAACACATGATAGTAGGTATATCCGGAGGTTTGGATTCCACGTTGGCATTGCTTGTATGTGCACGTGCGGCCGACCGTCTCGGCATAGACCGCAGTTGCATCATAGGAGTAACCATGCCAGGATTCGGCACAACCGGACGCACCTACCACAATGCAGTGGAAATGATAGGGAAATCAGGAGCCACGCTTCGCGAAATAGAGATAAAAGATGCCTGTATGCAGCATTTTGCCGACATAGGACACAACCCGGAAACGCATGATGTCACATACGAAAACACCCAAGCCCGGGAACGCACCCAAATACTTATGGATCTGTCGAACCAATACGGCGGCATGGTGATAGGAACCGGAGACCTTTCTGAACTGGCTCTGGGCTGGGCAACATACAACGGAGACCACATGAGCATGTATGCCATAAATGCAAGCATTCCGAAAACTTTCATACGGCACATGGTACGCTATGCCGCCGACTATGAAATGGAACCGGCTCTGCTCGATTGTCTGCTCGATGTGATAGACACTCCCATATCCCCCGAACTACTTCCGGCCCAGACCGACGGTACAATAGCCCAAATCACAGAAGACCTCGTAGGTCCATACGAACTGCATGATTTCTTTATCTACTACACGCTGCGCTACGGTTTTTCGCCCGACAAAATCCGACATCTTGCACTGCGCGCCTTTGCCGGGCGTTACGACAATGATGCTATAAACCACTGGCTCAAGACATTCTGCCGCCGCTTCTTCAACCAACAATTCAAACGCAGCTGTATGCCAGACGGGCCGAAAGTCGGTTCTGTATGCCTCTCCCCCCGCGGTGACTGGCGCATGCCGTCGGATGCGTGTGCCAGAGCCTGGATGGAGAAGACGGAATAAACAGTCATATTCTTCATTGCGTCAGGCGGTTTACTGATGTAAGTTACCGCAGACGGTTTGTCCCGTCCCTTATGGCCTGCTGTCCGGCATATGGTGCCACGACGCCATATGTCGGGGTCTGTGCATTGCCGCCGGGTCCAGCACGCACCTTTCGGCCGAGATGCTTTCAGAAAACGATTTCACGGACTTCCTCGTGCGGCTTCTTTGGTTATGCGGCCTGTATAGATGGTCGTCACTTTGCAGCCTGTCGAGAATCCAATGTTCCTGCCACATACCGAAAGGATGAGGTCGGTAACGTCTAATACATTTTTGTTTTCCATTGTCGTTTGATCAGGATTGTTGATACTATGCCGGTTGCCAACCCGACGATAAAGGCTGCTATAAGGCGGACGAGGTGGCTTGACCGGCTTTCGGTTGTCGTTGCCGTGTCATTCAAGTCCTTTTCGTATGAAGCCGACCGCTGTGCAAATTCCGCCTCGAAATATTCGCACCGGCGTTGGAGCGAATCGCACCGTGCCGTAATGATGACGGTATCGCCCCGGTTGCGTAATGTCACTTCAGCCTGTCCGCTGCGGCTGCGGCATTCCGCTTCCGCGGGCAAGTAACGGAGAACCGGCATCGGTATCGTGATTGCCGTTTCCGACTCCGGTACAGGCTCGCTTTTCACCATCCGAATCATTCTGACAAGGCTGTCCGCGCGGACGCTGCTGTACTGCCGATGCGTTACGGCGGCTCTCTTTTGTCGTGCAGCGCAGCATGTACAGCACAGGGCAATCATTGCTGTAACGGCAAGAATTGGCAGCCTCGACCGATTTGCGCAGGCGGGCCATCTCGCGTTTGGTTGAGCCAAACTCCTTCTTGGCTTCAAACAGTTCTTTACGTGTGTCACTGAGTTCTGTTTTAAGGGGTTCTACAATGTTCTCTATAAGTATCCGGGTGGCTTTTCCGGCATTGTCAAACCGCACGCTCTCGGCTTCGGCGCGTGCCTTCTCTGCTTCGGCATTCGCTTTCACTACGGTAGATCTCAATGTCACAACGCCGATGACGGCAGCCAGCAGTCCGCCTCCAAATATGTAGTTCAACAATACGCTTGGTTCCATGTCCACTTTAGTTTGACCTATTTTTAACCTGCACCGGCAAACTGCCGGATACCTATCTCGTTCAGCCATTTCTGCACGTCGAACGACGGGCATGCCTTGGCCGCCACTTCGCGGTGTCCGATGATCCGCACGTCCGGGAAACGGCGGTGGAAGTCCCGCACATATTCCGCCATCGCCTTGCGCTGAGCCGCAGTTCTCGTATCTTTCGGCGTCCTGCCGTCTTTGGCACAACCGCCGGCATATACTATGTGACGGCTGACGGAGTTGTAGCTTTTCGCGCCGTTGGTTATCTCCCACGGGTCGACATTCGCATCTTCGTTGTTACCGACAAGGCGTTCCACTGTACCGTCAAGATGTACCATATCGGTATACCCCACCTGCTTCCAGCCACGCCCGCCCTTACATACAGGGCCGGTGTGCCAGCGTCGTATCTCATCGGATGTCACCTCACGTCCTTCGGGCGTGGCTGTGCAGTGGATAATCAGGTATCGGATTCCAGACATCCTTTTTTTGAGCAAAAGGATTATCCGTTGTCGGAAACTGCACCATTTTTAATATAATGGGCGACTACCATGCCCCGAATAGTTTTGTACTTGCCTTTAGATGCTTTGAAACGTTCCTCCCATCCGGCTTTCTTGACGGGATCGGCAAGATCGGCCAAAGCCGACTCGGTGGCAACCTTGAATTTGTTCTGCGCAGCAATCTGCGTTTCGCTGAACGGTCCGAGATACGGTTTACTGCGCCATGCGTAGATATTTCCAAAACGGTTGGAAAATACGATGTCTTCTTGTCTGGCAAGTTTTCCACTCATGCCGGTAACAAGTGAATTGGATTTGATTTTCATAATGGTTTGTCTGTGTTTGTGCCTTTACCCAAAGTAATGAGAGTATCGGCGGGTCAATAAAAATGGTTAACAATAAAAAGCGCGCTTAATATTACTTTTAGTTTCATCTCTAAAAGCGAGTGCAAAGGTAGAACAAATGAGGCATCCCAGTAATGGTTTTACAACCGATAAGCGAAATTCAGGAAGTCAATTGAGGAATTACAGCGATTTGACGATAGTTTGCGGGAATTGTCGGTGGTTGACCTGGAAGATAGAAAAGAGCAGATGAAACAGGACAAAAGTCTTGGGTGATTAAACTTTTTGTTTTATATTTGCAGCCGAAAACAGCACATTCAAAAACGATTGGTTTATGCAGATAATCCATCCGATAAACACGACAAGACACCTTAGATTTGCAGCGACAAACGAGGATTAAACAGGAAACGTACCTTTGTAACGAAGTTAAACCCTTAAAGGATAAAATATGAAAGCGATGTACAAAAATGAACTGGCCCGAGCCGCAGGGGTATCATCGGACACATTCCGCCGATGGTTATCGGCATCACGCAATGAACTCGAAGCACTTGGAGTGTCGCCAAATGCAAAATTGCTGAATCCGGCAGCAGTACGCTATCTTTGCGAGAAATTTGTAATAGAGTTTGACGAGTGAGCCAAACTCCGACCAAGCCGAGAGACGGATGCAAACTAAATTTCCGTCCCACAAAAACAAAACCCGACCGCCACAGGGACAAAAATCAAATCCTGTCCGGATGGAGATCGGGTTTTTCATGTATCAAGAGCGATGACAAGAGAGTCCAGAAAGACAAAGAAGTCCAGCAGCATACAGACAAAGGCTATTACCAAGGATGCAGATATGCCTGGATACAAAATTTACGTATGGAATACATACCGCAAATTCCATATCACCAACAACCAGTGGCACAAGGATGATATTCTGACCGGGTCGTCAGTCAACGGCCTTGCCGGGGCTGCCCAACGGCGCGAAGCGAACAATGCAGAGCAGCGAAGGAAAGCAGAGCAAGACGGATGAAAATCTTATGACGCGGTACAAGAGAGTGACGGGCACGATAAAAACGGGTTGTACAGCCGTGAAAGTTCGGGCTGCGACCGAAAAGAGCCGCTTACAAAGCGGCTCTATGTGTTCAACTCCAACAACTAATAAAGAAGAACAAGAGAAAAACAACGGACGAGGAACAACGCACTGCATACTGGAAAAAACGATGCGGTGCGTTGTCGTCTTTATAGCTGCACGGTGCCGAACGGGTCAGAGGCTGACGGTGAAGCGGTCGGCGGACTGCCAGAACGGAAGACGGTGGCGGACCTTGTCGAGATAAGCCATGTCGATGTCGAACGAGCGTGTACCGGCTTCCCATTCGCCAAACGATGCGAGAAGTTTGCCACGAGGATCGAGAGCGACGGAATGTCCGTTGTGCTGTACGCTATAACTGTCGGTACCAATGGCATTTACGGCACAGACATAGGACTGGTTTTCCATAGCCCGTGCCACGGTGAGGATGTCCCATGCTTCGATGCGGTCTTTGGGCCAGTTGGCGGTATAAAGCAAGACATCGTAATCGAAGCCTGTAGTGTTGCGACTCCAGACAGGGAACCGGAGATCGAAACAGATGAGCAGACGGAATTTCACGCCGCGGAACATGACATCAAGGTGTCTGTTGCCAGGAGTAAAGAATTTCCGCTCATCGCCGATGAAGAGATGACGTTTGTCGGCAAAACTAATTTCGCCATCGGGGCAGCAGAAGAAACCCCGGTTGTATGACCGGCCGGAGTCAGATGCCATGAATGACGAAGCTACAGCAAACCCGCCTTCTTCCGCCCACCGTTTCACACACCGGACGGCCTCGCCGTCAGTATTTTCAGCCAATTCAGGCTTATCGACACAAAATCCGGTAGAAAACATTTCGGGCAAAAGCACCAAATCGGTTTTTCCGTACAGATTGCGCAACACATCATCAAAACGGCGGAGGTTTGCGTCCTTATCGCCCCAATGTATTTCCTGTTGTACCAATGTAATGTTCATAACTGCATATATTTTTCAGCAACTGTCAAACCAGCTCCTTATTTTTCAGATTCGCCTTTCATCAGGCGGTACAGCCTGACGGTTTCGACTGCCTGACGGACATCGTGCACCCTCAGGATGTTTGCTCCACGCTCGAGTGCAAAGGCGTTAAGTACAGTAGTGCCGTTGAGCGAGTCTTCGGGCGTGATGTCAAGAGCCTTATAAATCATCGATTTCCGAGACACCCCCACCAGCAGCGGGGCATTGAACACCTCGAAAAGCGGGAGTTCCCGTATCAGTTCATAATTCTGCTCCAGAGTTTTGGCAAACCCGTACCCGGGATCTATGATTATTTCCTTTGAGAATCCGGCATTGCGCAACGTTTCGATTTTTCCGGCAAAGAAGCGCAGTACGTCAGGAACAAAGTCAGCGTATACGGTCATGGACTGCATTGTACGCGGATTTCCACGCGAGTGCATAAGTATGTATGGGACCTGCAAGTCGACAATGGCAGGGAGCATGCCGTCATCGAGGCTGAATGCGGAGATGTCGTTGATTATGTCTGCGCCATAGTCATTGACGGCAATGCGCGCCACACTACCTCTGAATGTATCGACCGAGACGGGTATGTGGGGACAAACTCTGCGTATGACCTCAAGAGCGACTGCCACCCGGCGGATTTCTTCCCGCTCACTGACCATGCCGGCTCCAGGGCGGGAAGAATAGCCACCAACATCGAGCATGTCGGCACCGGCAGCAACTGCATCCGCCACGGTACGCTCCAACTCAGAAGCCGATGTATTTCTGCTGCCAGCAAAGAAAGAATCGGGAGTGGAATTGACAATCGCCATCACTTTAGGTGTCGAGGTGTCAATTATTTTCCCGTCAGCAACAATAAATTTACTATAGTTCACGTTGATAATACAGAATTACAAGTTCCACGCGAAAGGCAAAGCTATTGGAACAGCGATGCAAAAGTAATGAAAATATCCGGTATGGCAATAGACAGGTCTGCCATAAAAAATATCGGGAAAAGAGCTGCCAATTCAAGGAAAAATGGTATATTTGCAGTCGAATTTTGTGCAATCCCTTGCAACCGCTTGGCATGCAGGCGGGGTTTATATTTGACAAAACGCAAACAACCAGCAGATTAACATCTATAACAAACCATAGTAAACTATGAAATCAACAATCAAAATTGCTACATTTTGCTGCATTGCCGCAGTATTTATGATGGCAGGGTGCAATAGATCCAAGGAATATTCGAAGAAAACGGGGTGGATCTACAACAATCCTGAGCAAGGTTTTTTCAGTTTGACGACCGCCTACCACGGCAAATGCCCCAACGGCATGGTTTACGTGCCTGTAGCCACATCAATACGCGGACGTAACGATGAGATGGTATCGGCAGCGGAAAACAACGACAAGAAGCGTGTTGCCGCCTCTGGTTTCTACATGGACATTTATGAAATAACCAATGAGAACTGGCGTGAATATTTTGCATGGATGGAAGGTGTTTTCCGCCATGATCCGCGCCAAGTGGTGCTGGCACTTCCGGACGAATCGGTATGGCGAGGCGAGCTTGCCTACAACGAGCCGTACGTGCGCGACTACTACACACATGTAGCATTCAACAACTATCCTGTAGTCGGAGTGTCGTGGAGGCAGGCCACAGCCTATTGTTCGTGGAGAACGGACCGTATCAACGAAAACGAGCTGATACGTCGTGGCATACTTCCGTACAAGTCATTGGCAACCATCAACCAGCAGTTGGTTGACACAGAAACTCCGTCAGACTCTGCCTTCAAATACTTTTTCACTACGACACATGCCCGTGCCTATGTAACCAATCTTAACCTCAATCCGGACGAGGCAGGTGACGAGACGTATTTCGAGCCGAACATGCGTTTTGACATCAACGGAGATGACGAAATAGACGAAGGAGAATGGCGTGTGGCACTTGACGGTGTACTATATGACGCAGAATGCCGTCTTCCGACAGAGGCAGAATGGGAGTACGCAGCATACGGGCTGGTGACTTCAGACGGATCATACAAACAAACCAACAGATACCCTTGGGAAGGGGATCAGCTGCGCGAGTTCCACAACAAGAAAGAGAGGGGCAAGTTCTATGCCAACTTCCTGCGCGGACGCGGAGACCCTATAGGCATCCAAATAAACGGAACACTGACCGTACCGGTAAACTTCTTCCAGCCGAATGCGTTCGGTCTGTATAACATGGCAGGCAACGTAAACGAGTGGGTAAGGGACGTGTATCGTGCAGATGTGTCGAACGTGGATGAAATCAACCCTTACCGCGGCAATGAATTCGAGTCAGATTCGGTATATGCCGATAACATGCTAACCAAGCACTTTGCATATCTGCAACCTGAGCAACGAGATTCGATGAAGAAAGTGCTGATAGCAGAACGCGGAATCATCAAAACCGGAGGAGACTACAGAGACTTCAAGGACGGAGACAAGCAGTCATCGTTAGCCGATTCGGTACTTATCTATAAGGAAATGACACCTATAGAGCAAGCCAATATGATTTCGAACACCGCCAGGGTATATAAAGGCGGCGGTTGGAATGACAGGGTAATCTGGCTCAATCCGGCAAACAGACGATGTCTCGAAGAGACCCGCAGCCGTAAAGACATAGGTTTCAGATGCGTGATGAGCGCGGTGGGCGGATATGAGCATTCACGCGAACTCAACAGACAATAAGCTGTCAGGAATCCATAACCACCAAACGCAATACAGTCAGAAAAGCACTTAACTTTATATGGGTTAGTGCTTTTTTGCTACGTTGCGACAACAATACAACAAAGCAATAAAACTTAAACCGGCCAATATGAACAAAATAAAAAGGACAGTCATAGCAGACGCTCTCAAACGCAAAGATTACGGAGCGGAAATCAACATCAAGGGTTGGGTACGTACCCGGAGAGGCAACAAAAATGTCAGTTTCATAGCACTTAACGACGGTTCTTGCATCCATAATATACAGATAGTTGCAGACATCGCCAAGTTTGAAGATGAAACGCTCAAACAGATCACAACAGGGGCCTGCCTATCCGTCACCGGCAAGCTTGTGGAATCTATGGGACAAGGACAATCGGTAGAAATACAAGCCGAGGAGATAGAGGTGTACGGAACAGCTGATCCAATGACCTATCCGCTCCAGAAAAAAGGCCATACCCTCGAATTTCTTAGGGACATAGCCTACCTCCGCCCACGGACAAATACATTCGGTGCCATATTCCGCATCCGGCACAACATGGCTATGGCCATACACACCTATTTTCACGAACGCGGCTACTTTTACTTCCACACTCCGCTCATTACCGCATCGGACTGCGAAGGAGCAGGCCAGATGTTCCAAGTGACCACCCAAAATCTCTACAATCTGAAAAAGAATGACGATGGCAAGATAGACTATTCGGATGACTTTTTCGGCAAACAGACATCACTCACCGTATCGGGCCAGCTGGAAGGAGAACTCGCAGCTTTGGCACTTGGAAAGATCTACACATTCGGGCCTACGTTCCGTGCAGAAAACTCAAATACCCCCCGTCACTTGGCCGAGTTCTGGATGATAGAACCGGAGGTTGCATTCAACGAAATAGAAGAGAACATGGATCTTGCCCAGGACTTCATCCAATATTGCGTGCGCTGGGCCCTTGAAAAATGTACAGATGATATAGAGTTTCTGTGCAAAATGTATGACAAGGAACTTATAAACCGTCTACGTTTTGTGACAGAAAACGATTTCCAACGTCTGACATATACCGAAGGTATAGAAATACTTGAGGCGGCAGTAAAATCCGGACACAAATTTGAATTTCCGGTCAGCTGGGGAGTTGACCTGCAGTCGGAACACGAACGCTATTTAGTAGAAGAGCATTTCCGTCGTCCTGTAATTGTGACCGACTATCCGAAGGATATAAAATCATTCTACATGAAACAAAATGATGACGGCAAGACCGTTCGTGGTATGGATGTACTGTTTCCAAAAATAGGTGAAATAATCGGAGGGTCGCAACGTGAAGAAGATTACGACAAACTCTGCACGCGAGCCAAAGAGATGGGAGTTCCTGACAAAGACATCTGGTGGTATCTCGATACCCGCCGTTTCGGGACCGCCCCACACTCAGGGTTCGGTTTGGGTTTTGAACGTCTCATGCTTTTCGTCACAGGCATGCAGAACATACGTGATGTAATTCCATTTCCACGTACTCCAAACAACTGTGAATTCTAACTGCAGGCAAACATTGTAAATATGACTGTATAAATTTTTCTATATTTATACAGTATAGATTGGGATAGAAAACAAAAACCAATCAAGTGAAAATAAATACACTTTATATGTGCTATTAACAACAGATTCGCTACGTTAGATTACTGGATTTACGCTCGTTGGGACGGGTGGTCACGCTCCTTGGCGCTGACCATTACCCGACCGATGAGTTTAAAAGCGTAAAATAATCTGCGATATATTTTGATTCTCCACGGCTTATCGAATAACAGTTTTCTTATTTCGATGTCTTATGAATTTAAGATACTTGTAATTACGTGGAAGAGTTTCTTCGTTTGACTCCCAGAATTTCTCACTCACATCGGGCTGGATCGGAACAAGATGCTTGACAGACTTGAGTTTTTGCATCGGAGTCTTGCCGTTCAGTGAGGAATGAGGTCGTTTCTTATTGTAGAACTCCTGCCATTCCATAGCCATCACATTCAAATCAAGTGTCTTGTCCGACAAATCTATAAGATTCCAAAACTCCGTCTTATCAGTCTGCTGAGACCTTTCAACTTTGCCATTCAGATGCGGAGTCCTTGGTTTGATTGGTCTGAATTTGATAAAATGGTCATGCAGTTCATACTGGAAGTCCTAATTGAAAAATTCTGTTCCCCAATCGGTTTGTATCCACTGAACGGGAAAATGAAAGGTGTTCAGTATCTCTCCTAAAAATGAATTGTACTTTCCGCTTTTTTATTTGGGATATTGGAAAATCATTTCTCTCATAATGAATTAAAAGAAATTTCCGAATACAAAACCCGATATTGTCGCCATGACGATAACGAGAGCCACATACACAACCGTTTTCTTTGTTCCCAACACGCCACGGATTACCAACATATTCGGCAACGACAACGACGGACCTGCCAACAACAAGGCTAAAGCCGGGCCTTTTCCCATGCCAGAAGCCAACAAACCTTGAATAATCGGAACTTCGGTCAGAGTGGCGAAATACATGAATGCTCCGGTAAAGCTGGCAAAGAAATTGGATAATAGCGAATTACCACCGACTGCCCATTCTATCCAACTGTTCGGGACAATGCCTGCAATAGCCGTATTGTCATGCGTCGAACCAAGCAGGAATCCCGCCGTCACCACACCGATAGCCAGCAACGGCATAATCTGTTTGGCGAAGCCCCATGAGGCAAATGCCCATTCCTTGTTTTCTTCATCCCGTTTATCAAACAAGAGAATGACGGAAAGGGCGGTAATCGCCACAATCATCGGCACAAGCGGAACTAATTTCGCATTGTCGATAAACAGGTTGGCAAGAAGTGCGGAAGCGGCTGTTGCTACCGCACCGAGTATCACCCACAGAATACGAAGTTTCAATATTCGGACGAGCGACCAGCACAGCAGAAGCGACAGTGCTCCAACGATGTACCATTTATAAGTGAAGATACCGTACCACAGTCCTGTGTCGGAAGCGGATGGTGCGCCCCAGTTGGCAAATACAAGGATGAGTACCAGCGTGAAGAAATGGAACGAAGTCTGCCACATCGGGCGTTTTTCGGGCGGAGGGACAATATTCATCTGTTCCTCTTTCTTGGCTTTCTCTTCCTTGCGGAATATGAAAGACATAGCCAACCCGATAACAACAGAGAACAGTACCGCCCCGACAACCCGTGCCACACCCATTTCAAAACCCAGAATCCGTGCCGTCAGGATAATCGACAGAATGCTGATTGCCGGACCCGAATATAGAAAGGCTATTGCCGGACCCAATCCCGCGCCCCGTTTGTATATGCTGGTGAAGAGCGGCAGAATGGTACATGAGCATACGGCAAGAATACCGCCCGAAACAGCTGCAACCGTGTAGGAAAGCCATTTCCTGGCATTTGCGCCAAAGTATTTCAGCACAGAGCCCTGACTGACGAATACGGCGATGACACCCGCAATGAAGAAAGCAGGCAGCAGGCACAACACGACGTGTTCCCGCGCATACCATTTCGCAAGGTCAAGTGTAGCATATACGGCAGTCATAAACCGTTCGCTTCCGAGCGGCAGGAAGAAGACCGCCGTGAATACCGCGATAATCCAAGACAGGATTTTCAGTTCCTTTTTCGTGTCCATAGGCGTGCCTTAAATACCAAGTATCTGTTTTATCTCACTCTCGGAGGGAACATGACCTTTTATTTTCACAGTTCCGTCCACTACGACAGCGGGTGTTCCCATAACATTATAGCTCATGATTTCTGTAATATCCTCAATCTTCGTGAGTTTCACATCGAGATTGTTCTCGTTGATTACTTTCTCGATAACCTGATAGGTCGTCTTGCATTTGGCGCATCCCGGACCCAATATTTTGATTTCTTTCACGTCCGCTTTTGTTGTAGCAGGCTTGTTTTCGCAACAACATGAGGCTGCCGGCTTTTCCGTTTCCTCTATAATCAGGTTGTCGCTGCATGAGCAGGGCTTCGGAGAGAATAACGACGCCCAAAATCCCTTTTTGTTTTCCATTTTCTTTGAATGTTTTATAATAATACATTGAATAAATACCCTGCAATCACCGCTGTAAGAAATATTACAGCAATAATCATTATTACTAATTTTTTACGGAAAATACATTATTATGCAATAATATATGCCGATAAGGACAAATACACCCCCGACAATCCGGTTCAGCCATTTCTGAACCGTCTGCATCCTGCCGTAAAAACTGCCGATGTGCTGTACGCAGAATGCCAATATCCAAGCAACTATCAAAACAGGCAATGCGGTAGCGACAGCGAAAAGTACGGGTAACAAATAACCAAGGGTTGCGGTGGCAGACATCGGTATCAGCATACCGAAATAGAACACACCGCTTGTAGGGCAAAACGCCATTGCGAACAGCATTCCGAGCAGAAGCGCACCAAAGCCACCTTTACGTGCCAAGCCATCACCATTTCCTTTGAAACCGAAGGATGGCAGTTTGAGTTTGTCGCCGAACAGCATAAACACTCCTATAATCACCAGTGCAGGGCCGAGAATCAATTCACCGTATTTGCCGATGAACTTCTGGATACCGAACAGGCTTGTCCCCTCTCTCAATATCAGTATCAGCACGATTCCCAATACGGTGTAGGCAATAACACGTCCGAGTGTGTATAAAAGGCCGTTCCTGAAAATCCTGCGACGGCTTTCAATGTCCTTGCCGATAAATCCGATTGCGGCTATATTCGTAGCCAAAGGACATGGAGATATTGCCGTGAGCAGTCCCAACAGGAATGCAGTCAAAGCAGGAGTTGTGCTGCTATCCAACAATGTCTGTAACCATTCCATA
>JBJECG010000053.1:0-25456 GCA_051870875.1 Candidatus Aphodosoma sp.
GTTTGTTTCCTACATCGTCATTTTCAATGATATAGAATTCTATATGAATGCTTTTTTCAGCTCGTTCTATGTCAGCGAAAATGGAGTCGAATGCAGTCATGCCGGTGGCGAACACTTCGATTTTATTGTCTGGGTATAGCGGTGACGCACAGTTGTTGTGGAGCAATTGTATCACTTTCCGGAACCGGTACGGTATGCTGCTGTTCCCGATGTCTGAAACAGGCAGCTGGCAGTAGTTTTCAACTACAGGATAGTCGAGTTTGTTTTGTATGATTTTATTGCGGTGAAAGTTTTTGCCGAAAAAAAAATAGAGTATCATGCCGACTATGGGCAAGAGTATCATGATCGTAATCCAGGCAAGTGTTTTCACCGGATTGCGGTTTTCGAGGATAATGGTCATGACTATGACTATAATGACATATATGTATACTGCCATGAATATCCAATATCCTATGTCCCATAAAATATTCATAAAATATTGTCTGATTATAGTCGGATAGTGAATGCTTGTGATTATTTCACCGGTATGAGGTGTGTGATGACGTTGTCTTTGAAGTATTCGGTTTTTACGATGGAACCGGAGATTTCCGGAGATTTCACACCGTTGTGCAGGAATGATGGAGCGGTTTCGATGCGTGCTTCGTCCCACATGCCGGAGTCGATTATGGTTTGCAGCCATTTTGCCCCTCCTTCTATGATTATGGAGTTGATGCCGAGTTCGGCAAGGCTGGTGAAAATCTGTTGCGGCAGGGTATCGTCAAACGTTACGATGCGGTAGATGATGTTGCCGGTCGTGGCGGTGCGGCGTGCATAGCCTTCGGCCGATGTGAAGATGAGAGTTTTGACTGCCTGATCGAATATTCTGGCCGATGCCGGTATGCGGCAGGTGCGGTCGAGCAGCACGCGCAGCGGATTTTTTCCGCTCCATTTTGTGACGGTGAGGTGGGGGTCGTCAAGCATGGCAGTAGTTGTGGCTACCATTATGGCATCTTCGGTTGTCCGTATCTGGTGGTTGAGGGTTTTGGTTATGCTGTTGCTGATTTTTACCGGACCGCCACATGGCGTTGTTCTGCAGATATCAATGAATTGGTCGGCGGTTTGAGCCCATTTAAGTATGACGTACGGGCGTTGTTTTTCGTGTACGGTGATGAACCGGCGGTTAAGCTGGCGTGCTTCGTTTTCGAGTGTTCCTATTGTCACTTCTATGCCTGCCCGGCGCATGATTTCTATGCCTTTGCCTGCCACTTTGGGATTCGGATCCAATGTGGCGACTACGACACGAGGTATTTTCCTGTCGGCAATGAGCTGTGCACATGGCGGAGTTTTCCCCCAGTGTGCGCATGGTTCGAGTGATACGTACAATGTAGACCGGGCGAGCAGCGATTTGTCGGCGACGGAGGCTATGGCATTGGGTTCGGCATGTGGTCTGCCTGCCTGATGATGATATCCTTCGCCTATTATCCTGCCTTGGTATACTATGACTGCGCCGACCATGGGATTGGGGGTTGTGTTTCCTTCCGCCATTTGGGCCAGCTGCAGGCAGCGCATCATGAATTGTCGGTCGGTGGTCATGTATGTGAAAGTCGTATGAGTATTGTGTAATAAGGTTTTATCAGTACAATTAGCAAAGTTACTATTATTTTTCTGTTTGTGCACAATGTTTTCCGAATAAATATTTATACATGAGGTAACTTGCGGATTATCAGGTTTTGACGAACTTTTCAGATTGACAGTTTCCATGAAGAAAAATCAGTGTGCCGATTGGGTGGTGTTGTGTCTTGGAAAGGGTTTGCGTGCTTTATCCTTGTTTTTACCTTGGTGTATGCCGCTTTTAGGGTTGGGTAAGATTTTGTTTGTGGCATACTGATTTGTGCGAGGATGCAAAATTGTTTTGCGGATTGTCTAAGTTGTTGTACCTTTGCGTATTTATCTTTTATTACCTGCAACATGAAACTGTTTTTCATTTTTACGGCAGTCTTGCTCCAGTCGCTTACTTCGTGCAGTGCCAGTGGCGCGATGTCTCAGGATGCCCGAACCGCCCATGTCCAAGTGATAGCTCCCGACATGCCGCATAGTGTCGAATTTGCCGGTGAAACCGTTGTTTTCGACCGCTATGACCTTCGTGAACGTATAGACCGTGAGCTGATTTCGTTTTGCTATATGCACAGCACTACGCTGCTGGTGATGAAGCGGGCCAACCGCTATTTGCCTGAGGTGGAGAAGATATTGAAAGAAGAGGGTATACCCGATGATTTCAAATATCTGATGATCATAGAGAGCAATGCCAATCCGTTGTCGTTGTCGGGTGCCGGTGCAGCCGGATTATGGCAGTTTATGGAGTCGACTGCCAGGGAATGCGGTCTTGAAGTGACGTCGAGCGTTGACGAACGTTATCATACGGAGAAGGCTACCCGGGCTGCCTGCCGATATATTCGTGCCGCTTACAATAATACGGGGAGTTGGTTTGCCGCCGCCGCGAGTTACAATGCGGGGCAGGGACGTATTGTAACCCAGCTGCAAAAGCAATATACCGACAATGCGCTCGATCTCTACCTTACGAGCGAGACATCGCGCTATGTGTTTCGTATTATGGCAGCCAAGATTATTCTCAACGATCCGGCGGCATACGGTTTCGTGGTGCGGGATGACCAGCTTTATCCGCCGTTTGAATACAGCGTGGTGACTGTCAACACTGCCATAGCCGATTTGCCGGCATGGGCTAAAGAACATGGCGTGACCTACAAGCAGTTGCGGGATGCGAATCCTTGGTTGCGCAAGCATGAGCTGATCAATAAATCTGGAAAGAGATATGAGATACGCATTCTTTCGGATGAGAGCATATATCCGGATTATGGCAATATCCGTTGTCATCTTCCTTGCTGCCGCTGATGCCGGATGTCAGGTGATCCGTCCGTTTCGGATCATAAGTATCGGACAGCAGCAGGGGCAGCAGGTCAAAGCTATTGTCCAGGACGGTGATACTGTGCCTGTAGTGCAGCTGCCTACGGTATGGGTGTATCCGCCCATGAAATTCAAGAACAAGAGGGAGGAGAAATTCTATTGGCGTCTGGTACGTGATGTGAAAGTGGTACTTCCGCTCTCGAAGGAAGTACGCGACATAATAGTGGCTATCAACGATTCGTTGATGAAGCTGCCGACAAAACGTGAACGTGACATTTACATGAAACATGTGGAAAAGACATTGTACAAGGATAACTATGCGCGTCTGAGCAAACTGACATTCAAACAGGGGACGCTTCTCATACGTCTTGTCGACCGTGAGTGCGATGCCACAGGTTACGATCTCATCAAGGCATACAGGGGTTCGTTTACTGCGGGGTTCTACCAGTTTTTTGCCAAAATGTTCGGAGCGAGCCTTAAAACCGAATTCGGTGACCATAAAGATGATGCTACCATCGAACGTATCATAAACCTTGTTGAATCCGGCCAATTGTAAGATTATCGTTTTTCGATAAAAAAGTTTGGCTGTTTCAAAAAATATTGTTTACTTTGCATGCTGTAAAAGTGTGTGGCACAGTAAACAATATTTTTTATTTTGCCGTATTGACATCTGCATGACAAAACACTGTTAACAATAATACATAAACATCTTAACAAATAACTCAGTTTTCATCATGAAAAAATTATTTTCACTGGCAGCCCTTGCTTTTGCGGTTGTCTTTGGTGTTCAAGCACAGCAGGAGCCGCAACCGCTGCCTGTCGATCCTGCAGTACGTATGGGTGTGCTCCCGAACGGTCTGACCTACTATATCCGTCACAACGAAAATCCGAAAGGTCATTGCGATTTTCACATAGCACAAGCTGTGGGTGCCATTCTTGAGGAGGACAGCCAAAACGGTCTGGCCCATTTTCTCGAACATATGGCTTTCAACGGTTCGACCCATTTCCCGGGTAAAGCCCTCATCAACTATTTCGAATCCATCGGTGTAAATTTCGGCGGGGGTATCAATGCCTACACTTCTACCGACGAAACTGTCTACCGTCTTTCAAATGTACCTACTACCCGTGAGGGTATGCTCGACTCGGCGCTTCTCGTGCTTCACGACTGGTCATGCGATCTTCTTCTTGAAGATGAGGAGATTGACAGTGAGCGGGGAGTTATCCGCGAGGAGTGGCGTACAGTGTCGGGTGCCAACCGCCGCATGTATTTCGGTGGCGTGAAAATAAAGTATCCTACATCCAAGTATGCAAAACGTGATGTGATAGGCGACACTGCCGTAATCAACAACTTCAAATATCAGGAGTTGCGCGACTATTACCACCGCTGGTACGGACCTGATCTTCAGGCCATCGTAGTGGTAGGTGACATCGATGTTGATATTATGGAGAAAAAAGTCATCGATCTTTTCTCTCCGATTCCCGAACGCCCCAACCGCGGTGTACGTCCCGTATTTCCTATCGAGGACAATGACAAACCTATCGTAGGCCGCTATACCGACAAAGAAGCCCAGTATTCGCGTTTCGATGTTGAATTCAAACATCCTGCGCTTCCACGTGAGATCCGTCTTTCCGACCAGGGCTATGTGATGTCGGTTGTCAATGACTTGATAGAGCAGATGATTTCATATCGTTTTGAGGAACTTGCCATGGATCCCAATGCCAGCTTTACCGGAGCATTTGGCGGTTATGACAATTTGATTGGTGTAACCGACGGTTTCCGCTTCATCACCGTATGTAAGGACGGCAGAGAAAAAGATGCGTTCAAAGACCTCCTGACCCAAATCGAGAAGATCAGACGCTACGGTTTCACCACATCAGAGTTTGAGCGGGCAAAGACAGAGACACTTGCTTCTGTTGAGAAAGCGTATAATGAGCGTGATACCCGTAAAAATACCAGTCTGGCCCAAAACGAGTATATCCGCCACTTCATTGATGCAACTCCTATTCCGGGTATCGAATGGGAATACAA
This sequence comes from Candidatus Aphodosoma sp., assembly GCA_051870875.1. Classification (GTDB taxonomy): domain Bacteria; phylum Bacteroidota; class Bacteroidia; order Bacteroidales; family Paludibacteraceae; genus Aphodosoma. The sequence goes on from JBJECG010000053.1 coordinate 4,931, forward strand.
CACATTGAAAATGCTTCTTCCGAATCTCCCTGTAGACGTAGCCAACCAATTGGTTCAGCAGCTTATCACTGACAAGAATGTGATAATGGCATATATCGGCAAAGACCTTCCGACCGTGCCTTCCGATGATGAAATGCTTGCCATATACGATTCTATGGGTTCGTTTGAAATTGAAGCTCCGAAAGAAGAGGTTTTCGATCGTCCGCTTGTAGAGAAAACACCTAAAGCAGGCAGTATCAGGAAAGAGACCGCCAACAAAGATCTCGGCACTACCGAATGGATGTTGTCAAACGGCATGCGTGTCATCATCAAACCTACAAACTTCAAGAGCGATGAAATACGCATGGCAATCAAATCACGTGGCGGATTGACAAAAGTAGATGTAAAAGATCTGCCGTCAGCCAGATTCGCACCTGCTATAATAGAGCAAAACGGTATAGGCAACTTCTCTGCTATCGACCTCAGGAAAGTCCTTGCCGGTAAGAATGTAAGTATTATGTCTTCTATAGGGGAAGCCGATGAAAGCATCAGCGGCACTTCGACAATCAAGGACTTCGAGACTTTGATGCAGCTTTCGTATCTCTATTTTACCGCACCCCGTAAGGATGACGATGCATTCGCATCACTTGTTTCAATGGTTGAGAACCAGCTTTCATCACGCGACAAGGATCCTAAGGCTGAATTTTCCGACTCTATACAGATGACTGTGTCTGCCCATCATCCGCGTGTACAGATTGTGGATCTCGATTATGTCAAGCGTGTTGACCAGAAACGCGCCATTGAGATTTATCGCGAGCGTTTTGCCAACCCTGCCGATTTCACGGTTTATCTCGTCGGCAACATCGACCCTGCCGATGAAGCTACCCGTAAGCTGATCTGCACTTGGCTGGGAGGTCTGAAAACCAACAGGAAATTCGAGAAACCTGTCGACCACAATATCCGTTTCCCGAAAGGCAAGGTGAACAACTATTTCACCCGCGACATGGAAATCAATGCTGCTTCAAACCGCATAGTCTATACCGGAGAGCTTGACTATACCCTTGCCAACCGTATCAACACTTCAGTCATCGGCAGTATCCTCCAAATCCGCTATACCGAAAGCATACGGGAAAAAGAGGGGGGAACCTACGGTGTAGGCACTTATTCTTATCTCGACAATGAACCTGTAAGCCAGGCGGTCATTCTCATGCAGTTCGATACTGATCCTGAAAAGCAGGAGAAACTTATGTCCATCATACACAAAGAGGTGATGGATATCGTGGAAAACGGTCCGCGTCCCGATGACCTCAATAAAGTGAAAGAGGATATGATCAAAGAGTGTGAGCGCAATATGGAGGAAAATGGTTATTGGTTGAATACAGTGCTTAAACGCTATTACGAGGACGGTCTCGACTATGCAGCCGATTACATCAATACCATCAAGGCCGTTACTCCCGAATCTGTACAGGCTGTTCTCCGCAAAATTGTGGAGCAGGGCAATGTGATCGAAGTCGTTATGTCTCCAAACAAATGATACCGGTACTCCCGTACAATGGCACGTTTCGATTGATTCGATAAGTATGAATGCGGTTCGTTTCGGAATGGACGAACCGCATTTCCATTTTATGGAATGGTTGTATTGCAAACGGATTAATGTCTGTAAACAAGATACAGAATGGCACAACACAACGATTTTGGCAATGAGGGCGAAACCATTGCACGTCAGTTTTTGCAGAAGAAGGGATATTTGATCCTGGAGTCGAACTGGAAGTCGGGTCACAGGGAGATTGACATAATTGCCAAGGATGGCGGCACTTTGGTCATTGTAGAGGTGAAAACACGCATGCAGGGCTCATTGACCGCACCCGAAGAATCGGTAAATGCCAGTAAAATCCGCAATTTGGTCAGGGCTGCCGAAAGTTATGTCAGAACACATGAGCTTGACACGGATGTGCGCTTCGATGTCATAGGCATTACTCCTGTTGCCGACGGGTATGAGATCAATCATATTGCGGATGCTTTTTATCCGCCGCTCAATATGCGTTGAAACCGGTGCTTTTCCGGAAGGGTGTGCGCCTGAAATAAAACGCTGTCCGCCTGGCGACATTTTTGAGATGCGGCAAAATGTCGGGCGGACAGCGTTGTTTTATAGTTCTTAAGATAGGTTTAGTCGTTGAGATAGAACTCCACGGATGTCACGACACGGATATTTTTATAGTACCGGGCCCTGCCGTTTATGCTTTCGATTGAGAAATAGCCTTGGGTGGCACTTTTGATTGAACCAATCGAACTGCCGCTGTCTTTGGCAAACTGGTCGGCTGCAATGCGGGCATTTTTGGTTGCCGTTGAAATCATTTCGGGTTTTATGTCATTGAGCAGTGTATAGTCAAACGACGGGTAAGCTTCTACAATCAGACCCTGTTCGGTAAGTTCGTAGAGGCTGTTACAAAACTTGTCAAGAGCCACCACATCTTCAGTGTATATGGATATGCCTGCCGATGCCGAATATTTGAATTGCGGTGCTTTACCGTCATAAAGTGTCGGATTGGCATATATGCATGGTACAATTTGTGATATGCAGCTGTCGGCTATGCCGTTTTTCGAGGCAAATTGCCTGATAATGATGGTATAGTACAACGCTTTGTCTTTTATTGCACGCAAGTCGTTGTCTTGTATTTCGAACCGGGCATCGGTTGAGCCTACATTTGCCGTCACTTCGCGCTCTGCCACTCCGCGCGATGATATGGTACGGTCGCGGTAGGTGTAGTTGTTTATTCCGGAGCGCAGGCAGAGTCCCAATGCCATTATGCCTGCGGCTATTGCCACAAGTCCTATATTAAGTCGGTTTTTCATGATAATCGGTGAGTATGTTTGCTGTTGTTCGATGTTTTTGCCGATGCCAGTGATGCCGGTTCGGTATCGGCAAGTTCAAAGTCGAGTCGTTTCTTTATCAAGTCTGTCTTTGCTATCCGTACGGTAAGTCCATCGCCCAATTGGTAGCGTCGTCCGGTATGGCGTCCGATGATACAGTAGTTTTTTTCGTCAAACTCAAAATAGTCGTTGCCGAGCGAACGGATAGGGATCATGCCCTCGCATTTGTTGGCATTGAGTTCCACATACACGCCCCATTCGGCCACACCAGAAATCACGCCGTCAAACACTTCGCCTATATGCTCCGACATGAACTCCACCTGCTTGTATTTGATTGACGCGCGTTCGGCGTTGGCTGCCAGCTGTTCCATATCTGACGAGTGCGCGCAGTACTCTTCGTATTCATCCTTGTCTGCCGAACGGCCGCCGTCCAGATAGCGTGTCAGCAACCGGTGGACCATCATGTCCGGATAACGGCGTATGGGCGAAGTAAAGTGTGTATAGTATTCGAAAGCCAGGCCGTAATGGCCTATATTTTCGGTAGAATAGACGGCTTTTGCCATTGAACGTATGGCAAGTGTCTCTATCAGATTCTGTTCTTTGGTGCCCTGCACCTGGTCGAGGAGATTGTTGATGGCCGATGATACTTCAGCGTTTTTGCCCGTAGTTTTCAATTTATAGCCGAACCGGCGGATGAAATCGCTGAAATTCGACAGTTTGTCGGGATTCGGTACATCGTGTATGCGGTAGACAAATGTCTTCGGTTTTTCATTGCGCTTTTTGGGTTTGCCTATGTGGGCTGCCACCGTGCGGTTGGCAAGGAGCATAAATTCTTCTATGAGTTTGTTGGCTTCTTTCGATTCTTTGAAATATACCGAGAGCGGTTTGCCCTTTTCATCTGTTTCAAACCTTACTTCGGTACGCTCGAATGCTATGGCTCCTTTTGCAAACCGCTTGACACGCAGCATTTTGGCCATTTCGTTGAGTTTAAGTATCTCCTGGTTGTAGTCGCCTTCACCGGTCTCTATTATCTCCTGTGCTTCTTCGTAGGTGAACCTGCGGTCAGAACGTATCACAGTGCGGCATATGTCATAGTTTTTCACTTCTGCAAACTCGTCCATTGTGAATATTACGGAATATGCGAGCTTGTCTTCGTCGGGGCGCAGGGAGCAGAGATTGTTGCACAAATGTTCCGGAAGCATTGGTATCGTGCGGTCCACAAGATAGATGGATGTGGCACGCTTGTATGCTTCTTCATCGATGATGGAACCTGTATCGACATAATGGGTGACATCGGCTATATGTACGCCTATCTCCCACAGTCCCGATTCCAGATGCCGTATCGATAGGGCGTCATCGAAGTCTTTTGCATCGCGGGGATCGATGGTGAATGTCACCGTACCGCGCATGTCGCGCCGGCGGGCTGTCTCTTCGGCACTTATTTTGCCGTCAATCCTGTTGGCAGCCTCTTCCACGTCGGCAGGGTACGAGTACGGCAATCCGTATTCGGCAAGTATGGCGTGCATTTCGGCGTTGTTGTCGCCTACATCGCCTATTACGGCAATGATTTCCCCTATAGGATTCTTGTCTTTTTCCTCCCACTTTATGATGCGTCCTATGCAGCGTTGGTTGTTTTTGCCGCCGCCCAGACGCGATTTCGGTATAAACATATCGAGTGGCAGCTGTTTTTTGTCTACACGCAGGAACGTGAAACCCTCTTCGGTCACTTCGAGTACGCCTACGAACTCTGTTTTCTTGCGTTCGAGCACGGCAACTACTTCACCTTCCTGTTCTCTGTATTTGCTGCGCGGGTAACAAGCCACTTCCACATGGTCGCCGTTCAGGGCACATCCCATGGCACGTTCCGGTATCAGTATCATTTCACCGCCGTCATCCGGTATCAGATAGGTCTTTTTTGCTACGCTCTGACGGTCTATGATGCCTGTTATGCGGTTGCGGCGCAAGTTGGCCTTGTATTTGCCACGGTCTGTTGCCTGTATTCTGCCGGCTTCGGCCAGTGTGTCGAGTATGTTGACAAGTATGTCGCGCCGCTCTTTGTCAAGACCCACAACAGGCAGCAGCTGGCGGTAATTGAATGCACGCTGCGGATTGTCGGCAAGATATGCGGTCAGACGTCCGACTATTTGTTCAAGGCTCGGCGTATTCCCCTTTTTCTCGGGTTTTCTCGGTTTGGGTTTTGTACTCATGGTTTGTAGATTTTATTGCTGTTGGTTTGTTTTTCCTGCAATGTAGTCATATACCGGACACTCTTTGTTGAGCAGAGGGAGTACTTTTGCGTTGTCAAGCGGTACACGTATCACCCCGTACACGTATGGAGCTATCTCATACGGATTGTAGATATACGACAGTCCGTTTTCCCCGAGCTCCACGTTGCCGTTGGCTACTATCAGATCATCGCCGAAAAGGTCGGTGTCTGCGGGCAGTATGCTGTCTTTGCGCAGTGAGGTTGCCGCTTCTGCGAGCAGTCCGTGCAGAGGTTCGTCAGCATTGTTGCCGAAAATATCCATTTCAGTGATTGTCATCCCGGTATTGAGGTCGAAAATATTGTTTGTCACACGATATATGCCGTGGGCGCCACCGCTGTATGAATATATGCATGTCTCGTAGTTGAGCAATCTCTCCGATGCAAAGCTTACGGCACCGGAGATACGGGTCTCGCAGGTTATCCTGAACTCGGTTTCGGCATCCAGCGGCTCCAGTGTTTCAGCAAACAGGCTGTTGTATTCGTTATACGACGAATCCGAGTAAGCCTTCAGTACTTTGCTGTCTTTCAATGTCGCATAATTCTCGCCGAGTGAATACAGCAATATTTCGTGTCGGAGTATCTTGCGTATGCCGGCAGTCAGCCCGTCTGAAGGCACCTCCATTCTTCCGTCAAACAGGTAGGTGATAGCCGGAGTGGTTACCGAATCGTTGTAAGTGATGGTATTGAACTGCAGTTCACCGTTGTTCTGCCGGCATCCGGCTATGACCAGTGCCACTATTGCACATATTGCAAGATTTGATTTTTTCATGACTGCAAATGTTTTTGTTAAAAAGTACGTTTTGTTTGTTTTTATGCCCGCTAAGTTACGGAAAAATATTCATTGGATAGCCAAGGGTTTGAAAAAATAATTGTAGAGATGCGGCTCAGCGCGTCTCTACAATCATTGAGTGGGCATAGATTGCCGATAAATGGAACTACGGTAAGGAGTTATATCTTCAGGTTCACTCCGAAAAAATAAGTGCGCGGAAGCGACGGCCCGTATATGTAGCCCGCATCGCGTTCAACTCCCGAATCGAAATCATGCTGGTAGGCATTGAATATGTTTTTCACACCGGCATTTATTTCGAGCGTATACAAGCGGTAAAGCGGTATTTCGTATGCTATTTTCGCACCCATGTCGAAAAACCACGGAGTCATCACCTCGCGGTCTTCCGGTATCACGCCTGCAAAGTGCTGCACCAGCATCGGGCCTGTGAGTTTGCCGTTGAGGTCGATGGAGAAACCGCGGAACGGATTGACTTCGGCCATCACGTAACCGTAGTGGTCGGGCGAGCGGAACATGCGTTTCTGTGGCCTGATGTTTTCATTGTCGCTCCATACGAATGGGTCGATATAACGGCTTTGCTGGTATGTATATCCCAACTGTATCGACAGCAGTTTGCGGTAGGCCACCTTCCCTTCGAGGTTAAGCCCCATCACACGTGCACCTTTGGCATTGGTGCGGAGAAGCAGCAGGTTGCCGTTGCCGTCATGTCCGTTTTCAGTGAGTGAAAACACGTTGTTGAGTTGGGTGAAGAACCCTTCGGCTGTCACGTTTGCCTCTACATTGTCGAAACGTTGTGCCCAGTCTGCCGATATGCTTACGCTGTGGCTCATCTCAGGTTTGAGGTTGGGGTCCATCGTTATCAATGACACCTCGCCGCCTACGGCCCCCACGTGGAGGTCTTCTTCATAAAGCTGCGGTGCACGGTAGCCGCTTGCATACGAAGCGCGGAGCACTATCTGTTCTATGGGTGTGTAACGGACATTGATACGGGGCGATGCCACCACATTTTTCAGAAGATTGTGCTTCTCCACCCGCACTCCTATCAGCCACGACACATATTGGTTTTTCCATTCGTTCTGCACATATCCGCCGTAGAGGTGTACCTGCTGTTTCAGGTTGCGGTTGTAGCCGAGTATCTGGTCGTGGAGCTGGTTGAACGAGTATTCGACACCCGCCGAAAGGTCTGCTGGCATGAACAGGCAGTTGTACATGTGGAAACGGTACTGACCTCCTGCCACCACTGTCATGTCGTCAGACAGTCCGTAGCTGTTCAAGTCTTGCTTTGTACCATAGTAGCTGTTGCGCCCCACATGTTGCATCGACACGTAAGCCGTTGCGAAATGACGTTCGTCGGGCGAGAAATAGTCCCACCGCAGACCTCCGGCATCTATATTGTATTTTGTGCTTTCGGCAATGTTTGCTTCATGTTCCGGCCTGTCGAGCTGGTCGCCGCCGCGTCGGGCTTCTGCCACATGATGGTATTCCAGTGTGAGTTTCGAGTAGTTGGATGTCTTGAAGTATGAACGCAGACCGGCGGTACCGCTGTTGATGCGCGGTATCTCGCTGTAACCGTCATTGTCGTCATCGTATGCCTGACGCTGGCGCAGGACGCCGAACAGGAATACGCCTATCTTTGAATCCGACGTTACGAACGATCCGTTGAGATTGGTGTTGACATCCCATGATTTCCCTCCTATTATGTGTGTCGAGTTCGATACGTTTACAGAGTTGCGCGTCGGCTCCTTCGTTATGATGTTCACCACACCGCCTATGGCATTCGCTCCGAACAAGGCCGATCCCCCGCCGCGTACCACTTCCACACGATCTACCATCCCCGTCGGTATCTGTTCCAGTCCGTAGACCGATGCAAGCGATGAGAATATCGGGCGGTTGTCCATAAGGATCTGGGTGTACTGACCTTCCAGACCGTTGATGCGCAGTTGGGGCGACCCGCAGTTGGAGCACGACTGTTCCACTCTGAGCCCGGTTTGGAAATCCAGCACGTCCGACATGGCGTTCGATGCCGTCGACTCAAAAACCAGCGGCGATATCACATTCACTATCGATGAGGCCTCACGTTGCTTCGTCTCGTATTTGTTGGCCGAAACCACCACCTGTTCCAGCAGTTGCGACGACTCGCGCATCTTCACTTTCAGCTCTATCGAACTGCCTGCCGCAAGTTCCACTTCCCTTTCTACCGTTTCATAGCCTACCATCGAAAATACTATTGTCTGTCTTCCCGTAGGCAGGTGTGTCAGCATGAAGTGACCTGACATGTCCGAAACCACACCTGTCGTGGTCCCTTTCACCTGGATGGTGACGAACGGTATGTGTTCGCCGCTTATTGAGTCGGTCACATGGCCTGTAATGTTGGCATCGGAGCGCGCATCCGGTTTTGCTCCCGTGGCCGGACTGTCGCCCGCTCCCGCCGGACCGGTTACACCCGTAGCCGGATATTGTTGGGCCTGAAGCATGGCAGTAGCAAGTACTGCCAGTACAATGATATATATATGTTTCATTTGAATATGATGGTTTTATGGCGTTTGACACATGACATGTACAACTTCATGACAAACCGCCCTGGCAGGCTTTTGTCAGATAACATCATCTCTTGTGCGTTAAAAAATGAGTGATTGAAAAATTCATATGCCGGGAAATCGGCATAACATGTTGGGGAGTTTAGCACGTGGGAGGTGCCCTTAGGGTTTGGGGGGCAATGTGTAACGATGCTGTTCTGGTATCGTTGGCATTGGCACGTATCTCATAAAGCAGGTACATCGCATTGGAAATGCCGGTCTGCTGTTTGCCTACAAACGGTGACAGATGCACACTGCCGAATGCCGAAAACGATGCCCCCGAATGCTGGTGACCTTCTTGTGAATATGGATGGGTGTGCGTCACCACACGGCCGTCCACAATATGCGAGTGCGTACACAGCATGGTACATGCCATGTAACACATAAACAGTGAAGTCAGCAATATGGACAAAAATCGCTTCATCTTAGGCAGGTCATTCTCCGGCCGCAAAATTACATTCATTTTATCGAATAACGGTAAAAACCTCCATTAAAAAATATAAATATGTCCTGTATTTGCAAAGATAAAATACAACAGCAGATAAATAAACGTAACAATCCGTGCTTTTCATCTGACGGAGTGTCTGTTTCTGAATAAATAGACTTACATTTGCAGGTAGTTTGTACGTCACATACCGTGCAAATCCGTACTTTTGAAATTACTAACAATAAAAATTTTTATGTTATGAATCTGAAAAATCTGTTCAAGGCATCATTGGCCCTATGCTTCGGCACAGTGCTGTTCGTATCATGCGGGCCTGAAAAACCTATTGATCCCGTAACTACCGAATCCACCATGTTGGTCGGCAACAGCCGCAAATACGACATGTCCGCTGGCTTCCTGACATGGAACAACGGTGCTATTGAATACAAACTTGCGTCCGAGATATCGGCAGCCAAGCTGATGGCCGACGGCAGCCAGTATATCGTGGGCATACGTGCGCTCGTGTCCGAGCCGGTGGACGGCCAGGTGACTTTCTTTGTCGGGGAAGACAAGGACGCTCCCATTTTCGAGAAAACCGTCAACTGGCAGAATACCGGTTGGCAGTACCTGACTTTCTCCGAGAGTGAATATATCAGGATTTCTGACAAGAACATGGTTGCCGGCTTCACTGTCAATTCACCTTCACTATATCTGGAAGCTACCGGTACGGGCTCTGACATGGCTTTTGTTGACAACAAATGGACTACCTTAGCCGCGTTGGCAGGCAGATACTCTGTTCCGGTCCAGCTTGTTGTGGCTGGAGGCGACTATTCGTCCAAAACCCAGGTTGACATGGCTGTCGACCAGATGACGATGGCTAAGACGTGGAACATTCTGGGCGAAACCATCGAGGCATCAGCCATTGTACGCAACAATGGCGTTAAAGGTATCAGCAACGTTGTCGTTACGGCAACCCAAGGATCCAAAACCGTGAATTATACAATATCCGAGGAGTTGAAATACGGACAGACCCGCATCGTTAAATTTGACGGCTTGACTGCAAACGGCGACGGACTGCAGACTGTCACAGTATCGGTTGATGTTGCAAACGATGCTGCATCCAAGAACAATACGGTATCCTCTTCAATCCGTGTACATCCCGACCGCAGCATGACCCGCAACACAATGCTTCTGGAGCAGTTCACCTCACAGAAATGCGGCTATTGCCCTAATGGTGCCAGCATAATGAAGGCCAACATTGCAGGCATGAACGATCCGGACAAAATCACCTGGATAGCTTACCACCCCGCAACAGGAGGTTTCGCTGATGTCTTTGGTCTCAGTGAGTCGGAAAAAGTACTGTCCGCATGTAATGTCAACTCATTCCCTTCAGGCTCTGTCAACCGTTTGCAGCTTCCTTACGGAGACAACGGCGCTTCTGTCCTGTCATGGTATTTTGGTTCGCCTTCCACTTCCGATCTGAATGACTTTGTCAGCGAACCTGCCCAATCCACATTGAAACTGGAACGCACGTTCGATGCCGGAACACGTGAAGTCACACTTATAGTAAGCGGTAAATGCAGGACTGATATGAAAGACAATATCTATCTGACAGCCATTGTACTCCAAAGCGGAATGATAGCGGAACAGACAGACTATTACGCTCAAGGTCAAACTCAAAGCAACTATTCTCATGACCATGCACCGCGCGTCTACATCACTTCATCTGCAGGCGACAAGGTGACGACTGATGAAGAAGGCAACTTCTCCGTGACATTGACCAAGACAATACCCGAGAGTGTAGGTAATTTTGAGTGTGTGTTGGATGATATGGAAATTGCCGCCTTTGTGCACGGATCAACTTCCTCCGCCCAAAGCCGGCGTTATGTCTACAATGCCGACAAAGTGGCTCTTACCGTCCAGGAACCCTCTGCCATCATTATGCGCACCCTCTACAACAACATGCAACGCACCGCCGAACCGTTCACCCTCTACACACGTGACTGCTGTACCCTCTGATTGACACCCAATATCAAGGCAAATATAGCGGCGGTGTGCCAAAACTTCTGTTTTGGCACACCGCCGCTTATGCATGTAGTATGGCAGTCCGGGAGTCTGCAAAGCCTAAGCCGTCAACACAAACGGCATTAAACCGGATTTGGTTGAACGTCAAATCGTTATCTGAGTTAGAGACCGAGATTCAAACTGCAAATGGCACTGACATATTTTGTTACGGTCAATAGGACGTAAATAAAATAAAAGCATTAACTTTGCCGGACAGTATCGGGATATGGAAGATAAACAAATGTATTTCAGAACGCATTGAAAAGCTTCGTGTCAAAAATCAGATGCTGCAAAGATGATATGATGATATCGCAAATAAAAAGGAGAAAGACAAGCCAGTATAGGATAGGTTTGTGTTGACGAAATTATTGCAGGCTTTCGGAGGACAAAAATTGTACATTTGCGTTCTGTCTGATACTGTTATGACAGTTTGATGGAAAATATATGGTGTGGCTGACACCGAAAACTACCGCACAAAAATGCAAATATCATGGACAAACTTTATCTTGTTGATGCTTATGCTTTGATATTCAGAGCTTATTATGCCTTTATACGCGCACCGCGCATCAATTCAAAAGGAATGAATACATCGGCTGTATTCGGTTTCCTCAATACTTTCGAAGAAATCGTGCGCCGCGAGAACCCCGAATACATGGCTGTGGTGTTTGATCCGGCGGGTCCTACATTCCGCCACGAGCAGTTTGAGTCATACAAGGCCAACCGTGATGCCACGCCCGAAGACATACATGCTGCCGTACCTTTTATAAAGGATATAATGGCTGCTTATGGAGTCAATATAGTGCAAGTGCCGGGTTATGAGGCAGATGATGTGATAGGTACACTGGCCGTACAGGCAGCGGCAAAGGGGTTTGATGTGTTTATGGTTACACCCGACAAAGATTACGGACAACTGGTGTCCGGGCATATTTCCATCATAAAGCCACGTAACGGGCAGTCCGATATTGAGGTGTTGGGACCGGCAGAAGTGACAGCCAGATGGGGTATAGAGTCGCCGGAGCAGGTGGCGGACCTGCTCGGCCTGATGGGTGATTCTGCCGACAATATACCCGGTTGCCCCGGTGTGGGCGAGAAAACTGCTGTCAGATTGATAAACCGGTTCGGCTCGGTCGAGAATCTGTTGGAACATGCCGGAGAACTGACCGGTGCGCTGAAAACCAAAATCACAGGCAATATACAACAGATACGAGACTCGAAATATCTTGCTACAATCTGTACCGATGTGCCGGTCAGTTTCAATGCCGGGGAATATGCCGTGGCACAGCGCAACGTGGCAGAATTGATACGGATTTTTACCGAACTGGAATTCAAGACGCACATTGCCAGACTTACGGACAATGCCGGGGCTAAGCCGGAGAAAGAACCATCGCTGTTTGGCGGTGATGACGGTACGCTGTCTTTTGACGCACATGTGCCGACGGCACTTGAAAACAAAGGGTCTGTAGCCCATGACTATAAAATAGTTGAAACTGTGGATGAAACAGATGCCCTGATCTCAAGACTTGAGGCTGCACAGTCTGTCGGCATTGCCATCGTCACCACTACACCGGAGTCTATGACTTGCCGTCTTCTTGGAATGGCATTTGCCGTGGCCGGACATGAAGCGGCGTTTGTCCCGGTATCCGATGACAGTACGGAAGCGAAAAATACGGTTGCCCGTTTCTCTCGGATCTTTTCGTCCGGCAAAATCAAGAAGATAGGTCACAATCTGAAACATCAGATGATAGTGTTGCACCGCTATGGAGCTGAATTGGATGGTGAACTGTTTGACAATGAAATAGCCCACTACCTTCTGCAACCCGACAAAAAACACGGCATTGCATATCTGGCACAGACTGTGCTCAACTATTCCATGATGTCGGACGATGAAACTGGAATGACTAAAGGCCGGAAACAACTTCCCAAAACAGAACTTGCCGACTGTGCCTGCGAATCGGCCGACGTATCATTGTCGCTCCATGCCGTATTGGAAGCGCATATTGACGAAGCTCAGCTTACAGACCTGTTTGTAAATGTTGAAATGCCGCTGGCAGGGGTGTTGGCGCGTATGGAAATGACCGGTGTGCTGATTGATGACTTCGCCCTCTCGCAAATATCGGAACAACTGACGGTACGTATGAACCGCATCGAATCGAACATACGTGCGATGGTAAATGACCGTAACATCAATATCAGTTCGCCGAAGCAAGTCGGTGAACTTCTGTTCGGGACATTGAAACTATCCGACAATGCACATAAAACCAAACGAGGACAATACACCACCGATGAAGAAACCCTCGAGGCGTTGCGTCACAAGCACCCTGTAGTAGGCGAAATACTCGAATACCGAGGACTGAAGAAACTGCTGGGTACATATGTCGATGCCCTGCCCCGGCTTATAAATCCCGGGACAGGAAAAGTGCATACATCGTTCAATCAGACTGTCACCGTTACAGGCCGTCTCTCTTCATCGAATCCCAATTTGCAGAATATACCTGTACGCAACGACCACGGCAAACTCATACGCCGGGCTTTTATTGCCTCCGATGGCTGTGTATTCCTTTCTGCCGACTATTCACAGGTGGAGCTGCGTATCATGGCACATTTGTCCGGAGACAGCAATCTGATACAGGCCTTCCAGGCAGACCATGACATTCATGCCGCCACAGCCGCCAACATATACCATATTCCCATCGGAGAGGTGGACGATGATATGCGGCGCAAGGCCAAGACTGCCAATTTCGGCATTATATACGGCATATCGGCATTCGGCCTGGCCGAGCGGCTGAATATACCGCGGTCTGAAGCGAAAGACCTGATTGCAGGATATTTTGCCACATTTCCCAAAGTGCGTGAATATATCGACAATGTGGTGGAGCGGGCGCGTGTGCAGGGTTATGTCGAGACGCTTATGCACCGCCGGAGGTATCTTCAGGACATTAATTCGAGGAACGCAACGGTGCGCGGATATGCCGAGCGCAACGCGGTGAACGCACCGATACAGGGTACTGCCGCCGATATTATAAAGGTGGCCATGGTGCGGATAGACAGGCGGTTGCGTGAAGAAGGGCTGAAAACCCGGATGATACTGCAGGTGCATGACGAATTGGATTTCGATGTGCCTGTCGGTGAAATAGATACTGTTGCCGCTATAGTGCGCCACGAGATGGAATCGGCATTTGCGCTGTCTGTGCCTCTCAAAGTAGACTTGGGAACCGGCTCCGATTGGCTCGAAGCACATTGAAAGTAAACTCGGACTTCTGCAGAGCAGATCTGTCGGCACGTAACCCAATGTTTTTTACAGTACAATGGACGCTATGAGGTAAGGACATTCGGCACGGCACTATGTATCATCATTTTGCAGGCAGTATGCAGAAATGACAAATCCGAATGTCAGCACGATGTTTTTTGTAGGGTTTTATTCATGACATCTTGTGAAAGTAGATGAAAATTAGTATTTTTGCAAGTTGCTAAGATTGTGTGCCGTATACGGCATTTCATTATTGGTGCGGCTGATTCGGCTTTTGCCTAAGCCATCGGCAGAACGATGCTACAGTCAATACATCGTGAAAATGTAATATCCTGATATAAAACTGTTTTTTTTTATGAAACCGTCTATTCCGAAGGGTACCCGCGACTTCTCTCCTGCCGAAATGGCAAGGCGCAACTATATTTTCGATACTATACGTTCGGTATTCTGCAACTATGGCTTTCACCAGATTGAAACCCCGTCTATGGAAAATCTCTCCACATTGATGGGAAAATATGGTGAAGAAGGGGACAAACTGCTGTTCAAGGTGCTGAATTCAGGCGATTGGGCTGCAAAGCTCGATGAAAAGGAGCTGTTGGAACGCAACAGCATCCGCCTGACCAACCGCATCAGTGAAAAAGGATTGAGATATGACCTTACTGTGCCGTTTGCCCGTTATGTAGTACAGCACCGCGACCAGATAACTTTGCCGTTCAAACGCTTTCAGATACAGCCCGTATGGCGTGCCGACCGACCCCAGCGCGGACGTTACCGCGAGTTTTTCCAATGCGATGCCGATGTGGTTGGCTCGGATTCGCTTATTTATGAGGCTGAATGTATAGAGATGATAGACCAGGTATTCCGTCGTCTCGGCATAAGCGTGACCATCAAGCTCAACAACCGCAAAATCCTTGCCGGTATGGCTCAGATAATAGGTGCTGAAGATATGATGGTTGACATAACGGTTGCCATAGACAAGCTGGACAAGATAGGGCTTGACAATGTCAATGCCGAACTTGAAGCCAAAGGACTGTCGGAAGAGGCAATTGCCAGACTGCAGCCTGTACTGCTTCTGCAAGGTTCTAATGCCGGAAAGATAGCCTCGCTGCGCACGACATTGGCAGAGAGTGAAGTGGCAATGAAAGGCCTTGATGAAATTGAGGAGATATTGCACTACATAGCCGGTTCTGATGTGAAAAACAAGGTGGAAATCGACCTTGCCCTTGCCCGCGGTCTCAACTATTATACAGGAGCTATTTTTGAAGTGAAGGCCGATAGTGTGGAGATGGGGTCCATATCAGGTGGAGGCCGTTACGACAATCTGACAGGCATTTTCGGCTTGCCCGGCATATCAGGTGTAGGCTTCTCTTTTGGGGCGGACAGGATATATGATGTGCTTACAGCCCTCGACCTTTTCCCTGCCGAAACCGCAGCATCCACACAACTTATATTCCTTCCGTTGGATAAAGACAGTATGGGCAGTTGTCTCGCCATGGCAAGGCGGACACGTCGTGCCGGAATCGCCACTGAGGTTTATCCCGATGCGGTGAAAATCAAGAAACAGATGTCGTATGCCGATTCAAATGCCATACCATACGTAGCTATTATAGGTGAAAATGAACGTGGTACCGGGACTGCGGCACTCAAAAACATGGCAACAGGCGAGCAACGGACGGTAACTGCTGATGAGATAATAGAGATAATCAGGAAGTAATCCAGAGTGTACGGTTCAATAAATATTGACTTATGTTTCGACATCTTACATCAGCAGAAATAGATGCTTTACGTAATCAAGGGTGTACTGCCGACGATTGGAACGCCATTGAAGTTGTAGATGATTTCTCCCCTGAATATATTCGGAATGTACTCTTTACAGGGAATTGCCGTCTTGGGCGTTACACCACGTCTTATACCCAACCAGGCGGTGTCCGGCTTCATGCCGGAGTGTACAGTGTGCATTTGCATAATGTGACGGTTGGAAACGAATGCTATATCCACAACATTCGTAATTATATAGCCAATTATGATATATCCGATAATGTTTTTATTGAGAATACCAATATTGTGGTAGTAGACGGTGAAACTTCGTTCGGCAACGGTGTACGAGTACCCATAATGAATGAAACCGGAGGCCGCGAAGTGTTGATTTATGACCGCCTGTCGGCTCAAGTGGCATATATATTGGCCCTCTACCGCCACGACAAGACTCTTATCTTACGGTTGGAAGAGGAAATAAACAAGTACATCGCCTCCCGACGGAGCACTCGTGGGGTAATATCCGAGAATGTACGCATCATCAATTGCAATGCCATAAAGAATGTGTATGTCGGTCCCAATGCTTCGATAATGGGAGCCTCTAAACTGAGCAACGGTTCCATCAACTCCAACCGGTATGCCCCTGTACATGTGGGGTCAGGCGTAAAATGTACCGACTTCATCCTTTCGTCGGGCGTGAATGTTACCGACTCCACACTCGTTTCATGCTGTTTTGTAGGTCAGGGCAGTGTCATGGGCAAACATTACTCGGCTCTGGATTCACTGTTTTTTGCCAACTGCCAGGGCTTTCACGGAGAGGCTACCTCTATATTTGCAGGCCCTTATACAGTCACACACCATAAGTCGACACTTCTGATAGCCGGCATGTATTCGTTTTTGAATGCCGGTTCCGGATCCAACCAAAGTAATCACATGTATAAATTGGGCCCGATTCACCAGGGCTTGGTGGAGCGAGGTTCCAAAACTACGAGCGATTCGTATCTTTTGTGGCCGGCACGTATCGGGGCATTTACTCTTATCATGGGACGTCATACCAAAAACTCCGATACGTCCGATCTGCCGTTTTCTTATCTGATAGAGAATGCCACCGAGTCATATCTTGTCCCGGCTGTAAACATTCAGAGTGTCGGTACGGTGCGCGATGCCCAGAAATGGCCGAAGCGCGACAACCGTACCGACAAGAATATCCTCGACCTGATAAATTACAACCTTCTCAGCCCGTATACTGTACAGAAAATGTACCGGGGAGTGGGCATATTGGAACATCTTCGGGAAATGTCGGGTGAAACCAACGAAATCTATACATACCACAACTGCAAAATACGCAATTCATCTTTGGTTCGCGGCATAAGGCTGTACAAGATGGCAATCATTAAGTTTCTCGGCAATTCTCTTATTTCCCGTATAAATACTGCCGTC
Source organism: Candidatus Aphodosoma sp. (assembly GCA_051870875.1). Taxonomy (GTDB): domain Bacteria; phylum Bacteroidota; class Bacteroidia; order Bacteroidales; family Paludibacteraceae; genus Aphodosoma. Next base: position 22,340 of record JBJECG010000053.1, read on the forward strand.
GGCGGTTACAAGTCATTTGCTGATCTCAGAAACCATCTTGTTCCCGTTACCGACAAAGGACAGGGTGAATGGACCGACATTGCAGGCCTGATCGCCCCAAAACGGGAGGTGGATGCGCTGATGCGTGATATAAAGAGCGAGGGGTTTGATTTGAACCGGATAGAACAGCGTCTGCAGACGATGCACAAATCGTATTATGAGTATGAATGGACGTGGGCTTATAATCGTATGCTTGAATATTTGGGTAAGACGATTGAGGATGTGACATGTGCCGACTTGCTGTTGTTGATAGAGGAGTGGCGCAGGAATGTGGTTGAGCTTGACCGGATGCTGTATGCCGATGCCAGAAAGGAATTCAATCTCAATGCCACCATAGGATTCGGCGTAGATGGAGATGACAATGTAAAGCGGCTTGATTTCGAATCAGTTCGTGGTAAATTTGAGGAAAATCAGTTCGTCCGTGAGTGCCTGCGGCATATTGAAGTCAAATCAAAGCTGGCAGACGATACCATTGCCATAATAAAACAACTTGACTGATAATTGATTTTTGTATAAAACATGTATTTGCATCGTATATCGTGTATCAACTACCGTAATATAGAACAGTGCGACTTGACGTTTTCCGACAAGTTAAACTGTTTTGTTGGTGCCAACGGTATGGGGAAGACCAACCTCCTCGATGCAATATACTATCTTTCGTTTACAAAAAGTCATCTCGGCAATATCGATTCGCAGCTTATTCGGCATAATGCCGAATATTTCATGATACAGGGGGAGTACATGCGTTCAGGCCGGACTGAAACCATTACCGCATCGGTACGCCGGCGGATGAAAAAACAGTTTCACCGTAACAAAAAGGAATATCCGCGTATGGCTGACCACATAGGTTTTCTGCCGGCTGTGCTTATATCTCCTTCCGATTGCGATCTGATAACCGAAGGCAGTGACGAACGCCGGCGGTTTATGGATGTGGTGATTTCGCAGTACGACCATCAGTATCTGCATTCGCTGATGCGTTATAACCAGGCTCTCCTGAACCGTAATGCCTTGCTTAAACAGGAGCTGCGCCCTGATGAAATGATGCTTGATGTGGTGGAACGGCAGATGGCCGTTGAAGCGGAGTACATATATTCATGCCGCCGTGGTTTCATCGATTCGTTTACACCTGTATTTGCCGGCTTCTATACTTCTATTGCCGGTATGGACGAACATGTGTCGCTGATATATACGTCGCATTCCGAGCGTGGTGACCTTGTCCCGTTGCTGCATGAGTGCCGTGAGCGCGATTTTGCTGTCGGTTACACCACCCGCGGAGCGCATAAGGATGATTTGGAAATGCTTCTGGATGGATATCCTATAAAGCGTACAGGGTCACAGGGGCAGAACAAGACGTATCTTGTTGCCATGAAACTGGCTCAATATGTATATCTGAAACGCATAGTGGGCATACCCCCCGTCCTGTTGCTCGATGATATATTCGACCGCCTTGACGCTGACCGTGTATGCAGGATAATAGAGTTGGTATCGTCAGGTGAATTCGGCCAGATTTTCATTACGGACACCAACCGCAACAATATCGACCGGATAATATCCCGGTTCGATACACATGCCGGTATATTTACACTCGATCATGGAAATGTAATGTCTATGTAATTGCTCCTTACCAATAAAACTGTTTGACTTATGAAATCCTGTCTCTATGCAGCCGCTTTGTTGTCGGCTTTCGCATTTGTCTCATGTAATTCAACCGAATCGTCTGAAAGCAAAAAAACATCTGCAACCGACTCCGTAGCCGTCGTACGGCAACCGGAGGAACCCGGTGACCGCGGATATATAGTAGCAGTGGGTGACATCGCTCCCGGATTTACTTTGAATGTCGATGACAGCACTGTATTCTCACTCGGCGAACAACGCGGAAAAGTAGTCATGCTTCAGTTTACCGCTTCATGGTGTGGTATTTGCCGTAAAGAGATGCCGCATATCGAAAGTGACATTTGGAAACGTTTCGGTCCGAATCCCGATTTTTGTCTGCTTGGTGTCGACAGGGAAGAGACTGCCGAAAAAGTGCTGAAACTCAAAGAATCCACAGGTATCACATATCCTATAGCTTATGATACTGAAGGGGCGGTTTTCCGCCTTTACGCTCATTCTGAAGCCGGTATTACACGCAATGTGTTGATCGACAGGGAAGGACGTATCGTCATGCTTACACGTAAATTTGAACAAGACGAGTTTGATGCCCTTTGCAGTAAGATAGCAGAGATGCTTGCTGAATGACAGTTACAGACAACATCGAAAAATCCGATAGAAATGAAAAAGATAGTAGTTGCCATAGACGGCTTTTCATCATGCGGTAAAAGTACGATGGCAAAGGAGTTGGCACGTGATACCGGCTATACTTACGTAGATACCGGAGCCATGTACCGTGCGGTGGCATTGTATGGCATACGGGCCGGTATCGTGACCGACAAGACGATAGATGAAGACAGTCTGAAAAAGGCAATGGCTGAAATCAACGTTACATTTGCCCTTCAACCCGACGGCACCCAGCATACTATGCTGAACGGTGAGGATGTGGAACATCTTATCCGCACGCTCAATGTGGCAAACGGGGCAAGCCGTGTGTCTGCAATAGGTTTTGTCCGTAAGGCTCTTGTAGAACAACAGCAGGCTATGGGACGCCGGAAAGGTATCGTTATGGACGGTCGTGACATCGGTACAGTGGTGTTTCCCGATGCCGAACTGAAAGTGTTCGTTACGGCTACGGCCGAAGTGCGCGCCCGGCGCCGCTTCCTGGAATTGAAGGCAAAAGGGGAGGAGGAACCGTTTGAACAGGTGCTGGCAAACATCATCGAACGTGACAGCCGCGACACCAACCGGGCCGAATCGCCCCTCCGTCAGGCTGACGATGCCTGTGTGCTCGACAATTCCAACCTTACGCGGGACGAGCAATATTCTCTCTTGCGCACATGGTTTGATGCGGTTGTCAATGAATAATGGACAAATGACTTCAAAATGAGCTGCGCAGTGAATTGAGACATGTCTTTTGCAGCATAATTATGAATTAGTAGTGGTGCGATAAAAATCCAACCACTGCGGTTAAATGATTAATATTAA
>JBJECG010000054.1:0-25258 GCA_051870875.1 Candidatus Aphodosoma sp.
CGCGAGCTGGGTTCAGAACGTCGTGAGACAGTTCGGTCTCTATCTGTTGTGGGCGCAGGAAATTTGAGGGGGTCTGGCACTAGTACGAGAGGACCGTGCCGGACGAACCGCTGGTGTACCGGTTGTCACGCCCGTGGCACCGCCGGGTATCCAAGTTCGGCCGGGATAAGTGCTGAAAGCATCTAAGCACGAAGCCCTCCCCGAGATAAGATTTCCGTACAGGGTCGTCAGAGATCATGACGTTGATAGGCGGCAGATGTAAAGGCAGCAATGCCAAAGTCGAGCCGTACTAATAGCCCGGAGCCTTCTTTCAGGCGCGCAAATGCGCGCCGGCCGCGCCCCTTCCGCGCAAACCGTTTCCGTCCCCTTGTGCCAGCTATGTTTCACGGCCGTAACGCATACAGGCGGTTACAGCGGCGGGGATCCACCTCTACCCATTCCGAACAGAGAAGTTAAGCCCGCCATCGCCGATGGTACTGCATCCGTGTGGGAGAGTAGGTAGCCGCCGATTTTCAGGGACGGGCCGGGGTTTTTCAGACCCCGGCCCGTCCTTTCCGTTTCATCACCCCCCCCCCCAAAAAAAAAAAAAAAACACACACCTACTCATACACACACTCACACTCACACTCACACTCACACACCTCCACCACACATACTCTCTCTCTTTCTCTCCACACCCGCCGGCTCCAGTCCCTTTCCCACTCTCTCTTTCGGGAAAATACTTATGGCAACAAAGTATTTGTGTGTCTACATCTGCGCTTTCCAGAAACGCAGTATCTCGCTCCCGAGATAGAATTTACGTGCGGATTCGCGGCGGAAGCCGCACTTGATAAGACCGCTGTCGGTGTAGCGGCGGAGGGTTGCGCGGTTCACTCCAAGTATTCCGGCGGCTTGTGTTATGCTGTATCGTGCTGTAGCACTCACTGTTGGTTCAATAGCTGTAATCATATTTGTCGTATTTTTGTGTTATATCATTATTTTCGCTATCTTTGTGACCAGGTACAAAAAAAAGAGACAAGAACAGCCATTTAACCACCACGTTACCACTGCTGTTTCTTGTCTCTTGCTACCGGCGTTGCATCGCTGCATCCGCCGTTATGTCTTCTATGTAGTAGTAGCGTGGTGTTGATTTCGACTGCAAGGATAGTAATAATATTTGAATATTGCTAATATATCGCCAATATTTAACAATCATTGATAATAAAAAACAATAAACCTTTGTGCTTTCAGTGAAGCCGTTCAAAAAACGCAACGCGAAATAGCTGATATTCTTAACGTAGGGCAATCCTATGTATCAGAAATTGAAAGCGGGAAAAAATGTATTTTAAAAGATAAGCTGGGAATTCTTGTAGAACGGTTCGGGCAAGATGTGTGTGATAGATTTATGATCGAAGCGAATGTTTCTACTAAATTCAATGCTCCTGTAAATAGCTGCGAAACTCAACATGTTACAAATCAAATCAACGGCAGTGTTCAAAATTCCACTTTTCAAGCATCCGATGATAATTCGCACGAATTAGAAAGATGCAAAGAAGAACTCGCTAAGACAAAGACAGAGCTGGAACGAGCGCAAAAGCGCATAGACAAACTTCTTACAATCATTGAAAATCTGAGTAAGGAATGAAAAACGACAAATGGCTTGATCTCACCAATGGCGTGTGTTGGTCTATCATATTCTCACTTGCTGCAATCATTATGTCGATTGTGGCGTTAGCTGACACGCATCCGAGGGTGTTATACTCAGCCAATGGCAAGACTGTCGTTTTAGGTTTTGACTATATAGGTGTTATTGTAGGCATTTTGGCATTGCTTGTCACATGTCTTGTTGCTTGGAATATTTGGCAGGTATTTGACACAAAGAATACGGTGAGGAAAGCTGAGGAAGCATCTGAAAAAATCCAAGAGTTTGAAAAGGAAATTGAAAGGAACAAGAATATACATAGACCTTACCTCGCTTATAACGAGGGCATGAGGTATTTTGATGCGCAAAATTATTCATCGGCTGTCAATTACTTTCTTTCAATGGTAGAAATGTATGTTGATTACGAAATTGAGTTCAATAACTTTATGAGTACCGCTATTGATAATGCTATTATTTGCGTACAAAAAGAACCGTGGAATTTTAGGCATAGGCTATTCATTGATAGGGTTGATAATGCAGTTGGGAGGTTGCGCAAACTTAACAACACAATTACGCCTCTTGACGCTCAATTGAGCCGTATTAGAAAAGAGTTAGAGAAAATTTGCGAGGAGAAAATACCTAACCCATATCCATTGCCAGGGGAGCAAAACGTGAATGACCCTAACGGCAACTAACCGCCCCGAGAGCGAAGCGAAAGAAAAAATTAAATAACAACTAAAAACTACAACTAAAAATGAAAAAGTTACTGGTAATTATGATGATGGTGTTCTCGATGTTGGCGTGGGGACAGTCCGAGAACTCACTCTATGTATTTGGGACTCCTATGGGGACTGAGATTGATAATTTCAAAAAGCAGTTGATTTCCCTTGGAGGAATAGATACCTCGGAAGAAATTTATGGAATCAAAAGGATAAGTGTGTCTATGCCCGACTCTATTACAGGTTTGAACGATTGCAACATAGTGATAAACAAAGAGAACATCACTTCTCCCATTGTATTTAGTGTACTGATAAGTATTTCCCCCAAAGGTAATGCAGAAGACTATATATATTTCTTGTCTAATATTATAAGTGCTAAATATGGAAGTCCAAATCAAATATTTGAAAATAATGATCCAAAAAAAATTGGGAATAAAAGTATTAATGCCGTATCATTTAAATGGAATTTACAACAAGGTGCAATAATAATAAGAAAAGAAGAAAAGCCATTTGGTACAAACGGATATATAACACATTATGTGACCATTACATATTATGACTATGTAGCTCTAAAAAAGGCGTTTCCTTCATTATTCAAAATGTTATAATGACATTAACCAAATCCTACTACAAAATCGGCGAGGTCTCGGCGATGCTCGATGTCCCCCGTCTCGACCCTCCGCTTCTGGGAAGATACCTTTGAGCAGCTTGACCCGCTCAGAACGCCTGGAGGAACGCGCAAGTACCACCAGGAGGACGTTGAGATGGTGAAGTTCATAAAACATCTTCTTCGAGAGAAAGGCTACTCGCTTGACTATGCAAAGAAAGTACTCGCGGACTACCGCAGATACCCTCCACGACACCCATTTGTGTGCAAGTCTGCCGATGATGCCCTGCGCTTGCTCTCTGAGGTCAAGAGCCGCTGCGATGATGCACACGCAACCGCAAGAATAGAATCCGTGAAAAAATGGATTGTTGATTCTTGCAGATGATATATGTGCTTTTTTGCAAATCTAATGAATGTGCTTTTTAATATATTGATAAATAATATTTTATTGAATATATCTTCGGCCTTCCAAGCAGAGGGTTTTGACTATAGAACCTTTGTAATTTCTAATCCTTTCTTCATTTGAAAGGAAAGTCTTTCAATTCTGTGTCGTACTTGAAATAATATCGGCAGATTTTTTCCTGTTTGTCTGCAAATATTTGTCTGCAAATGTGCAGGAATAGAGCCTATAATGTTATGGTGATACCGATTACCGTTGGTACGTATTGAGACGTTTCATGTGCATTGTTCCTTGTAATTTCCAAAGAACCATGAGAGTTATATGACTGGCTGAAAAGACAGCGGAATATTGTTGGCAAACAATATTCCGCTGTCTTTTATACATAATCAAAATAATCGGTCAGTCAAAATGAAACTTTTCGGCACGATTACGTCTTTATCGCTGTTTTTTCGTTTATTCCAGGTTTACTGCATAATGGGCGATGTTGCCGTTTGGATATATGCCGGTGACAAAAAGAGCCCTGTCTCGGTCGGAGGCGTTTATGGTCTGATTGACTATGGCTGTTAAATCCGATTCTGATCTGATGATTTGTCCGTTGACTTTCAGAATGATAAATCCTTTTGACATTCCGGCCTTTTCCAATATGCCGTTACGCTCGATGGACGTGATTTGCAGCCCGGCTGTAAGATGATATTTTTTGCTGACACCGGTATCGACTGGGCCGAATGTTGCGCCCAATATTTTGGTGTCGGCATTCTTTATGATATTTGTGTTGCCAGAACGGTTTTTCAGTTTTACTTTGGTTACCGACTGGTTTTGCTTGCGTATGTAGGTTACTGAAATTTCATTGCCTGGCCGATAACGTCCGATTTGTTCCTGTAGTTGTGTTACGGAATTGACTTCTACGCCATTTATGGCTGTAATGATGTCGCCGTCTTTGAGTTTGGCATCTTCGGCTGAACTTCCTTCCTGTACGTTTACTATGTATGCTCCGCGTAGGGTAGGGAGATTTTTGTCTTTGGCTAGTTCATCGGTAATATCTACAATCTGAATCCCTAGTACGGCACGTTGTACTACGGAGTATTCCTTGAGATCGGCCACTACTTTGCTGACAATAGATGTCGGGACTGCAAATGAGTATCCGCTGTAACTTCCTGTCTGGGAGGCTATGGCTGTATTGATGCCTACCAGTTCGCCTCGGGTGTTGACAAGTGCGCCGCCTGAGTTACCCGGATTTACTACGGCATCGGTCTGAATAAATGATTCTATTTTCATTTCCGAATTGATGATATTTATGTTGCGTGCTTTTGCACTTACGATGCCTGCTGTGACGGTAGACGTGAGGTTGAATGGATTGCCTACTGCCAATACCCATTCTCCAAGCCGCAGGTCATCGGAGTTGCCAAACGGAATGGTAGGCAGGTTTTCCGCTTGTATTTTCAACAATGCAATATCGGTTGACGGATCGGTTCCTATAACTTTTGCTTCAAACGTACGTTTGTCGTTAAGTACCACTTCTACAAGTGTAGCTCCGTCTACTACGTGATTGTTGGTCACTATATAACCGTCGGGGGTAAATATGACTCCCGAACCTGACCCTTCCTGTACGAATGGTTGTCTCGGTTGCTGTGGTATGCCGAAAAAGAATTCCAACAGGGGGTTGGATGTGCTTCCGTATGAATTCCGCATTTCAACTTTGGTTTTGACGTGGACTACAGCTTCTACTGAGCGTTCTGCTGCATAGGTAAAGTCTGAAGGTGCGGCACTTACAGTGTTTGTAAAGGCAATAGGTGCGACCGGTGTCTGTACTGTCATATTGACATTGTCCTTGCCTTTATGGCGTATTATAATTGCACTTGTGATTGCACTGGTTGCTATTGTACATATGACGATAGCAGTTACGGTAATTAGATTTTTCTTGTTCATACTATTGTCTTGTTTTATTGGTTTGACTTTTCGGGGCTTGTTATGTTAACGGAGTATTGTCTGCAATATTGTTGTGTAATATGTTAATTTAACATGTATTCTGGGCTTTTGCTGCTACACTTGGGCGTTTTTAAGTTAAATGTATCTTTGCATCATCGTTTTATCGTTAAAATGCCGCTCCAATCCGTATATTGCAAATTCTGTGCAAAATTGTGTTTCTCCAATCGGAAACTTACATGCTTATTATTGCTATCCCGTTTATGACAGGATATTTGAAATATGGTGTTTGACAAAAAAGACGCTTGATTACATTGATTTGTAATCAAGCGTCTTTTTATACCGGTTGAACCGGGGTGCTTATACCGGAACAGCTCTGTTCCGGTTGGGTAAAGAGTCAGGCATTTTTAGCCGCTTCTTTGGCATCAAGTTCTTCTTTGGCTTTTGCTACCAGTTTGTCTTTGAGATCAGAAAGCACATTGAGGTCACCGAGTGTGGTTTTTTCTATTTGCTGTGAGGCAACTTCTTCTTTTGCCGCTTTGGCTGCTGCTTTGCGTTCTGCCGTTTCGGTAGCAGCTGCTGCTTTGGCTTCGTCTTCGTGGATACGGCTGTGTGAGAGGATGATGCGTTTTGCATCTTTGTTGAATTCGATAACCTTGAAGTTGAGCTTCTCGTCTACTTTAGCCATTGTGCCGTCTTCTTTTACAAGGTGCTTAGGTGTGGCAAAGCCTTCAACGCCGTAAGGAAGTGCGACTACGGCTCCTTTGTCGAGCATTTCTACGATAACGCCTTCATGGATGCTGTCGGGTGTGAAGATGGTTTTGAATACGTCCCATGGATTTTCTTCCAGCTGTTTGTGTCCGAGGCTGAGACGGCGGTTTTCTTTGTCTATCTCAAGAACTACGACTTCGATTTCAGAGCCTATCTGTGTGAATTCTGACGGGTGCTTTATTTTCTTTGTCCAACTGAGATCTGAGATGTGGATAAGTCCGTCAATGCCTTCTTCAATTTCTACAAATACGCCGAAGTTGGTAAAGTTACGGACTTTGGCAGTGTGTTTTGAACCGACGGCGTATTTGGTTTCGATATTCTCCCACGGATCTGGCTTGAGTTGTTTGATGCCGAGTGACATTTTGCGTTCTTCGCGATCCAAAGTGAGGATGACAGCTTCTACTTCGTCTCCTACATGGAGGAAATCTTGTGCAGAACGCAGGTGCTGGCTCCAGCTCATTTCAGATACGTGGATAAGGCCTTCGACTCCAGGTATTATTTCAACGAATGCTCCGTAGTCGGCCATAACCACCACTTTGCCTTTTATGTGGTCGCCTACTTTGAGGTTGGCATCAAGTGCATCCCATGGATGTGGGGTCAATTGTTTGAGACCGAGGGCTATGCGTTTTTTCTCATCATCGAAGTCGAGTATGACGACGTTGAGTTTCTGGTCGAGCTGTACGATTTCTTCAGGATGGTTTACACGTCCCCAGCTGAGATCGGTGATGTGGATGAGACCGTCTACGCCGCCAAGATCGATGAATACGCCGTAAGAAGTGATGTTCTTGACGATGCCTTCGAGTACCTGGCCTTTTTCGAGTTTGGAGATTATTTCTCGTTTTTGCTGTTCGAGTTCTGCCTCTATGAGAGCTTTGTGCGACACAACCACGTTTTTGAATTCCTGGTTGATTTTGACAACTTTGAATTCCATGATTTTGTCAACGAATACATCATAGTCGCGGATTGGCTTGACATCAATCTGTGAGCCTGGCAGGAAAGCTTCGATGCCGAATACATCGACAATCATACCGCCTTTGGTGCGGCATTTTACATAACCTTGGATTATTTCGTCTTTCTCAAGGGCTTCGTTTACGCGAGCCCATGAGCGTGTGGCGCGAGCTGCTTTATGCGAAAGTATAAGCTGGCCTTTCTTGTCTTCTTGGTTTTCAATGAACACTTCTACTTGATCGCCTATTTTCAGGTCAGGGTTGTAGCGGAATTCGCTCATCGGGATGATGCCGTCTGACTTGAAACCGATGTTCACTACCACTTCGCGTTTGTTCATCGAGATAATTGTACCCATTACCACTTCCTTGTCTTTCACTTGGTTGAGCGTGTTTTCGTAAAGGGCGGTTTGTCGTTCTTTTTCTTCTTTTGAGAGCACATCGCCTTTCGCGTATGCATCCCAATCAAAGTCTGCAGCCGGAGCTGCTTGGTTGGTTAATTGATTCATTGTGAAATAAGTGTTTGTTATTCAAATGAATGAGGTTAGACATTAAGTTAATTTATTCAGGTTACGAAGATACGCTTTTTTCCCCACATACACAATAGTTTGTGTATGATAATGTTTTGAAAATGAAATTCGCCGTCGTAGTGACGGTTGTAATTCGTAAGGATGGCATGTCGGAAAACTGTTAAATTGGCGTTAAAATCTTTTTGGCTTGTCTTGTTGTATGTGCATTGGAAAAGGTGTATCTTTGCAATCTGGAAGAGAATGTATGGCATACATATTCATCTCGGACCGTATTTTCATTGAGATTCCGCTATTGGCAATAGTTTATTATGGCCGGAGAACGTAAGAACAGCAGAAAGCAGGATAAGACTGATATCCGTACTATAGATTATGGACGTGTCCCTCCTCAGGATATTGATTTGGAGGCGAGTGTGCTTGGTGCACTCATGTTGGAACAGGATGCTTTTTCCGTAGTTTCCGAGATATTGAAGCCGGAATGTTTCTATCTGAAAACCCATGAAAAGATATTCCGTGCCATTGTGTCGCTGGCAACACGTGAAGTACCTGTGGACTTGTTTACCGTTACAGAACAGTTGGGCAAGGACGGTGAGCTTGAAGAGGTCGGGGGAGTTGCTTTTCTGGCACAGCTCACGAGCAATCTGACTTCGTCTGCCCATTTGGCTTATCATGCCAAGATTATATATCAGAAATATCTGGCACGTGAGTTGATCCGTGTCGGTACGGATATTCAGACCAAGGCGTTCGATGAGAAAAACGATGTCGATGAATTGTTGCAGGAAGCCGAGGGCGCCATATTCGAGGTGAGCCAGCACACTGTAAAGCGTGATGTCATGCAGATTGACCCGGTGATAAACGAGGCCATGAAGCGGATACATCAGGCTGCCGCACGAACCGAAGGGCTGAGCGGTCTGCCGAGCGGCTTTCACGCGCTTGATAAGATTACATCCGGTTGGCAGAAGAGCGATCTGGTCATTATAGCGGCCCGTCCGGCTATGGGTAAGACGGCGTTCGTCCTTTCCATGGCGAAGAACATATCGGTGGATTACGGTAGGCCGTGCGCTATCTTTTCGTTGGAGATGAGCAATGTCCAGCTGGTGAACCGTTTGATAGTGAATGTCTGTCAGATTCCTGCCGAGAAAATAAAAAACGGGCAGCTTGAAGACTATCAATGGGAGCAGCTTGACGTGAAAATCAAAGATTTGCAGGGAGCGCCGATTTACATCGACGATACGCCATCGCTATCCATATTGGAACTCCGCACCAAAGCCCGCCGGCTTGTCAGGGAACATGGTGTGGAATTGATAATCATAGATTACCTCCAGTTGATGAATGCGCAGGGGATGTCGTTTTTCAGCCGTGAAGGTGAGGTGAGTCTCATTTCCCGTTCGCTGAAAGGGCTGGCAAAAGAACTTGATATACCCATCATTGCACTTTCGCAGCTCAACCGTGGTGTGGAAAACCGCGGCGCAACCAATGGCGTTGAAGGTAAAAAACCCCAGCTTAGCGATTTGCGTGAATCCGGAGCTATCGAGCAGGATGCCGACATGGTGTGTTTTATTCACCGTCCGGAATATTACAAGATGTATGAGGATCCAAATACGGGAAAGGATTTGCGAGGTGTGGCCCAGATAATTATCGCCAAGCACCGTAACGGTGCCACTGCCGATGTAGACTTGCGTTTTCGTTCGGAATATGCAAAATTCATGAACGAGGACGATGATATGTACGGGTCGGAGAACATCGTCGCATCGAAAATGAACAAGGCTCCGCAACCTGACGCCGGAGACATTCCCCCTATCCCGCCTATGTACAGTGATGTACGAAGCGAGGATTTTTCTTTACCGGTAGGTAACATAAACGATGTTCCTTTTTAGACGTAAAAATGATGGAGAATGGACGGTATGCAGAACCCGACATGCTTCCAATGTGTGCGAAAATTACTTATTAAAATAATCCAAATTAAAAATCTTAGTCTATGAGTGACAAAAAACAAGAGGTCGGTTTGCCCGAGAATGCGACTCGCGAACTAAAGCCCGGTGAAAAATATGTGCCTATTTTGCCGCCCGATCAGGTGGTGCCGGAGGTCAATGTGCGTTCGGTGTCGTTGGGTCTGGTTATGGCTGTGCTTTTCTCTGCAGCTGCTGCGTATTTGGGCCTTAAAGTCGGCCAGGTATTCGAAGCCGCAATTCCTATCGCCATCATTGCGGTCGGATTGTCAAGCGCAACAAAACGCAAGAATGCGTTGGGCGAAAATGTTATAATTCAGAGTATCGGTTCTTCTTCGGGGGTTATAGTGGCAGGAGCTATCTTTACATTGCCTGCGCTTTATATCCTTGAGGCGAAATACCCTGAACTTTCCGTGTCTTTTCTACAGGTGTTTATCAGCTCTTTGCTCGGTGGGGTGTTGGGTATTCTCTTTCTTATACCGTTTCGTAAATATTTTGTGAGCGATATGCACGGCAAGTATCCATTCCCTGAAGCTACTGCTACTACACAGGTATTGGTGTCGGGAGAAAAGGGGGGCAGTCAGGCAAAACCGTTGCTGATAGCCGGTCTTGTAGGTGGCATTTACGATTTCGCAGTGTCTACATTCGGAGCCTGGAGCGAAACCCTCTCTACCCGCATGATTCCTTGGGGTGAGACTGTAGCGCAGAAAGTCAAGATGCAGCTATCTGTCAACACCAGTGCTGCTGTACTTGGTTTGGGATACATTATTGGTTTGAAATACAGTATGATCATTTGTGCCGGTTCCATTTTCATCTGGTTCTTCGTGATTCCTCTTCTGGGTATGACAGGCGAGTTTGCAGCCATGGATCCGCAGGCCATTTTCTCCGGCTATGCGCGTAACATCGGCATCGGAGCCATAGCAATGGCTGGTATCATAGGTATCATCAAATCGAGGGGCGTGATCAAAAGTGCTGCCGGTCTTGCAGCCAAGGAACTTGGCGGTAAGGGCAAAGCTGTGACCGAAGCGCTTCCCCGTACTGAACGCGATTTGTCCATGAAGTTTGTTTTGCTAAGCAGTGCCGTTGCGCTTGTATTGGTATTCGGGTTCTTCTGGCTTGGCGTGATTCCCGATTTCTGGCAGGCATTGGTCGCCTTTGTTGTGGTTGCCGTCATAGCATTCCTGTTTACTACGGTGGCTGCCAACGCTATCGCTATCGTAGGTTCCAATCCTGTATCGGGTATGACCTTGATGACTCTTATCGTAGCTTCGGTCATTCTTGTGGCTGCAGGGCTTAAAGGTACTCACGGCATGGTGGCTTCCATGGTGATCGGCGGCGTGGTTTGTACTGCACTTTCTATGGCCGGTGGTTTCATTACAGACCTTAAAATCGGCTATTGGATTGGTACAACTCCTGCCAAACAGGAAACTTGGAAATTTCTCGGTACACTTGTTTCTGCCGCTACCGTAGGCGGTGTTATCCTTGTCTTGAACAAGACTTACGGTTTTACCGGCGACAATGCCCTTGTCGCTCCTCAGGCCAACGCCATGGCTGCCGTTATCGAACCGTTGATGATGGGGCAGGGTGCGCCTTGGCTTCTTTACGGATGTGGTGCCATCCTTGCTCTTTTGCTGAATATGCTCGGTGTCCCTGTTCTGCCGTTCGCTCTCGGCATGTTCATTCCGTTGCATCTCAACACTCCACTTGTCATAGGTGGTTTGGTGAGCTGGTTTGTTTCTACCCGGTCAAAAGACAAAGCTACTAACGATGCCCGTATGGAGCGCGGTACTTTGCTGGCCTCCGGTTTTATTGCCGGTGGTGCGTTGATGGGTGTTGTGGCAGCTGCCATGAAGTTTGCAGGTCTTGATTTTTACAACGCAGGGTGGAATCAGTCTGCCACCGCTCAAATTATAGGTTTGGTAATGTATGTCGCTATCATTGCTTACCTCTGTTTTGCAAGTATGAAAGCTAAACCCGACAACAAATAGGGCTTTATTGCAAACCGACAGAAATGCGCCGTGTCGAACAACAATCGACACGGCGCATTTCCAAATTTATGAGATTGCACTTATTTTTGATTCTATCTTTTTTTGACAACCCCACCCATTGAAGTAGTTATATGAATTGTGGCGGGGTGGTCTTTGTATATGATTGTACCACCCAGATCGGCATCGGCGTCCAGTTTGTTTGTCGATTTGATGTTGATTTCGCCGCCTGTATTTGCTGCGGCGTCAACTGAGAACGCTTTCAAGATATTTATTTCAGCTCCTGTCGAAGACTCCGCTTTGACTGTACTTGCGGATTCGATGTCTATTTTTGCGCTTGACGATGCTTCTGCGTCAAGGTTGGTGGTGTTGTCGGTTTCTATTATTATGTTGGCTGCCGATGACGCTTCTGCATCTATGCGTGTTGCTTTGCCCGTGACGTGTATTTTTGCTGCCGATGAAGTTTCCAGATCCAATTGCTGTACATCGACATCCAATTTTATTGATGCTGCCGATGATGCTTCTATGTTCAGTTTTTGGGCCTTCACTGTGGAGTGTGATGTTATGGTAGAAGCCGATGATGCCTCGATTTTTTTGATTGCTGTATAGTGAACTTTTACTGAAGCATTCAGATTATAGCAGTTCTGTCTCTCCTTGCGTGGTATTTCCACATATATTTTCAGTTTGTTGTCGTTTGCTTTTGTTTTGGTGTATTCAAGCTCTTTGTCATTGCCTATGACCTCCACGTATGTACGGGTATCGGGTACGAGGGTGACATTTACTGCTGTCATTGACTCTATTGTAGTGAATTTGGCATTCTGGAGTCTCGTTTCTGTACGAGCATCCCTTTTTGCTGAGACACTTGCTGCTATACATAATGCAAGTGCTGTGAAAATGCAGTGCAATATTGTTTTCTTCATAGTTTTGAAAAATTGTGATAGTTGATATTGTTGTGATTGTTAATTGTTGTCACTCTTCTAATCTTGTTTTATCGAACCTCCTGAGTTGGTCTTTATGTAAATAACGTATGGGGTATTTGAATAGACGATTTTTGCTCCAGATGAGGCTTGGGCTGCCAAGGTGTCGGCATTGATTGAGATTTTGGCTTTTGATGTGGCGTTAAGAGTGGCATTGTTGGCCGACAGTTCCATTGCTTCTGTTTTTGAAGTTGAAGAACCGTATATGTTTATGATGTCGACATCGCCGCTCAGTTTTGTCTTTGCAGCCGACGAGGTGACGATGCTTGCCGATTTGCATGATATGTCAAGATCTGTTTTGGCTGCCGATGAGGTGGTTATGTTTATATTGTCGGATTTGATGGTGCCGTAGTCTCGGTTGTACACGGAGGCAGCTGAGCTGGCAGCTATGGAATTGATATCGGTATAGTGAACGTCAACGACAGGACGTTGTGACATGGTGTGCTTGTTGTCTGTTGACCCGATGTATATGTGTAACAACCCGTTGTTTACTATGGTATTTATGTTACGCAATGAGGTTTCTGTGCCTTTGACTACAATGTAGGTTACAGTGTCTGGTATCAGATTGGCGGTGACGGCGCTGCTGACGGATATGGAGGAGAACGGTTCGTTTTCCAGTCTTCGTTCCTCTATACTGCCCGTATTTGTCTTGTTGTCGTTTATATATATGTAAGTTGTAATGGTGCAGAGTGATATGAGCGACAGTATCCATATGGCAAACCATACCCAGTTCCATATCTTATGTTGTGTTTTGAACGGGTCTTTGTCGTGGCGCAATAGCCGGATAGTAGATTTTATGATAAAGACAAGTGGTATTGTCAGGCATATCAAAGCCAGGCTTGCCATGGTAGCCAGCATTGTCGACGATGGTATTATGGGTGACAGTGGTAATATTGATTCCGCCAGTATATCGCCACCCAGTGCTATTGTCGTGATGATAGCATAAAGTATGGCGAATATTATCAATATCCCGATTGCTCCGAAGAATATGCCGAACAATATGGCCAGTATCCTGAAACACCACAAAGCAAACTGCCCTAAGCGATATCCTATTCTGTTTGCCGATTCGCGAAACTGTTCGCTTTCCACATATTTCCGCATGTTTTCTATCGACGGTTCTATGCCTTGCATTTCCAGTTTCTGCGAAGTGCTGCGGGCCGCCGGTGCTATCATCCATATTATCAGGTAGGCCGGTATCACATATCCGGTAGTGAAAATAAGCAGAAGAATCATTAAAATACGTACTGCTGTCACATCAATGCCGATGTAGGCCGCCAAACCCGAAGCCACTCCCCCGAGTATGCAGGTGTCCGTGTCGCGGTAAAATCTGCGGTGTTTGCGTTTGTTTTGCTTTTCAGCTTTTTTCTCTTCTTTGTTTTTGACACTGTTGATGTTGTCTTCTCCTTCGTTGTCGTCTATTTCATCGGGCTGTCCGAGAGTTTCTATCACTGTATTCACATCATCGGTATTCACCACCTGTCGGTGGTCTGCCAGACGTTCGGCAAATATTTCTGTTATGCGCTGTTCTATGTCTGCAAGGATTTCACGGTCTTCTTCCTTTGGAAAATGGGTTTCCAGTTTTTGTAGGTATTCCTGTAGCAGGGTGTAGGCATCATCGTCTATGGTAAATGCCAGTCCGTTGAGGTTGACTGTTAATGTTCGTTTCATAAATTGATGATTTTATCGTTGGACAATGTGGTTTGGTTTATCGGATTGTTTTTTACGAATTCCACTACGTTGGATATTTCTTTCCATGCACATTCAAGATCATCCAGAAAGATCCGGCCCTCATCAGTCAGATGATAGTATTTGCGGGGGGGGCCTTGGTTCGATTCAGCCCAAGTGTAGGTGAGCAGGCCATTGTTTTTCATGCGTGTAAGTAGAGGGTACAGTGTTCCTTCCACCAATGTGAACATCCCCTTTTTCAGGGCATTTATTATGTCAGTCGCGTATGCAGGCTGCCTGCGCAGGCACAGGAGGATACAATATTCCAGTATGCCCTTGCGCATCTGTGATTTGACGTTTTCCGATTGTAGCGGCATAATTAGGATTTTGCTTTTGTGGGGTTGGTGATATTGAGTCGGGGCGTTCCCGTTCTGTTTCGTATGCAAAGGTATAAGTAATATTTGTATTATGCAATACATAATAGCAAAAAAATATCAGGGAAAATTAGGGCTGTTTTTCCGTGAAAGGCGGCAAAATGTTCTGAACAATATTGGAAAACTGAAAAATGCAGTTGAAAATAGGTTTGATTATATTTGGCAATCTGAAAAAGAAAGCGTAACTTTGTGCTTAATAACATGGTTGTAAAACATATTTTGATATGAATATCGTGCCTGATAATTTGGAACCTCTTGATAATATGGGTGATATGTGGGGTTGTCTGACATCGGAAGAACGCGTGTTTTTGCGTGAAAACACTAAATGTCTCGAATACAAGAAAAATGCACTCATATACAAGGAGGGTGACAGGCCCGAATTTCTCTATTGTCTGGTAAAAGGCAAGGTGAAGATATTCAAGAACGGTATAGGGGGGAAGCATCAGATAATACGTTTGGTCAGGGAAGCCGAACCGTTTGCGTACAGGGCTTATTTTTCGGAGCACAACTATCTGACATCGGCCGCTGCTGTCGGGTGTGTGGCTTGTTACCAGGTGCCAATGAAAGTAATATGCCAGATAGTGGAGTCTAACAACAAATTTGCCATAAGCTTCATACGTCTCTTGTCAAATGATTTGGGGCTTATGGATGCCCGTATCGTGAGTCTGACACAGAAGCATATACGCGGACGTTTGGCCGAAACGCTGGTTATGCTGCTTGACATTTACGGTACTGATCCCGTAACAGGAGCCCTGAATGGCACGTTGTCGCGTGAAGATCTGGCCTGTTTTGCCAATATGACGGCTTCAAATGCCATCCGTACGTTATCTTCCTTTGACAACGAAGGCGTGATTAGTCTCGACGGGAAACGCATTGTCATATTGAATGAGGAGCAATTGCGCAAAATAAGCAAGTACGGTTGATTCTATTGTAGTCGCTTTTATTTCTATATTTATGGACAGAAGTGAATTGTCTGCTGTCAGACAGAAGATATACGGTTATATCGACAGCATGCTGTTTGCACCGGCTTTTATACTGATTCGTTCTATTATAAAGGAAATCAGTGCCTGGTGGGCTGTGTCCGAATGCGATGATTTGGAGGATCGGTGCAGGCAGATGTTGGTGTTCAATCTTGGCGATGTGGAGGATGCCGGACGTCCGGCATTCATCTCTTCGTTGAAAACCGATGTTTTGCGGTTGGCCGATGAAGTGGCGGAATGTATGCTTCAACAGCACTGTCTTGGCTATGATTATGAGCAGATGCGTGTCGGAAGGATCAATGGCGTACAGTTAGGACGTGAAATGGTGGAGAATGTTTTGCGGAGAAGTGCTGCAGCCGAAGTGTATGGCGATGATATGGAAAAGGCATTTTCAGCCTTGTTTCGTGAAGTATGGCTTAGTGAACGTATCGGAAAACAGGATGTGGAACGGTGGCGGGAGTACCTTTGTGACGATGGCATTGCCGAATCGGCCAAAATGTTGGTGGTCTCTGCTCTTGCCCTGCGGTTGATGCGTCTCTACGATGCACGTCTGATAGAACTGATGATAGGTGTGCTTGATATAGCCGGTCCAACTCTCAAAGCTCGCCTTTATGTATGTCTGGTTTTTATGCTGGGAGTCTATCCCGGACGAATTGCCTCGGACAGTCGCATATCATCATTGTTCGCCGCACTGTCCGATGACGAAGGCAGTCAGGAAAACGCACTCAAAGCGTATTCGTGCATTATACGCACCTTCAAGACCGATGAAGTGGTACGCAAGATGCACGATGAGATTTATCCCGATATGGTAAAGTCGGGAATGAAACTCCGAAAAATGATGAAAGACCAAGGACGCGACAGCGGTTTCGACGAAGGGGAAAATCCGCTTTGGATGAGTGCCTTTGATGACGACAAGCTGTCCGACAGGCTGCGCCAGCTCAGCGACATGCAGCTCAGCGGCGATGATGTGTATATGGGTACGTTTGCAGGAATGAAGCACTTCCCGTTTTTTTCCGACATAGCGCATTGGTTTTTGCCTTTCGACATCCGTATGCCTGACATCAACGCCATTATCAGGCAGGGGGGCGATGTGTTGGCGTTTTTTGCCGGGACGGTACAGATGTGCAACAGCGACAAATACTCGTTTTTTTATACTCTCGGGCAGATACCTTCAGGCAATATGAATGAAATGTTGTCCCAGATGGGCGGTACCGATATGGAACAGATGCGAGAGGAAATTTCATCAGACGAGTGGAAAAACAAGATGGCAGCCAACATGATGGAAACTGAAATGCGTGCGTATGTTCAGGATCTGTTCCGTTTTTACAGACTGTATGACCGTAAGGCGGATTTTGTCAACCCGTTTGATACTATAGTCCGTATCGCAGGCAATCCGTTGTGGAAGTCGTACCTGTCAGTCAGTCGTTTGCGCCAGATTTGCGGATATGTCTTTGAAGTAGGGCTGTGGGAGGAAAGCAGACTCCTGTTTGATTATCTTGACGGTCAGGGCGTTTGGGACGCTGTTTTTTATCAGCAGATGGGGTATTGTGCCGAACGGTTGTCTCTGTGGGCTGATGCGCTTGTTGCGTACGGCAAGGCTGACTTGATAAATCCTGATGACCGCTGGACGCTTCGGCATCAAGCGGTATGTTACAGAAAAACAGGCGATACCGTTTCTGCCATAAAGTGTTACGATACGATATTGGCAACACGTGCAGATGATGTTCCCGCAATGCTCAATCTGGCTGGCTGTTATATGGCGCAGGAGCGGTACGACAAGGCCCGTGCTCTGTATTATAAAGCTGATTACCTGAAACCCGGTCAGCGTAAAACGCAGCGTCTGTTGGCCTGGTGCTTGTTTGCCGAAAACCGGTACGATGAAAGTATTTCTCTGTATGCCAAATTGACAGAAGCCGATGATGCGTCTCCCGATGACTTGCTCAATGCCGGGCATGTACGTTGGGCTATGAATGATAGAAATGCCGCGCGGACTCTCTACCGTCGTTGCCGTGCACTATGTGCCGATGATGACAAGTTTGTATCCCTTGTGACTGACGATATGGAGTGGCTGTGCCGTAAAGCAGGTTGTACCGGTGAAGATGTTGCTGTGATGATAAACCAGGTGATGATGCTTCCCTGTTAGTATCTGTATGTCTGTGACAAAACAGACTTTTTGCATACGGAGCCTGTAACAGGTGATTACCACGCAACAATTAGCTGCCAAATTCATTTGTCGGTATTTTCTGGAAGGCTCCTTATCAGAGAAGAAGTGATTTGACGGGCTGAATGACTTGATTTATAGAGCGGAAATTGTTGGAGTTCTATTGGACAGAAGCAAACTTTTGGGGCTGTTATCGGGGCGTATCTTATTTTGACGGTACGTAAAATAGCGAAAGTTGAATACGGAAAAGCAGCCAAACAAGTTTGGCTGGTTGTGTCTGGCCGTATCCTGTTTTATGGGGAATGTCCAAAAGTGTCGTAAAGACGATAAATTCATTGCAGCCCGAAAATTGTGGTTACTTTGAATATAATGATATAGACTAATTTTTGTGAATCGTTTAATTTGCATCTAATTGAAAACACAATGAAAAAGATTATTGCAACCAAAAATGCTCCTGCCGCTATAGGCCCATATAGCCAGGCAACCCAAGTCAACGGTATGTTGTTCATTTCAGGTCAGCTACCTATTGATCCTGTTACCGGCAAGTTTGCCGAAGGCGGTGTGGCCGAGCAGACTCATCAGTCGCTTCGCAATGTGAAAGCTATCCTGACCGAGGCCGGTTATGACTTTTCCGATGTGGTGAAAACCACTGTATTTTTGTCGGATATGGCTGATTTTGCCGCTATGAATGAGGTGTACAAACAGTATTATCCTACCGGGTGTCCGGCCCGTTCTGCATTTGCAGTAAAGACTCTTCCGATGGGTGCTCTTGTGGAAATAGAGACAATCGCCGGCAAATGATCCGGTAGAGGACCCCAATAAAAAACAAGGTGTAACGAATGCAAATTCCGTTACGCCTTGTTTTTTATTGGGGTCTCATTTGATGTCTTTTCAGTCGACAGAAAGCAGCTGTTCCATCTGTTTTACGATCTGGGCTTTCCACTGGCGCATTGTTTCAGCGAATGTATCGTCGGAGGTAATGGACAGCTCGTTGGTAAAAGGTTTGACGAGGAACGGAAATAGAATTGAGCCATAGAGTACGTAAACTATTTGTTCGAGAGGTACTTTCTTCATTTTGCCACATTCCATGTCGCTCAGCAATATGTCTTTTATTTGTGTAGCCAATTGGAATATTGGCAATCCTTTGATTGTTTCGATGATGTGCGTAGGGTTGCGTTGGACCTCACGTATCATAAACATCGGCAGTGATGGGTTTTGTTGCATGATTTCTATATAAATGTCGATGATTTTCCCCGTACGTTCGCCAATCGGGATGTCCTGTGTGATTATATGATGTATGGCTGGTATGAATTTGGTGATTATGTCCGAAAATACAGCTTCGAACATACGGTCTTTCGTTCGGAAGTAGTAGTGCAGCCCCGAACGGTTGACACCGGCTGCGGCTGCTATATCGCTCATGTTGGTTTCGACAAACCCGTTCTCCATGAACACTTGTTTGGCAACGTCTATTATGTGTTGCTCCATTGTTTTGTTTTCTTTAGTCATTGCTGTTTTGCGGATTTTATGTCGTTTATAAAAAGTAAAAGACGGTTGGTGATGTTTACTTCACTTACGCTGCTGTCGAAGTCCAAAGACAGTATGTTCAGGTCAGGATAGATAGATTTCATGCGCTTTTCCATGCCTTTTTCCACTATGTGGTTGGCTATGCAACCGAAAGGTTGCAGGCTTACTACATGTTTGACTCCTTGGCGTGCCATAGATGCTATTTCGCCTGGTAGCAGCCATCCTTCGCCGAATTGGGTACTCAGACTGATGATGTCCTGTGCCGCTTTTGCTTTCTCGAATATATCATCAAATGGCTGGAAGTATTGGAATTTGCTGCCAATATCATTTACACGCTCTATCTGTCGTTGTACTTTCTTGTAGAAGAAGTTGATAATGAAGTCAGGTACGTACCGTTTGCCTATATGATTGTATTTCTTGATTTTGATGTTTACAAACGATTGCATGAAGAAATCTGTCAACGAGGGGTAGATGACTTCTGCACCTTGGCCTACCAACCATTCAGTGACGTTTTTCTGCGCAAATGGATGGAATTTAAGGAATATCTCACCAACAATGCCTACTTTCGGACACTCTTTCTGCTGGCAGATATTGTTGAAATCCGTCACGGCAGCATTGAGATACTCATAGAGCTCTTCCGGGTTGTTGCGTTTTACGGCTTCGATGCCATGGTTGATATACATGTCGCGTAGTCGGTCAGCTGCCCCAGGTTTCTTTTCCCGGCATACCGATGCGTAGTAGAATCTGGCTATAGTGTCGCTGTAAAGTATAGTTGCAACGGCTATTGGCAACATCTTGCGTATGCTGATTTTGAAACCGGGCTGTTCATTCTCGATACCGCTGCCGAATGACACTGATATGACAGGTGTATCGGTATATCCGTTTTCCACCAGAGCCTTGCGTATCAGGGCAAGGTAGTTGCTCGCCCTGCATTGTCCGCCTGTCTGGGTCATTGCCACACAAGTGGTATCCGGGTCGTATTTCCCGCTTCTGAATGCCTTGACTATATCGCCCACTACCAATGTGGCGGGGTAGCAT
This sequence comes from Candidatus Aphodosoma sp., assembly GCA_051870875.1. Taxonomy (GTDB): domain Bacteria; phylum Bacteroidota; class Bacteroidia; order Bacteroidales; family Paludibacteraceae; genus Aphodosoma. The sequence continues at coordinate 20,226 of JBJECG010000054.1, forward strand.
ATCTCGTTATTTGAGAACTTCAAGCCCCAGTCGCACGATGCGCTGTCGCTCATCGGCAGTGACTCAATGTCGTATCCTGCCAGTTTGAATACCGGTTGGATAAACGGCGATATGAACGGGGTGAAAAACGGTGCTATTATTTTCCTGTGGGCGTAGTATGATGTGAATGGAGGCAGTGTTTTCTGCGGAGCCGGTGCTGCTTTCTTCTCCTCTGTCTTGGCTTTGAGGCTCTCTATCAGCGACCTCACACGCAGTTTCAGCGACCCTATATTGTTCACATCATCTATTTTCAGCAGTGTGCAGTTTTTGCCGTGTCTGCGCAATACCGACTGTATTTCGTCAGTCAGGAAAGCGTCAGGCCCGCAACCGAACGAGGTCAGCTCCATATACTGTACATTCTCGTCCTGTTCGGCAGCCCATTGGGCTGATTTCATTATGCGGTTGGTAAATGCCCATTGCGACAGGTAGTTGGTTTCTGAAATTGACACGTTTTTATGCCGGACCAAATCATCGGTCAGTACGTATGCACCTTGCGCCGCTATCATGTCCGATACTTGGTGTTGTATGAGGGTGTCGGCATGGTAAGGGCGACCGGCAAGGAGCACTGCCAGTTTGTGGTTTTTCCTCGCTTCTGTCAACAATGTGTCATTGTATTCAGTTATTTCGGTTTCATAGTCGCGTTGTGCTTTGAGTGCTTTTTTGAGTGCCGTGCTAATGTGGTACGGCTCTACGCCTATTGAAGCCAGATACTCCTTGCACTGATGGTATAGTGATCTGAGGTCTTTGAATGAGATAGTAGGCGAATCTATCGGTATGATTTGGTTTTCAACACTTTTGATTACTTGCGAATAGCCGGTCACTATCGGGCAGTTGTAGCTGTTCTGCATTTTCTGCTCGGCATGTTCGTACACTACAAACGGCATGAATATGCGGTCTACCTCATGATGTTGCAGGTTTTGTATGTGGCTGTGTACCAATTTGGCCGGAAAACAGATATTGTCCGACATCACCTTGCAGGCTGTCTGTTCGTAGCGGTGGAAGTTTGATATATCGGACAGCCTTACATCTATATTGCATTCTGTCAGAAGGGTGTACCAGAATGGGTATTCTTCGTACATATTCAGGCAGCGGGGTATGCCGATGGTCATCAGAGGTTTGGCCAGTGTGGTATGGCGGTCAAACAGCAGGCTGCGTTTCTTTTCGTAGGCGTTTGCCCCGTGTTCCGCTTTCTGGCCTTTGTTGGCAAATACTTTTTCGCAGCGGTTTCCCGAATAGAAAACGTTGTCGTTGGCAAACTTGTATTGTGTTACGGCGCAGTTGTTGTCACATCCGTGACAATAAAGTGTTTTTGATGTGTATTCTGCTTTTGCCAGCATATCTTGGAGAGTGATATCCTGTTCAGATGACATTTGCATGGCATAGAGAGCGCACCCGAAAGCACCCATGAGCTCGGGACAGTCGCTGCGGAACACTCGTCTGCCGGTCAGTCTTTCCAATGCCCGCACTACCGAGTCGTTGCGCATCGTACCGCCTTGTACTACAATCTCTTTGCCTAAAACCGATACACTTTTCAACCGCAACACCTTGTACAGACAGTTTTTGATGACGGAATACGACAGCCCGGCTGCGATATTGTCCGCTGATGTGCCTTCTCTCAGCATTTGTTTTACTTTCGAGTTCATGAATACGGTGCAACGGGTTCCGAGGTCACACGGTTCGGGGGCAAGGCAGGCCATTTCTGCAAACTGTTCGACTGTGCAGTCAAGTGACTGTGCAAAGGTGCTGATGAACGAACCGCAACCCGATGAACAGGCTTCGTTGACTTCGATGCGGTTTATGACTCCGTTTTCGATGAAGAGAGCCTTCATGTCCTGACCGCCTATATCCAATACGAAACTTACGTTTCTGTTGATATGTTTTGCCGCCATATAGTGGGCCATGGTTTCCACTATACCGCTGTTCAGCCCGAAGGTCGCTTTTATCAAATCTTCGCCATAACCGGTCGAACATGACCCGATAATGTTTAATGTGGCATTGTGCTGCAAGCAGATTTCCGACAACTCCAGAAGCCCTTTCTTTACACTCTGTATAGGGTTGCCATTGTTGTTTTGGTAAAACGAGTGGAGCATTTCGCCATGTCTGTTCAGTACTACTATTTTGGTGGTTGTGGAGCCTGAGTCGATGCCTATTACGGCATCTGTATTGCCTGATTTCCATTCTGCTTTGGTTATGGCGTGTTGCGACATCTGTCGTTTCCAGACATTGTACTGCTCTGTGCTCTCAAAGATTGCTGGCAGTTGGTCAGTCTCTTGTTTGGATGATGCTGACTGAGACTTTTCCAATTGTTCCATCAGTTCTTCAATAGTCATAGTGTCGGTATTTTCTGCCAATGCGGCTCCCCATGCAGGTACGAGGTTGGCTTTTTCGGGAACAATGATGTTGTCCCTGGTAAGATGCAGATAGTCGGTAAAGGCTTTTTGCAGTGACGGTATGAATGTGAGCGGGCCTCCGCATAGGAGTATCGGGGCTTTGATGTCGTGCCCGTGAGCCAATGTAGTGATTGTCTGTACCACTACGGCATGGAATATCGAAGCCGCTATATCCTCGCAGGCCACATTGCGGGCTATCAGGTTTTGTATGTCGGTTTTGCAGAACACGCCGCAGCGCGATGCTATGGGGTAGGTATGTGTTGATGTGGCAGCCAGTTCTCCCAACTCGGTGGGTGTTACATTGAGCAGTATGGCCATCTGGTCGATAAAGGCTCCGGTTCCGCCGGAACAGTTGCCGTTCATGCGCAGGTCGGTTGGTTTGCCGTTGTCGAAAAATACCATCTTGGCATCCTCTCCGCCGATGTCAATCATAGTTGCTATGTCTGTCGCAAATGCGTGGACATAGTTGGTTGTGGCTATCACTTCCTGTACAAACGGCAGATTGTACCGCTCTGCAATACCCATGCCGACTGATCCTGTCATGCACACCGAGAGGTTGATGTTGCCGAATTTTTGTTGGATTTTACGGAGAAAATCGTTCAGACACTCTTTGACTTTTGTCTGGTGACGGCGGTACTCGTCATACATAGTTTTTCTTTCCAATCCGTTGGTTAACACCATCTTTATTGTAGTGGAACCAACATCTATACCTAATCTGTATTTGTTCATATAATGTTTTATTATAGTATTTGACATGTGTGTTAAACGACACTGCAAAAATATTGTTTTCCCTTGAAACCACCAAATGTTTTGAATATAAAGTTTGACTTATGTGTCAAATTCATTAGTCAAATCATCCGTATATATAACAAAAGCGGTGTTTCAAGCATATCAGCTTTTGAAACACCGCTTTCAACAGATTGGTAGTCAGATATTTCTGACAATTAAATCATAAGTGCTGCCACGAGAGCCAAGATGGCGTAGAATTCTGGAAGTGCGGCATAAATCATAGTGTTGGTTTGTACATCGTGTCCTGCTGCAATGCCTGCTATACCGTTGGCACAAACCTGTCCCTGGCGGATGGCTGAAATCAGACATACTACACCTACTGCCGTACCGATGGCGAAAAGAGTGATACCGTCTTGAGCAAAATCTTTACTTAGCCACATCAAAAATGCAACGAATCCGTAAAGACCTTGTGTGGCCGGCATCGCAGAGAGAATCATATAACTCGATGATTTTCCTGGATTTTTCTTTAATGCACCTTCTGCAGCATTACCTGCGATTGTTGTTCCGATAGAAGAACCGATACCGGCAAGCCCGAACATTAGACCTAATCCGATATAACCGAGAATTTCATTCATAGTAATTGTTATTATAAAGTTATTGTTTGTTTGATTGTCGTCTGTTTTTGTTTGGCAGTTCGAGTCTTTTCCTATAGCACCGGAGCTGGAATGTCCGGTGTTTTATTTGGCTGTTTTGGTCAGCGGCGAATATACTTCACCTTTTCCTTCGTAACCTGCATTTTTGAAATATTCTACAAATGTCAGACGCAACGGATGGACAAATGCGCCGAGAGCCGACATTGCCAGGTTGAGGAGATGGCCGAATGCAAGGACAAGTACATAAGGTATCCAACTTGCAACCGATGGGTCATCGCCAAGTATCATGCCGCCCAAGTTGTTGAATGCTCCGCCAAGCATGCCTCCGGCAAGTCCAAGGGCATAGAGACGGATGTAGCTGAGCGTATCGCCCAAAAGTCCGGTTGCCATGTTGTAGGTATCCCAAAGTCCGGATCCTATATTGATGAATACGTTGCGCTTCGGGTCGTTGAATATGTAGATGCCCAATGCCGATATTGCTCCTATGGCTATCAATGTGTATTTGGCTGCTTCGGCCGAGACAAGATTGCCGACAGCCAGCAGTATGGTGGTCAGTCCGCCTACAATGAGCAGCAGCCAGCCCCACGTACTCAGGCTTTGGGCCAGACCCCATCGTTTGGTATAGCCTATAGCCTTGATTGCCATAGCCAGACAGATGTGGAATATACCTATGGCTATAGCCATTACCATTTGTATGTCGAATCCGGCTACTTTACCTTTTATCATTACGCATTTCAGAGTTTCGGGTATCCACGATGCTGTGTAAAGGTCTATGCCGAAGGCCGTGCCCAAAAAGAATCCTATTATGGCGGTACCTATGCCGAGCGTAGTGATGATCGGACCTAATCCGTCGAACATCTCCATACGTATTTTACCTGATTTCAACCCGAGTCCGAAGAGAATGAGAAGCAGTCCGTAACCTGCATCGCCCATACAGAGGGCAAAGAAGAGCAGGAAGAATGGAGCCAGCACCGGTGTAGGGTCGAACTCCTGGTAGACGGGCATGCCGTACATGCCTGTCAGCGGTTCAAACATGCGGGTAAACCAATTGTTGCGCAGTTTGATGGGGACGTTGTCTTCTGCTACGGGTTCAGATGTCTGATAATAGATACCGTCGGATTCGAGCATTGCGTCAAGTGTCTGTTTCAGATTGTCGGGGCAGTAGCCCTCGAGTATCATGATGGTGTCATCGGCTGCACGTTCGGTGTTGAGGTGTACGCGG
>JBJECG010000055.1:0-24936 GCA_051870875.1 Candidatus Aphodosoma sp.
ATCGTTCGCAATTGAGATAGCCCGCAAGATAGGACTACCCGACGATGTGATATCAGCAGCTTCGGCAATGGTCGGCACGGAACAGGTGGATTTCGACAAACACCTGCAGGATGTGGCCCGAGACAAACGGTATTGGGAAAACAAACGCCAACAAGTCAAGGAAAAGGAACACCGGCTACAACAACTCACAGAACGATATGAGAAACTGCTCGATGAAATGAAAGCCAAACAGCGGGACACCCTGCGCCAGGCAAAGCAACAGGCCGCCGACATCATAGCCGATGCCAATGCCCAAATAGAACGTACCGTGCGCACCATACGCGAAACCGAGGCAGACAGAAATACTACCAAACAGCTGCGTGCCGAGCTGAAAGACAAACAGCAGCAACTGTCAGCCCAGGCTCAAAAACAGCAAAAGCAGAAAGTACATCAGAATCAGCACCCTATTGCCGCCGGAGACCATGTACGCATTTCCGGACAGGACATAGTAGGACAAATAATCGAATTACAAGGACAAAATGCGACCGTGGCATTCGGCCAACTGAAGACTACCGTAGCCGTTTCAAAACTCGAATGGGTGTCGGTGCAACAGGCAAAAAACATCACCAAACAACAAAACAATACATCATCGGCCACATCAGACATCCGCCAACGCCAACTCAATTTCCGCCAGGAAATAGATGTCCGCGGTATGCGGGTAGACGAGGCACTCCAGGCAGTAATGTACTATATAGATGATGCCCACATGGTAGGAGCAAGCCAGGTACGCATACTTCACGGTACAGGTACGGGTGCACTACGCGGTGCCATACGCGACTATCTGCATCAGTCTCCCGCCGTACAGTCGTACCGCGATGAGCACATCCAATTTGGCGGGGCAGGCATCACAGTTGTGGAAATGGCCTGACAACAAACATTGTTTGCAGAGGACAACACAACGGGTAACAAACACGAACAAAGATATGGAAAACGACATATCAATCCGTCCGGCAACCTTGTCTGACGCAGATGCAGTTGCAAATATTTATGCAGCGATTCATCAGGCCGAGCAATCAGGACGCATCACAATAGGCTGGGACGCCGATTTTTACCCGGTACGTAAAACCGCAACCGATGCTATAGGCAGACACGATCTGTTCGTAATGGAAACAGGCGGGAAAATCATAGCGTCAGCAATCATCAACAACTTACAACCGGAAGGTTATTCTCTGGTACACTGGAGTATTGACGTGCCCTCTGACAGAGTCGGAGTCTTGCATACTCTTGTTGTTCATCCAGACTACAGCCATTCCGGTTACGGGCGGAAGTTTGTGGAGTACTTTGAGCGTACAAGCCGGCAGAATGGCTGGGAAGTTGCCCGTTTGGACACACAGACGAAAAATACCACAGCCATAAAATTTTATCCTAAACTCGGGTACAAATCAGCCGGGACCTGCGAGACGACATTCTTCACTCTTCCACAGAAAGTAACACTTGCTTTGTTTGAAAAGCAACTGTAACGTATATTTTGCATTACCGGCTTAAATGACAGTGCCTGAAAATGTACGTACACAAACAAAATGTCTGACATAACCGGAAACAGGGGAGAGGCCATACATACTATGGAACTTGAACTGCAACTTGCAACTAACTATGGCAAGTTACCTTGACAATCAAACAGCAGAAATTTTTGTCATTCAACTACATAGAAACACCATGAGAAATTTGAAATCAATTATCATTACGCTGTTTTGCGGGCTATTGGGTTGTTCCGGAACCGGCAAATACAAAAGTGTCGGAACAGAAGAGTTTGCCGCCGTAATATCGGAACCTGATGCAGTCGTTTTAGATGTACGAACTGCACAAGAGTATGCCGGAGGATTCATCGACCGTGCAATCAACATTGATGTCCGCCAACCCGACTTTGAGCGACAGGCACTTGCCACATTACCCAAAAACAAGACAATAGCAGTCTACTGCCGCAGCGGCAAACGCAGCAAACAGGCAGCTGAAATACTCGCCAAAAACGGATACAAGGTAGTGGAACTGAATGTAGGCTACAAAGGCTGGATCGAGCTGTTCAATTGACCAGAACCGTACAAGCCCCTGCCAAACCTTCTGCCAATATCCGGTGAAAAGGCACAAACAACCGATGATCGGCATGAGCTTTGCCAGCAAACATTATTTCGCAAAATCAATTGCATGCCGACATGTTATTGGCAATTCAAAAAAGTCTTACCGTACAGTAATATATACATCCAGGCAATTCCTCTTTATACCTAAAAAGAGGCGGCAATGACGCTGCGCCCTGTCCAAGAGCCCATACAGCACCATTGCCGTCAAATAATAATTATACTTCCAGAGCCACATTCCACATGCACAAAAAGCAATGGGACAAGGCTTAGATTTTCCGTCCGGCAAAGGTTACCTGACCAACGGCAGCCAATACTTCGATGTAAGGGCAGCCAATACAATTATCACAAATGCTATCAAAACACAAACAAACAATTTCATCATGGCAGCATTTTCCTTTGCTTCACGACGTCTGCGCTTTTGTTTGTATTCTTCAAGTGTGAGGTTAGAATACCAATTCTTACCGGATGTATTCTTCTCTGCAGAAGTCCGTTTTGTGTCAACATTTTCAGCCATACCCAATCTCAATTTAAAGAATTATACATCAACTTTACCATGCAAACATTCATTGTCAATCTTTTTCCCTGTAAATGACAAAGGTTCGCACTGCAAAGGTATGACAATTTATCAATTCCACAAAACAAAACCGGATAATATTTTATCAATTTGCAGCCAAAACTAACAATCGTGCTATTTTTCCTGATATGGTGAATTTTCGAGTCTGAAGCGCATGCGCCACCGTCCATCGGCGTAGTCAGAGGTGAGGATGCGGAATGTACCTATTTCGGAGGTGTTGGCCACATGCGCACCAATGCAGGCACAGGCGTCGTAGTCACCGATGCGGACGATGCGGAGCATGTCGGAGGCTTCAGCGGGCAATTTGCTGAGGTCTACTATGCCGGCGGCTTCAGCCCGGGACATATATTCGATTGTAACATCAAGACAGCGGGAAATTTGCATATTGACACGCCGTTCTATTTCGCGGATCTGCTCTTCGGTAGGGGCTTCATCAAGGAGATAGTCGGCTTTGCTTTTCTTGCGTTCGATATGTGCATTGCGGGAACGAGGGCACCCGAACATTCTGACCATAGTGGCATTGAGCAGATGTTCGGCAGTGTGCATCGGAGGGTATTCCGCTTTGTTGTGGGCATTAAGTTCCGGTTGTTCCATAATAAAAAGACTTGTTGTAAGCAATTAACATGAATTGTATTTTATCATCAGATTATATCGCCGTTGTCGGCAAAGCTGTAGTAACGCATATAGTCGTTGGTGAGTATGATGTGGTCAATCAGGCGGATGTCGAACAGGGCGGCAGCCCGACTTATTTTGTCGGTCAACAGTTTGTCTTCATTGCTCGGCAAAACGGATCCGGATGGGTGGTTGTGACAAAGGACAATGGCCGAAGCGAGGCGTTCGACGGCAGGTTTCATGATGAGTTTTGGATCGGCAACCACAGATGAGACGGCACCTACAGCTACACGATGCCGAGCGATTACACCGAGCCGGCGGTTGAGCAACAGTATCCAGAACTGCTCGCTGACACTGTCAGCAAAGAGCGGAGCCATGAGACTGACAATATCCTTGGATGAAGAGACAGTCTGAATTTCGGTCTGCGCCAGGCTGCGCCGACGGCCGAATTCGAGCGTTGCCAGTATATTGAGAGCTTTGGCTTCACCGATGCCTTTGAAATTGTTGAGCAGGTCGTAAAGAGTCAGTTCGGAAAGGCGGGCCAAATTGCCACCTACATAATTGAGCAAGGATTCCGCCAACTCCACCACATTAAGGCCTTTCACGCCGCTACCGAGCATAACGGCCAGGAGTTCGTAGTCTTTGAGGGCTTCAGGGCCTTCGTTTTTCAACCGTTCACGCGGTTTGTCCTTATCATTCCAATCGTTCAATGATGTGTGATCCGCCATAACAGGGAGATGCTAAAAACCATGTACCTACAGGCAAGGTACAAAGACAAGGAAAAATTCTGATTACAAGGGGAAGGTCATATACAACAAAGGCTCGTATCCGGTAAGATATGAGCCATGCGCCAGAAAATGGCAGATTTCCGTATGTAAAGTATAACCAATCAAGCCATTGCATTCACATGACGTGAAAGCTTAGACTTAAGGTTTGCAGCCTTATTTTTGTGTATGATATTACGTTTTGCAAGCTTGTCAAGCATAGAAAACACTTTAGGAAGCATCTCCACAGCGGCAGCCTTATCGGTAGTACCACGCAATTTGCGCACAGCACTACGAGTTACCTTAGCGTAAAACCTATTATGCAGACGACGTGTTTCAGTCTGACGAATACGTTTAATAGATGATTTGTGATTAGCCATTCTATTACAGCAAATTATATCTTTAACAATCAAAAACCTCCGCCGAAGGAGGTTCATTATCTTTGGTAGCCCATAGCGGAATCGAACCGCTCTTTCAAGAATGAAAATCTTGCGTCCTAACCGATAGACGAATGGGCCATCTGCGGCAGAGATTGCATCTCTCATTTGCGGATGCAAAGGTAGGTATTTTGCCGCAATCTGCCAAACATTGCACGATATTTTTTCTTTTCAATTTAATTTTCGACTGATTTTCAACGAATAATATTATTGAAAGCATGGGATTTCAGCACTGAGAAACAGGTTCAGAGATGCAAAAACCGGCATAACGGAATGCGCCGAATGCGCCAAACGCACGAGGTGACGGCAACTTTCAAGCTACAATCACACGGGAAAAAAAATGACAGCGGAGTTTTGCCGGTCTGAAATCAGAGGAAGAAAGTGAACAATACAGGCAATTATCCGCATAAGATGCGGCAAACCGGCCGAAGCCAGGAAAAATAAAAGCCATACGAGACATATTGTTACCGATATTTTCGCTATCTTTGCACTTGAAAGTCCCGAAGCGGGTTCCGAGTTCACAAGCGGCAACAATGAAAGTTTGGCAACACATTGCAATATCGGCTGTTTCAGCGGCAGTATCAATAAGTTTGCTGGCGGTAATGGTATTTGTGGTTCCTTCACGGAAAGAGAAGGTTTGTCATGAAATACATATCAAGGTATGTGATTTCGACAAATACCGATTCGTCACAGCCCAAACTGTGGAGCTCCACCTAAAAATGTCGGGACATTACCCTGCCGGCAGGAAGTCATCGGAGATAGACCTGTCGGAGATAGAGCGACGAATCGACGAACTGAATGTGGTAAAGACGGCATCGTGCTATTTCGACAACAACGGAGACCTGCAAATTGAAATAACGCAGCGCATGCCTCTATACAGGGTAAAGTCGGTAAAAAGTGACTATTATGTGGACTCAGACCGCAAGATGATGTCTACATCGGTACGTTTTTCCGCTTATGTACCTCTTGTGACAGGCAATGTAGACGATAAATTTGCCGTATCGGAACTGTATGATTTCATGGAATACCTGACAAAGAGCAGCAGATGGGGTTCGGCATTTTCACAGGTGTATGTTTATCCTGACAACAGCGTCGAACTCATACCCCGCGTCGGGAATTTCACGATAGAGATGGGCAAACTGGACCGATACAGGGAAAAACTTGACAAACTGGATATATTTCTGGAGAAAATGCCATTGTACAAATCATGGAACGAATATTCGGCAATCAGCCTGAAATACCGGGACCAGGTGGTCTGTACCAGAAGGGACGGCTGAACCATGTCAGATGATGCAGCATGCATGTGACACCACGCCATACATAAACAATACGTCAAGAAGACAGGATACACTATTTATGAACGAAGAAATATACATAGCAGCAGACCTTGGCAACAGCCAAATACGCATGATGGCAGCCAAGCGTGACGAAAACGGGTTGCTTGACATCCTCGGCATGGAAGAATGCAAGCCCAAAGAGAACGTGATACAACACGGTATAGTGAAGAACTCTTCGGAAGCGGCGTTTGCCATAAGCAATTTGTCGAAAAAGCTCACCAACAGGCTGAACAACCGCCACCGCATAGTGCGCATATACCTGTCGGTAAACGGGCGGTCGCTTCGCACGATACGCCACCGGATAGAACGTTCTTTTGACGAGCCGACAAAAATAACCAAAGCCGAACTGGCCGATCTGCAGAAAGAGGCCTGGGAAATACAGTCTGACAACCTGCGAGTTTACGACATAACAGCAGAAGAATACGGTATCGACAGCGACACCCTGTTCGACCCGGAGGGGGCGATATGCAGCAAAATAGAAGCCAACTATCTGGTAGCATGTGCACTACCCTCACTGCACAGCAACCTGCAAAAATGTATTGACCACCAACAGACGATAGACGACTTCATCCCGATACTGGCTCCCCGCGCCATAGCAGACGCCGTATCCACACATCAGGAACGCAACAACGGATGCGCCGTCATCAATATAGGAGCAGCCACCACTACAGTAACCGTATATCATGACGGAATACTGCGCAATATGGCAATCATACCATTCGGCGGGCAGCACATCACCAACGATCTGCAGCATCTCGGACTGACAGCGGAAGCAGCAGAGAAAATCAAATGCAGCCACAGTTCCATATTGCACGGTGACGACAACGACTTCCAGATAAAAATAACCGGACGTGCAGGGAACGAAGATTCGTATTTCAAGCCGTCGGAAATCAACGGTGCGATAAGAGCCAGACTGGATGAAATAACGGAGCTATGTCTGAACGAAATACACCGTTCGGGCTACAGTACAAAGCTGGAATGCGGCATAATACTGACTGGCGGGGGGTCAAAGCTGAAGGATATAGCCCCGTATATGGAGGAAAAGACAGGAATAGCAGTACGTTCAGGTTCGCATGCCCACAATCTGTCGAAAGCATCACAGGAAACCTATTCTGATGCGGGCTATGCCCTGCTCACAGGCATACTGCTCAATGCAGACAAACCTTGCACACAACCAGAAGAGACTTTCAACCAGACCAAAAACAAGCCCCATACTCCAAAGAAACGGTTTATGGACAGAATCAACCATCTGTTCAGTGACAACGAATCGAGTATAGAAGACTAACCCATACAAACTAACACATAAGTCAAAATGGAAGGAATAGCTGATCAATATATAGTCGAAAAACAGACCGACAGCATCATCAAGGTGATAGGAGTAGGAGGAGGAGGCAGCAATGCGGTCAACCAAATGTACAAAGAGGGAATAGCCGATGTTTCGTTCGTTGTCTGCAACACCGACTATCAGGCACTATTGAACTCACCTGTACCCAACAAGGTACAGTTCGGCACAGGACTGGGAGCAGGCAACAGACCTGAAGTGGCACGAGAAGCTGCACGGCAGTCGCAAGAAGAGATAAAACGGATACTTTCAGACGGGACGAAAATGGTGTTCATCACAGCCGGTATGGGTGGAGGTACAGGTACGGGGGCAGCTCCTGTCATAGCGTCCATAGCCAAGGAGATGGATATTCTCACGGTAGGTATCGTGACCATACCGTTTGCTTTCGAAGGCAGGAAGAAAATAAAGCAGGCACTTGACGGTGTGGCAGCCATGCGCCCCAACGTGGATGCCCTGCTTGTGGTGCAAAACGACAAACTGCGCACCATATATCCGGAACTCGAACTGTCCAACGCATTCAAAACAGCAGACGATGTACTGGCCCGGGCAGCCAAAGGTATAGCCGAGATCATAACCGTAGAGGGCTATATCAATGTAGACTTTGCCGATGTGTCCACCATACTGCGCAACGGAGGAACAGCCGTAATGAACACGGGAACAGCCGACGGAGAAAACCGTGTGACCAAGGCCATACAAAACGCACTGAATTCGCCTCTACTCGACAACAGCGACATAAACACATCGAAACGGATGCTCCTGAATTTCTACTGCTCAAAAGACGACCAGATACTAATGAACGAAGTGAACGAAATCAACGAATTCATGGAGGCAATGGGTGATGACATCGAACTGATCTGGGGAATAAACTTCGACGATACATTGGGACACAGTGTAAAGGTGACAATCCTTGCTACAGGAGCCAACAATGAAGAAGAGCAGCCGTCGGAAGGAGAGAAACAACCGCAGCCGCCGTTCCAAGCGGCCGACGACCCCAACGACTCTCTGATACAACAACTCTATCCCGGCAAATTCGACATTCCGAAACAGGAACAACAACTGACACTCGAGCTGTTCGACGATGAAGCGACACTCGAACGATGGGAGAAAGAGCCGGCATTCAAGCGCAAACAAATCAAAACGACATAAAAAACGACTGTCATGACAATATTCGAACAAGTAAGCGAAGACATAAAAAAGGCTATGCTTTCACGCAACAAAGTTGAGCTCGAAGCACTCCGCGGCATAAAGAAAGAGCTGCTTGAAGCCAAAACATCAAAAGAGACCCATGGTGACCTGACCGATGACAAGGCGGTAAAAGTCATTCAAAAAATGGCCAAACAAGGACGCGACGCAGCCGATATCTTCATCCAACAGAACCGCAAGGATCTGGCCGATGAATATCTCGGACAGGTGGAGGTGTACAAACGCTACCTTCCAAAAATGATGGATGACGCCGAACTCACAGCCGCCGTATCGGAAATAATAGCAACGGCAGGCGCAACTTCGGCAAAGGACATGGGCAAGGTAATGGGCATTGCCACAAAACAACTGGCAGGCAAGGCCGACGGACGCGCAATATCAGAAAAAGTAAAGGCGATACTCGACAATATGTAATTCGGGTTTACACTTATTACATACTGTCAAGATGATTATTTTCAATATATTGCCATCAAATCCGACAGTTCAGTACAAAAAAACGGCGTGACAGGGTACAACATAGCGAAAAAAGTTGTACCTTTGCACCTGCAAAAGCACCAGATCATGCAGGTGCCATGTGCATAAGGATGTATCCGTAGCTCAGTTGGTAGAGCAATTGACTCTTAATCAATGGGTCGAGGGTTCGAGCCCCTCCGGGTATACAACAGCAAGTCAGCCGTTCGACAGCAAGTCGTGCGGCTGTTTTTTTATACTTAACAATCAAATAATGCCACTACAGGCAAAAATCAAACTCTGAACCAACAATGATACGACTGATATTGTCGACCCATAACCGCCACAAATGCGAGGAAATACAAGCCATGTTGTCCGACATTGCCGAAATATCCGATTTGCAGTCGACAGGCTTCAACGAAGAGATACCTGAAACCGGCGATACATTTGAAGAAAATGCACGCCAAAAAGTCCAATACATATATGACCGGACAGGCAAGGACTGTTTCGCCGACGATTCGGGACTGATGGTGGATGCACTTGACGGCGAACCCGGCGTACGGTCAGCCCGATATGCAGGCGAGCCGGTTGACATGAACCGTAATATAGACCTTCTGCTACAACGCATGCATGGAAAGAAAGACAGGACCGCCAGATTCGTAACCGTGATAGCAGCCATAATAGAAGGGAAGACGTATTATTTCCGTGGAGAAGTACAAGGCAGGCTCATAGAAAGACGTTGCGGTACAGGAGGTTTCGGTTACGATCCCATATTCATACCAGACGGTTATGACAAAACTTTCGGCGAACTTGATGCAGCTACTAAAAATGCCATATCCCACAGAGCCAATGCGATAAAATCATTCCGACAGTTTCTGACCACATACAACGCATCAAAATGACGAATATTCCGATATTTTCATGCAGACAATCCGAGTACAAAAGAATGGCCAAAGTACTTGTCACAATACTGCTGCATATTGTCCCGCTTGCTGCAGTTGCGGCCATACAGCCCCAGATGGGCGGATGGAGGACGCACATGGCCTACGCCAACATTTCGGAAGTCGTCCAGACAGCAGACAAGATATACGGCCTTAGCGCAGGCTCCATTTTCTCAATCGACAAACGAGACTTCACAATAGAGATCTATTCCAAACTAAGCGGTCTGAACGATACTGACATACGCCATATAGCCTATTCGGAATACAACCGACTGATGCTCGTAATATACGAGAACTCAAATATCGACATTATAACCGATGATGCAGAAATAATAAACATCAGCGACATATACCGCAAAACATTCAACGGGGACAAAACGATCAACAGCGCAACATTTGCCAAAGACTACGCATACATTGCCACCGGCTACGGAATTTCGGTAATAAACCTGAGCAAATACGAAATTGCCGATTCGTATATGATAGGTGATACGGGCGATGCAGAAAGCATAACCGATGTACAAACAGACGCACGCTACATATACGCACTGACAACAAAAGGGATGAAATATGCCCCCATACAAGGCTCAAACCTGGCCAACTACCAGAATTGGAATGAGATGGTGATACCGGAACCGGATATAGAAAACAGACAGATTCTTTCAGTCAACGACACCATTTTCCTATTGAAGGGAAACAATAACCTGTACCGGTATACCAACGGCACATGGAGCATGCCTACAGGGGGAGTAACGAAAGTATACCATGACAGCGGCATCATCTTTACCTGCTACACCGACAATACCATAAAAGCCCCCGGACTTCCGGACATAACCGGAGCTTACGCCGCCGTATACGATGCCGGACACAATGCCCTGTGGTACTCTACCATACCGAACATAACCCGTATAAATCTGGCAGACAACACCATGTCGATATTTGCCCCGAACGGGCCACTGTCAAACTATTCGTGGGAATTTGCCTATTGTGCCAACCGCATGTTCGTTGTCCCCGGAGGAAGATTCGCAGTACAGTACTTACGTCCGGGCACAATATCGTTTTACGAAGACGGGGTGTGGCACAATGTCTGGAACTACGAACTGGCAAACGTCACCCCTACCGGGGACTGCCTTGACTTAGTGGACATAGAGGTCGACCCCAATGACAAGACACACTTCTTTGCCGCAAGTTTCGGTATGGGCCTGTACGAATTCCGCAACGACCAATTCTACAAGCTGCACAACATCGACACTCCAAACGGTATCGAGACCTGCTTTCCCAACGGCAATTTCAATGAAAAATACAGATACCAGCGTGTGGATGCACTGCAGTTCGACGCATCGGGCAACCTCTGGATGTTCAACTTCTCGGCCAACCAGCTGAAAGTACTTGACACACAAGGGAAATTCCACTACATCAACCATTCCGACATACAAGGGGCAGAGACTCTGGAACGAATAATAATAAGCAAGACGAATCCTGATATAAAAATAGTATCACTGCCAAGATACAAAAACACTGTGACATCGGCTCTTTTTGTATTTGATGACAGAGGGACGATAGACAAGGTGTCGGATGACCGTACACGCCTGATAACGGAACTCACCGACCGTGATGAGAAAAACATATCACTTTCGCAACGTTTTGTACGCTGCATAGAACAAGACAAGAACGGGACCATCTGGGTAGGGACAACAGAGGGCATCCTGCTGCTCAACAATATAGAAGACATATTCAACCCGAACTACCGATGTTCGAAGATCAAGATTTCCCGCGATGACGGGTCCGGACTTGCGGACTATCTGCTTGAAACGGAAGAAATCACCGACATAGTAACCGACGGAGCCAACCGCAAATGGATAGGGACACGAAATTCAGGGGTATATCTGGTGTCACCGGACGGCCAGACTACCATACACCATTTCACGGAAGAAAACAGTCCGCTGCTATCCAACAATATCATCACACTCGGCATCAACGACCGTACCGGCGAAGTGTTTATCGGCACAGGCAAAGGTATCATATCATACCAGTCGGATTCCAACGAAGGAGGGGCACGGTTCAACAATGTACATGCTTTTCCAAATCCTGTGCGTCCGGAGTTCAAAGGTATTATCACCGTTACCGGTCTGACAGACAACAGCAGTGTACGCATTACCGACGTAAACGGCAACATGGTGTATGAAACCCGCTCCTACGGAGGGTATGCCACATGGGACGGTTGCCGGGCCAACGGAGACCGTGTGGCCACAGGCATATATTTTGCGCACTGCGTGTCGGAGGACCGTAAAGACAAAACCATTGTAAAGATAATGATCATCAATTAAACAACCATACAAGCAACCAAAACAAAAGTTATGAGAAAAATCATTTTCCTGACTGCGCTACTTGTCATCACAACAGCAATTTCAGCATCGCCTGATTATGAAGAGTATCTGCACGACTTCACATCCGGAGCGTTCCGTCCGCAGCAAATGGCAGAAATCTATTCAATGAACGATGGCGAACGCTATACCATGCTCTCTGCAGACAGTACACAAATCATAGCGTACAGCTATCGTACAGGCAAAGCCACCGATACCATATTAGACATACGAAAAGCAAAGGGCTGCACCATTACGGCCATCGAAGGCTACCAATTCGATGCAGGCGAACGCCGCATACTCATCAATACAAAACGTACGCCCATCTACCGCCGCTCGTTTACTACCACATATTATATATTCGACACGCAACGCAATACCGTAGAACATCTTTCAAAATCAGACGAGCCGCAGCAGATGGCCCAATTCTCGCCAAACGGACGCATGGTAGCTTTTGCCCGCAACAACAATCTGTTTATCAAGAAACTCGATTTCGGCACCGAGATAGCAGTCAGTACCGATGGCGAAAAAAACAAGATTATCAACGGCACTCCCGACTGGGTGTACGAAGAGGAGTTCGGTCTGAACCGCTGTTTCGCCTGGAGTCCCGACAGCAAACTGCTGGCCTGGATACGTTTTGACGAAAGTTCAATCCGCCAGTTCTCGTTTGACAGATATTCACACCCATACGACGAAATCTATACCTACAAGTATCCGAAAGCCGGAGAGACAAACTCTACAGTATCGGTACACGTGTATGACACAGACAACCGCACCACCAGGAAAATGGACTGCGGTGAGGGCAACGACATATATTTTCCGATACTCCGCTGGACCAACCGCAACGAATCGCTTGCCGTTGTCCGTCTCAACCGCAACCAGACCGTACTCGAACTTCTGTCGGTGAATCCGAGGTCTGGTGTCGCCACCACACTGCTAAGCGAAAACGACAAGGTGTATATCGACTACCAAAACTACAAGCCCCTGACTTTCCTGTCAGACAACTCATTCGTAGCCCTCAGCGAGCGCAACGGTTACCGCCACGCCTATCTGTACGATGCCAACGGCAACATCCGGAAGCAGCTCACCGACGGGGAATGGGACATTACCGACTTCTACGGCTACGATGAACAGACAAACACGGCCTACTTCCAGGCCGCCAAAGAACATCCGGCCCAACGTCACGTCTACCGTCTCAATGCCAAAGGCAAACTGACAAACATGGACAGCCGTCCCGGCACCCACTCCGCTACATTCTCCACAGGCAACAGATACATCATCTGCCAGTTCCACAACAGCACTACCGCCCATCAGGTGGTGCTCAACGATGCCAAAGGCAAACGTATCCGCACCATCATCGACAATGCCGAGGTACAGGAACGGTTCGACAAATACCAAATGCCACAAAAAGAATTCCTTTACGTGCCTGTCAACGGCAACATGCTGAGTGCATGGATGGTACGTCCGACAAATTTCGATGCCTCGCGTCAATATCCGCTTGTGATGGTCCAATATTCAGGACCCGACAGCCAAGAGGTATTGGACCGTTTCCGCCCGGATTGGGAATATTATCTGGCCCAGAACGGTTTCATAGTGGTTTGTGTCGATCCCCGCGGGACCGGAGCCAAAGGACATGATTTCCGTACCTGTACCTACTGGAACTTGGGCAGATACGAAACGGAAGACCAAATAGCAGCGGCCAAACATTTCGGTTCACTTGACTATATAGATGCCGGCCGCATAGCCATCTGGGGCTGGAGCTACGGCGGTTTCATGGCACTCAACTGCCTCACTTACGGCAACGGCACATTCAAGGCAGGCATAGCCACCGCTCCCGTGACGGACTGGCGTCTGTACAACACTGCCTATACCGAACGGTTCATGTCGTCACCGCAAGAGAACGACAAGGGCTATTCGGCCTCGGATCTGATCAGCAAAGCCGGCCAAATGCAAGGCAAACTGCTGCTCTGCCACGGCACAGCCGATGACAATGTGCATATCCAACATTCGATGCTCTATGCCGATGCCTTGGTAGAAGCCGGCAAACAGTTTGAAATGCAGATATATCCCAACAAAAACCACAGCATCCTCGGTGCGAAAACCCGGCTGCACCTGTACACCCGTTTCACCAACTTCCTGAAAGAGAATCTATAATCCGTACTTACAGCATAATTGGACGGGACAAAGACAAGCTATATAGAAAATCTGATCCGCCACCGTGACACAAGCACATAATATATTCTACAAGTAATTGGCAATAACCGGAACAGACAACTTCATCACTTAAATCCTACTTATAATCACATAACCGTAACCATTATGGCAAAATTGGAAAAGAAAGTCATCCTGCCGCTGGCAATGATGTGTGCCCTGTTTTTCATCATATCGTTTGTCACCGGACTGCAAAATCCGATGGGGGTCATCGTCCGCAACCAGTTCGGAGTGTCGAATTTCCTGTCGCAACTCGGCAATGCGGCCAACTTCATAGCCTACCTCTGCATGGGAGTACCGACAGGTATGCTTATCCGGCGCATCGGTTATAAAAAGACGGCACTTGCTGCCATTGCAGTGGGTCTTACCGGTGTCATCATCAGTTATCTGTCAGGTATAGCCGGCAGTTTTGCAGTATATGTGACAGGAGCCTTTATCTCAGGATTTTCGATGTGTATGCTCAATACAGTGGTCAATCCAATGGTCAACACATTGGCAGGCGGAGGCAAACGCGGCAACCAATTCCTGCAGCTTGGAGGGACGCTCAACTCCCTTGGTGCAACTATAGTACCTATCTTAGTCGGTACTTTCATCGGCAATGCCTCCCGCGCATCGATAGCCGATGCCACCCCGGCTCTGATCATTGCCGTCTGCATATTCGCGGCAGCATTTATCGTACTCCATTTCATGCCGATACCCGAGCCTCACATAGAAAAGCACGACAACCGGCAGACTGCCGACAAACATTCTGCCCTATCGTTCCGACACTTCGTCTTAGGCATGACGGCCATCTTCTTCTATGTCGGCGTAGAAGTGGGTATCCCCAATATAGCCAACCTTTTCATGACATCCGAAACAGTAAACGGCGGCTTGGCCATGGACGGAGGAGTAGCAGGGACAGTAGTCGGCACTTATTGGTTTCTGATGCTGGCAGGCCGCTTTATAGGAGTGGCTGCAGGCAGCAAAGTATCGGCAAAGGCCATGCTTACCACAGTCAGTGTCATCGCTCTCCTGCTGGTATTGACAGCCATAATTTTACCGGGCAATACAGTGACGATGCCCACCCTCGACTCCAACCTGACAGTAATCATGACCCAACTGCCCGTCAATCTGGTACTGCTCACGCTCTGCGGCCTCTGCACTTCGGTAATGTGGGGCGGCATATTCAACCTGGCAATAGAAGGTTTGGGCCGCTATACCGCCGCGGCATCGGGGTTGTTCATGACAATGGTATGCGGCGGAGGTATCATGCCTATGATACAGGGACTTATAGCCGACCATTTCGGTTATCTCAACAGCTATTTCATAATCATATTCGGACTGGCATTCATACTGTGGTATGCTCTGTGGGGCAGCAGAAACGTGAATACCGACATCGAAACAGCATAAACAACAATCAAATACATTTGGAACTATGGAAAAACCGTATGTAATCGGAATAGACATTGGTGCGCAAAGTGCTAAAATAGGCGTAGTGGACACTCGTGGCAATGTATTGAAACAAAGTGCAATACGCAGTAACACACAAAGTACGGCCGAAGAATTTACCTCAGACTTGTCGGAAGCCATCATCAGACTGCTTGCTCCAGAATACAGTATAGACGAGATACGCGGGATAGGAGTAGGCGCACCCAACTCCAACTATTACACCGGATGTATAGAAGCAGCGGTAAACCTCACATGGACAAAAAGCCGCATAGTACCGTTCACAAAAATGCTTTCAGAAAGGCTCGGAATTCCGGCGGCTCTTACCAACGATGCCAATGCGGCAGCCATAGGTGAAATGACATACGGTGCTGCCCGCGGCATGAAAAACTTCATAATGATAACCCTCGGCACAGGAGTCGGTTCGGGTATTGTCATAAACGGCAATGTGGTTTACGGTCATGACGGTTTTGCCGGGGAACTCGGGCACACGTGCGCCGTCCGCAACAACGGACGCCTCTGCGGATGCGGAAAAACCGGATGTCTTGAGACCTATGCATCGGCTACAGGGGTAGCCCGGACAGCACGCGAACTACTGGAACTGACCGATGAAAAATCACTGCTCCGCAACATTCCCGCCGACAACATAACATCAAAAGACGTGTATGACGCAGCCGTACAGGGCGACAGCATGGCAAAACACATATTCCAAATAACAGGCAAGATGCTGGGCGAAAAGTTTGCCGACTTTGTAGCCTTCTCATCTCCCGAAGCCATCATCCTCTTCGGTGGTCTGACAAAGGCCAAGGAGTTTATTTACGAACCGATAGTGGAACACCTTAACAGGAATCTGCTCCACATGTGGCGCGGAAAAATCAAAGTCATCTTCTCAACATTGAAAGAGAGCGATGCAGCCATTCTCGGAGCAAGCGCACTGGCCTGGGAACTGCATTGATGAGACAAACAGATGCCAAAACCAGACTTTATAACGACATAAACGGCAAAGGGTGTATCAGATTGGAATATCCGATACACCCTTTCTCAGCCCCTTATAGTCACAACACATTAACAATACGATATTATGAAACTGACAGACAAATGGTTCAGCACAATGGGCGAGACCGATGACGGACACCCGATATTCATCACCGGACGTGATGATCTGGACGAGTTCCAGCACTCCGGCAAACTGAAAGAACGGGTGGAGATATACTGGCAGTACACCCCAGCATACAACGCCATGCCTGCCAATGAGGACGGCAAACTGATGGATGAGGTACAAGGCGTGCTACGTCGCACAATGGAATGCGACAAACTTGCCATCCTGACAGGCATATACGTAGGAGGCGGAGAGCGCACCCTCGTGTTCTACACCCGCACAGCGCGCGTATTCGGCGAACGTCTCAACGAAGCTCTTGCGCCCTACCCTACTCTGCCGATCAAACTATATGTAGAAAACGATCCGGACTGGTGCGAATACCGCGAGATGTGCGAAATCAGGCCGTTTGCCGAATGACATCAAGCCTCGACCTCTGACCGACCATAAGGAACAGGCCGACACGATGCGGCATTGTCAAGACGGGACCGATGCATTAATCTTACAAACAGACGGCTACTTCCCGCCGTAACCGATGAAAGGTATATGATTCTGCCGGCAGAGACGTTGGATGGCAAACTTGCCGGTAAGGAGTGCATTCGGGAGACCTCCGGGCGGTTGGAGCCATTGTCCTGCGAGATAAAGGTTACGTATGTTTTTTATACGCCCCTTGTGGACGACTTTAGGCACATAGGGAGTTAGGATGAAACTCATATACGCGCCTTTGTACGCTCCGCAATAGCGATGGAAACTGGCCGGCGTAACGGATTCGATGTATTTCACTTTCCCTTTCAGATATGGGTAGTGCTGTTCGATGCGGTCAATGACTGTTGCCGCCACACGCTCTTTTTCCGCACGATAGGCAGTGATATTGGTCTTGCGCAGGCGATTCCAGAATTCAAATTCGCCTGTGTACTGCAGATGCAAAGTCTGGATTACTGTGTGGCCTTCGGGCGCAAACGACGGTTCGCAACCGTAGTTCTTCATGAGAATACCCGACACCGAATTGCCAGCCACCACAAACGGGTCACACTCAAAGAATACTGTATCCGGGATTGCAGTACAAGCATCAGCTACATCGAAATAGCAGTTGACCGACGAATGTACCGGATATTTACGGTGCAGCATATACCGCAGACGAAAGAGCTTATCCATATACTCCACCCCTATCAGCTTGTTGAATGTGATGTCCGTATCGCAGGCACACACAATATCGTCGAACGCGGCAGTTTCTCCGTTGGCAAATGCTACGCTCTTTGCCACCTTGTCTTCAATCTCTATCTTCACAGCTTTACAGGAAGTCTTGATCTTGCCGCCAAGCGAAAGAAACTTTTGTTCCAAACGCTGCGCCATGGCGAGCGACCCTCCTTTTGGCAGTGCAGCGTTGCCCAGCGAGAAATTGGCCATCACGTACATGAGCGATGAAATATTGTACTGATTCGGGTAATAAGTCATCAGCATCTTGCGTATAGTGCCGTTTCTGAACCGTGCGGCATAATCGCTGATGGATATGCGGCTGAATTTCTTATGAATGCGAGCCACTCCTTTCATCTTGCACAACAACCTCCACAACTCGGACAGCGGCGACATCTGCTCCGATGGCATTGCAGCCGGCAAATCCACGCACTGATACGCTCTGACCGAGGCTATAAACCGTCTCGTCTCAGTTTCGTCTTCGGGCGAAAGGGCAATCATGTCGCGTTCCAGGCGGTCGAGATTCTGCCAAAGATTTATCACTTCGCCATCGGCAGTTTCAACGCGCATAAAGGCCTCGTTCTGAATAATATCATCGTTTTCACGGCGCAAAGCCCCCGTTTCGCACCATATATTGAAAATATCGCTGCAAGGGGAAGTGCCTATAAGCCAGTGTACGCAGTTGTCTATATGACATCCTTGACGTTCCCAACCGGTCAACTCGCCGCCAACAATAGTATGCTGCTCGTAGACAATACTTTCCAGTCCGCACATCTGCGCATATATGCCTGCTGTAAGCCCCGACACTCCACCGCCTATGATAGCCACCCTCCGTTTCATGATGAATCGTATTCTTATTCAGTACGCTTCTGCGGTTCGCTGAATGGTTTGTTTACCGAAGCTGTACCTGTAAGTATGTAATCGGTATAATTGCCGTTTGACTCCAGTATGGTAATCTGCTTCATACGCAATGTCTTGATATCGTAATAGATGACGAAACCATTGTACATGCGTTTTTTGCCGCTTTTGCTGACTATTGAAAAAATATGGTTTTCCTTGTCCCTGGAGTATTCTATACCGGCACCATTTTCGTCTGCAATCTCTTGAATGTTTCCGACAAAACTGTTGATCAACGCATTGCGGAACAAACGCATATCTGTGCTATTATCCGTATTGAAACGATTGGTTTTCATACCTTTCGTCACAATAAAGCGATTTCCGTCAATCAATATCTGGTTTTTGTCGGGTTTGGTATAAACCATGTTGAGGTAAAAATCCCTGTCGTAGAACAATCTGCCCTCAGACTGGATAGTGCGGTTCATCATCTTCAATGTCTTGGTCTGAGAGAAATCGCTTTCGATGGTCTTTACAGTGCTGTCGGCCTGTTTGATTCTGGCAATCAAAGCATCGGTTTGGGCGAAAGCCGGTGTTGCAAACATGGCAAGCAAAAGCGTGAATGCAATATATTTAGTTCTCATAATCAGATCAGATTAGTTCAATCCGCCGGTAATTGAGATACACTCTCCGGTGATGTATGACGATTTTGCAGAAGCAAGGAAAGCCACCAGTTCAGCCACCTCTTCGGGGTTGCCGAAACGTCCGGCAGGAATGGTTTTGACGAGCGATTCCATATCAATCCCTTCTACCATATCAGTATTGATAAATCCCGGTGCAATGGCATTTACCGTAACCCCTTTAGGCGCAACCTCCTTGGCGAGGGCCTTAGTTGCGGCTATGATACCGCCTTTGCTTGCCGAATAGTTGGTCTGCCCAGGCAGACCTATGACACCCGAAATGGATGCAAGGTTGATGACACGGCCGAATTTCTTGCGCATCATCGGCTGTATCAGTTGTCTGGTGACATTATAGAAACCGTTGAGGGTAGTGCCGAGTACGGCATACCAGTCGTTTTCGTCCATGAGTGCCAGCAGATTGTCCTTACGGATGCCGGCGTTGTTGACAACTACCGAGATATATTCGCCTTTGTGTGCATCTTTCCATTGCGAGAGGGCATCGGCAGTTTCCTGTAGATTGCTGACATCGAATTTCAGAAGCGACCCTTCGCCGCCTGCCTGCTGTATGAGCCCAAGCGTTTCCTGAGCTTTGGCCTCATTGCTTACAAAATTGACTATCACATGGAAACCCTCGGAAGCGAGTTTCACGCATACAGCACGGCCAATTCCACGACTTCCGCCTGTAACTAATGCATAATTCATAGTATTCAAGTATTTTACAAGTTATTATTCAAACTGGTTTATGTTCAAACGGCGACACCGCTCCGACTATCTCTGAGCAAGTCATAAATGCAGTCATACTCACGCCGAGCACGCCGTGAAGATTGAGGTTCTGCCCCGTAAGGAAAAGATTGCCGGCAGGAGTACGCGGTGTCAGAAGAGTGTACATAAGGTTGCTGTAGTCCTTACGGATACCGTATGCCGAGCCAGCTTGGGTGGCGGTATAGTATTGGTAAGACAGTGGCGTTGAGGTATAAACCGCTTCGATGTTTTCGGCCAACCCGGGCAGATAATGCCCCGCAAAGGCAATGCAACGGTCGGCCAGTTCATATTTGAAACGGTTGTACTCATCCGGCCGGTGAAGCGGTCGTGTCCCTGCCCACTGCTCCACTTCACTATAACCCAACGGTGTGAGTATATCTACATTGCAGGTAAAATCCGAACCGTCGAGAGGCGGCTGAAAACTTATCATCACGCCCTGCAACGGCGTACCTTTTGTACGGCGGCACAACTGCCATACATCGTAAGTATCATATATATATATATTGCGGTTAATGTAACGGAATTTACCGGGACGGAGTCTGCAATTGACGGTAAACATACCGCAGGTATTCGGCATGTTGGATAGGCGGTTACGATAAATGCGGCGGACGAGCGAACTGTTGCGCAACAACACCATAGTAGCGGCCGGATGGATATCAGAAACAAAGCGGCCGGCTTCTATCCGACTGCCGTCCTGCAACCGTACAGCCATGATTCTGCCACCGGTTTCAACAAACTCGTCGACACCGCAACCTGTCACGACAGTAGCTCCCATGGCCCGTACGTTATCAACCAGACGGTCGACCAGCATATCGCCGCCACCTTGCAGCCGCCATGCACTCTGTATAAATGAAGAGTTGATTTGTGCAAATATATAGAGAGGCAGCGTTTCGGGCATCAGTTCCATTTTAAGCGAAGTGCCTGACACCACTTGCAGCAAACGCTTGTCAGAAAAGGTCTCGTTCAGGTAATCGTAAGCCGATGCGGAGAAAAGGCTTCCTGTATATGTTTCGTTGGCATCGCGGCGGTCGAAACTGCGCACTATATTGCGGTTGACGTCCTGCAAAAGTGATATATAGCGTTGCAATGCCTCGCGCTGATGCGGGAAACTGTCGGCCAAAGTATCAGCAAACCGATTGTAACCGCTTGCAAAGTTGTAACTTTCACCTTGCAAAACGACCTCATCAAAAGCATCGTCATCAAGCCTGAGCCAAGGCAAATCCATCAGACCGAAATAGGTGAATATGCGATTGAGAGGCTCGCCATCGCCAAGGCCTCCGACATAATGAAATCCGGTATCGAACTTCGACCGGTGACGCGAAAACATCTGCAAGCATCCTCCCAACTTGTGCTCTTTCTCGACAATGCAGACATTCATACCCTTTTTTGATAGGATGTATGCACACTGCAAGCCGCCAAGGCCGCCACCTACTATGACAACATCGTATTTCATTGTTCTGACTTCCGACGGATTTTATTCATAACGCTCATACCTATACGGGTCTGACAAAACAACCGGAAAATAAACGGCTGTATGCAGTACGACATGATGACGGTAGAAAACATACCTATAAGAGCCGTGACCCCAATTGACGATATGGCAGGGTGTACAGCAAAGAGCAACGATGCCATACAAAGCATCAGCAGCAGAGCCGACAGTGTGATGGCTGTCTTGTGCCTGAAAAGCAGACAGGTGTCGCGTCCGGTGCCTTCAGCGACAAGCCCTTCCATGACGAATATGCTGTAATCGACACCTATACCGTATATGAATGTGGAAATGATTATATTGATCAGATTGAACTGCAACCCGCAGATTCCCATCACCCCGAGAACGACATACCAACTGAGAGTCATCGGGATAAATGCAATCAAGGCGAGGAATATATTGCGGAAAGAGAGACACAGCACCAAGAGGACAAACATTGACGAGAATGCCAGAATCGAGTTGAAATCATCGTGCATAGTCTGTATCAGGTTGCCGGTATAATAGAACGGATCCAGCACAATCACGCCAGTCTGCTGCGACATGAAATCGTTGACGCGCTTGAGATTGGCCTTATCAAGCCTGACAGATGTAAATACCAGATAATCATCGCCAACCTTTTCTACAAGGCTATTCATCAGCTGCCGCGGCAAGATATCTGCCGCATAAAGCGACGAAGGTTGGTAGTCGCCTCGGATTATTTCAAAGAAAGGCTCGAACATAGCATCATCGAACCCGCGTCTTGCACCCTCTGAGCGCACTATCTGCTCAATGCGGGCGCAACGTTTCGGGGTAAAATGCCTGCGCCATTCACCGATACGCGCTACCTGTGTGGCAGAATCGACCAACAGATTGTATGATTGTGCATATGACTTGACAAGTCCTATCTCCTGCAACGAACGGCACTTGGCAGCCAATCTGCGATTGAGTATCAATGCAGAATCGAGATTTGACGACTTCACTGCATAGAACTGCGAATGAAGGCCGCCCGACATCTTCTCCTTATAAAGCTGTTGTGAACGTATCAGATCACCGCTCTTGTACCCGATATGGGTAATATCGGAATCGAAAGTCACATTGTGCGACATGACGATACATACAATAGTAATACATATCAGCGAGACTATCAACGGATTGATGCGGTCAAAACGGATGGAATTGAACTTCTCGACGGCGGCAAACGAACTTTTATGACTCTCGTATTCCAGAAAATGCGGGACAAAAAACAAGCAGGCAATGATAGTGCCTACAATGGCAAATGATGCGAACAGCCCGAAATCACGCAGCAGCGGCGAATCGGTGAACATCAGTCCTACAAAAGCACCTATCGTAGTGATACCGGCCAGCAGTATAGGCTTGTACTCCTCTTTCAGGACACGTACTGTATCATAAGTATATTTGTAGTGCGTGAGAAGGTGGATACTGTAACTCATGGCCACGCCTACCACTATAGCTCCTATGCCCAGAGCCATCAACGATATATGCCCTTGTATGATATACATCACAGCCAGTGAAAACAATGCGCCGAACAGCACCGGGACAATCAGAAGCAGCAGGCCTTTGAGGCTGCGGAAACAGAGAGCTATGATAATGCAGATAAGCACCATGGAGATGCCCAATGTAAGTATCAAATCCGATTTTATCCGGCGGGCATTATTGACACTCTGAATAGGCGCACCGTGGTAGAGAACCTCTACGCCGGGGTATTCAGTTTCGACGGAGGTTTTGGCAGCACTCATTTTATTGAACAGGCGGGTGCCAGCTTTGGAGTCGAGAGAAGAGAAACCGGGAGTGCAGAGAGCCAATACGGTTGAAGCATCAGAAGAGAAGAGGTGACCATCGATGATGCGGACAGGCATGCCGCCGAAAGAACCGGTCTTTTTGAGCAGAGCATTGCGCAGTCCGACAGGATCGTGCCTGACAACATCAAAAATGACAGGCGATTCGTCTGCCATGAGAAGCTCCAGATTGTCGTCCATCTGAGCCGAAACATTCTGCGGGGTAATCATGGAGTCCAACATACAGACCATGGCACTGTCGGCAAAGAGGGCTATATTGCCGATGGCATAGTCGAGAATGGGTTGCAGTGTTTCAAGGTCCATAGTACACATAATGTCCTCGATGTCGTGCTCGGCACTATCGTTTTCCAAAAGCGAAGAGACGAACATGTCGCAAGCTTCGCACAGCTCCGTTTCGTCGGCATCACTGTCCTCACGACAGGTGACAAGGATAAAGACATTGTCTTTCACCTTAATGTCGGAGAAAGCAACGGCTATATCATCGTCACTGTCTATCGAAGCGAAAAGTTTGGATACATCTTCCTCAAACTCTATTCTTGACGCCAAAAATGCCAAAAGTGCCGTTGACACCACTATTACAGTGTACAACAGCCACTTATGTTTTGAAAAGAAACGATAAACAGTTTCCATAACAATTATGATTTTAAGGTCGTATCACAGTCCTTCTTGTTTTCCGACCAATGTACCCTTCACGGAAATACAGACGGCACCGGAAGTTTGAGCGGAAGCAGTCAAGAGAAATTCACCGTCTTTCGGAGTAACGGCAACGGTTATTTGCAACAAGTCCTGTTTGAAAGGCGAAACCACCTCCATAAGGCGGTACTGTGATATATTGGAGAAAGTCAAGCTGCGGCCGGCTACAATTTCGGCACACTCCTTGACCATCTGGAGATTGCACACACCAGGAGAGACAGGGTCGCCCGGGAAGTGTCCGGCATAGACGGGATGCCCTTTTTCGAGCCTTACGGTGAAAACCGTATTGTCGGCGTTGTCTACCCGTTCAAGAACTGTAAAATATGTATTTTGCAACATGATACGTGACAGTAATTTTCGTATTTACACAGGATTACACATGCTCCGACTTCCACTGTCCGAGGAACTCCGGGTCGGAAAGAATGAGATTGCCATCGAAATCGGTAAACAGCTGCACTGTAGATGCAGTAGCTATCAATGCGCCGTCAGACGGACGTGTAATGACGTAATCAAATACCAACTTGCACCCTCGGCTTTTGCGATAAGAGATTTGAACACACAGGATATCATCGACTTTGGCCGTATGCTTGTACGATATGTGCATGTCGACGACCGGAGCCAGAAG